>NZ_BDGB01000083.1 GCF_002157585.1 Lentilactobacillus parakefiri
GATAACAGGTTGAGATTCCTGTACTAGTTGATGATGTTTGAGCGATGGAGGGACGCAGGAGGCTAAGTTGTGCATCCAGCTGGAAACGGATGTTCAAGCCACGAGTCAGTCAAAGAGTCAAATGCTTTTTGGCGGGTTGACAAGTGGTGATTAGGACCGAAATTTAAGTAGGGAAGCAACTGACGTCACACTGCCGAGAAAAGCTTCTAGTGAGTCATCAACTACCCGTACCGCAAACCGACACAGGTAGTCGAGGAGAGAATCCTCAGGTGAGCGAGTGAACTCTCGTTAAGGAACTCGGCA
>NZ_BDGB01000084.1 GCF_002157585.1 Lentilactobacillus parakefiri
CTTTGGGGGTACACCTCAAAATGTCCGCTTTTTTATTCTAATGCTAAATAAAAAAACTGTCATCAGTAATAGATAAAAATCTATTACCAACAACAGATATTGTAGAACCTTTATTTGTTAAATTCTGGGATCAAAGCGCCTTTCGTCTCAATCTCTTTTATTGCCGCTATCGTTCAGAACACGGACTGGAAGATTAGGCCCATTTTCCTTGCGGTGGCATCGTGAAGACGAGTGGTGACTTTTCAAATCAACTTAAATCAGCCGCCAATAAATGATATACTAGCCTTATAATTATTGACGAGGAAGACATAATGAAATTTTTAATTGCTTGTGGTTTTTACGGCTTGCAACCTGCCCTATGGATTGGCATTATCCGTAGTTATTTAATTCATACAAATCGGCTTAAGAAGGAACGGGGGATTTTCAACTCCGCCATTTATGACGATTTTTATGAGAATCGTCATTTTGTTCGGATGGGGTTGATTTTTGGTATTCTGGCATCGGTTGTTTTAGGTGGCTTTTTGAGTATCTCACTGGAATGGTTAATCATTTATGAGGGCCTGCTGCTGGTTTCACTCACGTTGATTCCTTGGTGGCTGCTGTCAATAACGGCCGCTGGGATTGCCAGTGTACTCACTCTGTCCGTCCCAACCATTGCAGAATTTAAACCCATTACTCACTGGTTTCACGAACTGGGGATCAATTCCACAACCGTCGCCCCACTTAATGTGCTTATTTTGTTTGTAGTCATTATCTTGACAACCGCCGTTTTTGTGAACATCAATGGCGGGCGGTTTGATTCGCCCACGCTGGTTCGCAACCAACGAAACAACAAGACAGCTGTTTATAAATTTAATGAGCTAACAATCTTTCCGTTCTTCTTGTTTGTGCCAGGCGACTGGCTTCATACCAGTTTGCCAATGATGCCGCTATTTCAAGTCAACAATCATTTTTATGCGATGCTCCTAGTCCCAATTTTAATTGGACTCAAGTTCACGGTTCGAAGAAGTGTTCCAAGGACCTTACTCAAAGTAATGAGTCACTCAATTTATCTGTTGGCAGGCGTTGGCGTCGGATTGGCAATTGTTGGTTATTTTGTGCCGCAACTCATTTTGCCCGCTATTATCGTGCTGTTGTTGGGTTACTATTTGATCCTTTGGCTTGCTAAACATCGGGATGGCCAACAATCGTTTGAATATAGTGAGGTCATGGACGGGGTGAGAGTAATCGGTATTCAGCCGGAAACCTCAGCTGCCAAGATGGACCTTAAAGTGGGTGATGTGATTCTTGAAGTCAACGGCATCCCGGTCACCGATGAAGATGCCTTCTATCGTGCACTTAGTACTAATTCAACTTATTGTCGTTTTAAGGTTCGCGATCGAAACGATCAGCTGAAGATAACCGAATCGGCGATTTTTAAGAATTCACCACATGAAATTGGGGTTAAAACGTATACCCAGCTTAGTCATTAGGAGGACTATCGTGAAAAAAGTGCTTGTAGTCGACGACGAACCAGCAATTGTGACTTTATTAGAATATAACTTAAAACAAGCCAATTTTGAGGTGCAGAGTGCTACCAACGGGGTCAATGCACTTTCGATGGCTGAAACTGGTCAATTTGACATTGTTCTACTGGACTTGATGCTACCGCAGATGAGCGGCGAAGAAGTCCTCAAGCAGCTGCGGATGGACAGAAATGACACGCCGGTTATTTTATTAACCGCAAAAGATACCGAGTTTGATAAGGTTTTTGGCCTGGAATGGGTGCTGACGACTATATTCCCAAACCCTTCAGTCCCCGAGAAGTTATTGCTCGGATCAATGCAGTTCTCCGGCGGTACGAAAAAAGTGCCGCGACTGAAGGCTCGATGGCTAAATCAACCGAAAATGTTGAAACAACGGGTCCATTTACCATTGACCACCAAAAATACCGGGTGAGTGCCAATTCGAAAAACTTGAAGTTGACCCCTAAGGAGTTTGAATTGATGCAGTATTTGGTCAGCCATGAAAATCAGGTATTGAGTCGTGACCAGTTGCTCCAAGGGGTTTGGGGGTTTGACTACTCGGGTCAAAGTCGGATGGTTGATATTCAGATTGCCCATCTTCGTGAAAAGATTGAACCAGACCCGAAACGGCCGAAATATTTACGGACCGTTCGTGGTTTTGGTTATGAGTTCTCTACGGGGGATGATGACACTGAATAAAATTTATAAGCAAGTTTTAACCGTTGTTATCCTAAGCATTGCCACCTTGGCCGTGCTTTTTTATGGTTTTACGACTGGAGATTCGGGCTGGTCCGATCTGGCCCTTCTAGTGGCATTAGCTGATGCGATTGCAGGCATCATCCTCGTTTTTCAATACCGACAGCATGATAGGCTGCTCAAACAACTTCAGGTGATGACAGAAAACATTGTTCATCACCAGCCGGCCGTGCCGTTATTTGTTGAACCCGATAACCCACTCAAGGGCGTTTCCGATCAGTTAAATGAACTTCAAAGCCGCCAGCAGGACGAGGGTAAAAGCATTCGTAACAGCAACGCGGAGCTGATCACAATTCTTTCTAGTTTGCCGGTTGGCGTCATGGTCATTGATTCAACCCATGATGTCATTTTTGCTAACCATAAAATGTCAACGATGTTGGGACGGGAGATTTTGACCCAAGTCCATCCCTACACTCAAGACATTCGCAACTATCAACTGCTTTCGCTAATTGAAAATGTTTATAGCAGCCATAAGTCCCAGCAAGAAGAAGTTCAAAGTGTTGGAGCGGCGGCAGTTACGTGGGATACCAGCGTTGTGTTTAATCAATTGGAAAATGATTTTCATATCTTAGTTATTATGTATGATATTTCAGATATTATTAATGTTAAACAGATGCAGATTGACTTTTTAAGAAATGCCAGTCACGAGCTGAAAACACCGATTACTGCTATTTCTGGGTTTACAAAAACCTTACTTGGTGGTGCGATGGATGACAAGAAAAGTCTGGTGGAATTTTTGAAAATTATCGACCAGCAGAGTGATCAGCTGGCTTCCTTGGTACAAGACGTTTTGACCATCTCACATATCCAAAATGGCACCAACTACAATTACAAACCATTGCCATTACATGATTTCATTGATGCAGAATTGGCATCTTACAAATCAATGAGCGATAATCATCAGGTGGCGATTCATAACCAAGTTGCCGAACACGTTGAAGTAACTGCCGATAGTACCACGTTAACGCGAATTTTACGGAATTTGGTCAGTAACGCCATTAAATATAATCGCCCGAGTGGTGAGGTCGATATTTCCTACAGTGAAAATGACAGTTATTGGCAGCTGCAGGTTGCCGATACCGGAATTGGGATCGCTCAAAAGGACATTTCCAGGTTGTTTGAACGGTTTTATCGCGCTGATGATTCTCGAACCAAGCAGAAGGTGAGTGGTACCGGTTTAGGCCTTTCAATCGTTAAAGAAATGGTGGATGCAGTCGGCGGCACAATTGATGTGAAGAGTCAGCGGGGAGTTGGGGCGACTTTTACCGTCAACTTTCCAATTGTGAAAGACGAAGACAGAACAACCAATTAAGTAGGCTCAAGGTGACCAACTTTTAACAAATTATTTACATTTCAAAATCAGCTAAGCTGGGGAGATCCCCGGCTTTTTTACGTTAATACCTGAAACTTGAAAGCTAATAATCACGCCAAAGGCGTGTGGTTATTGGCTTTTTTGGCAAAAAAATAAACGCAAGCTCTCCTGCGTTGTATACTTTAGTCGACCAAAACCAAGATACAAAGGAGACTTACGTCATGAATATTATAAGACAAAAAAATACAGAAAACGAGCTTCACAATATTGTTCATCAATTTACTTCCCTCATTGGTCTATCTAAACTCACCAAGTTGGTGAATTATCGCCGGAATT
>NZ_BDGB01000085.1 GCF_002157585.1 Lentilactobacillus parakefiri
AAAAAAATAAACACAGGCTCTCCTGCGTTGTATACTTTAGTCGACCAAAACCAAGATACAAAGGAGACTTACGTCATGAATATTATAAGACAAAAAAATACAGAAAACGAGCTTCACAATATTGTTCATCAATTTACTTCCCTCATTGGTCGATCTAAACTCACCAAGTTGGTGAATTATCGCCGGAATTCAGAAATCAGCTTGATGAAGGTCATTGAATGGCTGCTCACG
>NZ_BDGB01000086.1 GCF_002157585.1 Lentilactobacillus parakefiri
CCGAATATCCTATTGGATCCGCCTCAAGTAACGCCTGATTTTAGAGTTGCCCTTGCCCGATGGGCAATTACTAACAATGCTTCCTATACGCAAATCGCTGCTAAGTTCGGCTATCTCGGGACTGCTCAGATTTACCAATGGAAAAAGATTTATCGCAATGAAGGGCCAAATGGGTTATTGTCTATATCAAAAGGACGGAAACCCAAAATGACAAACAAACGAAAGAAACCGACTAAGAAGCGGTCAACCAAGAAGAAACTCACTCCGGAACAAAATCGTCTTAAACAATTAGAAGCTGAGAACCGAGAGTTACGCATCAAAAATGAAGCGTTAAAATTATTGGCCTCGATGAAGCAACGAACAAAGAA
>NZ_BDGB01000087.1 GCF_002157585.1 Lentilactobacillus parakefiri
GATGAGATTTTAAAGCGGTCTCAGCAAGCTGACCAAATTATTATCGGCATGGAAGCAACCTCAGTTTATAATTTCCACCCAACCTTGTTCTTTGAACAAGATGATCGCCTTAATCAGTTAAACGTGACTGTGGTCACCTTGAATCCTAAAGGGACGCACCGTTACAGTAAGTTATTTGATGATGATAAGACCGATACCGTTGATGCCTTTCACATTGCCGATTTCTTACGG
>NZ_BDGB01000088.1:0-238 GCF_002157585.1 Lentilactobacillus parakefiri
GTAGGCTGGCAAGGTATGATTTTCAAACCGGCCATTGCGATCTCGAGGCATGGTTAAGTTAAGTTGGCCGTACTTCGTATCAAACGAGCGCTCATAACTGCCGTTGCGGTTATTACCAGTGTTAATCCCAGCGTATGAGTAGCGTTCGTAACCCAAAAACTCTGCCAATTCGGTTTGAAGCAGCTGGTTAATCGCAATTTCGAGGTGGTGACAAAAACTTCGTCCAAATCTTGCTTTT
>NZ_BDGB01000088.1:538-1648 GCF_002157585.1 Lentilactobacillus parakefiri
GGGCTAGTGCAGCGATAATTTCTGTGGTAAGTTCATTCATGGGGAATGCCTCCTGTGATGTTTTCTGTGGTTACTAAATATCATAAGGGAAGGCATTCCCTATTTCTATACAATTCAGAAATCTTTTATGCATTTACACAAGATATTTTACGCTCTCAAAATAACGACAAAACAATTAATATTGTTAATAGAATAGATTATGGCACTATGATAGATGCGATGGATAAAATGAATCAAACTACTTTTTCAAACACCTCTTCAAATCTATTAGGAATGATCGATAATACTATCTTTCTAAGAGCTGAAGCTAGTGCTCGGTATGTGGGGCAAAAATCTGGACAAAAAGTTAGCAAAGGAGCCCATGTACACTGCAACAGGTTTAATGGTGGATTGAAGTCAATATTTGAGACAGATTTTAAGAGACATTCAGAACCGCGTTTACCTTCCACAGCTCAAATAAATCATTAATCGCGATTAATAACTTATTTGAACCCTGGAAAGCATTAAATCAGGCAGCCATTTGGCTCGTAAGTGTTGCAATTTCAACTTGTAAGGGGGTCTGGTAGCCCAGTGAACTGTGAATCCTCTTCCTATTGTAGAAAGCATGCACATATTCAAAAAGGACGGCAGCGGCAGTTTCATAATCTTCAAAGACCGGCACTGGATAAACACATTCCTTTTTGAGGGAAGCGTGAAAGGATTCCATTGGCGCATTATCATACGGACAACCCTTACGGCTGTATGAGTGGCGGATATGTAGTTCAGTTAAACGTTGATTGTAATCATCGCTGGTATACTGTGATCCTAAATCCGTATGGATAATCAGGTCCCCAGTAATGGTTCGATTTTTAACCGCGCTTTCCAGGGTCTTTAAGAAGCTGTCCAAGATCTATGATTTTTGATATACTTCTATGTAAAAAGCGAGTTTAAGCTATGAAAAATTATCCCAGCAATATTACTCGGCAACAATTTGAATTAATTCGACCAGCTTTAGAAAATTTTCGTAAGCGAACTAAGCCTCGAAAATATGACCTCTACGAGGTCTTCTGTGCGGTCCTATATGTCTTGAAAACCGGTTGCCAATGGCGTCAAGTCCCCGGTGATTTCCCA
>NZ_BDGB01000089.1 GCF_002157585.1 Lentilactobacillus parakefiri
CCGATAAAATATCGACTCCGGGCCGCCTAGGAAAGACAAGCAAATATTTACTTTAACTTTGGGGGTACACCTCAAAATGTCCGCTTTTTTATTCTAATGATAAATAAAAAAACTGTCATCAGTAATAGATAAAAATCTATTACCAACAACATATATTGTAGAACCCATTTTCCACTTTCTCTGGAAGATGCGGCTCAGTTTTTCTATCCAACCAAAAATATGAGTTAAATTGGCCATCATTTTGGCCAATTTATTCATATTTGCTGCCATCAAGATAATTCCTAATTCATTATTGACTTGTCTTAATCCACGTACCG
>NZ_BDGB01000090.1 GCF_002157585.1 Lentilactobacillus parakefiri
TTAAACTTCCCAATTACCATGCCGACACTTGCTTGAAAGCCCTCCAGAATACCTTATATGACTATGGAACTGAGTACTTTAAAACCATTACTTTTGATAACGGTGCCGAGTTCTCAAGCTTGAGCCAAGTCGAGGGAACGGACATCTACTTTGCCCATCCTTATTCACCATGGGAACGCGGAACCAATGAGAACACTAACGGCCTTTTACGCGAGTTCTTCCCGAAGGGCAGATCCTTGGCATTGGCCTCACTGGTT
>NZ_BDGB01000091.1 GCF_002157585.1 Lentilactobacillus parakefiri
TGTGATGTGAGCGCTTCTGAGCTTCTTCTGCCATGTTCGATGTCGGTACTGCCAACCTTGGTCAGTGTGCAGGAACTGCTTGTATGGTTGGTTTGGTATTAACTCAATTAGGGAATTCAATGGTTTCATGGCAAATTCACGATTGGGACTGCCGGCAGTAATGGCAAAGGTTAGGATCTCATTATTGTATAAATCCATTATTGGTTCGAAATACACCTTTTCCTGAGTTTCGGGGATCTTAAATTCAGTGACATCGGAAACCATCTTCTGATTTGGCCAATCGGTTTGAAA
>NZ_BDGB01000092.1 GCF_002157585.1 Lentilactobacillus parakefiri
CTACAGCTTGTGGTTTGAACTTAAACAATTCCTCTGGGCGGCATTCTTAAAATGTAGATAAACTACAGGAGGCGAAAGCCTATACCAGTTGGATCCGAATCCAATGAACAATTAGAGAATATCACACAGCATCCAAACAGCGAAGCTGGTCAATACTTGAATACATTTTTAATAATACGAGGAGGTGAGGGAATGAGTGAAAAAGAAGAAGTACCAGTAGTAATTGTTCATCCAGCTAATGATCCTGATTTTGGCGGTTCAATGCTGAACAGTAAGTTTTGGGACCGAATCGTGGTCACTACGACAGAAGGTAAAAAAGTAGCAGAGATCAATACTGACGACGCGACCCCTGCTACTGGATATTTGATTAAAGCGTATCCCAATAAGGACTAACCCTCAGGAGGATGTGGATCATGACCATGACTATCTTTGCGAGAGATTTTTCCGTCACGATTATGAACTACTAATTCGGAATGCTGATTGTCAGCAATTTGGTGACGAAGAAATTCAATTTTCAAAGTAGGTTAAACGTAAAATTTTAACCAACGCGATTCAGTCAATGCTGCCACCAGAATATTTATTAAAGGATTTACAGTATGCAACGACAGTTAACAACCAGCTTTATGTAGGAGTTCATGCCTAGTCTTATCCACAAATTACTGTTGAGGAGATGGTTTAATTGGCAACGCCAAACGTAGGGATCTTAACGAATGCAGGTAAAAATTTAATTGATCGAGTTAATGCTGGTCAAACTAAAATTACTTTTAGCAAAATTGTTTTTTCCAGCATGAATAATAATCAACTAACTGATGACAAGATAAAAGCATTAACTACAGTTGCACCACAAGAAATTGTAATTAATAATCCAGAAGTTACTCTGGATAATAACACTGGTGAAACTCGAATTCGAGCAACTGGTAATAATAAAGCATTAACTGATGGCGTTTATGTTAAAACTTATGCTGTTTATGCTAAAGATGATTCAGGCAATGAGATATTATATGGAATTACGGTATCCCCTAATCCTAATTACTTACCAGAATATGATGGTGTAACTCCGCAAGCTGTTACTTATTCATACAAAGTGAATATTAGCAATACCAGTAATATCACTTTTACTAATTCAAATGACATTTATGTTTCAGATACTGATTTAGCTGAGGCATTACAGCCTTATGCCAAGACAGTTGACGTTAATCAACAACTAGATAAAAAAGTAAATGTAGCTGATATGCGTAAACCTGCTAGTGATGTAGCGGGAATTGAAGAGGTTAACGCCAAACAAGATAAAATTGGTTACACACCTGCTGACGATTCCAAAGTTGTTCATAATTCAGGCAATGAAGAAATTGGTGGTCAAAAAACTTTTGACGTTGCGCCAATTGATAGTACAACTGTCAATCCATACATCACTAAGTCTGATGTACCGAAGGTTGACCTAAGTAGTTATGCCACCAATAGCCAGTTAGCCACTAAAGCCGATGATAGTAAGGTAGTTCATAAAACTGGATACGAAGAGATTTCGGGTACTAAAGTTTTTGATAGGCCACCAACTGATAAAACAGGTAACTCATACGTTACTACTAACTATGTTACAGACGCCGTTAATTTGGCTGCTTTAAACATAACCGTTGATATAATTCATAAAACTGGATACGAAGAGATTTCGGGTACTAAAGTTTTTGACGTTGCACCAATCGATAAGACAACCGGCAATCCGTACATCACTAAAGACGGTGTCCCAAGTATTCCAAGTGACGTTGCACGAACGGGAATAATAAACACGTTTAGCTCGCCTCAAATATTCTCACAAGGCATTCAGACACTTCAAACGGTAAGCTATAGTGATATCAACTTGCTTGTCAACGAGGGACTATATTTCAATACGAATTCAAGCGTTGAAAACGGAGCCGGATCTATCACAACTGGATATGTTCAAGTGATGTCTGGATATGGGGGAGTAGTTAGGCAGTTTATGTATTCAGATGTGACTAACAATTTATTCTATACTCGTGTTTCTTCTGACAACAGATTATCATGGAGTAATTGGGTTCAAATAATTACTTCTGACCAATTGCCATCTGACATAGCACGAACTGGGAAAGATACCAACTTCACGGGCAAGCTTCAACAAGCTGGCAGTGATGTCATAACTCAAGCAAACTGGGTAGAATCAGATAGTGATACCCACGCACAGTCTTCCTCAAAAAGTGACGCGGAAGGATTTTACTACACGGAGGAAAGCTAATGGCAATTTATCACAATGGCAACAAAATTATTAGCTTGTATCACAAAGGCAAAAAAATTGAATCTGTTTATCATAATGGGATAAAAATATACTCATCATTATTACCAGTGGGGACATCGGTTTTTAATGACACTAATTTTGTGATTGATAAAGATAATGTTTCCGGAAGTGTTGGGAATACTTATGAGATTGAGAGCATGCGTGGAAATGTTTATAAAGTAATAACTCTGAAATATCCATTATCAAAGTATAAGAGTGGGGTTGAAATTAATTTAAATAGAAGGGTTGCATGGTATGAAACTGGTGAATTAGCATCTTGGACATATCTTCACATGGTAAATAATGGCAACTTATCTATTAAAATTCCTAAAAGCTCAAGCAAAGTTTCTTATTATTTTGATATATCTGGTTCTGGTGAATCATATCAAGGAAATATAACTATTTCAATAAATGGTCAACAACTAACTATGACACATTTAGACCCAAATAATGACGTTGGAAATTTCTATCCAATTATTTCTTCGATTACCGCATATTAAGTTATTTCACAGGTTATCTGTAGTACAGAAGTAAAGTATGTTATAATATCTCACGTGGATAACAGCACATTCACTGTTGTTATTCATACCCCTCAAGTGTATATTTCCCTCAGAATATACGCCTCCAGTAATATCTATATTTTCTTTTCATATATCCCCCTAAAAGTATATGAAAATGCATCTATCTACGGATAGGTGCTTTTGTTTTCCCCAAAATTTAGGAAGTGATAAAAATGCTAAAAAGGATTGGAAAATATTATTCGCATTTATGTTTCGGCTTAGCTTCCTTAATGGCTGGCACGTATGTCTTTTTTCATTTGAATTATTTGGACAGCCCAGAAGTTACACCGCCACCACCTCCTGGCTTTGCAGAACATGTGCTTTTCGGTGTTGCCGATGATTGGTGGTTTGCCGGATTACTGGTGGTTGGCGGAATTGTCCTGCTAAGTGGAGTGTTGCTTGATTCAATTACATTAAGGAATGCCGGCATGATTATTATTGCCCCATTGTTTGGTTATCTCGCCTTCGGATTTATGATCCGGGGCGTTTTTGATATTCGCTTTAATTTAACTTGGGTGTTTGCCAGCCTTGCCGTTGCATTGCTGATTGGCACTGCAATGCGAGGTGGAAAACACAATGGATGTTAAACAGGTTGTTTCATATATAATCAGCTTAGGCGGCCTAGGCGGTCTAGCCACGTTAATTGGAACCATCTGGGCAATCATTCATGGACATAAAAAAGATGAGCGTCAAGACGATGAAGACCGTCGTAAGCTGGATGACTGGCTGATTCAAAAAGTGAAGGTGTTAAATATACTTCACCAAAGGCTGCCAATCAAATTGCCAATGCTTATAAGGCCTATGGTGTTGTTGGTGTGTATCATTTCTGGCATTATGGCACTAATGAAGATCGATATTTTCTAGATAAAGTTAAGAAAATGGGGTTAGACAAAACAACTTGGCTGGCGCTTGATGTGGAAGCCCCAGATTTACCGCAAAAATGTACTGCCGGCATCAATAAGTTCCTAGGCTATCTCTATGCCAATGGCTACCACAACTTAATGGTTTACGGTTCCGCTTCATGGTTTAAAGAAGGCCGGATTAATCAAGCAAAGCTGCACAAGTATGCTAAGTTATGGGTAGCGGCTTACGGCACTCCACAGCCAGGAATTAATCATGTTGATATCTGGCAATACACTGATCGGTTTAAAGGAATGTCGCTTGATGCCAGCTATGATTTCAAAAATTTATTGAAGTCAAACGGCAAATCAGCCACCCCGATTAAACCAGAATATTACACTGCCAAAGGTCTGTATGAAGTTAAAACTGATTTAATTCATGCTTATAACAAGCTACCGTTAAAGGGAGACAAAAACAAACGGTATGTGCGTTTGGCCAAGGGCAGCCGTTTTTATGGAGTTGCAATTAAAGATGGTGACATCTACTCACTCAAAACGCAGGTTGGTTTTTAACGGCCAACAAGGATTATGTAGAATTGGTTAAAGAAGTTAAGTGAAGTATGTCAGAAGCCCACCTCGTTAAATCGGGGTGGGCTTTTTGTGTTATTGGATTTAATAATTTATTTCGAGTTTTTATGTTTCTTGAATTTACACTTTAAGTGCAACACTAATTAAATAAAGAATGGCCCATGGCCAAATTTCTGTAAAATGATGTTTGCGAAAACAATCATGAAAGGAATTTAGCCATGGATCACTACAAGCATATTACCATAGATGAACGGGAAACTATCTTTTTAATGAGGAATCATGGAAACTCACTTCGTGAGAT
>NZ_BDGB01000093.1 GCF_002157585.1 Lentilactobacillus parakefiri
TTTTAAAAATGTTAACATTATCTCTACTACTTAACGCGTTTTTTATATGTTTAAAAAGCGTATCATCTACTTGAAGAAAAGTATTCTTTCCTACTAACTGGATGTAAGCTGATTCCTGAGACAACTTTTAAGAGAGCGTATAATGAATAAATCGTCTCTCAAAAGGAAGGAATTTTTACATGCCAACTCGTTACGACAAAGAATTCAAACAAAACATTATCAACCTATATAAGCAAGGCGAATCAGCTGCCCAACTGGCCAGAGAATATGGCATTGGCTATTCAACAGTTCATAAGTGGATCCAGGGCCAGGCCAAAACTCAATCCGGTAAATCGCCAGACGAAATCAAAGCGATGGAAAAGCGACTGGCTTCGCTGTCTGAGGAGAACGAAATCCTAAAAA
>NZ_BDGB01000094.1 GCF_002157585.1 Lentilactobacillus parakefiri
CATTCTCGCTATCCAGTCTCCAGAGTGCCATGAATTATCACGCTAGCGCCAGTCAAATCTTAGCGGCCATTCAAAGTTTATATGAAGCCAAGTTGCTGAGTTATCCCCGAACGGATTGTGCTTATATCACTGATGAAGAATTTGATTATTTAGTGGCTAATCTGACGAAGTATCTGGGTTTGGTCTCTAAGCCAGTCGCTTTAACCAATACCACTCCGAACAAACGCTATGTTGATGGGGAAAAAGTTGAAGAACACTATGCCATTATTATGACTAAAGTCGTGCCGACGAAAGAGAAACTAGCCAGCTTGCCTAAATTACAGCAACAAGTCTATGACTTGGTTTTAAGAACGACGTTAGCGATGTTTGCTGATCCTTACGAATATGAAGAGACCACCATTATCACCCAAGTTGGCGACGTCAATTTTAAAGCAACCGGCAAGGTCCCAACTAAGCAAGGCTGGCAAGATCTATTTGATGATCACAAAGCCGACCAGCAAGTGGCAGCCAACCTCCCGCTCGTTCACCGAGGCGATCAGGTTAAAGCAAATCTGCAAACACCGCAAAAAGAAACGGAAGTTTGTCAAATGGTGTTGAAGGATAGTTTCTATCCTTTGGAGATCTCCTCGTGTGGGAGATCTTTTTTGTTGTTTTATTAGTTGCGGCGTTTA
>NZ_BDGB01000095.1 GCF_002157585.1 Lentilactobacillus parakefiri
ATAAAAAGATCTTTGGTAAACCAGTGTGTAAGCTGGCTTATCAAAGATCTTTTTAATTACTGAAACTTGAAAGCTAATAATCACGCCAAAGGCGTGTGGTTATTGGCTTTTTTGGCAAAAAAATAAACGCAAGCTCTCCTGCGTTGTATACGTTAGTCGACCAAAACCAAGATACAAAGGAGACTTACGTCATGAATATTATAAGACAAAAAAATACAGAAAACGAGCTTCACAATATTGTTCATCAATTTACTTCCCTCATTGGTCTATCTAAACTCACCAAGTTGGTGAATTATCGCCGGA
>NZ_BDGB01000096.1 GCF_002157585.1 Lentilactobacillus parakefiri
TTTATCTGCCAATACTTGGAGTTGTCACGGGCAGCGTACTATAAATGGCTGGGTCATGAACCAACGGTGCATGAGTTGGAAAACCAAGCAATTTATGAGTATATCAAACAGTTGGAAGAAACTAATCATTACATCTTTGGCGTTAATCGCCTGGTCACTTATATTAATCAAGAAACGTCTTATCAGGTTGGCCCCACTCGGGTTCGTAACATCATGCGTCGAGGTAATATTAAAGCTTCAATTCGGGTTGCCAAGCATGATCGCCAAGCTGAAAAGAAAGAATTTGTTTTGGCCAATAAACTTCTCACCGCGGATGCTGGTCATGATTTCCATCCAAGTCACCCGAACGAAGTTTGGGTGACCGACTGC
>NZ_BDGB01000097.1 GCF_002157585.1 Lentilactobacillus parakefiri
GCGCTAATGGCCCGGACAATATGCGTTTCTGAAATTGAAATTTCCAGTGGTAATGTTAAATTGGTTTGATTATTGTTATAATGTTTGTACATAGAGATTCACTCCTATCCTTGGGTTTTTGTCGATTTAAGAATAGCAGAGTTGAATTCTCTGTGCTACATAAAATGCAAAAAAGCCTCGGAAAAATTTCCGAAGCTTTTTTTGCGTTAACTAGGACTTTTGTCCCAGCCTCGCTTTTTGAATAAAAATTGCACCTTGCTCCGTATATAATTGCATAAGGGACCGTTTTTTTGTGTAAGCGCTTCATTTGGCTTAATATCAGCCTTGTCAGCGGCTGCTTGGTCCGGTACAATCAAATTGAATCAGTTCATATTTCACACTAGAGAGGCGGAATAACCATGAGATTTTCTCGACTATTAGTTGGGCTTTTCACCACTGCAGCATCTACCGGCATCTTTATTAGCGCCAATGCGTGTACAACAGTCCTGGTTGGTAAAAATGTCACCACGGATGGGTCAACCATGATTGCTCGAAACGAGGACGTTGATACTTCGTGGGCAAAGCATTTCATTGTTCATCCAGCTACCGACAGCGGGCCCACCCAGTATGTATCCAAGGATAACCACTTTACGGTGAACCTGCCGGCAAAGGCGCAGCGCTACACCAGCACTCCCGATTGGCAGCAAAGTGACGGCCAGAATCAATTCGGTGAAGATGGGATTAACCAAAGCAATGTCGCTATGAGTGGCACAGAATCTGCCACCACTAACCGTAACGCCCAAAAAGCGGACCCGTTTGTCAAAACCGGCTTAAAAGAAACGTCAATTTTAGATGTGGTCTTGCCATACATCACGTCGGCCAAAGCGGGGGTTCAGTATCTTGGTCATATTATTGAAACCCAGGGCTCAGCCGAAAATAACGGGGTTATTTTCAGCGATAATCAGTCAATCTGGTACATGGAAATTGTGTCCGGCCACAAATGGGCAGCCGTCCGGGTTCCCGATAACCGGTACGCCGTTGTCCCCAACCAAACTATGATTGGGAAATTAAATCTAAAGGATTCGGACCGCTATTTGGCAGCTCCAGGCATTGTGAACTTCGTTAAAAAGCACCATCTGAAAGGCTATCACAACGGTACCATTGATCTGGCCTTGGCGTTTGGAACTAACGATAAGCTGGATCAAACTTACGATCGGCCGAGAGTATGGGATGGTCAGCGCATTCTTACCCCAAGCAAAAAGCAGGCGATTACCACCAAGCGCTTTGCCATGTTCATGAAACCAGACAAAAAGATTTGTATCCCCCAAATTCAAAAGGTATTAAGTTCCCATTTTAACAACACCAAGTACGATTCCAACGGCAGATGGGTCGGCGGCTTCCGGCCAATCAATGTGCCCACCGACGTTGAATCACATATTCTCCAAATCAGAAATAATGTTCCAACTAATATCGCCGCCATCCAGTGGCTGGCAATGGCCTCCCCGGCAACAAGTGCCTACATCCCCTTCTATACCAACATCAACAACACACCGGATCAATATAAGATTGGCAATGATCAGCCCGATTCAAAATCGGCTTACTGGACTTACAAAATGACCAAGGTCTTGACTGACCCTTATAAAAACAAATTCATTAATCGACGGGTGATTCCGACTCAACAGATCGTTGCCCACCAATTGACAATAAACCTGGCGAACTCAGACAAACATGCGCAAACGTTAACTGGTAACGATCTAATCAACTATCTAACCGAGCAAAACCAGCTCAACGCTAATTATGCCCAGACTGAGTTCCGGCAGTTAAATCAACAGTTGATTCAAGACGCTACGAAACAAACCAGTATCGTGCACCATAAGAACCTCTAGAACATAACCATTTAAAATTAGATTGATTCGTCGAAAAAAAGAGGTCACCCCATCGGTTATCTTACCGAAGTGGTGACCTCTTTGAATTGTCCTGCTACATATTAATTCTGAAATGTGAACATTTTTTCTACTCTAGCTTCACCTACTCAGCAGTTGGCGTTGAATGATCCACCACCAGCTGCTTGACTGCTTTCATTGCGGCAGAAAGTGCCTCATCACTGGCCGCATAACTAATTCGGACATAGTGATTATCGCCAAACGGATCACCGGGCATTAGCCCAATATGATAATCTTTGGCTAAAGTGTTAACGAAGTCCCAGCTATTCATGTGTAAGGCCGTCGGAATTTTTGCGAAGACATAGAAGGCGCCGCCTGGATGAACAACGTCAAAGCCAGCTTCGTCCATTTCTTTAGCCACGAAATCCCGGCGTTTTTGATAAGCCTGAAGCATTGGCTTGGAATCGTCTTAACCATTGGTTAATGCTTCAATAGCCGCATACTGAACGATAGAAGCAGCCGCTGTCACGGTGTACTGGTGGACCTTAGCAATTTCATCCATAAACCCAGCCGGCCCGAAGACTAGTCCCAGCCGATAACCGGTCATTGCATGGGACTTGGACAAACCATTCACAATAATGGTTTGGTCAGGCAGCCATTTGGAAATCGTATAGTGTTTTTGGCCATAGGTCAATTCACCATAGATTTCATCACTAATCACCCAGATGCCCTGCTCTTTTAACACGGGCACAAGGGCTTTTAGTTGGTCTTCCGTATAAGCAACCCCGGTTGGATTGTTGGGATCAGTTAAAATCAGCCCTTTCACATCCCAGTCAGGATGAGCAGAAACTGCCTGCTGGACTTTTTCCGGAGTCAGCACAAACCCGTCATCACTGGTATCGACTAGGATAGTATGCAATTCATTTAAGGTTGTCAATGCATTATAGAGCGGGTAGGCTGGTGTCGGAATAATCACCGCATCCCCCGGCTTAAATAACGCTTTGATCGTTGAGGCCACCGCTTCAGTAGCACCAACCGTCACCAGAATTTGTTCAGCTGGGTAGTCATAACCAAATTTTTCTTGATAGTAATTTGAAGCTGCCTCACGAAGCGGCTGATACCCCCAATAGTATGGGTAATGTGATTCATTGTGATTGATCGCCTCAATCGCCGCCTGCTTGATGTGTTCGGGAACATTAAAATTCGGTTCACCCAGTGTGAGCTTGATGATCTTTTTATCGGCACTAATGTCATGGTCGAATTTCCGCATTGCGGATGGCATGACTTTTGAAACGTAAGGGTTAATCTGATCTAATTGCATAATCCTGACCTCCGGAAATAGATAGTTGAAAAGAATGATGCGTCTTCAAAGTTATTGTTAATAATATAACAAATAACTAAGAAGTCAATGAAATCTGGCTAGTATTGGATAATTATTCGATATGTTTAACAATAATGAGGATTTCAATAACTTGACTTCAGGCAGCCATTCCTTTCAAACTAGCTCTAATCCGTTATTTTTCAGGAAACGTCGCAACCTTCAATGAATTCTCGCGGTAGGTTGCCCAATACACATCCCGCACATTTTGGATTCCTTGACTTGCCAGTTCCGCTGTCAGCCACTTTTCATCTTTGCCCATTAAATCCAAAACGTCTGGGTCCACTTGGCCGTCGACAATCACCGGGTAGCGAATGCTGCCCTCCCCCTGATTGAGGACCGTCAGCTGGCCATTTTGTTCCAAAATTGCCCGTTTGACGTCCTTAATGTTATAAACCCCAGCAGTCCGGAGCTTAAAATCAACGTCTTTTGCCGACAAATTTGCGCGAATGCAATTCTCAACCAATAGCTGACCATTACGCACCAGGGTGATCGGTTCTCCTTCAATGAACTTACCAAACCAATGAATATGGGTTTTAAGATATCTGGTAACCATGATTAAGAGCGCCCAGAGTAGGAGAATGACCAAGAATTGGGCCATCGTAATCGCCGGGTTGTAAATCACTCCACCGATAATGCCCCCAAGGACGTAGTTTTGCAGCTGATCCATTGCGGATGTCGGTGCGAGATTCCCCTTCCCGGTTAAGTTAATTAAAATCGTAATAAAGAGAAAACCAACGATTAGTTTTAATGCAACGTCTGAATATGTAAACATTATTCCACTCCCTGAACTTTAATGTGATTTGTTGCGGCTAATTCAACTTTTTCCAACACAAACTGGGTGCCATCCGCGTTATAGTCCACCCGGTAATAGCCGTCCGGGGTCTTAACCATCAAATTGGCATTCTGGGTGGTTGAATTAATGCTAACCACCCCCGGTCGAAGGTCCAGTCGTTTGGCGACCTGCTTGACCGTCTGGGTAATCTGCCCAGTCTGTTGGGAAGCCGACTGAATCGCACTGAAATCATCGTATTGAACCGCTAAAATCAACAGTAATAATGTTCCGACAATAATGGTTAAATCTTTGTACTTCATATCCATTCGATTGCGCAGGTAATGAATCAAAAAACCAATAAAAATAATCGCCAATACGCTTAAAACGATAATTCTGCCGTATTGCCACTTACTTTGTGATCCCTGCAGGTACTGATAAGTATAAAATGTCATGGTGTCGTCCTTCCGTTTAGTGATCGCTATTTCATTTTAGCGTAAATAGTTAACCAAACAAAGTCGGACTAGTTATTAATCCAGGCCTTAATACTTGGCCAGCTGTAGGTATTCACAATGATCCGCGGGGTTTGTTTTAAATTACTGTGGTTGGTCACAATCCCGTCATTTAACGTCAAAACAACCTTTAGCCCAGGCCGGGTATCTAAGAACTTTTGAACTTGAAAGTTGCCGCTGCCGTATGGATAGGTGAAGATCGGCGACTTATAGCCAATTTTTTCTTTGAGAACATCCTGACTGGTTGCGTAGTCGCGCTTAAATCGTGAAAAGTTGGCCGGAACGTTGAAGACCGGAATCCCACCGTCAACCAAATAGTGCATGCGATTGGTATGAACACCAAAGGTTACCTGATTGCCGGCCTCTCGATGCAGTTTCTGAATTGCCGGCCAGGTAGCTAACTTGGTTCCCTGCTTATACCAGCCGGTGTTGCCGGTAATGATTGACTGGGTAAACGGATAGTGCAGCTTCTTCAAAACGGGGTAAGCATTGTCAATCGACGTCCGATCAATATCGTCGAAAGTGATCACGACGTATTTCCCCCGAATAGGACGATTACTGTGAGCCATCGCAATCATCTGCTTGATCGAAATCACCTTCACGTGGTGAGTGTGGAGGTAATTCATCTGCTGCTTAAAGATTGGTAGGTTCTCGTTAAAATCATGAAACTGGGTATTTGGCGAGACTTTTTCATCGAATTTGACAATATCGGTGGGGTTAAGAACGCGGTGAAAGGAAAAGACCAGAATCCCATTTTTTGTTCGCTGAACGCGTTTAGACAGCGAAAAGTCCGGCCGATTTCCCAGCTGGTAAGCAATATTGTGGCGGACACTCACCGCCAATAACGCCAAAAAAATAGTAATCAAAGCGGCCAAAATCCACTTACGACTTGTCTTGCTCATGATGATCAGCCCTCCGCTTTAGTGTTTTAATCCGCAGCCACCCAAAGACTGTCATCACAACCACCATTACCAAGACCAGTAGTGCAAATCGAGCATAGGCAAAGTAGGATAGGTTCAAAAATAAATAATCTGAAACTAGCGTGTCTGAGTAGGCATTTAATAAGAAGCATACATTAACGTAAATGATGTAAGCCGTGATTGCCCACAATCCAACCAAGAAAACAAACCTTTCAAACATCTTGAAGATTGACGAGCGCTTGCGGATAATTAAATCATTCGTCCGTTTTTCTTTTTTCATCATCAAAGCCCCCGATCCGGACTACGCCAGCTGCCAACGTGTTGGGGATCCAAAAAGAAGGAGCAAAGAGCCGTCAAACAGCTGACCAAATTAATGAACCAGTAAAAGAAAACGTAAAACGGTAATAAGACGAGATCCTGCCACCGAATGAAATCGGACTCCTTTGAATCCGCGTAACCAATCAAGAATTGAATCAGACTAATCAATAACAATAAAAAGAGGATCACGCCATCCATGATGATGGCGCCGGTAAAGATAATCGTGAATAAGTAAAACAACGTCACAAATGAACAGCTGATGGCCCAAAGATCACTCAAGACCATATCCATTAGGAGCCATTGCTCACTCAAGCGGCCGGTGACAAACATCCCCCGATTACGAAACAGCACTTCAAAGCCGCCACGTGCCCAGCGTCTTCGTTGATGAATCAAATCCATTATCCGTTCGGGCACTAGAATCCAGGCAACTGATTCGGGACAATAACGCACCTGCCAGCCATGGTGATACAACCGCCAAGTCATATCAATATCTTCCGTGATTGCATCAATGTTCCACCAGCCGGCGTCCTCAATGGCTTGTTTGCGATAGGCCACCACCACCCCGGAGACAGTGGTAATGTGTCCGATCACAAAAGCTTGGCCGCGTTTGATAATATCAATGACACCTACGTACTCAAGCAGCTGCAGCCGGCCTAAAATGCTGGTTCGGTTGCGCACGATTGGCTTGCCGGCGACCGCACCCACTTTTGGATCATCATAAAATTGGGCCAACATGGGGCCAAGGACATTTTGATCAACGAAACAATCCGCATCCAGGCAAAGCAAAAATGCACCTTGAGCAGTTTTGGCCCCTTCGTTCAACGCATTGGCCTTGCCCTTATTAACTTTGATGTCAACAAGCTTAACCGGGAACTGGCTGCTGTAACGATTCTGCAGCTGATTCATGATGCCAAGCGTATTGTCCTGGCTGCCATCGTTAATCAAAATCAGTTCAATTTTTTGATAGGCCATTTTGGCAACCGATTCAACCACCTGTCCCAAAGTCGCTTCTTCGTTGTGGGCAGGAATCAGTACCGATACCAAATCATCAGGCTGTCCCTGATGCAAATTTCGCAGTGGCACCTGCCGCTGCTGGATGGCAAAGAAAATCGATCCAATAATCCACACCGTTGAAACAATGACTGGATAGAGGATCACAAAATAACTAAGTGTTCTCATGCTTCAATCTCCCCCGTTATGACCGATTGTTTGCCAATGTTAAGAAGGCTTTTACAAATGGTGCCCCCGCGTGATACACCTGTTGGTCAGAAAACGAACCGGCTGAATCGGCCCAAATGGATGCACTGCTGCCAACGATTCCCTTGGTTGACTTAAAGGTTGGATCATAGTCGTCGTGCCAGAGTGTCGGCTTCCAATACTGCCGCATATCTTTAATCATGTAATCAACATTCTTCTGAGTGATGTTAGCCTTGGACAAGTTGAAGTACAAATAATAATCGTTATAGTTAAACACTTGAAAGCCATTAGCGATCAACTTGGGCATTGAGGCCCAACTCTTACGTCGAGTTGCCCCCAAAGTTCCGTGCTGATCAGCGGTCCAGCTCCAATAAGTCACTTGGATATGGTGATTAATTTGCTTGATATTTCGATTCAAGAAGCCATCGTTCCAAGCTTCAGGAATGAACCCCATTTTTTCAACATTGGCGCTGGTTGCATTCAGGTATTTAACGTAGGCCGGATTTTCCGAAACATTGTCACTAAATTCATCGCCACCCAGATGAAAGCGGGGGTTATCCTGATCGGCAAATGAAGCCCCCACCTCATTGTCCAGCTTTTCAACAAACTGAATGCCGGCTTGATTGAGGTGAATTTCCTCGCGGTAACTCGGTGAGTACCAGCTGACCTGTTTGGCTAATCGTGCCTTTCCGTTGGCTTTCATGGTTTTTACCATTGCGGTCACGTGGGCCGGTGTGTCGACTTCCGGAATCAGTGTCACGTGCTGTTTGTTGGCATCATTGACCAAATATTTGATTTCAGCTTTGCTGTAGAAAAATTGATTTGTCTTCTTATTATGCCAAACACCGTTGACTTTCTTCGCATTCTTCAGCGACTGGCCGATATAGTCGTTTTCAATCGCAAAGTCCTTGTCATCACTAAAATGCAGTTGAATAAAGCTGCCATGATGATCAGCAACCAATTTGATAAATTTTGTCAGCGTCGCCACCCGATAATGACGCCGTGATACGTCTAAAGTCAGCCCGTTATACTTGCCGTACTGTGTCGTTGCCGGTGACTGGGACGACTGTGCCGTCGATTTCTTTTGAGCGCTGCACCCCATCAGCAGCAACATAGCTGGGATCACTAATAACCAACGTTTATGGACCATATGCCATTCCCCCAAAGTGATTTTGAAATATATCTGTAATATTTAATCAGATACATACTAACAAACTCTGGGAGAAATACCATCAACAAGCGCGAGCGACGCCTAAATATTAGAATCTCTTAATAATTAATGAGACCGTTATTAAATTGGTGCCAAATCGTTTCATCAACACTATGGACAATCCAAAGGGCGAAACCAACGGATCTTCCGCCAATTTCGTCTTGGTACTACTAATTAAATTATTTTATACGCTACGGCGCTTAAAGACGACGTAGCTGATAGCCATAAAAATTGCGGTGTAGACTAAACTGCCAATCACCATTTCCGGCGTCGACAGCAAGGTCATTTTGTGAATCGAACTAGACACAAGCTGCTGTGACAGGTTCATCATATTTAACGGGTTCCATTTGAGCCACTCCCATCTGTGCATCAATAGAAACATCACATTGGAAATTATACTCAAGGCAAAGTAGCCAATAATACCGATTGAAATTGCTGCAGCAGTACTCTTGAAAATATTGGCTAATAACAACACCAAGCTGAGGACCAGCCAGATCGTTAGGAAAGAACCAACAATGCCAAGCCACTGTGTCTCAATCACAGAGTAACCCGATTGAAAGGTATCCGTAAGCTTGAATTTGTCGTTAAACAAAACCACTTTCAAAAGCATCGACCACACAAAGCATAAAGCAAAGAAATAAATCGAATACAGCAGCATGGTAATCCACTTGCTGACTAAGATTTGGCCACGATAATACTTCCGATACAGCAATTCTTTAATTGTGCCATACTGAAATTCCATCGCAATAATTGAACTGCAGGCCGCGATCAGGAACAGGACGATCCAGTTAATTCCCGTAAACATTTCAACAAACATCCCCTTGGGATCGCCCCAATACTTCGGGTAGTTTCTGGTCAGGACACCAAAAATTGTCATGATGATCAACAGCGTCGCTGAAACGGCATAGGTACTCTTCTTATGAAGCAGTTTAAAAGTTTCTTGTTTGACTAAGGTTATCATCCTATGACTCCTTTACTTTGTCGTTTTTGAGCAGGTTTAAGAGGGAGGTTTCCAAATCACTGTGGACGTGTTGGACATCTTCAATTTCAATATCGTTGTCGGACAGTAGTTTGATCACGTCAGCCATCTTGGTTGAATCAGTTTCAATGATGCTCAGCTTATCGCCGTCATCGAGCTGGTAACCGTTTTGCGTTAAGATCTCTTTAGCGCGGGTATCATCTGAAGTCTGGAGAACCAACAACTTCTTGCCGCCGCTTTCGAGATTAGCCATACTTTCGGTGTAGACAATCTGCCCCTTATCAATAACGACCAAGTCATCGACTAATTTTTCCAACTCACTTAAAATATGACTGGAAATTAAGAACGTGGTCCCCTGCTTGGCCAAATCCAAAATGATGGTTCGCAGATCCTTGTTAGCCTGTGGATCCAAACCGTTCATCGGCTCATCCAAAATAACGAATTTGGGACGGTCAACCAGCGCCAAGGCAATTCCAAGCTTTTGCTTCATACCCAATGAGTAGGTCTTGGCCTTGCGGTTGATGTATGAATCCATCTTCATCTTGTCGACGATATCCATCAGTTGATCTTTGGAAGTCGATTCCTTTGAAAATAACTGGAGGTGCTGATAACCTGTCAGGAATGGATAAATTCCGGGGTATTCAATCAAGGCCCCAACCTTATCCATTGCTTTGTGACTGGTGGGCGAAACTGGTTCACCATCAATCATAATGTTGCCGCTTGAGTAATTGAAGAGTCCTAAGACAGCTTTCATGATGGTTGATTTACCGGCACCGTTGGGACCAACTAATCCGACAATGTGTCCGGTCTGAACTGAGAACGAAACATCTTTAAGAACCTGCTTGCGGCCAAAGTTCTTATTAAGGTGTTCAACATTTAATATGGCGTCTGCCATGTGTTCCTCCTAGTATTGATGTTCAAGCACAATTCTACAAGTAAAGGGCCACCCATTTTCATGAATAGCTGGCTTTAAGGATAACACATGTGTTAAAACTTATACAACACCCCATTTCCCATCATTCTCATGAATTATCTGTTATGATGGGAATGGTGAAGTGAAATCGAAAAGTCTAATCAGAACAAAAAATCGAGGTAACACTGCTTATGACAAAAGCTTTAATGGTTGTAACAAACAATCACAAGTTTAAGAAGATTCAACGGGCCACCGGAATCTGGCTGAAAGAAGCGACCCATTTCAACAAAGTAATGGTTGATAATGGTATCGATGTCGATTATGTCAGTCCAAAAGGCGGCTACGTTCCACTAGATCCCTTGAGTTTGGGGACTGATGATATGGATGCGACTGATTGGGCATATTATTTGGACGACACCTTCAGAAATCAGCATCTCGCCCAGTCGCTAACACCAACTGATGTCAAGCCAACAGACTACCAGGTTATTTATTTTGTTGGCGGGCACGGTTCCATGACCGATTTCCCACAGAACACGGAGCTAGCCGACATTGCCGAAAAAATCTATGCCAATGGCGGGATTGTGTCCGCTAACTGCGTCGGCGTTTGCGGCCTGCTGCCGATGCGGAAAGAAGACGGCACGCGATTTGTTCATGGCCGCAAGCTGACCGCCTTCACCAATGATGAGGAAGCTTTAAACGGTCTCACCAACGACGTTGAATTTCTACTTGAAGATGAACTCGACAAAGCGGGCGCCAGTTTTGTGAAAGGAACTGCTTTTGAGCCGAATGTCGTTGTTGATGATCGATTGATTACCGGCCAAAACCCCAACTCAGCGACTGGCGTTGGCGAGGCAATTATTAAGGAACTGCTTCAATAATATGCATCAAGGGCGTTCATTGCCTTTTTAAATATAAGCGAACAGTCAAAAGAGGCTGACACAGGTGTTGCGCCTGTGTCAGCCTCTTGATTTGTGTATAATTACTATCCCACAATTTATTAGGAATAGCCCATCGGATTATTTGTTAATGTTTTCTTCTTCAATGTCTTCCAAACTGCGGCCCTTGGTTTCTGGTACTCGAGAATGGATGAACCAGACACCCAGCAGACAGATGACACCGAAAATGGCAAATACAGCGTCCTGTGGCATGCTGGCGGTCATAATCGGGAAGAGCAGCCCAACAGCGAAGGAACCAACCCAGTTAGCGGATGAGGCGGCACCGGATGCCCGACCACGAATTGCCAGTGGGAAAACTTCACCAATCAGCACCCAGGTTAATGGGGCCCAAGTGAATGAATATGCGGCAACGTAAATACTTAGGAAGAAGACGATCAGTAATGGACTTGCATTTGGTACCAGGAATTTAATAGCAGTTGGTAAAAGAAATGAGAGTCCCATGACTGTCCCACCCAGAATCAGCAGCGTCCGCCGCTTGAACTTGTCAGCGATTCCTAAGAAGACCAGTGAACCAATGACCAGGATAATCCCTTGAATAATTGGCCACATTAAGGCTGAGTTGGCAGCCGCACCAGTCGCTTTTTCAACAATCAACGGAATATAATAGAAGATTGCGTTGGCTCCTTGGAACTGTTGGAAAGCCGCCACGCCAATCCCGGCAATTGCCAGGTAACGGTACTTTGAGCTGAAGACGGTTGCCCAACTGGTTGATTTAGAAATTTTCTTTTCTTGTGAAGCAGTTTCTTGAATCTGATCTAATTCATTATCAATTTCGGTATCATTTTCGCGGATGTAGCTTAACACTCTGCGTGCATCGTCTGGACGGCCGTTTTTAACTAGGAAACGGGGTGATTCGGGCAGCTTCAATACACCGAAGAACAGGATCAAGGCTGGCAGAGCAGCCAGGCCGAGCATTGAACGCCATGCCCAGTTTTCAGGCAGGTCTTTCAAGACAAAGTCCATGACGTAAGATAAGAGCATTCCAGACACAATCATCGTCTGATTAATTCCCGTCAAACGCCCACGCATCTTGGCCGGTGCCATTTCTGACATGTAGGCCGGTACAAGCGCTGAAGACGCACCAACTGCGAGGCCTAAGAAGACCCGACACCAATCAGGTAGAACTGACCATCATGAGGCGATACGGCGGATAGCAGTGATCCAGCCATGAAAATCAACGCTGAAAGCAGGATCATTTTCCTTCGACCCAGCTTATCTGACAGCTGACCGGCAATTGCACCACCAAAAATGGCACCCAGCATCACGGCTGATGTAATCCAGCCGGTGATTGTGGCATTGCCTTGCAATCCCCAATCAGTTTGTAAGAACGGGAGTGCCCCGGTCATTACCCCGATATCATATCCAAATAAAATTCCTCCGAATGAACCGAAGAAATAAATAAATCCGCTTGAGATTTTCTTCTCTACTACAGCAGCCTTTTCCATCATCATTCTCCTTTGTATGTTAGACCAATACTTAATTCGCGATGATTTCCCTAATCCTAAAGGTTGAAAGGGGTTACATAACAAATCAAATAAATACAACCCATTGATTTTTCTACTAAGTTCTCTCTCATACTTACAGTCGTAACGCTTACATTCATTTACAGCATCACGTGTGGGCCGCTATCCAAAAATAACCAGCGTCCATAGTTTGTTATGTTAACGGATTCATCCGTATAAATCAAGTACCAAAACCGGTTATCATATAAATTTTTCATTTCGACCAAACAAAAATGCATTCGCCCCAGTGTTTATGGCGAATGCAAAAGTTTTACTAATATTAGTATTACGTTTACTAAAAGGTTATAAAGCGTTAAATCATGATAACGATAATCGGAATAATTATAATTAACCGTCGAACTATTCGGACTTTTGAATACTACCGGCGATATCGTCTTTCGAAAAATCATGCTGCATAAAGTCCTTATCGCTGACCGGCAAGTGTTGTTCGAAGGTATCGAACAACTGGTAGCTGACATCTCCCTTTACAAGGTGGAAATTCAACACGTGACCGCCAAACTTTCGGTCATCGGAAATGAAGTGGTCATGAAAGCCGCCCACCGCTGCGCCCTCGAATAGTTGAGGCGCGTAATAGCCAATCAGGGTGCCATTAATCTGATCTCGGGTAAAGACGCTTTGATTTTCAGCAGTTTCAGCCAAAGTATGATAGGGTGGCCGAGATTTAACCGCTGCCCGGGTCTGAATATTGGAAAAGGTACCGGTTATTTTAATGGAGAAAAAAGTGTTGGCAGCCCGACTCAACGAGACCAATTGCTTGTTCAACTCTGCTTGATTCACATTTTCCAGTTCAGCTAGTGGTGTGTAACGGGCAAAGTGGGCGTTGGCAAACGGCATCCTAAACGACTTGGGGGCCAGGGTGACATCCCCTGTGGCATGAACGTGATAGGGTTTGCCGTCAAGGATGATCAGCTCGCCATCCAAGCCTTCGCCGGTTCCAATCCCGGTATCGCCGTGTTTTAAGAGCTCACTCATTGTGATTGTTCCCTTTAACAATCCAGGAACCAGTAGTGCCAGCGTTCCGTGTTGATATAGCGTGATATGATTAACCATGTTAAGACCCCCCTGTATGTAATGTGTTGAACCTTTACTTTATATGGTAGCACTTCACACAGAATGTAAGGCAATAATTCCGGCAAGTTTGTGAATCATCACAGAATTCCGTTTCAAGTTATGATAGAATTTTTAAAAAAGATGAGGTACTTTCGATGAAATATCCAACACTGCTATTTGATGTAGACGACACACTATTAAACTTTCAAGCCGCCGAGCATGACGCGATCCAAAAACTATTTCAAGCTGTCGGCCAGCCACTGACCACGGACATCTATGCCGACTATCACCAGTCCAATGAGCAGCTTTGGTAGCAATATGAATTAGGCGAAATTAGCCGAGAGACGCTGTTGAACACCCGTTTTCAACGCTTTTTTGCCAACTATGGTCAAACAATTGATGGCAAAGCTTACGAACAACAGTACCGCAGCTTTCTTGCCGAAGGTCACAGTCCAATGCCTCAGGCCAAGCAGCTGTTAGCCGACCTCAGTTCCACTCACGATCTGTATGTAGTGACCAACGGGATCGCCAAGACTCAACATCGGCGCTTAAACGAATCCGGCTTAGCCCCCTACTTCACGACTATTTTCGCATCGGAAACGGTCGGGGTCCAAAAGCCCAACCGGGGATTTTTTGACTACGTTGCTCACCAAATTAACGGATTCTCTAAGAATCAATCACTGGTCATTGGCGATTCGCTGACCTCTGATATTAAGGGTGCCAGTTCGTACGGGATCAATTCAGTGTGGTTTAACCCAGCTCATAAGGCCAACACTGTCAAAATCAAACCGACCTACGAGATTGATCAGCTTCTACACTTAGAAACGATTGTTTAATTGAATGATCATTAAAAGTCTGCGCGATGCGGACAGACCGTTAACTGGTCCGTCCGGCGCAGCTTTTTTACTTGCCTGGTATGTTATATAAGCTAACATAATATCTTGTATCCCATTAATTATTAACCTATACTATGTAATTAATTAGAGAATGTCTAATTGATTTTTAATCTGGTTTCTGAATTAAAGAGGAGGTTCCAGCATGCAACGATACAGCCAAAAACGAATTACAAGCAATATCATTAAAGGTTCTTTAGGCAATATAATTGAATGGTTTGACTGGTATATTTATGCATCCTTTGCGATTTACTTCGCCGGTTCATTTTTCCCAGACGGTGACCAGACTGTTGAACTGCTGAGCGCAGCCGCTATTTTTGCGGTTGGCTTTCTGATGCGGCCGTTTGGTAGCTTTATCATGGGTAAATACGCTGATAAAAGAGGCCGCCGAGCCGCCCTAACACTCTCTGTCAGCATCATAGCAACCGGCTCACTGCTGATTGCCTTGATTCCAACTTACAGGACAATCGGTGTTTTCGCGCCGTTGCTGCTGGTCTGTATTCGTTTGGTCCAAGGATTATCACTTGGCGGCGAATATGGCATTTCTGCCACCTATCTGTCAGAGATGGCAACCGCTGGACGTCGCGGATATTATGCATCCTTTCAATATGTCACCTTAATCAGCGGCCAGCTGATTGCCTTAATCGTCCAAATCATTCTGCAGGCCATGCTCTCGGATGTGCAGCTGCGGGCATTTGGTTGGCGGATTCCCTTCGCCATTGGGGCGGTTGGGGCAGTCATCGTCTTATACCTGCGACTTTCAATGGATGAAACCACTCAATTTAAAACGACTGAGAAAACCAAGGCCAAAAGAGGATCCCTGCGAGAATTAGCCAAATATCCGAATCAAGTTTTGACAGTCATTGGACTAACCTTTGGTGGAACGATTGCCTTTTACACCTACACGACCTATATGCAGAAATACATGATTAACTCACTGGGTTTGGCACCAAAGCTGGTCACGATAATCAACTTTATGGCGCTACTGATTTTCATGGCTGCCCAACCTCTGTTTGGCCACATTTCTGACAAAATCGGGCGCAAACCGTTACTGTATTGGTTCGGGATTGGCGGAACAATTCTAACGCTCCCAATCTTTCTTGGCTTAAAGTCCTTTGACAGCCCCATCGCTTCATTCCTATTGATGTTAAGCGGCCTATTGATTGTTAGCGGGTACACTTCAATTAACGCGATCGTAAAAGCCGAGTTATTTCCAACTGAAATTCGGGCGCTGGGAGTCGGCTTTCCCTATGGACTGACTGTCGCCATCTTTGGCGGTAGCGTTGAATACATCGCCCTGTGGCTCAAACATATCGGCCACGAAGATTGGTTCTTCTATTATGTATCGGCAGCAGCATTTGTCAGTTTCCTGGTGTACGCACGGATGCTGGAAACTTCCAAGCACTCAAAGCTCGAAGAATCTTCAGTAGCTGTGGAACCTGAACAGCCACAAGGCCACACCGTCAGTGCGCCAAAAGACCACTAACAATCAAAGGGCAACTTCCTTGCTACCGTCTCCTAGAATCAGGTAAACTGATGATGAATTCGAATTCAACTTAATTCTGGGAGGTAATCTGATGGCAGACAAGTATGATTTTCCAAAGACACGGGCACAACTCAATCAATTAGTTGCTGACCTTAGCCAATTGCAGACCAACATCCAACAAACTCACTGGTACATGCGTGGCGAGAACTTCTTTCGCCTGCATCCACTGATGGACGATTACAATGATCAGTTAGCCGATCAACTGGATAACGTAGCCGAGCGATTGATCGCAATCAACGGATCACCGTTCGCAACCACTCACGAGTTCATTGACAACACCGGCTTACCGGACGAAAAGGTTACCTGGGATCAATTAACCATGCGTGATTTCATGCAGCGGCTGGTTGATCAATTCAAGTATTTGCGTGACCAATATCAAAGGGAATCGAAGTCACTGACGAAGAAAAGGACTTTCCAACTCAAGATATGCTCAACGGCTTTAAGGAAGATATTGATAAGAATATCTGGATGATTAACGCTTACCTGGGTAAGGGGCCTTACGACGAATAATCATGAATCTAAATACACACGAGGGAGAGTGGGACTTAAAGCGGTTAGTTTCCAGAATATAAGCCAGCAATCTGAATATCCCGGGTTTGGATATTTAGATTGCTGGCTTATATGGCCGGAAACTGCTTTAATTCCCACGTTTCTGCTATGGAACATTCGAAATGATAAAGTACGGGTGAGACGATAATTATTTTTTAGCCCTATTTTGGTAGTACGACAATAGGAGGAATAAATTTTGACTAACAGTGTAACGATTGGCAAAAGTGAGGTTATCTCTGGACTATTAGGCCTTGGTACCAACAAAGTCGGTGGTCATAACTTATTTGACGGGCTTAAAGATTCGGATGGTGCGGCTGTTGTCAAGACTGCCTTAGATGATGGCATTTCATTGCTTGATACAGCATTCATGTATGGGCTGGGTCAATCCGAAAAAATTATCGGTGATGTGTTGCAGCCTTACGACCGTTCAAAATTTGTGATTGCATCGAAAGCAGCCCAGGATCCCAATAACGATCTGAAGCCCAACAACGATCCCAAATTTTTGACCCAATCGATTGACGATGCACTCAAACGCCTGAAAACCGATTATATTGACATCTTTTACATTCATTTTCCGGATGATAAGACGCCGAAAGCAGAGGCCGTGGACGCGTTGGCACAAACAAAAAAGGCTGGTAAGATCCGCGCAATTGGGATTTCCAATTTTAACTTAGACCAAATTAAAGAGGCCAATCAAGATGGGCAAGTTGACGTTGTTGAGAATCACTACAGCTTGGTTCATCGAGATGCCGAGTCAACAATCTTCCCGTATCTAAAGGCAAATCAGATCTCCTTTGTGCCCTATTTTCCACTAGCCTCGGGATTACTCACCGGTAAATATGGCAAGAATGACGCCGGCAAATTCGACCAATTCTCATCAGCAGAATTCAACCAGATTATTGACAGTTTGGCTCAGGTAAAAGCAATTGCCGAGAAGCACCAGGCAACCGTGGCCCAAACGATTTTAGCTTGGTACATTGCCAACCCCGATATCAGCGTGGTCATTCCGGGAGCCAGAGTCCCCGAACAGGTTGACAGCAATGCTAAAGCTTTGGATGTACAGTTGAGTCCGGCGGAGTTTGCTGAAATTGACAGACTGTTTTAATTAATCAGCCAACAAGATTAGAAATCTCTTTACGACTATCAAATACTTACAGACGACAATGAGCTGTCCTCAGAAGCTAAAGTGATAACTTCTTTGAGGGCAGCTCATTTTTAGATTCAACTTATTTCTTTCTGAATAGCTTCATTACCGATTCAATTAGGAACGTCAATAACCAGATAAATACGAACACTGACACAATGACATCAACAACGTAAGCATAAGCATTGTCAGAAATAATGATGATTATGCCAGAAACAATTCCGATTGTGACAACAGGTCCAATCAAATGATTCAACATCCTAAACCAGTTTGAATAGCCTGATTCTTTTTTACCTTGCATCATCACTAACATGCCTCCGTATAAGGAATATGAATAACTGAGCAATAATCAAAGAGAGCATCGGATAATATTCTGATGCTCCCCTTTACGCTTCAGCAGCGCATCACATTTCAAAAATATAATCACGAACCTGCTGTGCGGCACGTAAACCAAAGATAACCGTTTCCGCAATCGAGTTACCACCAATCCGGTTGGCACCATGCAGGCCACCAACAACCTCGCCGGCTGCATAGAGCCCTTTAACTGGTTGCCCATCAAATTCAAGCACCTGGGTCTGGTCATTAGTCTTAATACCGCCCATTGTATGGTGAACGGCTGGGGCAACATGAATTGAGTAATAAGGTGGTGTATCCAGCAGGTGCATGCCGGTCTGGCGTCCAAACGCCATATCCAGTCGATCGGAAACTGCGCGATTCCACTTTTCAACCGCTTGAGGCAACATTTCCCCATCAATTCCAGCATTTTCTGCCAACGCCTTCAAATCCGCTCCCGTCTTAACCAAACCGACGCTGTCATAAAAATCAATTGCCTTGACGCGTTCACGAACCGACTGATCAAAAATCAAGTACGCACCGTCACCGCCCAACTTATTAATCGCGTTTGTGACAACATCCCTGGTCTGCATTTCATTCACAAACCGCTTGCCGGATCGGTCCACCAAAATAGCCCCTTCACCGCGCACCGCTTCACCAATTAAGTAGACATGGTCAGTATCCTGCTGAACGGTTGGGTGAACCTGTACCTGATCCATGTCGACAACCTGGGCGCCTATCTGTTGTGCCAATAAAATACCGTCACCGGTGTTACCGGGTTGATTAGTTGTCTTGTATTCCGATAAATCTGGTCGGTACTGAGCAAGCAGTGCTTTACTGGCTCCAAAACCACCAGTCGCAATGATAACGGCTTTAGCAGCAATCGGCTGGTTTCCGTTTGCGGTTTCCACCTGAACCCCCGTCACCTGATCCTGCCGATTAATCGCCGTCACTTTGATATCACAAAACAACGGGATCTGCTTTGCTTGAACCTGCTTCAATAAACCACTGATTAGGTAGGCGCCGATTGGTTCAGTAGAACTGGGCCGGTGAGTTCGTGGAACACTCATTCCACCAGTGATGGTCAGATCATCTAATTGAACGCCCTCTTTATACAGCCACTCAATCGCCCGTGAACTATGCTCGGTAAAATACTTCAATAATGCTGGATCGTTTTGACCATGACCTCCACGAAGCGTTTCGTAGTAAAAGCGACCAACACTGTCTTGAATGCCATGCTCCGTTTGCACGAAGGTTTCAGCGGCATTCATGCCAGACGAAGCCCGTTTGGTATCACCGCCAGCGGTTGACATCTTTTCAAGAATAACAGGTTTCAAGCCTAATTCTGCTGCTTGAATCGCACTGGTTAAGCCGGCACTCCCCGAACCAATCACTACCACATCGTACATCTCTTTTAAGTCACTTAAATCATTTGGTACAAATCTTTGTGCCATGAGTTTCTTCCCATCTCTTGTTATTTATTATTGAGCTCTGCGGGGCCGCAATCCATTGGGCCCATGCATGGCAACACTTGCTGCCAGTGCTCGCCAGCCATTCGAATATCGTTGTGGCTGTTTACCGGCAGCGATCCGTCGTGCCTGTTGCTCGCAGTATGCTGTCACAACGGCAGGTCGATAAATTTCATCAAGTTTCCGGCTCCCCATCGTCAATGGCAGTCGGACTGGTTGATAATCGCCAGCGAAAATTCGGTTTGGCAAATCCGGCATCACAGCCATTGGGGTGCAGATTCCGATCATATCAGCATCCTGGCGGCCAATTGCTTCTTCCATCGTCGAAATATTTCGGAAACCGCCACTTAAAGCGATCGGGACATCGACTAGTCGGTGAAGCATGTGGGCAACCCCAGAAAAGCCAACCGCTGAATCTTCATAATTATCACCAGCGATCTCAATCAAGTCAATCCCAAGGGCTGCCATCTCTTCCACAACTGCAATCAAATCATGTTCGGTAAAGCCTTCCACATCAAGGTCAAGAACGCTTAACTTCAGACTGATCGCAAACTGCGCTCCACAAGATTCTCTGATTCCACGGTAAATATCAATCAGAAACCGCATTCGGTTTTCGAGAGAGCCGCCAAATTCATCAGTGCGCCGGTTGGCCGTTCTCGAAAGAAATTGGGTCACTAAATAACCAAAAGCCCCATGAATCTGCACCCCGGTAAATCCGGCAGTTTGGGCAATTTCAGCCGACCGAACGTATTTGCCAATAATGTCATGGACCTCCGCGTTAGTCAGTGCCCGTGGGGGATTGAAGTATCCAGCATTGGGACCGTCAATTGGAACTGCGCTGGGTCCAGCAGGTTGTGCTGACAAATAGTTGGGCGACTGCCTGCCGGGGTGATTGAGCTGCAGCCATAGGTCATTCTGGTTGATGGTGCCAGCCTGGGCCCACTTTCTCAGCATTGGCAGATTGCTTTGGTCTTCAACCACCACATTCCCGGGTTCCGCTAACGCACGTGAATCCACCATGACGTTGCCGGTCACCACAATTCCGGGACCACCGTCTGCCCATGCGCGATACAACGTTGCATACCGTTCATCCGGTTGACGGTCATTTGCCATCGTTTCGCTCATGGCCGACTTCAAGAAGCGGTTCTCAATTCGCCGACCATTTGGCAGCGTTAATGGCTTGGCAATTTGTAAGTAATTCATATTAACGGCTCCTTTCCTCATTTTTGGCAACCTTCATATGATATTGATTTAATGGTACCCCGATTTTTTTATCAGAGCAATTCCCGCATACACAAATTTCAATTTTCAGTTACAATGAACCCAGAGGTGATGATTCAATGGATGATCAATGGCTAAAACAGCTGCCAATCAAAGGGATTACTAAGGCGGTCCCGGTTGGCGGCGGTGATGTTAATCAAGCATTTCGATTAGAAACAAAAGAGGATACGGATTTTCTACTGGTTCAGCCCCACACCACGGCTGACTTCTATGCTGGTGAAATTGCTGGCCTAAAAGCTTTTGAGGCCGCCAATATCTTGGCTCCTCGAGTTTTAGGCAACGGCCAAATTAACGGCGATGCTTATCTGTTGCTAAACTATTTGGAGTCGGGTTCCGGCAGTCAAAGCGACTTGGGCGAACTGGTTGCCAAATTACACCAGCACTATAGCAAGAACGGTAAATTTGGTTTTGATTTGCCCTATGTCAGCAATGACGAAAGCTTCGATAACAGCTGGACCGATACTTGGAGCGAACTATTCGTCAACCACCGCTTGGACCGACTTAGAGATGCTCTGATGAAAAAGCATCTATGGAATCCAAGTGACGATGAAAAGTACAAACAGGTTCGCGAAGTGATTCTCGATCAGTTGTCAAAACACGAAAGCAAACCATCCCTGCTTCACGGCGATTTATGGGGCGGCAATTACATGTTCTTGGCAGACGGTAGGCCGGCACTGATTGATCCGGCCGCCTTCTATGGTGACCGCGAGTTCGATTTGGGGATCACCACTGTCTTCGGCGGTTTTGATGCCGACTTCTACGCCGCCTACAACGCGGTTTACCCGTTGGATCCGGGCGCCAATGAACGGCTGAACTTCTATCGACTGTATTACCTGATGGTCCACACCAACAAGTTTGGCACTATGTATAAGAGTAGTGCCGATAGTGCGATGAATCAGATTTTGGAAAATCAATAAAAATAATTTAAAAAATGCCTAATCAAATCCCCATCTTTCTTAATTCAAAATAAGCATCCAACAAATAAACGTCTTGCTCAGCTATCCACCAACTGACAAGACGTTTTTGTAGTTATCACCTTACTGCGTTATTATTCTGTCAACCATTTTGCTCAAGAAGGCAACACTTATTTCAATGCGGTGAAGATCCCCATGACAACTAGCAGAACCCCCATGATTGGTTTTACATACTTAGTAAACTTCTGAGGATCAAGCTTGCCTAACAGAACCGGGGCCAGGAATGATCCCAGAATTGCTCCCGCCATCAGGCCCAGGCCGACCGACCAATCGACGTTTCCAGCCGAAAGATGAAAGATCAATCCAGTTGCGGTCATCACCACCAGCACAAGAGAGGAAGTCGCGGCAGCAGTGACCATGTCCGATCCCATTACCAGCAATCCGGCAACTACCGGTCCGCCGCCGCTAAGCCCGCCAATACCAACCATGAGCCCACTGATAACCCCATAGACCGGGGCCAACCACCTGTTAGCATTGTTATGACTTGTCTGTCTGCTAAACAATGTCTGAACCCCCAAAACTGCCAAAATACCACCAATAATATATGAGTAAATCTTTACTGGGATATACGGTGAGATCAAGGATCCCACGACAACCGCCGGAACAGCAAAAATAATCATTTGCCATGCAATCCGTAACTTAATTTTGTGTAATCGAAAATAGGAATACGAACCGATTAATAGTGACGGAAACGAAGTCACCAATGAAGTCGCGGCAGCACTTGCCGGCCCCAATCCAAAGACAGTCGTGAGAATCCCCAAGTAAAAGGCGGCACCCCCACCACCAAAAGTAATCACAACAGTGCCAATGATGAAGCCGACAACAACGAGTAGCAGAATGTTCATCAAGTCATTCCTTCCAATTCAAATAATGTGATTATTGTACACCTTGGACTTGCGTCTGGAACTGGAATTCCCCCAGCCTATCACCAAATTGTGAGTTTCATGATTCATTTAGCTACTTTTATCATATAATAGTTATGCTGACATAATAATGAATATTTAAGGAGATTAGCTATTTTGAATATGCACATCAAACGAATGGTTACTGCCGCAGCTATTGCCTGCAGCGTAGGGCTTTTACTTCCAGGTTCAAACACAAGATCAACGGCTTCGGGAACCCACCATCAGTTGACAACCAGCCAAAAGATAGATCGCCGAATTAAGCATATGACACTGAACGAAAAAATTGGTCAACTATTTGTAAGCGCAGTTTCAAATAATAGAACTACCACCAAAGCAAATATTAAGAAATACCATCTAGGCGGCATTATTTTGATGGGCAATAATTACGTTGGTACTAAGTCATCATTTACCCGCCGTCTCAAAAACTACCAGCACAGTGCCAAAATTCCTTTAACTATTTCAACCGATCAAGAAGGCGGCACAGTCTCTCGGCTGAGCTCAAACAAACGTATTTCGGGACACAGCTACTATCTTTCACCACAACAGGCCCTTCATCGAGGTGGTATGAAAAAGGTTCTTTCAATGTATCGTTATCAGGCCAAGCAACTCCATTCCCTGGGAATCAACTGGGACTTTGCCCCGGTAGCCGATGTTTCGAAGCACCACAGCAGTTTCATTTACGATCGAACAATTGGTAAAGGGTACCGGAAGACATCAACCTATATTGCCAAAAGTGTTCCCGCTATTCAAAATCAACACGTTGCCGCAACCCTAAAACATTTTCCAGGATATGGCTCTGCAGCCGATACCCATACTGGATCTGCTGGGGTCAGTCGATCGCTTAAATCGTTCAAATCCAAGGACTTCTTGCTCTTCAAAGCTGGCATCAAAAGTGGCGTCGATTCGGTGATGGTCACCCATATTATCTTAAAAAAGATTGATCCCCACAAACCAGCATCACTCTCTAAAAAAGATATTAGTCTCCTTCGAACTGGCCTCAAATTTAAAGGGGTAATCGTATCGGATAGTCTTCAAATGCAGGCAGTCGGCAACTATGCCGTCTCCCACCACGTCTACCGTGATGTGGCAGCCTTCAAGGCCGGCAATGACGTCCTGCTGACAAGTGACTTCAAGCGTGGAATCCCAGAATTGCGCCGAGCCGTTGCCAAAAAACAAGTATCGGTTAAACACATCGATGCCTCTGTCAAACGCATTTTGACAATGAAAGCTAAAATTGGGATGAATGTGGATTAGCCTAGAATCAACGTTTAATAAAAACTGGCGCATTTTTTCGTAAACCAGCATTTGTGTGATACATTTAACATGTAAGTTTTTTTGATTCGAATGGATAATTAGATGGGGTGATATAAAATGAATGAGAAAGAAAAGGCGCAAAACGCCAAACGGGCCAACATTATGTGGGTCATGCTCAGCCTAATGGTACTGATTGTGATTGCCGGCATCGTTGGCATTATCATGAAAAGCCACCAGACCAACCAATATAAAGATATGATTCGACAAAGTATCGTGGCCTACAACAAGACCGATCCACAAACAACGCTTTCGCCAAACAATAAAACCAAAGTTTACCGAGTTCGGAAGTCCGGTGATGGTAAGTTCTTTGTTCAATTAAACGGGACTTCGCCAAAATTCGTCTACCAGAAGACCAAAGGCAAATGGTCAACCGTTGGAACGCAAAAGAAGGCCAATGTTGTTCTGAAATATCGGGCTGTTTATACTTCAAGCCAACCATCGATGGGAAGTTAATCTATGTACCACAAGGGGGGGAGACAAAGCATTTATCGTCTCACCCCTCTTTCATTATTTCGAATATTACCTTGCGGAAACGTGGAAACTAACCGCTTTAAGTCCCTACTCTATTTAATTGGTCCTTGAGTCGCCAAAATATCATCAATTTTCTTAAGTTCTTCAGGCGAGAAGTCCAGATGATCCAGTGCCTTCACATTATCAAGTAATTGTGCCGGTCGACTGGCCCCAATCAAGACGCTGGCAATTTCTGGTTCGCGTAGATTCCACGTGAGTGCCATCTCAGCCAAGCTTTGGCCACGATCAGCTGCAACTTGATTCAATTTCTTCACAGTCTTAATCGTCTCTTCAACCTGCTCTTCATGCAAAAATGGGCTGGTGGATTTATGAGCCCGTGAATCGGCTGGAATTCCATTCAGATATTTGTCCGTGAGTAACCCTTGGGCCAGTGAGCTAAAGCTGACCGCGGCCTTATGTTCCTTCTTCAATACTGGGAAAAGGTCGTTTTCAATGTGTCGATCGAACATGTTGTAGCGGGGCTGATGAATGACAAACGGTGTGTTCAAATCATTGAAGATCTTGGTGATTTCTTCAGTTTGTTTGCCATCATAGTTGGAAATTCCGATGTAAAGGGCTTTGCCTTCATGAACCAACTCGTCCAAGGCAAGGGCGGTTTCCTCAAGTGGCGTATCTGGATCAAACCGGTGAGAATAGAAGATATCGACATAATCCAGTCCCATCCGTTTCAAACTCTGGTTGGCACTGGCGATGATGTTCTTGCGTGAGCCCCATTCACCGTAAGGACCCGGCCACATATAGTAGCCGGCCTTGCTGGCAATGATCATTTCATCTCTGTAAGGCTTCATGTCCTCTGCCATAATCCGGCCAAAGTTTTCCTCGGCACTACCGGGCTCCGGTCCATAATTATTCGCCAAATCAAAATAGGTAATCCCCAGGTCAAAGGCTTGATGGATAATTGCCTTCTGGTTCTCGAAGGAATCAACACTACCGAAGTTATGCCAAAGGCCAAGACTTAAAGCAGGCACTTTCAGGCCGCTTTTACCAACCCGGTTATAAACCATTTTATCGTAACGATCTTTGGATGCTTGATACATTTTGCCATCTCCCATATTGTTTAGCTTAAATGATTTTACTTCGAGTATACTTGAAGTAAAATCATTTCAACTTGGGAGGTCAATTACTTGAAAACTGCAACGGTGAAAACGTATTCCATCACTGAAGTCTCTAAAATGTATCACTTGCCGACGACCACCCTGCGCTACTACGAAGACTTGGGGCTGCTTTATGATATTCCTCGGATCAAAGGGCGACGGGCATATACGCAAGCGCATCTCAACCGTTTGGGCGCTATCTGCTGCTTCAAGGATACCGGGATGACACTCAAAGAATTGCAAGAACTCTTTGACGCCCAAGACGACGATGCCGACTTGGACAAAACCTGTGCGATTTTGGATAACCACTATAAGCGGGTCCTTGAGCAGTTGGCGCTTTTAAAGAAGAACGAGCGTCACATCAAGCGTAAAGTCAGGTTTTATCACGATATTCGAAGTGCCAAGGAAAATCATTCGAAGCTGCCGGATTGGGATGACTATCGAGATCGGGAATTTTAATTATTTCAAAAAGACTCTGAAAAATAATCAGGGCCTTTTGCATATCCTGAAAGCGGTCAAAAAAAATTCACATTTGTCGTGTAGTATTAATATACGAAAGGCGTGTGATCACTTTGAAAAAATTAATAATTTCTACAACTCTTGTTCTATTGGCATCCTTTTGCTTATTTCCAAAACTAACACCAGCCGCTTCAATCCAAAACATTCAAAGGACACAGACAACAATCTCAACTGCCACTGACAATAATACGTTAAATACAATGACAATATCTTCTCACAAAATAAAGATAGAACCCGCTCATCATGTGTATCAAGTTAAAAAAGAGGGCTTTGGTTGGATTGTTACGTTCCGCCTGCATATTTACCAGGATCGTATCATAGGCATTTCCAAATTTAGCTCAAACAGTTACTTTGGTAGCATGGCGTCCTCTAAACTAAGAATCATTCATCATTCCGAAGCAATCTGGAGTGGGGTTCATAGGGTAGGAATCACCCGAAATAATGTTTCTGTTGTTGTTAAGGTTGAAAACAATAATCTTATAATTAACTAGTTACTAATTGAAGTGGTTCCCCAATTAGTCGCGTCTAATATTAAAGAAAGAGTTACAACAGCATTGTATAGAAATACGATGCTGCAAAGAATGATGATGGCTTTGTTAAGTTTATTTTTCTGCTTAAATTGCCATACAAATAATGGGATCGTCAACATTCCCACAGGGGCAATAAAGCCTTGAAGAATCATTCCCAAAACAACAAACAGATTCATATTTAATTGGCTACTAAGTTTTGCAGAAGTTCTCGAGTCACCTTTGCTTTCAGAAAGCAGTTCCTCTAAATCACATTGATACAATTGACTTAACTGGTATAACTTTTCAACATCAGGATAGGTTTTATTGTTTTCCCATTGAGATATCGCTTGTCGAGTTAAATGAAGCTCATCAGCAACATTCTTTTGGGATAAGTTTAGCTTTTTGCGTAATTGTTTTAGATGATTACCAAAGTCCATAACATTCTCCTTTAAGCGTCGTTTGTATTAGCAAGCACAATCAACGTTCTTATTCACATTAAAACATGTAAAGAATCCGTTGCGCAACCTCTGCTTTCTAGTCTAATGATAAGTGCTGCATTATATTTAATTGTGAGCAATCGCTCAAAATTAATTTGGAGGCCCTTATTCATGAATAGACATTGATTTACCAAAGTTAGTATATCCGCATTGGCTGCTTTAACATTAGTGGCAACATCCACTCTTTCTCCAACTTTATCTGTACTTGCCGACACAAGTCAAAATCCCTCAGTTGCAAATAACAATGGCTCTGGCACACCTACAGGAGAAAGCGGTAATTCTTCTCAAAATAATGATGGTAATACCTCATCTAATGAACAAAGTAATAGCAATTCACCCCAATCTACTCCAGATGAATCAAATCAGCCAACAACGGTTATGGAGGTTGGGCAAGTCCAAAATGGCCAAACAATATCAGAAGATCAAGCAAACGCTGCATTATCTTCTGGAGTTGTTATTGACACTCATACTTTTAAAATCAGCAAGTCTCAAGTAAGCGAGGTAATCAACATAGGTGTCCAAGCTGGAATTACTTACTTAATGAAAAAGCATCCTCACATGGCTGTAGCAATTGCCTCAAACGTTGCCGCAACCATTGTCAGCTTCATGTCCAGTGATAGTCTAACCGTTACAACAATGGACTTGCGCAATACTTATGGTGGTGTAACGACAGTTGTTAAATCTTATAATTGGGGCTAAATAGTTGTGGGGTGATTTCTTGAAAACAATCCAAAAAATTAATAGGGTGGAAGTTACCAGTTTTTGGTTATTGTTCTTAACGAGCACTTCCGTTTACCTATTCTTCAACCATATATTACTTCCAAATATACCCTTATTAAGAGATAATCGAACCATTCATTATTTAATACTTTTTGCAATGTTCATGGCCGGATGGTATTTCACCAAAGTTGTGACTTACCTTTGGGGCACCAAAACAAAGCAGTCTAAATAGAACCTAAAAGCGTCCGTCGAACTGTAATAATAACTCCAAACTTTCGGGAGTATGCAGTATTGGCGGCGCTTTTAGGTTCTATCCGTTAATCTTCCGATACACCTGTCAGCAATGGCAATTGATTGTCTATTAGCTTTGATCGAATAACAATTAATCCAATGCATGAGTATGCCATTGCGACAACAACAGACGCAATAACGGAAATGTTGCCCGTAACAGTCGCAGCAGAAGAAACGTTGGTGCTAAATTGGCTTAAATATAAAATCGGGAAATCGAGTAAAAAATGAGTAAAAATTGTTGTGATTAATGATCCAGTTCTAACATAAACAGCCGCCAATAAAATGCCCATTCCAAACGTTTCAATCATCTGACAAACGGTATCTAGTAAAGATTGATTTACTAAATTGCTTAAATGCTGCAAGCTGAACAGCAGACTTGATAAGCCAATTGCAATCGCAACGCTGCGCTTCGTCAGATGACGATGAGTGAGGCGTTTGAATAAATCCCCCAAAATCACTCCTCTAAAGAGCAGTTCTTCAGAAATCGCCGTCAACAACGTCCACAATATAATTGGGAGCAAAAGTTTCATTGGTCCTGATGAGATAAACAAGCTAATATAGCCAACCCCAAAAAGGAAAAAGAGCGTCGTCTTTAAACTAACATTAGTGGAAAAGTACAACTTTTGTTTGATTAGCCAGGCATTTAACGCCAGGACTAGAAAGACTTCGATTCCTTTGTACAAGATGTTGCTGGTGAGATTACCATAAGGCAGTTTTAAGATTACCGGAACTAATATCCCGTTTTCTAAGACTTTTTCGATAACAATGAATTCAATTAGCATCCAAATCCACTTTCTGGGATTGTTGACCCGGTTAAGCTTATTTTGTGTTCGCATGTGACACCTCGTTTGGAAAGTATTTTGATCTTACATCTAATATACAAAGATTGAGTGTCTTTACCAGCAAGCATTTGTTGCACCACATATTTTTACATTTAGTTTGCGTTATTGGTTTTCGTTTTCTATTAGTGAAGCCGTTTTTTAGATCCAGTTATTAGTTTGCGCACATTACAAAAGTGAGGATGGGACATAACTCTTTTGCGTTTGTAATGGCAACTTTGATCACCACTTCTATTTTGCCAAAATCTGTGACAAACGGCAGATTCCTGCCGTTTAACGAGAAAGTGCAACCATTCCAAAACCAGGAATGATTGCACTTTCTCGTTAAACTCTGGGATCTAAACGCCTATTGTCCCCGTCTCACTTTTAGTGTCTACTTATTTTGGTGTCTTCGAAGTTAATTCCAAATGATCCCAGAAAGTTGGGAAGAGATAATTATTGTAAGCCGCCTGCTTGAAGTGCTTAAGTCGGTGGTTACCCGGCGTGAAGCTCAGTAAGGTGCTTTGAGGGACATAGGCTGCCTCTTTATTCATGTACACCTGCCACTTTTTAAATTGCTTAATCCGATATTTCTGATTCCAGGCTTTAGAACTATTCAAGCTGTTGAGCAACTTGGTATTCTTCTTGGTCATGAAATGCCCCATGTTATACGTTGCATCTTCACCGTAGAACTGGGTTGGCGTTGGTTCATCAGTCAATTGCCAACCGCCAACGAAGACGTCGATTTGGCTTTGCTTTGGCTTACCGAAAATTGAATAGAAACTGTTAATTTCAAGTGGTCGACCATTCGTCATTTGAACGTTCAAACCCAATTTCCGCCATTGCTGAACTTCGTAACGGGAAATTTCGTTACTGGCAGCCGATCCCTGCATGGCGCCAAAATGAATGGTCAACTTTTTGCCGTTTGGCTGAACGTACCACTTGCCCTTCTTTTTGTAGCCGGCATCCTTGAGCAATTTCTTGGATTTGGCCATGTCGTAAGGGAATCCCGCCGCCTTACCATCATGATATTTCTTGAAAATCGGCGGAATCAACGTGTTGGGACGCCATTGAACCCCACTCAATAATTTCTTGTTTACCTTATCCAAGTCAACGGCGTACAACATCGCCTTTCTCAGGTTCTTGTTGCCCATTTTGCTGTGCTTGTCCATGACATTCTTGTTGGTTTTGGTGTCAAAGTGACCCACGTTAAACCCAAAGTACCCATAGCTCAAACCGGGCGCCCCAGCTAGTGTGTAGCCCTTGATATTCTTAACCGACTTATATTGACTGGCAGGCAAACCGCCTAAAGCAAAGTCAAATTTCTTGGCTTTAAAGGCTGCAGCCGCGTTGCTTGAGGAAACCACCTGAATATTGACATGCTTAATTTTTGGTTGTGGTCCCCAGTAATATTTGTTTGGGACCCAAGCAGTCGATTCACCCTGAACTTGGTTCTGAAGTTTGTAAGGACCCACGAAAATTGGATGCTTACGAACTGCTGGCGAAGAAGACAGCTTAGAAATTTTAACATTCTTGATGTGGTTGTACGGCACTACTGTCCCCCACAGGAATGAATTGCCAACATACTGCATCGCCGGTGATAAACGGGTATATTGGATTTTGACCTGTTTGCCAGTTTGCCCGTTCGGATAGGTAATACCAGAAATCCGGTTTGCTTTTCCGCTGTGATAAGCGGCCATTCCTTTGATCGTGGCCATATCGGAAGAATATTGTTCTGCCCCCGTATTCTTGTTACCAATGATTTCATAGGCATACTCCACGTCTTTGGCAATCACCGGGCTGCCATTAGACCACTTGGCATTTTTCCGAATCGTAATCGTTGCCGTATTCTTTGATCGGTCAAGCTTGAGGTTGGCCAAGCCCCCCTTCACAATCTTAAAGTCCTTATTGCTTTTAAACAGCTGATCACCACCACCTGGAGAATAGACGTCAGAATCTTCAACGTTATTTTGCAACACAGCCAGCGTAATCCCCGTAAACGGCGCAGCAACAACTTCGGCGGCGTTCAACGTACTGTCATTACCGGCTTTGGTAGCTTCCCCAGCTGCACTATAAGTTGTCGGCATCGAAATCGGCTTGGATTGTGATTCAGAGGACTTGTTATTCGAACAGGCTGCGAATGCCAACGTCGATAGACTGACCGTCCCGATCACTAACCACTTCTTAACATTTTTCATGGCAATATCTCCTCATAAATATGATATAAAAATGAGACTATTCTAATACAGTTCTAATTATATTGCTCTGATGGAAGCTATTGCAACATGGAAACTAACGATCAACCAAAACTGCGTGCTGGGGATTTATCGGTTAGTACTTGAAAGCGGTAGTAACTATTCATAATCTGTGGTAATATCGATTTGAATTATGCCAATATTGTCAGAGGAGTGTGAAGTAATTATGAATTCCGGTGAGAAACAATCCTTAATTAAAGCAGTTAATGAGGCTTCTCCCGAGTGGCTTAGGCAATTCATAATTAATCAGGCACAGTTTGATCCAACGTTTTTTAGGGACGTAACTGCTCAATTTGGCGATCTCGACACGGATACCGAATTGGCTCAAACCAAGAAATTGATTCAAAATACGGTTCGGAAAAATAAATCTTACGGCTTTATTGACTACCAAGGCTGCATCGTCATTTGCAATGTCTTGGATGACGTCATTAATAAGTACATGCTGCGGTTTAGACAGGGGCATTATCACCATGCGATGAATGGCTTGCTATTGGTTGTCGAAACTGCAGCAAAAATGCTCAGTGATGCCGACAGCAGTTCCGGTGCTCTAACAGACACGTTCGACCGAGTTTTTAGTTCAATGAAGAACTTGAGTACTAATATTGCTGATGAGATTTTAGATTCCCAAAAAGAAATTGTAATCAAAGATGTGGTGCGCGTTTTTAAACGAAAGATATTTTCCGACTGGCCAGAGCAACGGTATCAGATGTTGTACAATGTCTTGCCCCTAATTACACAGAAATCCACGAAAATCATTCAGACGGCCTCCCGAAACGTTATCAAATCGGCGGGTGATGGCTATGAAACAACTCAAGCAGAAATTTACGATAAAATTCTTCATTCCCGGGTGCTGATCCAGCTGGGACAGCAGTCCGCGGCAACTGAATTTATGGAAGCCAATAAGGACATTCCAGAGATTCGTGAGGTCGAGATTCAAAATGCCATTCAGAACAAAAACTACGTTCGTGCTGAGGAGCTGTGCCTCGAAGCTTCCAAACAAGACCAGGGCTGGCGACGAATTTGGGAACGATATCTCATTAAAATTTATGACGCTACCGATCAGCAACAAAAGCAGGAAGCGGTTCTCGAAAATCGCCTGTTCGCAAACTCACCAGATGCTTACGAACCGCTCAAGAAACTACGGCAACAAGATCAGACTTGGGAAGACCAATATCCGGCTCTCTTGAATCAATTGGCACACACATTAACACCCGAAAACTACGCGTTTATCTTGGACAAGGAGCATGAATTTGAAAAGCTCATGCAGCTGGTCATGCAACATCCGGAACTCACCGAAACTTACAGTAAAGATTTGTATGGCAATTATCCAGATGTCATCAGTAAGCTGTACTATCAAAACGTTATCCTTGATGAGAAGCATCCCGGCCGACAAGCCTATCGCCGAATGGGCCGCCGAATTAAGAACTACACATCATTCGGCAGCGCCAGGACAGCCATCAAATGGATCGACGGCTTAATCGAACAATATCCGGCCAGACCGGCTTTGGCTGAAGAACTGAATAAAGTGAAAAGTAAACTAGAGTAAAAAAATAGCGTTGCCCCAACATTCGGGGCAATGCCTTTTTAGAACCCGTGTCATTTACCGCCTGCGATGTTTCACAACCGTAAAGAAATGAAGAATACATCCCAATAATACATAAAAAATCAGGACAAATGAAGCATAACGCCACCAAAAATCAGCAGTGGAAACCAACCGCAAACCGACTTGAATTCCCATCGTCAACAGGGCCATCACAGCGACCATAAAAAATAACTCAATATATCGTTTCAATGTGCTATCATCTCTCTTTTGTTCAGTATTCAGGCGGGCGCCCCATTTCAGGCAAGCCTGTTTTTTATTCTCCGGTAATGCTTTCATACCCCAGGTGTTCGTCAGCACCAGTTCGTGAATTTTAATCACACCGGCTGCCGACATTACTTTATCGATCGTTCGGAAACTTTGGTCAGTGACCCCGGTTACCCAGTTTTCGAATGTGCCGGTATAACAGTCGGTAATACTCAAATAATGCTTATTCTTAAATCGATCAGGATGGGTTCCCCCGTCATGGTCAAAGCGCACCAATCGTTGACGCATACAGTCAAAGAAGTCCTTCATTTTGCCTGCGAGGCCACCCCAATAAGTTGGAGCTGCAATCACCCAAACATCGCTTTCAAGCAGCTTGGCTTCAAGCTTGTCCAAGACCGGATCCTTACGGTCACCCTGATCCGGCTTGAATGGATAGTCTTCTAAATAGATCATGTCAGTCGTATTGGGTGCTTTAACAGCAGATAAGACAGTTTCCAACATCATATCGGTTGCGCCGTCATTTCTATGAGAACCTAAAATGCCAAGTATTTTCAATCCAAATCCCCCTTGTCTCTCTCAATATTATTCATTCAATCACTCAAAATGCAGCAATCACGAACTGCAAATTCAAAACGGTAATAATTGCTGTTAAAAGGTAGCCAATCATCGTCACATAGCGTTGGTTTGTATGAACACCCATCAAATCATGGTTACTGGTCAAGGCCACCATTGGGAACAACGTGAACGGTAATGCAATCGATAACGCAATCTGAGCATAGACAATGATTTGTTCAAAGTCATGATCGTTAAAGCCAACCAGAAACCCGATTGCTAAAATCGGAATCAGGGTCACAAACCGGGTCAGTAGTCGACGTTCCCACAGCGGCAACCGAATGTGGAGGTAACCTTCCATCACGATCTGCCCCGATAGGGTACTGGTGATCGAAGAAATCATGCCAGTGATCAATAATGCAAACGCAAACAAAGTACTCATTAATGGACTTGCCAGATTGCCAACGATTGCGGCGCTTTTTAATCCGTTATAAACATCCTGAAACGCTGACAACTGCCCGTTAGTATGGAAAAATAACGTTCCTCCAAGCACCAGTAATATAGCATTAATCAGAAAGGCAGCAACTAAATGAACGTTGGAATCCCATTTGGCAAATCTGAGTGCTTCATTAACCTGGGCCGGGTTATGGTAATCATACCGCCGACTCTGAGCTAATGAGGAATGCAGATAAATATTGTGCGGCATGATGGTCGCCCCAACAATTCCTAAACTCATAATCAACATTTCATGATTGGTCAAAATCTTCGGTGTTGGTAGCAGACCCCCAGCAATTTGTGCAAGGTCGGGAGTCGCCCGCGATACTTCGATACCAAAGATAACCCCGACAATTAAAATGGCCGTCAACACGATAAATTCGATTCTTCGAATTCCAAATCTTAAAAATAATAGCACTAATAAAACATCGAATATCGTGAATAAAATCCCATATAATAATGGTAAACCAAACAATAATTTTAATGCAATTGCAGTGCCGACAACCCCCGTCATATCGGTTGCCATCATGGCCAATTCATTAATGATCCACAAGGTATAGCGACCGGCCTTGGGAACTTTTTGGGCAATCGCCTGGGCGAGATCTAAGCGGGCAACAACGCCTAATTTGATCGACAAGGTCTGCATGAACGTCGCCACAAGAATTGACATCAACAGCACCGAAAGCAGCGCATATCGGAATTGACTGCCGCCGGAAAGTGATGTCAGCCAATTTCCGGGGTCCATGTACCCTACTGCCACCAAGGCGCCGGGCCCACTATAGGCTAGAAACTTTTGGACAAATGAGGTTTCATAAACACTGGGCACCTCAACGCTCTGATTAATTTCATCCAGACTTTTATGCGTTGGCTCTTGGCTCATCGGCCCCGCCTCCCCGAAGTTGTTTGACACTCAGATCAGCTAGAAATTGGCAGAAATCATCACTGCCGTTCATCGGTTTCACTGAGTCAAAGACGGTGCCGCCGCTTGCCTTGAAGGTCTGATAGTTTTGAACATTATTTTCTTCAATGGTTTCCAGGCAATCCTCAACGAACGACGGTGTCACCAGCAACACATTGCGTTTACCCATGGCGGCTAATTCCATTAAATAGTTTCTCAAATAGGGCTTTAACCAGGGCATCGGTCCAAACTTTGATTGGAAAACGGTTTTGACCTTGTCTTTTGGTACCCGCTTAAGGTACTTCATCACTCCTTGAGTAGTTGCCAGACACTCACCTTCGTATGGGTCACCCTTTTTGACCATCGACATTGGAATACCGTGGTAGCTAAAAATCACAGCATCGTAATTTTTCTTGGGGTATGCCTCATCAACCTGTTGGGCCAAGATTTGTTGGTACATTGATTCATCATAAAAGTTCTTGATGATATGAGTTTGAACGCCAGATGATTGAACCTTCTCAATAATTGTGTCATGGGTACTCTGAGTGTAATTGGGAAACAGTGGCAGCACCACAATGTCATCATCGCCACGATCCTTCATCTCATGCAGGACATCGACAATTTTGGGTTGCCCATAATTCATTGCGTATTGAACATCCCAATCAGGCAAATCCTGCTGAACTTTTTGTTTCATGATTTCCGTGTAGGCCGTCAGCGGTGAACCGGCTTTCGTCCACATGTGTTGGTAAAACGTCGCCGACCGCCAAGTCCGCATCGGTAAAATCATCCCACGCAAAATAGGCTGCCAAAACCACTTTGGCAGCGTCACCACATTTTGGTCGCTCAAAAATTCTTTCAAATAAGCTTTAACATCCGAATTACTGGGCGATACTGGTGAGCCCAAATTCACCAATAATAAACCATTTTTTGTCAAGACGATCCCCTCCTCGCCATATATGTTTATTTTAGAGGTTTCCTATGTGAAAGACAATTCAATCCTGGTCAAAAATCCCCATATCGTTTGAAAAATTTGACGTTTTACACTTAATTGACCACGGACAATGAAATTAAGCGGCATGTTGGGTACAATGGAGGAAGGAAGGACGTGATACCTTGAACGACTCCAAAGAGCACCTGGACTTTTTCAACCAGGCCTATAGCGACCCCAGCAAGCACAGCGGGTGTAGCACCAATAGTAATTTGCGGTTTGAAAGTCGGGCAGATGCCCTGCAGGTTAAAAACATGCTTATCGAAAAAAGTCCCCACACCAAATTTTATGACTTTAGCGTGGAATACATTAACCCTAACAAATCAATGCAGGTCGGCTGGTACATCACGGTTAAAAAGGTCGACAAACCAGCGCAGCCACATCAAAAGGATCAAACTAAAGAAAATAATCAGCAAACAAAAAAATAATCCTTCCTTTTTCGTAACTATTCTGTAGTCGGGCAAGGATTAACTATGGAGGTACTAACATTGGCCGCTTCCAAAGCGTGATCACTATGTCGAAGCATTTCAAGCAATGATTGATGCCAAAAAGCGTGGATTGATCCGCTCAATTGGTGTTTCAAACTTTGAGCCGGAACACTTGGACAGACTGATTAACGAAACCGGTGTCACACCAGCAGTCAACCAGATCGAAGTGCATCCTTACTGGAATAACGAACGCATGCTAAAAGAAGACCAAAAGCGTGGAATTGTGACCGAAGCTTGGAGTCCATTAGGAAGAGGCAGTGCTGCTTTGAAGGAGCCACTGATTCAAGAGTTGGCTAAAAAATACAATAAAAATACCGGCCAAATTATCCTAAAATGGCATATCCAAAGAGGGATTATCCCAGTTCCTCGTTCAAGCAGTTTAATCCATCAAAGAACCAATAAGGACCTCTTTGATTTCCAACTCACTGATGAAGAAATCAAATCAATTAACGCCCTGACAAAACCCGACGGCCGAGTAGACGGGCAGGATCCGAATGAGTATGAGGAATTTGATTAGATTGTGACGAGGACCGGAAGATGCAGTTTCTAAGGCCGGAGAGAGCACCAAAGAATCTAACAAACGTGCTTTTAATCGATAAGAATCATCCACTAACCATCCCATCCCCAGTCAACTCCCCATTCACTTGCCTTTCCAAACAATTCCATGTTAGTATAATGTCCTTATACTAACAAATTGCAAGTAACTCAATCAATTAATCACCAACTGACCAGCAAGTACCAACGTGCTGGCAGTTTTTATGTCACAAAAGAGGGGTAAATCATGAAGTTCAATAAATATCTGCTAACACTTACTGGCGCATTTGCGTTAATTCTAGTGCTCGCCGGATGCGGCAATCAGAGTGCCCAAAAATCAGGCACCCAAATGGCCAAGAACCAAACTGTCAACATCAGTACAGACTCGGAAATTTCCACTTTAGATACCGCGAAGGCTTCAGACAGTGGTAGTTTGACACCACTCTACCAAATCAGTGAAGGAATCTATCGTCTCGGGCCCAAATCCAAAGTTGAAAATGCCTTGGCTACCAGTACCAAAGTTTCAAATGACGGGCTAACGTACACTTTCAAATTGCGAACCAACGACAAGTGGAACAATGGTCAACCTGTAGTCGCCAACGACTTCGTATACGGCTGGCGACGGGTGGTAAATCCAAAAACTGCTGCCGGTTATTCCTATCTGTTTGAAGGCCTCAAAAACTATAGCGCCATCCAAAAAAATAAACTGTCACCAAATAAATTGGGCGTATCGGCACCCAACAAGTCAACTTTGGTGGTTCACCTCAGCCACCCGGTTTTATACTTCAAATTACTGCTGGCATTTCCGACCTTCTTCCCTCAACAGGAATCGGCCGTTAAAAAGTACGGCAACCGATATGGTACCAGCAGTGCGACAACTGCCTATAACGGACCGTTTGAGCTTGCTGATTGGAACGGCACCAGCGACACTTGGACAATGAAGAAGAATCCTAATTACTGGGATAAAAAATCCGTTAAGCTCGATAAACTCAAGTTCCAGGTCGTCAAAACTCCAAGTACCGGGCTTTCCCTTTACCAGCAAAATAAATTGGATGTCGTAACGCTTTCTGGAGAAGAGGTTCCTTCATATAAGAACCGGCCTGAATTCAAGAAATTTGTTGGTGGTTCAACCATTTATCTGGAAATGAATCAAAAACGGGTCAAGGCTCTAAAGAACGTTAAGATTCGCCAAGCCTTATCCCAAATCATCAATAAGCAGGCGTTAGCAACCCAAGTTCTACGTGATGGTTCCACGGCACCAAAAGGGTTCGTTTCTACTAACTTCTTCCAGAACCCCAAGACTGGTGCCGACTTTGCCAGTGATGCCTATGAAAAATCTGGGGTTGCCTACAACCAAAGCCAAGCCAAGAAACTCTGGGCAGCCGGACTCAAACAGACTGGCGTGAAAAAATTGCACCTGTCGTTACTAAGTGATGATACTGATCAGTCCAAGAAAACAACCCAGTATCTGCAAAGTCAGTTCAACAAGCTGCCTGGGTTAAGTATCACCATCCACAACGTGCCAACTAAGAGCAAGTTGTCACGGTCAACCAGCGGTGATTTTGATCTGGTCGTTTCCTCATGGGGTGCCGATTTCGCTGATCCAATCAACTTCTTGGACTTAATGACTAAGAGCAACCCAACCAACAATGGTCACTGGACTAATTCACAATATGATCGCTACATTGAAGCATCCAAAACCACTGATGCAAATAACCGCACCAAGCGATATGCGGATTTGGTAAACGCCGAAAAAGTCTTGATGAAAGACCAAGGCGTCATTCCACTGTATCAACCAGCCACAACCCAACTCTGGCGCACTAATATTCACGGATTCGTATGGAATCCTGCCGGGATGAGCAATGGCTACAAAGGCTTATATGTCACTAAATAAACTGAGCCGCATTTTCCACTTTCTCTGGAAGATGCGGCTCAGTTTTTCTATCCAACCAAAAATATGAGTTAAATTGGCCATCATTTTGGCCAATTTATTCATATTTGCTGCCATCAAGATAATTCCTAATTCATTATTGACTTGTCTTAATCCACGTACTGATAATCTACGGAAACGCAAATTAGCCTTCAGGTTACCAAAGGCTGGCTCATCCTCAAGTTT
>NZ_BDGB01000098.1 GCF_002157585.1 Lentilactobacillus parakefiri
AAGCGTTTCAATGACAACACGGTTCTGGAATGATAAAATAGTGGTGCTCATCAAGGTCCTTCTTTCTAATGGATTGTGTGGTAACACCATTAAAGACCTTGATGGATTTTTCTGTCCACTTAAATGTTCAACTTAAATTTTACAATCTGCCTTTTACTAATCACTTTGGATTACGAAAAACTTTAACGGAGGATTTAACTTCCGACAAGACGAACCAACGTTCATTTACTGGCGAGTCCACCTATACCAATTTTAAAATATCAGGATGCTAATATTTTTATTTACTATCCCGCATCATTTTATCGCGCAACTTTTCCAGCTCAAGCAATTGCTTGGCATCAAATGGCGTATGTCGGAACACTTGTCCCTGATCAGTCATCTTACGGGCTTCCGTGTCAACTTCCTGCTTGGCGCGTTGAACATCCCTGAGTAATTCTCTGGCAGGAATCCGCAGGGCACCGGCTGCAAAAATGGTCCATTGTTCAGCTTGGTCACTGGTCGCAACAATCACCTGAGTGAATCGATTTTGTTTTCGATGGGCCAAAGCCTCAATGTAACTATCAGCTGTCTGATCCTTACTGGTCCAAACAATCTCCATGTCAAACTTACGAAAGCTTTTAGAATTACCGGGAACGTACATCGCGTCAAACACAACAATCATGTTGATGTCACGGTACTTTTTGTATTCCGATAATTCAGCCAGGAGTTGGTCACGGGCGTCTTCCAAACGATTGGCCTGCTTGAGCTTGTTAAGATGCGGCCAATTTCCAATCATGTTGTAGGCATCAACAATTAACAGGTCTTCTTTCATTATTTCTCACCGACTTTATTTGGCTAGTGGGTTTCGAGAATTGAAACCCTGATAGATCAAAATGCTGGCTGCAACACTAGCATTGAGGCTCTGAATATCTCCCACCATTGGAATGGTTAACATTTCGTCAACCTGCTTTTTTAGTAATGGCGAAATTCCCTTGCCCTCGTTACCGATAATGACCGCAACTGAACCAGTGGCGTCCCAGCGACGGTAATCCGTTCCGGAAATATCGGTTCCGAAGACCCACATTCCGCGTTGCTTTAATTCCTTGATGGTGGCAGCCAAGTTGGTTACTCGCGCAACCGGCACCCGTTCAATCGCCCCAGCAGATGTTTTAGAAACGGTAGCCGTTAACCCAACGGCCCGGTGTTTGGGAATGATAATTCCAGACACTCCAGCCGCATCCGACGTCCGAATGATTGAGCCCAAATTATGCGGATCTTCAATGTTATCAAGAATCACAAAGAATGGTTCAACCGCCTGCTTCTTGGCATTAGCAAACAGTTCGTCAATTGTCGCGTATTTAAAGGCTGCAATTGATAATACCACTCCCTGATGATTTTGGTTGTTGGAAAGCTTGTCCAGCTTCTGCTTAGGAACCTTTGAGATCACCAGTCGTTTTTTATGCGCCAGTTTCATAATTTCAGAGATGATATTGTCATCATCTTTAATTCCTGATTGGATAAACAGCTTATTGACCGGGTTTTCGCTTTTCAAAGCGGCAACGACGGGGTGTCTGCCAATCACAAACTCTTCAGGCTGGTCCTGCCGGTCATCAGCCCGACGATCTTGACTATGATTCTCATTCTTCATGTTTAAGGTTCCCACTTTCTACTTGTTCAATACACCAATTAGCAATTTCTTTCATTCGATCAGTCTGGTCGCTTAATGACAGGTAGCCAAAGACGGCTTCAAACCCGGTTGAAATGCGGTAGGTAATCACATCCGTATTTTTAGCATGGGTGTGACTGTTGGCGTTTCGGCCGCGCTTAAAGTAATCCCACTCAGTTTCATTAAGTAACTTCTCTGCTTTCATTAAATCAATTAAAGCTGCCTGAGCCTTTGCCGACACATAGTTGGTGGCGACATGCTGCAGACGCTTAGGCTTGGTCAATCCCTGGGCAATCAGATGGCGGCGAATGAAAACTTCATAGGCTGCATCCCCCATGTACGCCAGGGCAATCCCGTTTAACTGGGAAAAATTATCAATCATTAAAGTCGTTATTCCTTTCTAAACCGAGTTCCCTGCGGTGTATCTTCCAAGACAATTCCCCGGGCTTTGAGTTCCTCTCTGATTTCATCGCTGCGAATAAAGTCCTTGTCGTGGCGAGCCTGCTCCCGTTCGTGGATCAGTGACCAGATTTCATCATCCTTTAGTTCACTTTGCTCGAGTTTGATGCCAAAGACACCGGAAAGCTGGCGCAAAGTGTTGATAATGAACTGAAGACTCAGTTGAAAAACGGTCTCCCGTTCACTATAGGTATTGGCAAATTTGGCCAGCTCATAAACGGCGGCAATCCCATTTTGTACGTTAAAATCATCATCCATCGCATCCGTAAAATCAGCAACAATTTGGCGGACTTCCTGATCGGTTTTGGGATCGTCACCTTCGTCCGCATTATGAAGTCGGTATGTGAGGTTATTGAAGGCGGTCTGCAGCTTTTTCAAGTTGCTGCTGGCTTCTTTGACGCTGGCGTCGCTGTATTGAATTGGCCGACGATAATGGGTTGTTGACATCAGCAAACGAATTACTTGACCATTCAAGTTCTTGAGTAGATCGTGAACGGTAATGAAATTGCCCAATGACTTGCTCATTTTCTCGTTATCGTCACCGATCGTGACAAACCCATTGTGCATCCAGTACTTAACAAATGTTTGCCCAGTGTTGGCCTCACTTTGGGCCCGCTCATTCTCGTGATGCGGGAAAATCAAATCTTCACCGCCACCGTGGATATCAATTGTTTTTCCCAAATACTTAGTGGACATCACTGAGCACTCAATGTGCCACCCAGGTCGGCCCTTTCCCCATGGAGAATCCCACGAGATCTCATCGCCTTTGGACTTCTTCCACAAGGCAAAATCGATGGGGTCCTCTTTTTTAGCCATCTCTTCAGGGTTCACGTGCTGGCTGGCGCCAATTTCTAGTTGATCAACGTTAATGTGCGGCAAGGCGCCGTAACTTTTAAACTTCCGAGCCCGGAAATAAACGTCGCCGTCAACATCGTAGGCATAGCCTTTGTCCACCAACGTTTTAACAAAATCGATAATCTCAGGAATATTCTCAGTGGCCCGTGGATGGATCGCATCGCTTGATATGTTCAACGCCGCGGTATCCTGCATGAAGGCGTTGATATATTTGTCAGCAATTGCCCCCACTGTTGTATGATTCTCCCGGGCTGCATTGATCATCTTATCATCGACATCAGTAAAATTCGAAACGTACTTGACCTGATACCCCCGATACTCCAAGTATCTGCGCACAGTATCAAAGGCGATCGCGCTTCTGGCGTTCCCAATATGGATGTAGTTATACACGGTTGGGCCACAGACATACATTTTAACAACACCTGGGGTGATGGGTTCAAATTTCTCTTTTTTTCGCGTGAGGGTATTAAATATCTGTAACATTTCGAATTCCTCTCTTTATCTTTTATATTCAAATAATATCATAATTCACATTGTTTTATTACTTTAACTATAACCCATAATAAAAGGTCTCGCTGTAAATGCAACGAGACCAATCGAATCAATAATATTTTTTATCAATTAAGCTTTATCAATTTGAGCGAGCGTTTCTTTGATATGCGCAATTGCTTTTTGCTTGCCGACGAGTTCAACTGACTCTGGCAATTCTGGACCGTGCATTTCATGGGTAACGGCAATTCGGATTGGCATCCATAATTGACGTCCCTTGATTTTAGTATCCTTTTGGATCGCTTTGATCACCTTAAAGATCTCAACTGAATCAAAAATATCAAGTTTTTGAATTCGCTCGAGAAATTCTTTTAGGACAACTGGCGCGGTTTCGTTAGAAATCTCCGCCAGTGCATCGCCATCAATTTGTTCCGGCTCTTCGAAGAAGACAGATGCCATATCGTTAATCTGTGCCATATAACTCATTTCACGCTTGTAGAGCATAATCAATTGGCGGGCCCACTCAATTGTTTGGCTGTCGGGATTTTCAGGAATGTTCCCGCCGGCAATCAACTGACGTAATGCCAAATCCATGATCGTACTGTTATCTGCTTCCTTAACGTACTGGTTGTTAATCCATTCCAATTTCTTAGAATCAAACTTGGCAGGTGATTTGCTCAAACGAGTTTCGTCATACATCTTGATGAATTCTTTCTTGTTAAAGATTTCATCTTCACCAACTGGGGACCAGCCCAAAAGTAAAATGAAATTAAACATTGCATCAGGCAAATAACCCAATTTGCGGTATTGTTCGATGAACTGAAGAACGGATTCGTCACGCTTACTCAATTTCTTACCAGTATCGGCGCTGATGATCAAACTCATATGGCCGAATCTTGGTACCTGCCAGCCAAAAGCTTCATAAATCATCAATTGCTTTGGCGTATTGGCAACGTGGTCGCCGCCGATGGTATCAGAATTAAAGGAAACGTTCCCCTTAACAATGTCATCCCAGGCATACTCATGATTCTTTGGAACGCGGAATCGAATAACCGGTTTCAAACCCTTTGCCTTTGCATCAGCAATTGCTTGAGCCTTTTGGTCTTCCGTCATTCCCGCATATTCGTATTCATAATGAGGCATTTCTCCGCGTGCTTTTTGTGCATCACGGTCGGCAGTAAGCTGCTCCTCTGTCCGGTATGATTCATAAGCCTTCCCCTCATCAATCAACTGTTGGATCAATGGGGTGTAAATATCTTTTCGTTCCGATTGACGATAGGGACCGTAGTCGCCGCCAACATCAGGACCTTCATCCCAGTCGAGCCCAAGCCACTTGAGATTATCAAGTTGGCTCTTCTCGCCGTCAGCAACGTTTCGTTTGGTGTCAGTATCCTCAATTCGGATGATGAACTTGCCCTTGTTGTGACGGGCAAATAAATAGTTAAAAATGGCTGTACGTGCATTTCCGATATGCAAGTGGCCAGTTGGACTTGGAGCATAACGAACTCGAATTGCATTGTTTGCCAATGTATAACGCCTCTTTCTTAAAATTAATCAAAATTTTGTCAGTATTTAAAGTGTACAATGAACCTTGCTAAAAATAAAGGGAAGGCCGCTACTTCTTGTTATTTGAGCCGGTCTTGCCATTACCTTTATTTTGGTTCTGCTTGGCCGTGATATTTTTAGTTGAATGCTCTGGTCTGGCAAAGACCATCTTACCGGCATCTGTCTGAATCGCACTCGTCACGACGACATCAATGTGATCATTCAAGAAGTATCTGCCGTCTTCAACAACCACCATTGTGCCATCATCCAAGTAGGCAACCCCTTGCTGGCGTTCAGTTCCGTTTTTCACAACCATCACGTTCAATTGTTGGCCGGGAAGAATCTTCTGTCTCAGTGAGTTAGCGAGGGCATTAATATTAAACACCTGGACGTTTTGGAATTGAATGACTTTATTTAAATTAAAATCATTGGTGATAATCACGCCATCCACATCTTTAGCAAGTTGAATTAATTTACTGTCAACTTCTGGAATATCCTCATAATCCTTTTCGTAAATTTCGATTGGAATCAGATCTTCGTTTTGAAGTTTGTTCAAAATATCCAACCCCCGACGCCCACGCACTCGTTTGACACTGTCGCTGGAATCGGCGATGTACTGCAGTTCATACAAGACAAACTTGGGAACCAGCAGTGTGCCTTCAATAAAACCGGTTTTGACAACGTCGTAAATTCGACCATCGATCAAGATGTTGGTATCCAGAATTTTGTAGTGATGGTAATTCTTATCAACAGGTTTATCAATAATCTTTTCATCGCCGGCCTTGGCGTTTTCTGACTTTCGTCGTGACTGAAACATTTTTCGCCATCGATCGCTCTGTGTGTTACCGATTCGGAACCCAAAATAGCCCAGTACCAGCATCAAAATGGTTGGAATCATCGTATTCAAGAAGAACGTATGGGTTCTAAAGAATACAATTGAGATCAGAATGGCAACTACCAATCCGATAATCAGTCCCAAGGTTCCAAAAAACAGCGACAATGGGCTTTGCTTTGTCAATCTGAGTTCCATTCGATCGACCGCTTTTAGAATATAATTGCCGGCTAACAACGAAATAAAATAAAAAATAATGGCACCCACAACTGCGTTTGTCGCAGCGTTGTTAAACAGCGTTCCGTAACGGACTTGGAAAATCAGCCAAATCATTGGAAAATAGCTGGCTCCAATGGCGGCACCGGCTAATGTCAATACAATTCTAACAATTCTCTTTCTTTTCAAAAATATCGCCTTCTCTCAAATTTCATTTAACAAAGTGCAAGCTTCAGTGCCTGAGCAAGGGTTGAAACACCAACAACTGAAATCCCAGTTGGGGGGTTCCACCCCTGAAGATTATTGGCTGGAACCAAAACCCGCTTGAATCCTAGCTTTTGGGCCTCGGCGACGCGCTGCTCAATTCGAGTGACCCGGCGAACTTCTCCGGTTAGACCAAGTTCACCGACATAACACTCGGTTGGACTGGTTCCACGGTTTTTATAGGATGAAGCAATGCTGATAGCCATTGCCAAATCAATTGCCGGCTCATCCAGCTTAACGCCGCCGGCAGCCTTTAGATAGGCATCTTGATTCTGCAGCATCAAACCAGCCCGTTTTTCCAGTACCGCCATAATGAGGGACACCCGATTGCGGTCAAGTCCGGTTGCCGTTCGTTGGGAATTGCCAAAAACTGATGCGGTGACCAGGGCCTGAATTTCAACCAGGATCGGCCGGGTTCCTTCCATCGAAACAACAATTGCCGACCCGGTGGCATCCTTCAGCCGTTCTTCCAAAAAGATTTCGGAAGGATTCTTCACCTCTCGCAGGCCGTCGGTACGCATTTCAAAAACGCCCAATTCATTGGTTGAGCCAAAACGGTTTTTAACGGTTCGCAAAATGCGGTAAGAATGGTGCAGATCACCTTCAAAATATAAGACGGTGTCGACCATGTGCTCCAAAATTTTGGGTCCGGCAATCGCACCACCTTTGGTGACGTGACCGACAACAAACACGGTAATGCCCTGACCTTTGGCGATGTTCATTAAATCAGCCGTCACTTCTCGAATCTGAGCGACTGATCCGGTGGCTGACTGCAACTCTGGAATCTGCATCGTTTGTACCGAGTCAATCACGACAGCATCCGGCTTCATTTCGTTAATGGTGTCTTTAATCACATCCATATCAGTTTCGGAATAGACGTAAAGATTTTCCCCATTGACGCCCAGCCGATCAGCGCGCATTTTGATCTGTGACGCACTCTCTTCACCCGAAACATAAAGGATCTTACCAGATTTACTGAGTTGTCCGGATACCTGCAGCATCAAAGTTGATTTACCAATGCCAGGATCGCCGCCAATTAAGATCAGAGATCCAGGAACCACCCCGCCGCCAAGAACCCGGTTGAGTTCTTCCATATCAGTCTTGAACCGAATGTCTTTATGGAACTCAACTTTGTTGATTGATTCCGGCTTATTGTCATGAATCCCGTTTCTGCGAAGACTTTGAGTTGCCATCGTACTATTTTTGGGGGTAATTGTTTCTTCTACCAGCGTGTTCCATTCATTACAGTTCGGGCAGCGCCCCAAATATCTTGGGGAAATGTAGCCGCAGTTCTGACAAACAAATTGGGTTTTAACTTTTGCCAACTAAATTCTCCTCTTATACTTACACTATCAATATTCTAGCACTTTATGAATATGGGTTGCCGAAATCCCAGTGGCCTTTACGGCATCTTATAAATTATTGACCTGATGAACCAAAACCACCACTTCGGGTTTGTTTTTTGCGCTGATCATCCTGATCGGCTAATAAATATGGCAGGAAAATCCCCTGGGCAATCCGCTCACCCTTTTTAATCTTGATGTCGGTGATGCCGAAATTTAGGATCTGGACAAATATTTCGCCTTCATTGCTCCGATTATTATAATAATCGGAATCGATCACACCAATCCCATTTGGAATCACCAGTCCGCGTTTTAACGGATTACTGGATCGATTGGCAATGACCAGCACTTCGTCAGGCTGCATGTACGACTTAATCCCGGTTGGAATTAAAAATGGCTTGAGGACTTTTTTTGCCTGGGCAAGGTCGTCCTGCTGAACTTTTTTCTCATGTTTGAGTGCCCAGAGAACCTTCAAAAAATTCACTTTCCAAATCGATGGGATCACAATATCTGCCGCGCTTTGAAAATCATACCCCGCTGCATTTTCAGTCGTTCGGTAAGGTAAGCTTAGGTTTTCATCTACATATTTTGAGACAATTTCAAATCCACGTTTCATATGTCTGGCTCCTTTTATCGAGATATTCTATTATTGTAGTATAAACTAACTAACTGTTGTTTGCACAGATTGACAAAGATGGTAAAGTATCGCAGTATAATGGTGTAGTAAAACCTTTAAACAACTTTGAAATGAGGGAACAAATATGAGACATCAAGACGAGTTGAAACGCTCAGTGGGGGAAGCTGCTGTTAAGTTTATTGAGGATGGTATGACCGTTGGATTAGGTACCGGCTCCACTGTTCGGTTCATGGTCGACGCTTTAGGCGAACGAGTGAAGTCAGAGCACCTTTCAATTGTGGGTGTGCCAACTTCGGAACGAACCCGCGAGCAAGCCAACGGCCTCGGAATTCCAACAAAAGGCGTTGACGAGGTCGACCACATTGATCTCACCATCGACGGGGCTGATGAAATTAATCGGGCCTTCCAAGGAATCAAGGGAGGCGGTGCGGCTCATCTTTGGGAAAAGATTGTGGCCATTAACTCCGATAAAAACATGTGGATCGTCGACAGTAGCAAAATGGTTGATGAATTGGGCACCTTCCCGCTGCCCCTCGAAGTGATCCCTTACGGCAGTCAGCAGCTCCTCAAACGTCTTGATGCCAAGGGCTACCACCCGAAGTTCAGAATGAATGGCGACCAATACGTCACCACTGATTCAAACAATTATGTGATTGATCTACATTTAGGCGAGATCAAAGAACCGCACGCCTTAGCGTTGGAATTAGATCAAATGACCGGAATTGTGGAACATGGACTTTTCCTTGATCTGGTCAACACGGTGATTGTTGGTCGAGAAGACGGTCCCCAAACCATTCAAGCACGTTAATTGAATATGCGTTAAGAACAGCCGGCAATGCGATCAAAATGATCCGCGCCGGCTGTTTGCTGTTTAAAAGCCCGCCTGCTCACTAGCCCTTTTTAATAAATGAGCGTAAAATAAGATTCTATTAAGGAGAGTGATCATTTTTGACAGCAGAAATTAATTTAGATCAAATTAGCAAGTACCAGCAGAATCTTAATAATCGTAAAGATTCAAAAGTGATTGAAAGAGCGGTTACCCACCAAGGCATTTTGGAAAGCAGCGAAGACTTTATCGCTGAAGGCAAAATGAATCCGGTATTTTCAATCGATCTTTCGACTGGTAAGGTTGCCGATCAAAAGCAGAGTGGTCGTTGCTGGATGTTTGCCGCCCTCAATACGATGCGCATTCACCTCATGAACACTTATAAAGTTCCCGATGACTTTGAATTATCTCAAAATTATACCAACTTTTGGGATAAATTCGAAAAGGCCAACTATTTCTTGGAAAACGTCTTAAAGACGGCTGACCAACCCTTGGATTCACGAAAAGTCGCTTGGCTGATGGCAACGCCACAGCAAGATGGCGGCCAATGGGACATGCTTTGCGCCCTCATTGAAAAATATGGGATCGTGCCAAAGTCCACAATGCCGGAAACTTTCAACAGTAGTCGTTCAGCTCAACTCAATAAGTTCTTAAACTTAAAGCTGCGTCATGATGCAGTTGCTTTGCGTGAATTAGTTGCTGATAAAGCATCCGAAGCTAAAATTGCCGAGACTAAAGATAACATGATGGAAGAAGTTTACCGCATGTTGACCTATGCCCTTGGTGAACCAGCTACCAAATTTGACTTTGAATACCGCGACAAAGATCAGAATTATCATTTCGACGCCGGTATTACACCACAAGAATTCTTCAAAAAGTACGTTAACTTGAATTTGGAAGATTATGTTTCCTTGATTAACTCACCGACTGATGATAAGCCATTCAATAAGACTTACACGATTGAAATGTTGGGTAACGTTGTCAATGGCCGCCCGGTTAAACATTTAAACCTTGAAATGTCAGAACTGAAGAAATTAGCAATCAAGCAGCTTCAAAACGATGAATCTGTTTGGTTCGGCAGTGACGTTGGCCAAAGTTCGAACACCAAAAAGGGCATTATGGATACCAGCCTGTACGCACCCGACGAATTGTTTGATTCAGATTTGTCGATGTCAAAGGCTGAGCGCTTGGATTACGGTGAAAGTTTAATGACTCACGCCATGGTGATTACCGGAGTCGACCTAGTCGACGGCCAACCAACCAAGTGGAAAGTTGAAAACAGCTGGGGCGAAAAAGTCGGCACCAAAGGCTATTTTGTGATGAGTGACGACTGGATGAACGAATTTGTCTACCAATTCGTGATCAACAAAAAGTACCTCACTGAAGAACAGCTTGACGCCCAAAAGCAAGCGCCAATTGTTTTGAAGCCTTGGGATCCAATGGGTGCCTTAGCTTAGTAATCAGCTCTTAAAAGATAAACACGACAAGTCAGGTCATCTGATTTGTCGTATTTTTTGTGGTCTATAAAATTTTAGTCTGGTAGTTGATCAAAGTAAGCCCTGCCAGTGAAACTGTCGTGAAAGTGGCAACAGCGCTCTTTTTGCTTAGCTCCTTCAGTCATTCCATAAACGTTTTATTAACAATCTTTAATTGCCCATCGAAATCGTATCGAATCGGTTGGCCATTTGGGACTTCAACGTTGGGAATTTCCTCATCCGAAATTTCCTCCAGAAATTTGATCAGGGCTCGTAAGGTGCTTCCGTGGGCCACAATTAATTGGTTCTTGTTGTCCAGTAGGTTGGGTGCGATCTCATCAATCCAGTATGGAATTAATCGCCGCTGAGCCATTTCCAAACTTTCACCCAAGGGAATTTTGACACCGTAACGATCATAACGTGCATCCTCGTCGCGTTTGGTTAAAAGAGGCGGCACAACTGTGAAGCTTCGCCGCCAAATTTTTAACTGCTTGGCCCCCACCTTTTCTTTGACTTTAAGCTTATTTTTGCCACGAAGGCCACCGTAATGGCGTTCGTTGAGGCGCCAAGATTTGTGTTCCGGAATAAAATTTTGACCAATCTCATCCAAGACAATGTTGGTCGTCATGATTGCCCGTTTTAAAAGCGATGTATGAACATCATCAAACTGAATTTGAGATTTGGCGATCACTTTCCCAGCACTGTGCGCTTGCCTAACGCCCCTATCAGTCAATGGCACATCGCTCCAGCCGGTAAAAATGTTGTCCCTATTCGCTTGGCTTTCTCCGTGGCGCATGATTACTAGTGTTGGCACGTTTACATCCTCTTTATTCAAATTAATTTGTTCACAAATACTCTCATAAAAAAGATGACCGAAGCCACCTTCTAATCTCCTCAACGGCTCAAGTCGCCATGTGAACAAAACCAGTGTAGCATTTCTCCTAAAGCTTCTCAACCAAAACCATTAGCACCGGAATCATGACCAGACTCAGCAATGTCGTTTCTGCCACCATGATAGATGCATATTCAGAGTCGGCGTGATAGAGTCTTGAAACTACCGGAGCGTTAGTCATAATTGGCATCGCTGACTGCATGATGAAGACCTGTTTCATCATGACCGGCATTGGTGTAGGAATGACCAAGAGTGACATAATAATTGGTGCCAACATAAACCGCCCAAATAAGATCAGGAAGTTACTGCGGTCAAAATGCACATTCGTCAAATCGACACTATTAATTGAGATACCAATAAAAATCATTGAAAGTGGAATCGTCAAATTCCCTATGTAGTTGGAATCCTGCATCAAAAAATCAGGCAGTGTAACGTGCATCAATACCAGTACCACACCAATCATGAAGCCAAGCAGAGGCGGCGAAAAAACCTTCTTGAGGGTTTGCTTCCAATTAAACGAAGCCTCACCCTTACCGTCCTTTTGGATCAAATAAACACCCAGCGTCCAGAAAAACGTCGTATTGGCCATATAATAGACCAGGACAAACGGTAAACTGGATTTCCCAAATAATGCCATGTTAACAGGCAGCCCAACAAAAACGGTGTTCGAGTTGGAAAACATCGACATGAACAACCCTGAGTGCATTTTGGGAATTTTGGTCAACTTGACCACGAAGATGGACACAATGTAGAGCAACAACATCGAAACGATTGGGAAAAATAAGTCAGGAAGCGTGGTCAGCAGCTTCTTGGCGGTAAACTTTTCCATAATGGTTGAAATCATGTAAGCCGGCAGTGCCACCTGGGTTACCAAGCGGGCAATCATGCTGGTCATTTTGCCATCAAACCAATCGTTTCTGGCTAATACAAATCCCAGTGCAATCATAATCAGGATAATTAAAACCCCAGAAACAGCATTATAAAATACTTCCATAAACATTCCTCAATTCTAAAAATCAATAACAATAAATTATTATAACACAATTAGAATCCACAGCCGGTTATAATATTTGGTATAATGAGAAACGTCAGCCATAACGGATCTGACAATTATTAAATAATGTTTAAATAAACGAAGATTTCCGCAATCACACCCAAATCTGCCATATACTTTTGGGAGAATTTTTTGTAAACGAGGAGTCAATATGCCATCAGATAAAGATAACAATAACGATTTTGAACCAGTATATTCACGTCGATCCGACAAGAAACCCCACTATAAGAAAAAGAACCATCACCGAAGAAGAATTATCGGCTGGAGCATCTTTTTTGTTCTGCTGCTCGCCTTGGGCGGTGGGCTCGTCTGGGGATACGGTGCGTACAAGAATGCCAAGTCGACGTTCAAGAAGACTTATGATTCGACCAACGTTACCAAAGCTCGAAACGTCTCGTCAGTGATTCAGCAAGGAAAGCCGTTGTCAATTCTGTTGTTGGGAACGGATACCGGTGCTCTGGGTCGTCATGATACCGGTCGAACAGATACCATGATTGTCGCATCTGTCAACGCAAAGAAAAAGACCATCCATTTGACCAGTATCGCACGGGATACAAAAGTTGTGGTTCCAGGCGATACTCAGCCATACGAAAAGATTAACGCTGCTTACACAATTGGTGGTGCTGGAACGGCCGTTAAAACCGTTCAGAATCTGCTTGACGTCCCGATTGATTTTTACGCAATTATTAATATGGGCGGATTGGAAAAAATGGTCAATGCTGTTGGCGGTGTGGACGTCACACCACTCCTCACGTTCCAGTATGGCGCAGCAAACGTCGTCAAGGGCAAGAAAACCCATTTAAACGGGCGTCAGGCTTTGGACTACTCTCGAATGCGCGATGATGATCCTCGGGGTGATTACGGTCGTCAGGCCCGTCAACGTCAGATTATCAAAAAGTTAGTCATGAAGGGACTTAATATTACTTCTCTTCTCCGTTACAAATCGATTCTTTCATCGCTTTCCGGTAATATGAAGACCGATATGACTTTTGATGATATGATTGCTGTCCGAGCCAAGTATGGCGACGCTACCCATCACATTAAGTCACAAACCCTTCAGGGAGAGAATGCAATGATTGACGGCCTTTCCTACCAAGTGGTTCCTCAAAATGAACTATTGCGGGTCTCAAATGACATTCGAACATCCCTTGGCTTGGCCAAGTCAGCAAAACTTCAAACAAGTCAAACCAACACCGATAACGGTCAGGGTGCCACACAGTCATCCACTTATAATGGTTATTAAGCAATAATGAGTGCAACAAAATAGCGGCTAAGATAAAAGTCAACTTTTATCTTAGCCGCTATTTTGTTATTACAGCCAATTTATGTATCATCCGTCTTCTAAACCAACAATCCCGCGTAGTAGCCGAGCACTCCCAGGACGAACAGGCCCAGAATAATCCAGATTGGCGATATTCGTTTACGAATCAACCAAACACAAATCAAGGTCAAGGCAACTGGTGCAATTATATTCAGACCGCTGTTAATCACCGTATCCATGATCTGCGAAGCCGTTGAGGTACCAAACAATCCCTTGACCGAGGCAAAATCTACTGTGACCCAGCGGGCGACGATGACCCCCATCATAAACACCCCGAACATGGACGTCGCACTACTAACGTACTTAATAATTCCGGTATTAAACAGATTAATAATATCGGCTCCCCGATGATAGCCGGCCATTTGGGTGACGTACCGGAAAACCAGGCGTAAAACATTCCAAGCAATGAAAAAAAGAATGGGTCCAATAATCCCGTAACCACTTAACACTAGGCTGGCCGCAAACGCTGACAGAACCGGACGAATGGTCCCTAGCCAAACGGGATCACCAAAGCCGCCCATCGGCCCCATCATCGCAGTCTTAACGGCATTAATGGTACTATCACTAATATCGGCCCCATTTGCCCGCTGTTCTTCCATCGACAAAACCACCCCGGTAATCAGTGACTGCATAATCGGAGCGGTATTAAAGAATCCCAAGTGACGCTTCAAGGCCGCCTTTCTTTGATTCATATCAGGATACAATCGTTTAATTGCGGGAGCCATGATGTACGCAAAACCGAGATTTTGCATCCGTTCAAAATTCCAAGATCCCTGCTCAGTACCAGAGCGCCAAAAAATCCTGAAAAAATCGATTTGCCGTAGATGAATCGGCTGACGGGATTCATGATCCATGTTTTGATTATTTGCCATTGATGCCCATCAACTCCTATAAATCATCAAGTTCTTTGTCAAAATCATCCAAATCGTCACCGTTGTTGCCACCACCAGATGACCCGTGGCGCTTACTCATAGCCCAAACAAAGCTGACTGCGACAATCAAGCCCAGCCCTACCAATATAAAAAGGTTGACCTTAGTAAAGACCGCCACTAAAAAGCCGATGATAAACCAAATCCAGAGTGAGCGACTCACCATCATATTAATGAGGTTGGCAAATCCAACGGCTGACACCATCCCGATCGAAATAGAAATGCCATTGGTAATCCCCGCTGGAATCTGCTGCATCGACTGATGGATGAATTGAGGGGATATCAACATAATTAGTCCCGTTGGAATCAATACTCTCAGTCCCTGAATTCCTAAACTAACCAGATGAATTCGGTCGATCTGCCGAATTTGACCATCTTCGGCAGCCTGGTCAGCAGTATGCACAAACTTAACGATTGACTTACGGGTTGTGACGTTTAGGACTTGTCCAATAACCGCAAATGGGATGGCTAATGCGATGCCGTGTTTGATACTTAAAGCCGCCGGTCCGCACACCAACAGTGCTGAAACAACTGCTGAAAGTGCAATATCGAGTGCAACCGAGGCACCAATATTAATCCAGCCAATTGTAATCATCTGTAAAATTGCGCCCAGTGTAATGCCCACCGCGGCATGACCAGTTGCCAAACCGATTAGCGTACAAGCAATTATTGGCTGGTATACCTGCCATTCATCAAGAATACCATCCATGCCAACCACAAACGCGATCAGCAAAACGAAACCCATTGAAACTACACTCATCGAATTCCCCTCTGTTCCTTAAAAGCCCTTTTTATCCAACAGGGTTAATAAATTTTCCTTTTTTTCAGCCGGAATTTTCTGGGCATAGACATCTAAATGAAAATCATTGGCGAGCGTCCGAATTTGTTTGGCAATGTCGTCATTCATTGAAATGGCGTCCGTTAGCATCGTCATCCCATCGTTATAGGCGATACTGCCAATGTTGACGCCAATCTTCGAAAAATCAACGCCGCCTTCTGCCAGTTTTAACATGTCGGCTACCGTCTCCGTCAACAACAGCGTATTAAAGGAATCAAATCTGGAATCGAAATAGACGCGAATCATTTTATTAACCGTCACAACGTTGGCTTTCACGCCAGGTGGTGCCACCTGGGTAATCAATGTTTTGCGCAAAGGATCCTTGGCAACTGAATCAGAAACCACCATAATCCTGTTTGGTGTAACCGCTCGTGTCCAAAAAGTGGCAACTTGGCCGTGGAGTAAACGACTGTCAACTCTCGCAAGGCGAATATCCATTGTCATTACAAATCATCTCCCAAATCGTCATCATCGGCGGAAACCTTGAACTGACGAATCGAATCGTCAGAAATTTCGTTAATCTTATTCACTAATTCGCTTAAAGTTGAGTTTCGTGCCATATAAGCTTCCAACAAAATCGGTAGGTTAACGCCGGCAACCAATCCAATTGACTGTGGGTTCTTGGCTACAAATTGTGCGGCAGCGTTAAAGGGGGACCCGCCCCATAAGTCAGCCAAAATTAATGTCGGTGTGTCTTTAGGAAATTCAGCTAATGCCGTAGCGACTTTATCAGAAAGTGAATCGACCCCATCGCTGGCTGCCAAAGACACCCAGCCAACCTGTGCCTGTTTGCCGGCAATCATTTCCGCAGTCTGAATTAAGCTTTTGGCAAAATCACCGTGACTCACAACCAAAATTGAAATCATCTACTCACCTATTTTCTTAAATTTATCAAAGTCTGGTTACACCAAATATATCACAAAACAGCCAATTAGTTAGTGGGAATTACTTAATTGTCAGTAAGTCTGCCGGGGTCGTCAGATCATAATCCGCCTTGGCAAAATCAGCTGATTTCTTCGTTCGCCAACCCGCTAAAGCAAATTTAACCTTGGCAGCGTGGGCAGCTTGAAGATCAAACTTGGTATCGCCGATATAGATGGTGGCGGATGGATCAGCGTCTAACTTCTCAATCCCCTTTAAAATCATATCCGGCGCTGGTTTGCCGTTCTTGATTTCATTCGAGAATACAAAGGCGTCAAAGTATTGATCCAACCCAAATTTAGTGACGTCCCGATGAAATTCTGCTTCAACCTTGGACGTCGCAATCGCCGTTTTGACATTCGGATCAGCATGAAGCTTCTTCACCACCGCCTCAATACCGTCGTACACGTGAGCGTATTGGGTGTAATCCTTAATCTTGGCAAACCATTTGTCACGAATATCAACCGGGTTTTTAACGCCAAGGCTTCGAACCGTATCCATCGACGTAATGCCAAAGAGTTTAACAACATCTTCATACGAAAAATTGTAGCCATTTTCCAGTAGTGCCTTGTGTAGTGGTAACATATACATCTTTTCGGTGTCAATCAATGTTCCGTCTACATCAAAAATAAAATATCTCATTTCTGTACTCCAATCGTTTGTTATTTGAGCAACCTATCACATAACACACAATAAAAAAGTCCGAATCACTATTCAGATGATAGTGATTCGAACTTTAACCATGCGGCCAAGAAGATTCGAACTTCCACCGGGATAATCCCGACAAGATCCTTAATCTTGCGCGTCTGCCAATTCCGCCATGGCCGCATCAACAATTAAAAATTATAGCAGAAATTCGGGTAATTGACAAATGATTTTTAAAAATTATTCACCGCGAACGGTCGCACCTTCCGTATCAATCGAAAGCAGCCGCAAACTACCATTGAGATTTTCTTGTTCCAAATCAATTCTTAACTGCGTTAGAGCCGCCTTTTTGCCGAGCGTGGCAACCGTCGGTCCTGCCCCACTCAAATAAGTGCCAAAAATCCCCAATTTGTGTGCGGTTGACCGGATTTGAACAATTTCTGGTACCAAGTCTTTTCGATATGGCTCATGAAGCCGATCATTTTCAATCAAAGCCACTGCCTGCTCCCATTTGCCTTGGGCGACCAAAGCAATGAAAACATTTTCCTGACTGCTGGCATGTACCGCCACATCATAATCAATTTGTTTTGGCAGTTTCGCTCGACTCTCAGCCTCACTGACACCATCTGGTCGGATATACATCAAAGCAGAGATATCCGGGACTGGTAGGGTTGCTGCGGTGGTCGCCTCACCGTCATAAGTTGAAACCACCAGATTGCCAAGCATCGCCGCAGAAACACTCTCCGGGTGGCCCTCAATTTTAGTTCCCAAGTTAATCTGATCTTCAATTGAGAGGCCAAGGTCTCCCAGCTTGTTGGCAATTTTAATTCCGGCAACCACTGCCGTTGTGCTGGAACCCAATCCATGAGCAATTGGCACATCCGAAATAACGGTTAGCTGATGGGGATGGATATTAGAATCGACTTTCAAAATGGTCTGAACAATCAAATTATGTTCATCAGTCGGAATGTCGTTGCCCAAGGCATGATTGACTTTCCATTCATCGGTCTTTTCCTCGACAATCACCGTATAATACAGCTGTAATGCCAACCCCACCGAATCAACACCTGATCCGAGATTAGTGGTCGTTGCGGGTACTCTGATAATAACTTTTGCCATGTGATGGCTCCTTTCTATGCACCAATTTGACGCGTTTGGCTGATTAATTGAAGTCTGCCTCGACATCTGCCGCAAACATACTTCACTAAATTAATTCTTCGTCTTCTATGATACTCCAACCCACAGTGTTCACAGCGATAAATATAACGAGTCTGTGAGGTTCTGCTCGAAATTTTCGGTGCGTATCTGGAGCCGCCGACCGCCTTTAACAATTGCTTGAATTGCTTGGTATTATGCTTAGCGCTGTATCCTGCCAAATGTAAATGATAATGGCAGAGCTCGTGCTTGATGATGCCAATTAATACCTCGTGATCGGCCCCGTCATCCATCTTAGGATTAATATCGATATTATGGTCGCTGAGATGATACCGACCGCCAGTCGTCTTTAAACGGGTATTAAAATAGGCCCGGTGAGTAAACGGCTTAGCAAAATATTGAAGTGAAATGTGTTCAGTGAGTTGCTGTAATTCTTGATCAGTCATCAATTTTTTTGTTCACCTAACCTTCGGGATCCACCATCGATAATTGGATTCGGTGACGATCCAGGTCCACCGAGTCAATCCAAACGGTCACAATGTCGCCGACCGAAGCAACCTTGCTGGGATCCTTGACAAACGTGTGACTCATTTTGGAAATATGGACCAAACCATCCTGCTTAACGCCAATATCAACAAAAACGCCAAAGTCGACCACGTTCCTGACGGTTCCTTGAAGTTTCATCCCCGGTTTTAAGTCTTCCATTGTTAAGACATCTTTTCGGAGTAATGGTGCGGGCATTTCATCACGCAAGTCTCTGCCAGGAGTTTCAAGGCCCTTAATCATATCCTTCAAGGTGGCAACCCCAACCCCAACTGCTTGCGCCTCCTCGGCTAAATTGAGATTGTTGAAGGTAGTAGACACGGCCGACTCCCCCAATTGCGTCATTGTCAGACCATGTCTCTTCAACAGCTTTTTGGCAGCCGGATAACTTTCCGGATGAATATCGGTATTATCCAGTGGGTTTTTGCCACCGATGATTCTGAGGAACCCGACCGACTGTTCAAACGCTTTTGGCCCAAGCCTGGGGACTCGTTTGAGATCCGAACGGGCACTAAATTCCCCATTCTCATTGCGAAATTTGACGATATTCCCACTGGTCGTTTTGGTCAACCCGGAAATATGGACCAAGAGATCAGGACTGGCCGTATTCAAATTGACGCCCACTCGGTTAACCGCCGTTTCAACAACCGTATCCAACTGCCCCCCCAATTGTTTCTGGGGCACATCGTGTTGATACTGACCAACCCCAATCGCTTGGGGATCAATTTTAACTAATTCGGCGAGTGGATCTTGGATTCTTCTGGCAATGCTGACAGCAGACCGCTGTTCAACACTAAAGTCTGGAAATTCATCCCTGGCAACTTGACTGGCAGAATAGACGGATGCACCCGCCTCATTAACAATTACGTAATAAATGGGTGTTTTGATTTCTTTAATTGCATCAGCAACAAATTGCTCCGACTCCCGACTGGCGGTTCCATTACCAATCGCAATCATTTCAACGTGATTTTGATTGATGAAGTCAATGAATAATCCCTTGGCAGCCTTGCGCTTAGCTTCACTGGCGGGCTTGTGCGGATAGATAACGGTTTTATCCAGATACTTGCCGTTTTGATCAACCACAGCTAATTTACAGCCAGTTCGATAGGCTGGGTCAAAGCCCATGACAATTTTGCCCTTTAACGGCGCCTGCATCAGCAAGTTGTACAAATTTTTGCCAAAAATATCAATCGCGTGGTCAGCCGCCACTTCAGTCAGCTGCTTACGAATCTCGCGCTCAATTGCCGGGCCAATAAAACGATGATAGGCATTTTCAATGGCATCGATGACAACATCAGCCGCAAATCCTTGGTGGTTATTAACCGTATTAGCTTTCAAATGCCACATGATTGGCGCCTCATTGACCTCAATTTTAACGGAAAGGACCATCTCCTTTTCCCCGCGGTTGATTGCCAAGGTTCGAAATGAAGGAATTGATTTAATGGGTTGATTGAAATCATAATACTGTTGATAGGTTCCCTCTTCGTCCAGGTCTTTGCCACCGCGTTTGACTTTAACGACCAACTGGCCATATTGTTGGGTATTTCTTCGGACCCATTCGCGGAAGTCAGCTCGATCACCGGCATCTTCGGCAATAATTTCGTGGACACCCGCAAGAACTGCGTCGGTGTCCGGTAGTTCTTTGTCTGGATCGATGAATTGTGTTGCCTGTTCTTCTAAATCGGCCGCAAATGACATTGCTGCTTTAGCTAAGGGCGCTAAGCCGCGTTCTTTTGCGATTGTTGCCTTCGTTCGCCGTTTTTGTTTGTATGGCAGATAAAGGTCTTCGACTTGTTGAAGAATCGAAGCCGCCTCAATTTGTTTTTTGAGATCAGGTGTTAAAGCCTGCTGCTCGTCAATCATTTTAATGACTTCCTGCTTGCGTTTATCCAATGTTTGGATACGGTGAGCAGCGTCTTGAATATCTCGAATTTCAACTTCATCAAGATTGGCAGTCCGTTCCTTACGATACCGAGCAATAAATGGAACCGTGTCGCCTTCATCCAACATCTTAAGGGTCTCAACGATTTGTTTCTCCCGGATCTTTGGTAAATCCTGCTGAATTTTATGTGCTAATGTGTTGTCCATGTATTTCCACCTCATCAATAGTGTCAGCTTTAATTATAGCAGAATGGTGTAATTTCAGGGAATCCCACCCGACGTTTTCTCGGAGAACACAAAAGCCCAAGCTGCAGGGTTAGTGACTTGTCTGCGGTTTGGGCCTGTTATTGTGTGTTAATTTTTTGAGATGGTGAAATGATTGTTACGTGTTGGTTTCTGAACGATTTTTTGGTGGTATGGGATTATTCAATTGTGGAAACGTGCTCCACGAGCCGGATTTCTCCGCTTAGTGTGATAACAGCGTTATGCTCAACAGCTAAGCAGCTCGAATCGCACTCTGATTGAAATGTGCTCCGACGACCCAGGGCCTTGGTCGTACTCTGGATGAAACGTGCTCCGAGGGCCTGCCCCTAACTTCCAAGGGCTGATTGATTAAAGCCCCAAATCCCGGGGCTTCAATCAATCAGCCCTTGGAAACCGGGGCAACCAGCCCTCTCCGCACTCTGACTGAAATCTGCTCCGACGACCCAGGGCCCGGCCACATAAACAAAAAATTTCAACGATGAACAAGGACCGTTCATCATTGAAATTTTCTGCTTATGTTCTGGGCCCTAACCGGGTCTCGTCGCACTCTGAATAAAATGTGCTCCGCCGAGCAGCAACCTGCACCTAAGCCAACTTCGGGCGAAATCAAACTCGATTTCCCCCGAAGTTCACTTAGGCTCCGGTTACTAACCGCTCGTCTCCGCGCTCTCTAAATTTCTCCCATAATCCTCGTAGTCGTACTCGAAACCTTGGCGATACTATTCTCCTGGTCCTTTTCAGCCTGGTTGAACTTATCAACGTCAACCGTGGGTGTTTGGGGATCAATACTATCCGTCATGGCTTGGCAGGCGTTGGCGTAGTCTTCATAATGACGAACCAACAGTTTATGCTTACCCAATAATTTCACCGGCACTGCTACCTGTTCGAGTTTATTGACATTATCTTGATACTTATCCGTTCCGGATTGGAAATGCGCTTTAATCCCCTGCAATTGATCAGTCGTTAAATCAGTTAGCGTTTGATCGTCGATTGCCTTTCTTAAGGTTTCATAATCCGCATTTAAATCCTCACCGTTTTTCGACGTCTCATCAATGACGTCCGAGACGGTTTTTGCATATCGCTGCATATCTTGTGGTTTCAAAATATCAGCCTCCATTCAATTTTATTTATGGGAAATGTGTCTCTGAATGTATTTTACTACTTCTGTCACAACAACGATCATAAAGCCACCAAAGACCACAACCAGCCACTGTGAAGCGGTCAGTTCAGTCACGTGGAACATTTCGTTGAACCCTGGGACAACAATTGTCATGATCAAGAGCACCGCTGATCCCAAGAGTGCCCAGTTAAAGAATTTGTTCTTAAACATGCCAATTCTAAATATGGACTCGTGAATCGTCTTTGAGTTAAAAGCGTGGAACAGCTGAATGAGTCCCAGCGTTGCGTATGCCATCGTCAAAGCATCCGCATGGGCCAAGGCGTCCGAGGCGTGCACTGGGTTGCTAATCGCAAACGCATAAACACAAAGGGTGATAAAGCCTTCAAAAAATCCTTGGTACAAAATGTTGCTCATGATCCCACCAGACAGAAAGTTGGATGACCGTCCCCTGGGTTTGCGTTTCATAATACCGGGCTCGGCGGGTTCGACCCCCAAAGCGATTGCCGGGAAAGTATCGGTTACCAGATTGATCCACAATATCTGAACTGGTGCTAAAATCTGCCAGCCCATCATCGTCATCACAAACAAAGTCAAAACTTCACCTAAGTTGGCAGAAAGGAGATACTGGAGTGACTTTTGAATATTAGCGAACACCTTTCGGCCCGCCTTAACCGCGGTCACAATCGTCGCAAAATTATCATCGGCGAGCACCATATCAGAAGCTTCCTTTGAAACCTCCGTTCCGGTGATCCCCATTCCAACACCAATATCAGCAGTTTTTAATGCCGGCGCATCGTTGACACCGTCACCAGTCATGGCAACGACCTTACCCCGTTTCTGCCAGGCTTTAACGATTCGAACCTTATGTTCCGGGGCGACACGGGCATAGACAGAAATATCGGCGACTTCTTTGTTAAATTGATCATCAGACAATTCATCAAGCTGAGCGCCATTAATCACTTTGCCACCTGGGTTATCACCCCGGTTCAAAATTCCCAGCCGTTTAGCAATGGCTTGAGCGGTATCTTGATGATCACCGGTAATCATAATCGATTTAATTCCTGCCGATTTGGCTTCAGCCACCGCTTGGGCAACTTCCGGCCGTTCAGGATCGATCATCCCGATTAGACCAACAAAGGTCATGTCGTGCTCTTGGGCAGTCGATGTCAGATCAGTTGGCACAGTGTCGACGGGACGGTAGGCAAAAGCCAGCACCCGCAGCGCCTGGGTTGCCAGATCATGGTTGGTGGAGCTGATTAACTGTTTATCCTTATCGGTGATTGCTCGAACGTCTTTGCCATCCTGAATCTTGGTAACCCGTTCCAACAACTGATCCGGTGCGCCTTTCATGGTCATGAGGATCTGTTTGTCATCCATCTGGTTGTAAGTGGACATCAGTTTTCGTTCTGAATCAAACGTAATTTCCGCCAACCGTGGATGGTCATTGACAAACTTTTGAACCGGTTGATCTAGATTTAAGTAAAATGACACCAAAGCCGTTTCGGTTGGATCGCCCGCCAATTCATTTTCTTGATACTTGGTATCGTTGTTCAACACCATAATTTGCGCTAACCGATCCCGCAATGTTAAATGAGTGTCGGCCGAATCTTGAAGTTTTTCATTCAAAAAGACTTTTTCCACTGTCATCTTGTTTTGAGTTAAAGTTCCAGTCTTATCTGAGGCAATGACGTCCGTACTCCCCAGCGTTTCAACAGCCGGCAGTTTGCGAATCAATGCGCGATGCCGCGCCATTTGTTGGGTTCCTAGTGCGAGTGTCACCGTTACAATTGCCGGCAGGCCTTCTGGAATGGCTGCAACTGCCAATGAAATCGCCGTCAGCAGCATGTTAATCAGGCTTTCTTGCCCACGCCACATTCCAACGGCAAACACAATCACGGCAATCACCAGAATCAACACGGTTAACATCTTACCTAATGACTTCAGGTTTTCTTGCAGCGGCGTGGTGGTTTCTTCGGTCGTATTAAGCATGTGGGCAATTTTTCCGACTTCTGTATTCATCCCGGTACCAATGACGACACCGACTGCTCGCCCGGACGTCACGTTACTATTCATGAAGCCCAGATTTTTTCGATCGCCTAAAGGCAGGTCGTCTTCTTCGATTGGATCGACTTGCTTATTAACCGGCACAGATTCTCCTGTGAGGGCTGCCTCCTCGATCTTAAGGGAATTGGCCTCGGTCAGTCGAATATCGGCAGGAACGACATCTCCTGCCTCTAAAAGGACAATGTCTCCGGGAACAATATCCTCACTTTTAATCGACATCGATTGATTGTTTCTCAAAACGGTTGCCATCGGCGCTGACATTTCTTTCAGTGAATCAATGGCATTTTCTGCTTTGGACTCTTGGAAGACCCCAAACACCGCGTTTAAGATAACGACCGCCAAAATAATCGCGGCATCAACCGTTTCACCCGCAAAGCCAGCGATGATGGCCGCAATAATCAAAATAATAATCATGAGATCTTTAAACTGGGAAATAAACTTCTCAATCAACGTCGTCCGGCGTTTTGACGTTAATCGGTTGGCACCAAATTGTTCCCGACGATCTTTGACTTCCTGATCAGACAGACCACTAGGATGGGCCTTCATTTGACTCATCACATCATCGACCGTTCTTTGGTAGAACATCTTCTTCTCTTGTGTCATAAACTTCCTCCTCTAAAAGAAAAGAGACTCACAAATTCCTCGCTAAAAGAATTCATAAGTCTCACCATTTAAGATTTATCCCGGAAATACGAGTATTTCACGTTGACGAGATAATCGCAATCGCAATTGCTGGTTACTCCCTTTATTTATGGTAATTATACCTAACCACTAATGAAAAGTCACTAAATATCTATTTCCAAAATGTGTCGTAGACGTTAATCGGTGTATGACGCTTATGTTGGGTCTTGTCATACCAACCCTCAATGGTCTCAGCCGCCTTTTGAGAAACTTCGTGGCCTTCAAGATAGGCATCGATATCCTGATAAGTGACTCCCAGAGCAACTTCATCAGGCAGTGCCGGCCGATTATCTTCCAGATCGGCAGTGGGCGTCTTTTGGTAAAGATGTTCGGGTGCACCGAGTAATGTTAACAGCTGCTTGCCTTGTTCCTTATCCAAGCGCCAAAGCGGCGTAATATCGGCTGCGCCATCCCCAAACTTGGTATAGAAACCGGTGACCGCCTCGGCGGCATGATCAGTCCCGACCACCGCACCGGATTTGGCACCGGCGATGGCATATTGAGCGATCATGCGTTGACGGGCTTTGATGTTTCCCTTGTTAAAGTCGGCCACTTCTATATCATTTGCCTCAACCGAAGCGACTGCAGCGTCAACGGCTGGCTTAATATCGACTCTGGCCACCTGGTCAGCCTCCATCCAGTTGATGGCTGCTAAAGCATCTGATTCATCAGCTTGAACCCCATACGGTAAACGGACGGCGATGAATTGATAGGCTGGATTGCCGGTTTCATCACGCAACTCCGAAATGGCGATTTGAGCTAATTTGCCGGCCAATGTTGAATCTTGGCCGCCGGAAATCCCCAACACTAAAGTTTTTAAGAAGGTAAATTTTTTCAGATAGTCTTTCAAAAAGTCAACCGAACGGCGAATCTCTACTTGTGGGTCAATCGTTGCCTGAACTTTTAAGGCACTAATGATTTCTTGCTGTTTAGCTCTCATATACATCCCTCGATTATGGTTTTAATAGCTGATATCTTGTACATAGCTGCGAATTTTTTCGATGATGTCACGTTTGTTGTCCCAACATTTTTGTGACAAATCGACTGGGTATTTCTGGGGATTCAACTCCCGCTTATACTCAGGCCATAGTGAAGCCAATTCCTTTTCGGCGTAGTGGACAATCTGCTTTAGGTTTGGTTGATCATACACTAATTGGCCATCTTGAAAAATTGGTTTGAGCAATGGCATCGCATCAAAATTGTCAACGGTCTTGTTGATGTAAGTATAGCTGGGATGGAACATGAAGATCGACTTTTCTTTTCTAGGATCCTCATCAGCCAGTGTCACGTAATCGCCCTCCGACTTTCCGTCCTTACTGTCAGTGATCCGCCAAACCTGTTTTTTGCCAGGAGTCGAAACCTTCTCAGCGTTCCCGGAAATCTTAATGGTGTCCGTCATTTTGCCATCCGCGTCTTCAACCGAAACCATCTTATAAACGGCTCCCAGCGCGGGCTGATCAAAGGCGGTAATAACTTTGGTGCCAACGCCCCAAACGTCAATCTTGGCGTGCTGCATCTTCAAGCTGGCGATTGTGGTTTCATCCAAGTCATTAGAGGCATAGATTTTGGTGTTCGGGTACCCGGCATTGTCGAGAACTTCGCGCACGCGTTTGGAAAGGTAGGCCATGTCACCGGAATCCAATCTGACACCGGCAAAATTGATCTTATCGCCCATCTCGTTGGCAACCCGAATTGCACTTTGCACCCCACTTTTCAGTGTATCGTAAGTATCCACCAGGAAGACGCAATCGTGGTGCGTCTGGGCATAAGCGTTAAAGGCATCATAATCATTACCAAACGATTCAACCAGTGAATGTGCATGCGTGCCGCTGATCGGAATGCCAAATTTCTTACCAGCCAAGACGTTGGAAGTCGCGTTAAAGCCGCCAATGATGGTTGCCCGAGTTCCCCAAAGAGCGGCCGAAACTTCCTGCGCTCGGCGGGTTCCAAATTCCATCAGTGGATCGTCGCCAACCACCGTCCGAATTCTGGAAGCTTTGGTGGCAATCAATGTCTGATAATTGACCATATTCAAAATTGCGGTCTCAACCAGTTGGCACTCACACAAACTGCCCTCAACTTGGAGAATTGGCTCGTTGGCAAAAACAATGTCGCCCTCATAAGCGGATTTGATGGTGCCCTTAAATTCAAAGTTTCTTAAGTATTCTAAAAAACTATCCGGATAATCTGTCACTTCGCGCAAATAATCGATATCATCATCAGTGAACTGCAAATTTTCGATGTATGAAATGATGTGTTCCAACCCGGCAAATACCGCGTAGCCATTGCCAAACGGCAGCTTACGGAAAAACACTTCAAAAACCGCCTTGCGATTTTCCATGTGCTTTTCAAAGTAGGTGGCCATCATGTTGATCTCATAAAAATCGGTATGTAGCGTTAAATTATCGTGTTCTGACATATTGTGTCAATATCCTCCCCGGAGATTTGTTATATAATTAGTTTATATTCTATCATTTTTACGATTATTAACAAAAATAATCTCGCAATTTGCATCAAATGACCTCTAAAGGAGCTATTATGAATAACCAAAGTCCCACTCAACCAGTTGATATCTTAGGCATTCCTTTCACAAATACGACTGAAAAGGATTTCCAAACAATTTTACATAACGTCATCAATCAGCGCAAAAACACGTTTGTCGTCACTGCCAACCCGGAAATTGTGATGTATGCCAAGGCTAATCCGAGTTACGAAAAATTGATTACGGCCGCTGACTACATTGTCCCTGATGGTATCGGAATTATCATGGGAGCTAAGATGGTCAAGACTCCCCTCCAAGAACGCGTGACCGGTTATGATCTGTTCGTTCATCTGCTGGAATGGGGAAACGCCAATCAAAAGTCGGCTTATTTTATTGGCGCCCAGCCAACCGTGATTCGAAAGCTCAAAAAGGTCGTCCAGGAAAACTATCCGTTTTTGACGATTGCCGGCACCCACGACGGGTACTTTGGCGATGATCGAAATATTGTCCACGACATCAAACGGACCCAGCCCGACATGGTCTTTGTTGCCACCGGTTATCCAAAGCAGGAAGCGTTTATCAATAAGAACCGCCAGGCTGCCAATGCCCTTTGGATTGGCATTGGTGGCTCGTTTAACGTTTTAGCCGGCACTGTCAAAAGAGCCCCTAAAACTTGGCAGAAAATGCACTTGGAGTGGCTGTACCGGGTTGTTAAAGACCCTAGTCGCTTTAGTAGGCTTATGGTGCTACCGAAATATTTGTGGCAGATCATTAAACAAAAGTATACTCACAAATCCAGGAGGTATAAATGAAGAAAGTTTCACCTAAATTTTGGACCTATTTTTTGATCATGTATGTCGGCTTTGGCATTATTCTCAATTTATTCCATCACGAAGCTGCCATTCAAGACGAACAATATGGCATGTTGGGGATCTTTGCCTTGGCCTATGTCACCAGTTATCTGCGGATGCCAAGATTGAACTTCTATGTGATCTACTTTGTGTTGTGGCTGGTGATTCTTCGCCAAATTGGCGGTTATCGTGATTGGACGTCTTGGATTATCTTCGCATTCATGTCTGCTATCATGGCCTGGGTCACCGATTGGATTCGATCCGGCTACGCTCAGCGGTATGATCGGCCAAAGAAGCATCAGAAAAAAGAATAATTGTTAGACAAAGAGGCTGGGACAAAAGTCCTAGTTAACGCAAAAAAGCTTCGGAAATTTTTCCGAGGCTTTTTTGCATTTTATGTAGCACAGAGAATTCAACTCTGCTATTCTTAAATCGACAAAAACCCAAGGATAGGATTGAATCTCTATGTACAAACATTATAACAATAATCAAACCAATTTAACATTACCACTGGAAATTTCAATTTCAGAAACGCATATTGTCCGTGCCATTAGCGCATTTGTGGACACGATTCCCTATCAATTAGTTTATGGAGAAGAGTCAGCCT
>NZ_BDGB01000099.1 GCF_002157585.1 Lentilactobacillus parakefiri
ACTCCGGGCCGCCTAGGAAAGACAAGCAAATATTTACTTTAACTTTGGGGGTACACCTCAAAATGTCCGCTTTTTTATTCTAATGATAAATAAAAAAACTGTCATCAGTAATAGATAAAAATCTATTACCAACAACAGATATTGTAGAACCGATTATTAACGGTGACGCCCAATCTATATTGAAACTAATCCGGATTGGGCGTTTATTAAAACCACAAATGAAAACGCTTTACTTAGATAGACATTAAAGGAGAACCGACGATGAGAATGGTAGATGTGATTCACACTAAACGAGCTGGCAAACGGCTGACAGATGAACAGATTCAATTTTTTGTTGATGGGGTTGCTTCTGGCCAAATTCCGGATTATCAAATCAGTGCGCTATTGATGGCAATCTTCTTCCAAGGATGACTAGCGAGGAACAATCCAAGTTAACGATGACCATGATGACATCAGGCGACCATCTGGATCTGAGTCAAATTCCTGGCGTTAAGGTTGATAAACATTCGACCGGTGGCGTGGGCGACAAGACAAGTATTCCCTTGGCCGCTGTGGTCGCAGCCCTTGGTATTCCGGTCCCAATGATCTCTGGTCGCGGATTGGGACATACTGGTGGCACACTGGACAAGCTCGAGTCAATCCCAGGTTACCAGGTGGAAATTAGTGAAGCCGCCTTTATTGACCAGCTCAAGAAAGATCAGCTGGCGATTATTGGTGCCACCGGGAATATCGCACCGGCAGACAAAAAGATTTATGCCTTGCGGGATGTCACCGATACTGTCGACTCTATCCCACTGATTGCCAGTTCGATTATGAGCAAAAAAATTGCTTCGGGAGCAGATGCGCTGGTCATTGACGTGAAAACCGGAGCGGGAGCTTTCATGAAGACCCTCGAGGATTCAAGAGCTTTGGCCAAAGCATTGGTGGAAATTGGCAAAGGTGTGGGAATGCAATGCATGGCGCTGATTAGCGATATGAATCAGCCGCTGGGAGATGCAATTGGTAACGCCTTGGAAATCCAAGAATCGATTGATCTGTTAAAGGGCAACGGTCCGGCAGACTTGGAAAAATTGATTGTCGGGATTGGCGGCTACATGGCAGTGATGGGCGACCAGTCGTCAACGACTGAAGAAGGCCAACAAAAATGTCTGGAGGTGATTCATAACGGTCAAGCGTTGAAGCGATTCCGTGCAATGATTGCCGATCAAGGTGGGGATCCCACCGTTGTTGACGACCCGGAACACATCTTACCGCAAGCTAAATTCAAGATTGACTTGCCGGCAAAAACCAGTGGGGTGGTTGCCAAAATTGTCGCGGATGAAATTGGCATTGCCAGTATGCTTTTAGGTGGTGGCCGGCAGAAGGCTGATGACAAGCTGGACTATGCGGTTGGTATCATGCTCCATAAAAAGATTGGTGATCGGGTCAATGCTGGCGACTCGTTATTGACCATTTACAGCAATCGAGAGGACGTTTCAGATATTAAGAAACGGTTGTACGATAATATTGAAATTTCTGAGTCGGCTGAAAAGCCCACCCTAATTTACGAAACAAGTGAATAGTTTTTTTCAAACGAGGTTGCCGCAAAGTTAATTTGTCTACAGCCTTTTTTTGATTGGGAACTGATGAACTACATGAGCCTCACATTACTTGGGTCGCTATTCACCATTAGGATTTTGTGGTAAACTTCAGAAACGCAACACGTGGTATCGAAATTTAGTTTGATATTCAAACTAAATTAGGTTATTATGTTGTGTGTTCCGAAAAGAAGGCAGGTAAATGTCAATTTTGCGGAATTAGTTTTAACTGTTAGTTTGATAGTCGAACTAAATTCGATTGACGATTTACCGCCTTGTAAGTGAAAGGAAGAAATCAATGAGTGTATTAGATGCATCTGAAATTATGGATTTAATTCCCAACCGTTATCCAATTTTGTTCATGGATAAAGTTGATGAGTTAAATCCAGGTGAGTCGATTGTGGTGACCAAGAATGTCACCATTAACGAGGAGTTTTTCCAAGGCCATTTCCCTGGGAATCCTGTTATGCCTGGTGTCTTGATTATTGAATCTTTGGCGCAGGCAGCCTCAATTTTGATTTTGAAAACTGAAAAGTACCAAGGCAAAACGGCTTATCTTGGCGCAATCGACAATGCCAAGTTCAGGAAGGTCGTTCGCCCAGGGGATGTCTTAAAGCTTCACGTTACCATGGAAAAGCAGCGTGAGAACATGGGCAAAGTTAAGTGTGAGGCTAAGGTTGACGATCATGTCGCCTGTTCAGCCGAATTAACCTTTATCGTCCCTGATCCAAAGAAAAAAATTTAATGATCAATCTAGGGAGCTAAGAAATGAATTCGCAAAGTGATGAAATTAAAAAAGATACTGACTTTATCAATGAGTCGCTCATCAACGTTTATGACAGTATCATGCGGATTGAGGAGAGCGAAATTCGAAAAAGTCGGTTCAAAGACATTACTGCGAAGGAAGTTCACTTGGTTCATACCATTGGCCTGCACGATCGAAAAACCACTTCAGAAGTTGCCCACATCCTAAAATTAAGTAAGGGAACGCTGACCGCCAATTTAAATAATTTGGAGCGCAAAGGCTATGTGATGCGAATTGCCAACCAGGAAGATCACCGGATTATTAATCTGGGATTAACCAGTAAGGGCCGGCTCTTGTATCGCGCCCATGATGCGTTTCATACACTACTGGTTAAGCGATTTTTGAGAGGCTTTAACGATGACGACATTCGGTTGATCAAGCAGGCTATGGTTAACCTGGAAGACTTTATTGATGAGGTATCGGCAAAATGACCTTTGAAGATTTCAAAATCATTCAGACTGCCAGCTCCGTCCCACGACGAGTGGTTGATAACGATGAACTTTCAACGATGATGACGACTTCTGATGAGTGGATTACGCAGCGAACCGGCATCAAGCGGCGCCACGTTGCTGTTCAAGAAACGACCAGTTCACTGGCGACAGAGGTCGCAGCAAAGCTGTTGGCTAACAGCGGCCTCAAGCCCACTGACATCGATCTAATCGTCGTCGCAACCATGTCACCGGATTATTTAACCCCGTCGACCAGTGCGCTGGTTCAAGGCAATCTTGGTGCCGATCAGGCGATTGCCTTTGATATTGATGCAGCTTGCTCGGGATTTGTCTACGGCTTAAAAGTCGTTCGCCAAATGCTGAAAGCTGACTGGCCAATGCACGCCATCTTAATCGGGGCCGAGACGCTGAGCAAGCTGGTTGACTGGCACGATCGAACGACTTCAGTATTGTTCGGCGATGGCGCCGCAGGCGTATTGATTGCCAACCAACCTGATCACACCGGCTCGTTTATCTCGGAAGACTTGAAAACACTGGGTAAGCTGGGTAAGTATTTAACGGCTGGACAAGTTGGCGTCAAATCCCCATTTGCTGCAGCTGAAACAACCTACTCGCCATTCTTTAAAATGAATGGTCATCGCGTATACGGGTTTGCGGTTAAGAACGTGCCAGAATCGATTAACCGAGCCCTTAAGCAAGCTAATATGACCGTTGAAGACGTTGATTGCTTTGTCCTACATCAGGCAAACAAACGGATTATCGAGAAAATTGCCGACACATTGGGTGCCCCAATGAGCAAATTTCCGGTGAACATTCATGAATACGGCAATACATCGGCGGCCAGTGAACCGATTTTACTCGATGAGCTGGTTGCCAATCAAACCATTAAAAGGGGGGATGTCATCGCCCTATCCGGATTTGGCGGCGGATTAACGGTTGGCACAATGATTATCAGGTACTAAAAATAAAAATGAAGTAACTTAAAATTTGGAGGAAATTAAAATGACTAAAGAAGAAGTATTTAACAAGGTAAAAGAAATTATCGTGGACCAATTAGATGTTGACGCAGACAAGGTTAAGGAAGATACCAACTTCAAGAATGACCTTGATCTCGATAGTTTGGACATCTTTGAAGTCGTCGACAAGATTGAAGATACGTACGATATTGAAATTGACACCGATGAAGGCATGGAAACCGTTGGTGAGTTAGTGGATTACGTTGTCAAGCAACAAACCAAGTAGTCAGAAAGTAGGCAGGTAAATCATTTGAAACTAGGATATTTATTTAGCGGTCAGGGTAAACAATTTGCCGGGATGGGGCACGACCTCTATTCCCAAGAATCGATTTACCGTCAAACAATTGAAGAAGCTTCTCAGATACTTGGAAAAGACATGAGTGATTCAAAAATTTTTGATGATCCCGCAAATACGCAAGTTTCAATTGTCATCCTGAGTACAGGGATTTATCGAATTCTCGCACATGACTTGGGTCAGCCAGTCGGTGCAACCGGGTTGAGTTTGGGTGAATATAGCGGCTTGATTGCTGCCAATGGGTTGAATTTTGAGGAAGGCCTGCCATTAGTTCGTGATCGGAATCATTATATGGATCAGGCTGGACAGCATCATCCCGGTAAAATGGCTGCGGTCTTGAAAGCGACAGCCAACATCGTCGATGAAGCCTGCCAGGTCGGCTCAAAAGTTGGACCAGTTTATCCAGCCAATTACAACACGGATACCCAAATCGTAATCGGTGGATCGGAAGCGGGCCTTAATGCTGCAACCGAGTATCTACATGAACACGGTATCAAACGGGTCGTTCCATTGAAAATGACGGTGGCGTCTCACACCCCGTTTATGCAGGAAGCAAGCGACAGGCTGTCAAAAAGACTGCAGTCGGTTGACTTTCGAGATCCTGACTTTTCCGTGTTCAGTAATACGATTATCAAGCCGTTCACGCGAATGAACGTTAAAAAGACGTTGGTCGATCAACTCGTCAACCCGACGCATTTTAACGAATGTCTCAAGGAATTATTGAATCAGGATGCCGATGTGTTAATCGAAATCGGTCCCGGTGATACCTTGATGAAATTTGCTAAGACGATCATCTGCAATGCTGACAAATTCCATGTCGATAGTTTGGAAACCTTAAATCAAGTTCGATCAAACAAAAAGCTGGTGAAATAATGACGGAAACAAAACAGGTTGCGTTAGTAACCGGGGCCGCCAAAGGCATTGGTTTGGCAACTGCTAAACGCTTGGCCGATGACGGTATGACGGTGGTGATTAACGCCCATCATGAATTAAGCGATGAAGACAGTCAACAATTAGTCGACGCTGGCTATTCATTTGACGTCTTGGTTGGCAATGTTGCCAGCGAAGCCGATGCTGAGCAGATGATTAATTCAGTCGTTGAAAAATACGGCCAAATTGACGTTTTGGTTAATAATGCCGGCATCACCAAAGATAAACTGCTGAGTCGGATGAAGTTAGCCGATTTTCAGGCGGTCTTAGAGACTAATTTAGTTGGGGCATTTAACATGACGAAATTTGCCATGAAATTCATGCAGAAGGCCAGAAAAGGCGCGATTGTCAATATCTCAAGCATTTCTGGTCTCCATGGCAATCTTGGTCAAGCCAACTATTCGGCAAGCAAAGCGGGGCTGGTGGGGTTAACCAAGACCGCTGCTCGCGAAGGTTCATTGCGTGGTATTCGTGCTAATGCCGTTGCGCCTGGAATGGTCAAGACGGATATGACTGAAAAAATGAGTGAACGTCGCCAAAGCGAATTCACTGACCAAATCCCACTGAAACGGTTTGCTGAACCGGCGGAAATTGCTGATGCGGTTGTGTTTTTAGTCAGGAACCAATATATCACTGGCCAGGTCATCACGGTCGATGGCGGGTTAACAATTTAGATTGTTAAAGGAGTAAGTAAATGAGTAGAGTCGTTGTGACAGGGTTGGGCGCTGTGACGCCAATCGGTAATGATGTTGACAGTTTTCTTCAAAATCTGTTTGCATCCAAGGTTGGGATTGCCCCAATTACGAAATTTGATTCAGAACCGACTGGCATTACGGTTGCCGGCGAGGTTAAGGATTTTGACCCTTTAAAACGGGTCGACAAGAAATTTGCCAAGCGAAATGACCTCTTCTGTACCTATGCTTTGTATAGTGCAACAGAGGCCATGGAAAACGCCGGTTTGCTGAATGGCGGCGTGGATCCCGAAGAATTAGGGGTCATTTATGGTTCCGGGATTGGTGGCTTGACGACAATTGAACAACAGGTCATCAAGATGCACGATAAGAGTCCGAAGCGGGTGTCGCCTTTATTTGTGCCGGACTCCATCATTAATATGGCCGCCGGTAACATTTCAATTGCCTTTAATGCAAAAAATACCAGCCAAGCGATTGTCACCGCCTGTTCTTCAGGAACCAACGCCATCGGGAATGCCTTTGAATATATCAAGCAGGGTAAGGCCCAAGTGATGATTGCCGGGGGAACAGAAGCGTCAGTTAATGAAATTGGAATCGCTGGATTTGCTGCTTTAACCGCGCTTTCTAAGGAAACTGATCCGAAAAAAGCCTCCATCCCATTTGATAAAGATCGCAGTGGATTTGTCATGGGTGAAGGTTCAGCAACCTTGATTCTTGAAGATTATGATCACGCCAAAGCTCGTGGCGCCAAGATTTTGGCTGAAGTTGTCGGTTACGGGACAACCAGTGATGCTTATCATATGACCGCACCGGACCCAGAAGGTAAAGGTGCCAAACGGGCCATGATCCAAGCGGTCAAAGAGGCTGGAATTGATGAAAGCCAGGTCGATTACATCAACGCCCACGGGACCAGTACCCATGCCAATGATAGTGCTGAGGCCAAGGCGATCAGCGAAGTCTTTGCCAATAATAATCATTTTAAGGTCAGCAGCACAAAAGGGATGACTGGACATGCATTGGGCGCTGCCGGTGCCATTGAAGCAGTTGCCACAATTGGCGCCATTTTGCACAACCAAATGCCCGTCAACGTTGGGGTGGTTAACCAGGACGAAGAATGTGACGTTGAGCTGGTTGACGACAGTAATAAAAACGCCGCGGTTAACTACGCAATCAGCAATTCCTTTGGCTTTGGTGGGCACAACGCCGTCATTGCATTTAAAGGGTGTGATTAGGTAATGGATGAAAAAGAAATTGAACGTTTACTAGATAAGTTTGACCGTTCGTCACTGAAAAACTTTGAGTTGGCTCAAGACGACTTTAAGCTCACGTTCAGCAAGCGGGAGGGTGATGAACACGCTGTCGTGGCGGATTCTGCCCAGGCAGCAGCTGTCAGCACAAATGGTTTAGGCCATGGACAAAAAGATCAGCAATCACAGGCGGAGCAGCGCGATGCATCAGTCAGCCAAAACGTTGCTGAAATCAAGGCGCCCTTGGTTGGTGTCGTGTATTTTGCCCCCAGTCCCGACAAACCCGTTTTCAAAAAGCAGGGTGATCATGTTGAGAAAGGTGACGTGGTTTGCGTCATTGAAGCCATGAAAATGATTAATGAGGTCAAAAGTGACGTAACCGGGACGATCGCAAACATTTTGGTTGAAGATGGCAGCATGGTCGAATACGATCAACCGATCTTTCAAGTAACGAAGGGGTAATGAGATGAAACCAGATGTCCAAGATGTGATTCCACAGCGCTATCCCTTTCAGATGATTGACAAGTTTATCGATGTCTTTCCTGGGAAGAGTGCGACTGCCGTCAAACTGATTTCAATTAACGAATGGTTTTTTGCCAACAAGCAGGCAGATAACCTAATGGTGCCGCGGCCAATTATGATCGAGTCAATGGCTCAGACGGGGGTTGCCGCAATTTTGTCGATGCCGGAATATCAAGGTAAAAACGCCTTTTTCGGCGGCATCAAGAATGCGATTTTCCAAGATGACTTCCGTCCTGGTGACAAACTGACATTTACCGTGGAATTAAAGAAGTTAAAGCATAACATCGGCCTTGGTCACGGGACTATTCAGCGCGATGGGCAGCAAATTTGTGAAGCAGATTTAATTTTTGCAGTTGAGTAATAGAGGTGAGCGGATGTTTAAAAAAGTATTAGTGGCTAACCGCGGGGAAATTGCCGTTCAAATTATTCGCGCCCTACATGATATGGGGATTACCGCGGTTGCCGTTTATTCCAGTGCTGACAAGGATGCGCTGTTTGTTCATTTGGCAGATGAAGCCATCTGTATTGGTGGGCCACAACCCAGTGAATCTTATTTGAACATGGCCCAGATTATCAGTGCCGCGAATTTAACTGGCTGTGAGGCCATTCACCCCGGTTACGGATTCTTGTCCGAAAATGCCGAGTTTGCTGAGCTATGCGAAACCTGTCATATCAAATTCATTGGCCCAAGCCATGAGTTGATCGCTTTGATGGGGGATAAAGCAAACGCCAGAGAAGCGATGAAAAAAGCCGAAGTTCCAGTGATTCCAGGAAGTGATGGCGTTGTCAGGACCGTTTTACAAGCAAAACGAGTGGCTGAACAAATCGGTTTTCCGGTGTTGTTGAAGTCGGCAGCCGGTGGCGGCGGAAAAGGAATTCGTGAAGTTGACCGTCCTGAAGAACTTAAGCCTGCATTTGAGCAGACGCAGCAGGAAGCCCGAATTTCCTACGATGACGAAGATATCTATGTTGAAAAATTGATTCGTCAGGCAAAGCACGTGGAAATGCAGGTGATTGCTGATAATTTTGGTCACGTTGTTTATCTGCCGGAACGCGATTGCTCACTTCAGCGGAATCACCAAAAAGTGATTGAAGAAAGCCCCTGTGTTTTGATTTCAGCTGAGGAACGTCGACATTTGGGCGAAATTGTTGCCAATGCCACGCTTAAGCTGGGATATACCAATACCGGCACCTACGAGTTTTTGATGGATGATGCCCATCACTTCTACTTCATGGAAATGAACACCCGGCTTCAAGTCGAGCACACGATTACTGAAGAAGTGACTGGAATTGAATTGGTGAAGGGACAGTTAGCAGTGGCGGCCGGCGAAGAACTACCCTTTAGCCAAGCCGATGCTGCTGTCAAAGGGCATGCATTGGAATGTCGGTTGAATGCGGAAGACCCGAGTAACAACTTTGCCCCGCAACCTGGTCAGATCAACCATTTATTTTTCCCAGCCGGTTCTCTGGGCGTCAGAATCGATTCAGGGGTGACCAGTGGTAGCTTGATTTCACCGTTTTATGACTCGATGATTGCCAAAGTGATTGTTCATTTGAATGATCGGGATACGGTGATTTCAAAAATGCACCGAATTTTGGGTGAGCTGCAAATTGAAGGTATTCGAACGAATCAAGCCTTTTTGGATTATTTGATCGGAACCGATCAATTTCATCAAGGCCATTATTCGACCAGTTATATTCAAAATGATGTGTTGAACGACAAGGAGGGATCCCATGCTACGGAGTCGGTTTAAGATGCCTAGTCACGAAGAACTGGTTAAGCGGATGGATGCAATTCCTGATCATATCCTCAGGGAATGCCCAATTTGTGACGCAACCTTTTTTTCATTGCGAGCTGGAAGCACTAAGACCTGTCCCAACTGCGGCTATGGTTTTCGGATCACCGCTAAACGGCGGGCAAAGATTACCTTCGATTCATTTGAAGAAATCGATAAACAAATGACAATTCCAGATCGGTTCACCGACGAAAAGTATTTAACAAAAGCCAAAAAGGCTAAAAAAGTGACTGGGATTAACGAAAGTGTCCTCACTGGGATCGGGACCCTTGATAAGCAACGGGTCGGGGTTGGTATTATGGATCCGTTTTTTGTCATGGGCAGCTTAGGCAGTGCGACTGGTGAGAAAATCACCCGATTGTTTGAAGAAGCCACCCGCAAAAAATTGCCGGTTATTATGTTCACGGCTTCCGGCGGTGCCCGGATGCAGGAGGGGATTCATTCTCTAATGCAAATGGCCAAAGTGTCTGGAGCGGTCGCTGAACATAGCCGCGCCGGACTGTTCTACGTGGTCGTCTTATGTGATCCCACAACTGGTGGGGTGACTGCCAGTTTTGCGATGGATGGTGACGTCATTCTGGCCGAACCCCACGCGTTGGTCGGGTTTGCCGGGCGGCGGGTGATCGAACAAACGATTATGCAAAAGCCACCCAAAGATTTTCAGAGTGCTGAAACGGTCATGGCACACGGCTTTATCGATGCGATTGTCCCGCGTCTACAGATGAAGGCGACCTTGAGTCGGCTAATTTCTCTGCACACAAAGGAGAATGTCTATGGCAGATAAAACAGCATACGAGCGGGTTAAAGCGGCTCGGCGGCCGGAAAAAATTTCCACTGCCGAGTTGATTAATCATTTAACCAGTGGTTTTTTTGAACAGCATGGCGATCGATTGGAAGCCGATGACCCAGCGATTATCGGTGGCATTGGCCTATTGAATGGTAAGCCAATCACGGTGGTCGGGATTCAAAAAGGGGCCGATACCGATGAAAACATTGCCCGACATTTCGGCAGCCCAACGCCTGAGGGCTATCGTAAGGCGTTGCGGTTGATGAAGTCGGCAGAAAAATTTCACCGACCAATTTTAGCTTTGGTGAATACCCCTGGTGCATGGCCAGATGTTGAATCCGAATACCATGGTCAGGGCTCAGCCGTGGCTCAAAATATTCTCAAGGGGATGCAGTTAAAAGTCCCGTATATCACTATTATCGTTGGTGAAGGTGGCAGTGGTGGTGCCTTGGCGTTAGCCTGTGGGGACCGGGTCTTTATGTTTGAAGATAGCATTTATTCGGTACTTTCGCCGGAAGGATACGCCAGCATCATGTGGAAAGATGCGGCTAAGGTCGAAGAATCTGCAGAAGAACTCAAGTTAACTCCTGAAGCATTATTAGCAGATGGCATTATTGATAAAATTATTCACGAGTATCAACCAGGGGATGATTTGAGTGAACTGCGCGACTTTTTGGACCAGGAATTTTCCCAGTTGGCCAAATTACCAATCAATGACTTGGTGGAACGTCGAAATCAACGGTACCGAAATTTTTAATCGAAGATAGGATTTGGAGGCTCAAATATGAGTGGCTTTTTAGATGGAAAGACAATCGTCATCATGGGGGTTGCAAATAAACGCAGTATCGCTTGGGGCTGTACCCAAGCAATTTTGGATCAAGGTGCCAAAGTTATTTTGACCTATCAAAATGACCGGATTAAGAAGAGGTTGCAACGCTTTGTGCCGGATGAATTGGATTTATTGGAATGTGATGTTGCCGATGACGGAAACGTTCAACAGGCATTTGAAACCATTGGCAGCAAGTGCGGCAAAATTGACGGGGTGATTCACGCCATTGCTTATGCTGACAAGGATACTTTGACGGCTGGCTTGGTTAACACAACTAAGGATGGCTATGACTTGGCCCAAAATATCAGTGCTTATTCACTGATTGCCGTGGCTCGCTACGCCCAACCGGTCTTAAATGATCCTGCCAGTATCTTAACTTTGACCTACTTTGGTTCCAGTAGAGCTATTCCGAACTACAACATGATGGGCGTGGCTAAAGCCGCTTTGGAAGCCAACGTTCGTTACTTGGCAGCTGATCTTGGTGAAGACGGCATTCGGGTCAATGCAATTTCCGCCGGTGCCGTTAAAACCTTAGCAGTTACCGGAATTAAACATCATAGTGAATTGCTGAAAGAATCTGAATCACGGACAGTTGATCAAAAGAGTGTCACCACCAGTGAAATTGGTAACGTTGCTGCCTTTTTGATGAGCGATCTTTCAACTGGGATGACGGGTGACGTGGTCTACGTTGATAAAGGTGTCCATTTAATTTAACGACGATTGCGAGTGAGGAATGGCTAATGGTAAATCATCAGACACAAATTTTAGCCGCATTGCTAAAAGCAGCGGGCCGCTATGTTTCTGGCAATGAATTAGCTAGAAAACTGCAAATTAGCCGGCCGGCAGTCTATAACAATATTCAAAAGTTATCTAAGTGCGGCCACCTGATTGCTACTCGCAAAGGCTTGGGTTATTGTTATCAAAAATCTCAATTTTTTGATACCACGGTGATTGACCATTACCGGACAACGACTTTTCCGGTGGGGATTCATACGTTTCAGAGTATTTCCTCCACAAATGATTACGCCAAACAATTTGGCAGCAGCCAAGACTTTGCCGTTCCACAGGTGTTTGTCGCGGACACTCAAACAAAAGGGCATGGGCGGCTCGGTCGACATTTTTATTCACCAATCAAAGGCGGGATCTATTTGAGTATTTTGATCCCTCTGCAGAATCGCCGGCCGATTCATTCGGGGTTGATTACAACTGGGACGGCTGTATGTGTCGTGAGAACCCTGCAACAGTTTTTTCCTGATGAAGACTTTCGGGTGAAATGGGTCAACGACATTTTGGTCCACGATAAAAAATGCGGTGGCATTTTGACCGAAACGATTTCCAGCTTGGAAGACGGCCTTCATGAAGACGTAGTGGTCGGGATTGGGTTGAACATTGATTCAGCTGGTTTTCCGGATCAAATTTCCCACAAGGCCGGGGCAATTGTTGCCAGCACCACAATTGACAAAAATCGGATTGCTGCTGGTATCATTGATAACTTTTTCTATCTGTACCAAACTTATACCAGTGGCAATTTCCTTGAGGAATATGCCAGGTTATCAGAAACCCTTGGTAAACGGGTGCAAATCGTGATGGGCAACCAAACTATTACGGGGTTGGCCGATCATTTCACCGGCGATGGCGCTTTGGTGGTGCAACAGGATTCCGGAGTCCAGGTGACCGTTTCGAGTGGGGAAGTTACTAAAGTGTATCTGCCCGGAAATGGTTATTCGGGCTAATTTAATTTGCAATGACGGTTAAGCAGCAGACAAAAGCTGGTTAATCGTTTTTTGAAAGGTGAACGATATGAAAATCAGACAATTGACGCAAACATCCTTGATGATCGCGACCATTATCGTATTGGGAATGATTCCACCAATTCCTTTAGGCGTCATCCCAGTGCCAATTGTGATGCAGAATTTAGGCATTATGTTGGCGGGCATCCTTTTGGGTTCAAAGAACGGCACAATCGCAGTTGGGGTATTCTTAGTGCTGGCATTTTTAGGCTTCCCAGTCCTCTCCGGCGGTCAAGCCGGCCCAGCAGTCTTTATTGGCCCCACAGCGGGTTATTTAGTCGGTTGGCTGATAAACTCCTCTCATGATGGGTTACAGCCTCTCACGGCCGTTTGTGAGCCGTTCATGGGGTCAACCATTTGTCATCTGGATCAGCGGTGTTTTAATCGTTAATCTGATGGGCGCCCTTTGGCTGTGGTGGGTAACGCCGGTCTCATTGGTCGGTGCCCTGACTTCAGGGCTGTTATTTATCCCTGGCGACACGCTAAAGGCCGTTGTCGTCTATTTGGTCGGTGTCCGGATGAAAGCTCTGAGTGGGGTAGTCAGCCACAATTAAATGGATGAAAAAGGGGCTCCAGCAAACCGGATTTGGTTTGCTGGAGCCCCTTTGTGATTTTTTTAGGTGTTGAAATGTGTTCACCAAGACAGCTTCTTCCGCTTTATCCAACAAGCGGTCTGATGCTAAGACCGCATCAAACCGCTTGTTAAATAAATGCTCAGAAGCTAACCGTCTTGGTTCACACTCTGATTAAAATGTGTTCCTCCAGGCAGCTTCCTCCGCTTTATCCAGCCAAGCCTTCGATGCTAAAACCGCATCAAACGCTTGGCTAAATAAATGCTCGGAAGCTAAGCGCCTGGGCTCACACTCTGATTAAAATGTGTTCCTCCAGGCAGCTTCCTCCGCTTTATCCAGCCAAGCCTTCGATGCTAAAACCGCATTAAACGCTTGGCTAAATAAATGCTCAGAAGCTAACCGTCTTGGTTCACACTCTGATTAAAATGTGTTCCTCCAGGCAGCTTCCTCCGCTTTATCCAGCCAAGCCTTCGATGCTAAAACCGCATCAAACGCTTGGCTAAATAAATGCTCGGAAGCTAAGCGCCTGGACTCACACTCTGGTTTTTAATGGAAAATCAAGTTCAGTCCCATAACCATGATGATACCAACTACCGAAATAATTGATTCCAGCACCGTCCAAGTTTGGAGCGTTTGCTTAATTGTTAAATCGAAATATTCTCTGAACATCCAGAAGCCAGCATCGTTAACGTGTGATGCGGCCAATGAACCGGCACCAATGGCCAGAACCATCAATGCTGGATCAACTCCAGCTTGGGCCATCAATGGGGCAACGATTCCTGCAGCAGTCAGTGAAGCAACCGTCGCAGAACCTAACGCAATTCGGAGAACAACGGCAACCAACCAGCCAAGGATTAATGGTGAAATTGGTGAACCAATGAACAGTTGAGCAACGGCTTTACCAACACCACCGTCGATCAGAACTTGCTTGAAGGCACCACCACTACCAATAACTAATAGCAGCATGGCAATGGATTTGACGGCATTTTCAAGGGATTCCATGATTTGAGCAGTCGTTCGTTTTCGACCCCAACCCATGGTATACATTGCGAAGAATAATGAAATTAACATTGCGATACTTGGCGAGCCAATGAATTCAATGATTGAATCAAGGACGGAAGGGTTCTTTGGATCAACCCCACCATTCACCGTCATTTGTAAATTGTGGCAATCGACAGCAAAAGGACAGGGAAGAGGGCGGTTAATACTGAAAGCCCAAACGATGGTGACTCTTCAGGGGTGAATTGTTTAACTTCACCAATTGAAGAAAGGTTCCCCTTACGTTCAAAGGCAGCAGGTGCAAATTTACGAGCCATCTTTGAGAACAATGGTCCGGCAATATAAGCGACAATAATTGCAATGACAAAACCGAATAGGAGAACTTTACCATCATTGGCATCCAAGACTTGCGCAATGGCAACTGGTGCTGGATGGGGTGGTAAAAACCCGTGGGTAACTGATAAGGCGGCGGCCATTGGAATTACTAAATAAAGAATTGGCACACCGGCTTCAACAGCAATTGCGAAGACGATTGGAACCAGTAAAACCATTCCAACTTCGAAGAACAATGCGATACCTAGAATAAACGAAGCAAGCATAACGGCGATTTGAAGCCGTTTCTTACCAAAACGTTTGATCAGTGTTTCGGCGATCATATAGGCACCGCCGGAATCAGATACCAACCTTCCTAACATGGCACCAAAGCCAAAGACCATGGACAATTCGCCCAGTTGACTTCCAATACCATTTGAAACCGAATCAGCGATCGTGCCTAATGGCATCTGCAGCATGACCGCAGTCACAACAGCAGTTAATACCAACGAAACGAAGGTATTAATTTTGAACTTGATAATCAGAACCAATAGGAAAATGATCCCGATCAGCAAGGCAAGCAGCTTTAATATCATAGTTTTCCCCTTTCAAATTAAAAGCATCGAAGTTCTATTCAGACTTCTCAGCGTCCTCATCTTCATGTTCATGGCGACGTTGGTACTCAGCAATATTCTTATATTCAGGCTGAAGTGAACGGCTTAAACGAATATAAATTGGGATGAGTTCCCGGTATGCCTGGAAGTTCTTTGGATCTGGGTGATGGACAACCGTTGTTCCCACAAAGTTGGACACATCGGACAAACTGTCAATTAGTCCTAAACTGTACATTCCGAGAGTGGCGGCGCCTAAAGCAGTGCTTTCGAAACTTTCAGGAATCGCAACGTCCTGCTCGAAAATATCAGTTAGCATTTGCCGCCAAAGAGCAGAACGGGCAAAGCCACCACTAGCTTGGATGCTCGTTGGTTGTCCAACGACTTCCTCAAGGGCCAAAGAAACCGTGTAAAGATTATAGACAATTCCTTCCAGAACCGCCCGAATCATATGAGCACGGGTATGGGTCCGGTTAAGCCCGAAGAATGAGCCACGGGCGTTGGCATCCCAGATAGGTGCCCGTTCGCCGCCCAGGAATGGGAAGAATAACAAGCCATCGGAACCGGCAGGAACTTTGGCGGCAATTTCCGTCAAGAGATCGTAGGGATCGATGTGCATCTGTTCAGCGGTTACTTTTTCTGGGGCACATAATTGATCACGAACCCAACGGAAAACAACACCGCCATTATTAACTGGCCCACCGATCACCCACATGTTCTTTGCCAGGTAATAACAGAATACCCGCGCCTTTGGATCGGTATGGGGCTTGTCGGTGACGACCCGAACTGCACCGGATGTTCCGATTGTGACAGCCACGACACCGGGTTGAATCGCGTTAACACTCAGATTAGCCAGCGGACCATCTGAAGCACCGATGATAAATGGAGTGTTAATGTCAATTCCCAATACTTTAGCGTATTCTTCACGCATGCCCTTCAATTGGTAAGTGGTATCAACTAAATCGGGCAGCTGATCTTGAGTGACACCGGCAAGTTCCAGCGCTTGTTGGTCCCAATCCATATTGTAAATGTTAAACATTCCGGTTGCATTGGCGATTGAATAGTCTTCTTTTAAAACGCCGAACAATTTATAAAGAATGTATTCCTTAATCCCAACGAACCAACGAGCTTGCTTAAACAGATCAGCATGATCATTTCGGAGCCAAATCAGTTTAGTAAGTGGCGTCATGGGGTGAATGGGGGTTCCAGTATGCTTATAGATCTCCATTCCCTCAGGACTGGCTTTGAGCTTATCGGCGTAGTTGACTGCTCGATTATCGCCCCAGGTAATGGCCCGGGTGAGTGGTTTATGATTATCATCCAGAAGAATTAAACTGTGCATTGCACATGAAAATGCGACCCCTTTAAGTTCTCCTGGTTTCATATTGGCCTTTCGAACCAGTTCAGTGATGCCGTCAGACATTGCTGAAAAGATTTCTTCAGGGTCTTCCTCGGCCATATCAGGGGTGTCCTGGTATAGGGGATATCCATTGTTGGAATATCCATGCACCTTACCTTTAACATCGTAGAGCACGGTTTTAACACTGGTTGTTCCAATATCAACACCTAGCGTATAATCCATGTAAATAACTTCCCTTCTGTATTAGTTGAGTCAACGGTCGAAGCGCTTTCAAATAATGGCAAAAAATATAGCTGCATCGTTAAACCAATGTCGAGTGCTGAAAAATTGGCTCGGTACCGCTTCTCACTACAAATATCATTATCGCCAAGAGACTTCAAATATTTCGACCATTGAATTTCCTGGCGCTGGAAACGCAAACACAATTATATGAAAAACAATTTCACAATGCAAGAATTTTGTTGTAAAATATTTACATTGATGGAAATAAGACACTTACAATCGATGAAAGGTGATCATTATGAGCTCGCCAGTTCAATTATTAAAACAATCGTTCGATGAATTAAGTCGAACCAATAAAAAAATTGCAAAATATGTCATGGAGAATCCACAGGCTGCTTCGGAAGCCAATATTGAAGATTTGGCCGAAATTACCGAAACTTCAACCGCTTCAGTTTCTCGGCTGGTTAAGACATTGGGCTATGGCAATTTTCGTGAGTTTACCTTAGCGTTAGCTTACACACAGCTGCGGCCACAGAACCTGCCGATCTTCAAAGATATTGATGCCAATGATTCTTTGGGAACGATTGCCGACAAGATTTTCAATAGCAGTCAACGGGCAATTCAAGATACTCGGGCCGGAATTGATGAGGATGAATTTGCCAGGGCCGTCTTGAGAATTATTCATTGTCGCCGACTGGGACTATTTGGTCTTGGCGGTTCTTCAGTTGCAGCTTTGGACGGTTATCACAAGTTCTTGCGGACATCGATTGACTGCTTTTATTATCCAGACTTTGACGTACAACTGATGGAAGCTGTAAAATTGGGGGAAGAAGATTGCGCAATCGTGGTGTCTCATTCGGGCAAGAATCGTCAAACGCTAAAGGTCGCTGAGACTTTGAAGAAGCGAAAGGTGCCCGTTATTGGGATCACCAGCTACCCCGATTCATCACTCGCACTGCATAGTGACATTACCTTCATTTCTTCAAGTGATGAGTCCAACTACCGTTCTGAAGGGATGTATTCGTTGCTCGCCCAACTGGCAATTGTCGATACGTTGTTTATGATGGCAACCGTTCGGATGGGGCCTTCGACAGAAGATGCGATTCGCAACGTTCAAAATATTATTGAAAGTACCCGGACTTAACGGGTATCCTGGGTAACTGAGATGACCTTTATATGAAGCGGAGAGACATTCAACCAATATATGCTGAAACTTACCAACGTAAAAAGCGCACGCGTCGGGTAGTTTTCGGCATTTTTTTGTTATTGTTGATTGGTCTGTCGACTTTTTTTCTGTTGCGTTGGCATGAAAATGAGCAGTTGAAAAAATACCCAATTCGTGGTGTGACCATCGATCAAAGTAACGGCTATATTGATTTTGAAAGTTTGAAAAATAAAGGAATCAGCTTTGTCTACCTGAAAGCGACTCAAGGGGCAGCTTTCACTGATGACAGTTTTGAAAGCAATTTTCAACGCAGCCAGGGATCGCAACTGCCGATTGGAGTCTATCATTATTTTAGCTTCACCAGTTCACCAGTCGCTCAGTTCAAAAACTTTGTCCGCCAAGTGAAAGATAACACCGGTAGTTTGCCGATCTGTATTCAGATTCAGTATTATGGCACTTTCGACCAGTCAACGGTTCACTGGCAGACAGCCAGAAAAGAAGTCAGCCAACTTTCACATCTGCTAAGACAGTATTACAAACGGCCAGTCGTCATCTCGACCACTCAGCAGATTATCAGGCACCTGAAGTTAAAGGCAAATGATAAAACCCAATTTTGGCTGACAGACGGTCAGATTGGCCACCCGAATGCCGGTGCCACTTTCATTCAAGCGGATGATAAGGCTGGCTATAAACTCGATCGCCAGCTGGTCTTTTTACCAATGTCGGTCTTTAACGGTAATCGTAGACAGTGGCGGGGGTATGTTGACTAAGTCGAAAGAAGTAAGCAAACTAAAAAGACCTCACCAAAGCAAGGCCGTACTCAACCACTGTGGTCAATTTCATTAGCGGACTGTAAATCATAGGTGTAATTTTCAGATTCATCATAAAACTTGATTGGCCGAGCTTCGTTTCCCCGAATTTCCAGCTTATAGCCAAATTTGTCAACGTATGATAGCTCATACCTGGTTAATAATGATACTTTGGCAGACATATCCTTACCGTCAATTAAAAGTTTTAGATCTGGCCCAATTTCCAGTCGATGAAGACGCTCACGATGGTCTTTAAACTGCCAAGTGCCAACAAAAAACATTGGATCTGCGGGATCCGGCTGGTGTTTTGGGATGCGTTTGGTGTGGAACAGACTAATCAAAAACGACACCATAAAAATGAAAAAGCTTCTTTTGCGCAAAAAATCATCCCCCTATTCATGATAGAAACCAAGTATAGTCGGTCAATATAACAGAGAGAGTCTGATTTCGTTTTCATTGGGTTAAAACCTTGTTACAATTTAATTAAAGAAGGGTGGTTAACAAATTGATTAAATTAGGGATTATCGGAACCAACTGGATTACTCAGCAGTTTGTTGACGCAGTTAAGTTATCTCGAGAGTTCGACTTAACTAGTGTTTATTCACGTCACGATCAAACAGCGAAAACCTTTGCGGCCAAAAATGGTGCCCAAGAAACGTTTACGGATCTCAACGCGTTCTTTAAGAATGGTCAGTTTGAGACGGTTTATATTGCGTCTCCCAACAGCCTTCATTTTGAGCAGGCCCAAATGGCCATTCAACACAATAAAAATGTGATTGTTGAAAAACCGGCATTTAGCACCCAAAAACAAATGGCCAAGATTCAAGCCTTGTTGGATGCCAATTCACAGGTGCGGTATTTTGAAGCTGCCAGGAATATTCACACCGAAAACTTTCACGCAATTGAAAAAAAACTCGGTGAACTTAAAACGGTGCAGGGAGCCGAGTTCACGTATTCGAAATATTCGTCTCGATATGATTTGGTGTTGGATGGGGAAGAACCAAACGTCTTCTCACCCAAGTATGCCGGCGGTGCCCTCCAGGATTTGGGGGTTTACACCGTCTACGATGCCGTTGCCTTGTTTGGAATGCCTGAGGAAGCTGCCTATTACCCGCAGCTGATTCGAACCGGTGTTGATGGAAAAGGAACAGCAATTTTGCAGTATCCGGAGTATAATGTGATTTTAAACTTCTCAAAAATTACCAACTCACACATGACCTCGGAGATATACGGGTTGAAAGATTTAATTGAAATTGATGATGCCGGCGAAATTAATGCGGTGATTTATATCGATGATGATCACAATAAGCAAATCATTGGCAACACGATCGATGAAAATCCGATGCTGCCGGAAGTGGAAGACTTTGCCAAAGTGATTAATAATCCAAAGAATCCACAGGACCAACGTGATTATGATTACTGGCGTCAACTGAGTGTGTACGTCAATAAGTTAATCTATAATCTTAGACAAGATGCTCACATCTCATTTGTGGGCGAGAAACAGTAATCGATTAGAAAATGGAGAACCACATTGATAGAAGAATTTAAAGAACATGCCAAGCAATTAGGGTACAGTCAACCAACTGCGATTCAAAAAGCAGTTTATCAACCATTAAAGGATGGAAAAAGCGTTCTGGGGCTGGCGCCAACCGGCTCAGGAAAGACGGTTGCCTTTGCTTTGCCACTGTTGGAAAATATTCAACCAGAAGACGGACTGTCATTATTAGTCATTGAACCGTCTGCCGAACTGGCCATGCAGACGCAGAAGGTTCTCTTGGAGTGGGGCCGATTGATCGGTCTTTCAGTTCAAGGGATTATCGGTGGTGCTAACATTAACCGTCAAGTTGATAAATTAAAACAGCATCCAAACGTGACTGTTGGGACGACTGGTCGGATCATGAACCTCATTGATTTGGGGAAGTTAAAATTAGACTCGCTTAAGGCGATTGTGATTGATGAGGCAGATAATTTATTGAGTGAAGATACCTTGGCTTCGATCCGATCGTTGGTGGATTTAGCCGACGATTCGGTTTCGTTAGGCTTCTTTTCCGCTACTCAAAACGAGTTATTGGCACATGTAAATCGTTGGTTTATTCAAGATATTACGACTTATGATGTCTCTGAGATTGACGATACCCGTGGGAAAGTCAAACACACGCTGCTGGAAGTTTCTAATCGCAAAAAGGCCCAGATGTTACTGCGATTCCTTCACATGAAAGACTTCAAGGCATTGGTTTTCTTTGACCAGTTGGATACATTGCAGAAAGTAGCCGGTTTCCTTTCTCATCGACATATTAAAGAAGCTGCCCAGCTGACCAGTGAGCAGCGTCAAACTGCCAGACAAAAGGCGTTGCGTGATTTTCGGGATGGCAAAATTCGCCTGTTGTTGACGACCGATGTTGCTGCTCGGGGAATGGATATTGAAAAGCTGCCCGTTGTCGTTAATTTTGATCTACCTGCTGATCCGAAAACTTATGTTCACCGAGTTGGTCGCACTGGTCGGATGCATCAGGACGGCATGGTGATCAATATGGGTGACGATCACGATTTGAGAGATTTGAAGAAGTTGGTTAAGCCTTATGGGTATGAGCTGAGCAACATCTATTTCGATGGTAATCAGTTGTCTGATACTCGGCCCAAGTCGCCGGTTAATCTGGACAATGAGCCTCAGACTCCAAAGCCGTCCTCGGCCCATGATTCAAAAAAGTCGATTCCGTCTAAAAAAGCTGTCCGAAAATCAGTTGCAACCAAATTTCATGGTAAAAAGAAGCACAAACATTCAAAGCGCAAGGGAATGCATCACAAGCGCACGGAGGAATAATTTCTCTTTACAGTCCCTAAGATAAATGAGAAAATTGTAGTGCAGTTGTTTTGGCCCCATAGCACAACTGGATAGGGCACCCGCCTCCTAAGCGGTTGATCCCGGTTCGAGTCCGGGTGGGGTCATGGCGTGTTCGATGACTTTTATGAAATATGAACTAAAATAAAGACCGTCGATGATGAACGGAATTTCGTTCATCATCGACGGTCTTTATTTGTTTGATCGATTAAAAACCGGATAGTTAAGCGTCACGTTCTTCAGCACGAGCTACAAGATCGGCTTTGATTTTGGGCTCCATTTTCTCGTACTTGAGATAAAAGACCATGATGGCGGCGACAATCGCGTAGATGATGACCGGCAGCCAGATAAAGCAAAAGTTGATTGCCATTGAAGCAGATGGCGTCTGGGTCTTGTTGGCGACAAAACCAGTCATATCCAAGATTTTTGATGGAATAAAGCTGCCAAAACCTGATCCAAGCTGGATACAGAACGCACTTCCGACGGCGGTTAAGAATCCTGGCGCTCTTATCCCAGTCTTCCACTCGCCAAAGTCAACCGTGTCGGCTAACATGGCAAATGGCATTGACATTGCCAGAGCTGATCCCAAAACGCTGATCGACCAAGAAACAATCACTAAGATGAAGTTTCCACCAACCAGTGCCATCATTGTTTGGCCAACAGCGCCAATCCCTAATCCGATTAACATCGTTGCGGTTTTGTTGGTAATCCTAACAATAAACGGAATTGAAATGCTTGAGATGATCCCCAGAACTTGTAAACCGTTGAAGACTGCGGCAAGTTCGGCATTACCCAGGTTGTATTTGGCATAGTAGGTCGAGAAACTATTGCGATCAGCTTGGGCAATCCAAAAGGTAGCAAAAGAAATCACTAAAAGGTACCAAGGGACATTACCGACGGTTCCCTTTAAACTTTGTTTGAATGGCAGTGACTTTTGGCTGACCGGGACCCGCTCGCGCATATTTTTAAATGCCGTGATCAGCAGGACAATCGCCGCGACGCCAAATATGGCAATCGTCATCATGAATCCGTGTTTGTCATTACCATTTCCAAAGAACGCTACCAGCGGCAGGGTAAAGGTACTGGTCACAAATGACCCAATCAGACTGCCGACCATCCGGTAAGAGTTGGCACCAATCCGTTCGTTAGGATTGAGGGTTAGATTCGGCAGGATTGCGGAAATCGTCGTTTGGATGCCGGTGTAAATCACTCCGGCTGCCAAGACGTATGTAATCCCGGCATATAAGAGCTTGGGGACGCCTGAAATATTGGGTGCGGTAAATGCCAAAAAGGTGCTTAACGCAAAAGGAACAGCAAGCCACAAAAAGTATGGCCTGCTCTGCCCCCATTTAGTATGCGTGTGGTGAACGATTGATCCCCAAAAAATCGCACTGACCGCATCGACAATACAAGCAATCAAAATAATCATGCCTGCTGCTGAAACCGGAATGTCAAAAACATCCGTATAAAAATAGAGAATATAGCTGGACATGCTAACGTACAACAAGTTACCAGCCATATCGGTGAAGAATAACAAACTTTTTCAAGCGTCGATAACTTGGCGTTCGCCTGAACAGCTTCTTTTCTGATCTCCATCAAAATGCCTCCAATTCAAATTAATTAACAAGCGATACCCTTTCTTTCAAATATTTTTATTATATGCCAATTTCCACCACGCTCAAGTGAAATTCTAATTAAATTGAATGACTATCCTGCTAATTTGCGCTATGAAAGTATTTTGATTCAGCGTAAAATTGTAAATTAATTTAGTAATTACCAACTATTTGTCAAAAAGCATTCGAATTTATAACATCCCACAATTGAATAATCAACTATTGTGAAATCGGTTTAACATGCCTATAATGATAATGATCCAAAAACTTTAGGAGGTTGACAATTATGCGCAGAATTAAGTTCCGTTGGTTGATGTTGTTAGGAGTGTTCGCAGTTCTGGGCTTGGTGATTACTGGCTGTGGCCAGAAAAAATCAGCAGATAAGGGTCCATTGACAGTTGCTACGTCTGGTACCCTTTATCCCACATCGTTCCATGACCAAAAGACCAATAAGCTGACTGGTTTCGATGTCGAAGTTGTTCGTGCAGTTGCCAAAAAGTTGGGGAGAAAAGTTGATTTCAAAGAAATGAACGTTGATGGCCAAGAGACGGCTGTGAAGACTGGTAAGGCTGATATGGCGGCTAATGATTTCTCTGTTTCACCACAAAGACAGAAGGAATTTGCTTTATCAACGCCGTACAAGCATTCGTTTAATAGTATTGTTGTTAGAAAAAAGGATGATTCAGGGATTCATTCCTGGGCCGATATTAAAGGTAAAAAGGCTGCCGGTGAAGCCGGAACCGATTATCAACGTCTTGCCAAGCAGTTAGGCGCCAAGACCGTGAACTACAATAACGTTTCAAACGATATCTATTTGAAAGATGTTGAAAGCGGCAAGACTGATTTAATTATGAATGATTACTACCTGCAAAAATTAGCCTTGGCAGCTGTTCCAAACAACACCCTGAAGATCATGCCAAACATGTACTTCAGAACCAATGAAGATGGTAAAGGTGTTGGTATCTTGATGAAGAAGGGTAATGCCAAGCTGCAGAAGCAGGTTAATAAAGCCTTGAAAGAGCTTAAGAAGGACGGCACCTTAAAGAAGCTGTCAGAGAAATATTATCACGCCGATGTCACCAAACAGCCACATGTCCACATTTCAAAGACTTTTACGATTAAGTAAGGTGGGCGGTGCTGCTGGATATTATTAAGTATTTATCAATTCCGGATTTCTTTAACGCGCCCTTAGCGTTTCGCTCAATCCCCAGGATTTTAGCGGGCTTTCCAATGTCGATTGCATTAACCGCGATTAGTTTTATTCTGTCATTGATATTGGGGCTGTTCTTGACGCTGGCACAATTGAGTCACCACAAGCTGTTGCATTACCCGGCGCGGGCATTCATCTCCTTTATGCGGGGCGTGCCAATGCTGGTTCTATTGTTCATCATCTACTTTGGTTTTCGAGCAGATGCCTTGCCGGCTGCCGTGATTGCTTTCACGATTAACTGTAGTGCCTTTGTGTCCGAGGTTTACCGTTCGTCGTTTAGTGCGGTTGATCACGGTCAGTGGGAGGCGGCGTATTCTCTGGGCTTGCCGTATCGGAAGGTGATTTCCAAGATTGTCTTCCCGCAAGCCTTTCGAATTGCGATTCCAGCGCTGGGAAATATTTTACTGGACCTATTCAAAGGGACTTCGCTAGCAGCAATGATTACTGTCAGTGAAATGTTAATGGACGCGCAGATCGTTGCTGGAGCTAACCAGGATTACATGACGATTTATATCACAATTGCGGTGATTTATTGGTTCTTCTGCTGGTTGATGACAATTGGCCAGACACAGTTGGAACGAGAATTAGCCCGATAAAAAGCAACGGATTAAAATGGTATTCAAAAAGAGAGTGGAACACGAGGCGTTTTGATCTCAGAATTTAAGCAAATAATCCGGTTATTCGGTTCTTCGTCAACTGTTGTTGGTGAACAAAATATTGGAGTTCTAATCACTTGGTGATTAGAGCTCTTTTTGTATGAACTCGAAAAGCAAACAGTACGCTGAGCCGGAATCTGAAGAAGTT
>NZ_BDGB01000100.1 GCF_002157585.1 Lentilactobacillus parakefiri
TAGTCATAAAAAATACCTCCAAAGCTAAAGTTTTTACTTTAACTTTGGGGGTATAGCTCAAAATGTCCGCTTTTTTATTCTAATGATAAATAAAAAAACTGTCATCAGTAATAGATAAAAATCTATTACCAACAACAGATATTGTAGAACCGTTTTTTGTTACATATCTACTTATTCTTATGGAAGTTTGTCAAATGGTGTTGAAGGATAGTTTCTATCCTTTGGAGATCTCCTTGTGTGGGAGATCTTTTTTGTTGTTTTATTAGTTGCGGCGTTTAATCTGGTGTGTTGTCTGAATATCGTACTTGAAGGCATAACAAATAAGCCTACCA
>NZ_BDGB01000101.1 GCF_002157585.1 Lentilactobacillus parakefiri
ACCATACAAGCAGTTCCTGCACCCTGACCAAGGTTGGCAGTACCGACATCGAACATGGCAGAAGAAGCTCAGAAGCGCTCACATCACACCAAGCATGTCTCGACGAGCAACCTGCTTAGATAACGCTTGTATGGAAAGCTTCTTTAACAAGTTAAAAGTTGAGTTAGGCGACTTATCCAATTACAATTCCGCTGAAGAATTGATAACGGCTGTCAAAAAGTGGATAATCTACTACAATACTGAACGAATTCAAATGAAACTAGGCGGCACATCGCCGATAAAATATCGACTCCGGGCCGCCTAGGAAAGACAAGCAAATATTTACTTTAACTTTGGGGGTACACCTCAAAAATGTCCGCTTTTTTATTCTAATGATAAATAAAAAAACTGTCATCAGTAATAGATAAAAATCTATTACCAACAACAGATATTGTAGAACCGGTTATTCCTGGTTTTGGGAATAACCGGATTATTTGCTTAAATGGCCGGGATCAGCTGATTGCCAAGTAGGCTAGGCAGGCTTTCAGCCGGCCGTCGTTCCACGTTTAATCTAGATACCAGTGGGACGCAAACGAGACTGAGACATAATTATGTCCCAGCCTCGTCAGCTGGCTTGATTACATTAAATATTTGGCAATTACCGCCAGAATGACAACCATTGCTGCGGCGATTGCCAGCAGCTTGAAGCCATCTGCCTTGGTGTAATAGCCGTCTGGAAACTCTTGGCGTTTTTGCCTAAGGATTTGTCTATTGATTCTTGGCATTTAATTCACCGTCCTTGCTTTGGCTGGCCTTTATTGGTGCTGTTTTTAAACACAGCCCACTTTGACCAGAAATAATTCAAGATAATCACAACAACATTTTCGAATATTTTAACCAAAATTTGGTTTTGATGCATCAAAGAAATCCCAATCCACAATAGAATCCATTCAATGACCAGAGTGGCGACTCGCCCGCCAAAGAACGAACTCATCTCTTTTAGATCGCTCAAAAACGATTTGGAAGGTGAGTGAAAAACATAAGCCTTGTTAGTGATGTATGCAAACAAGACACTGATCACCCAAGCAATAAAGTTATTCACCATGTAATTCATGTTGGTAAAGAGATGTAATCCCGAAAAAATGAGAACGTTGACCGCAGTCGTTAATACGCCCCAAAAAAGATAGGCGATAACCTCTTCATATTTATCATATAGCTTCTTCAATCGATCAATCATATTAACGTTTCTCCGCAATCACAAACTTAGGACGATGCTTGGTTTCCAGATAAATTTTACCGACATACGTTCCCAAAATTCCCAAACTAAATAGTTGAACGCCGCTAAGGAACAGGATAATCGAGACCATGGATGCCCAGCCGTTGACTGATCCGCCAAAGAACATGGCCCGAATTACCACGAAGAACAAACCGATGATTGACAGGAAGAAAGTGAGGATGCCGACAAAGGTTGCTAATTTTAATGGGACGTCGGAAAAGTCAACGATCGCTTCCATCGAATATTCAAACAATTGAAAGATCGACCAGGACGTTTTACCGGCAGCCCGAGGAACCCCTTCATACTCAAGGTACTTGGTTTTGAAACCAACCCAAGAGAACAGTCCCTTACTAAATCGGTTATATTCTGGCAGCTTCAAGATGGCATCAACGTACTCGCGACTCATTAAACGGTAGTCGCGAACGTTTTGTTTCATCTGGACCTTTGACATTTTATTGATAATTTTATAAAAGCTGGCAGAAAGAAAGGCTCTGATTGGGTTTTGTTTCCGGCTGGTCTGCACACAGCCGACAACATCGTAATCCTGCTTGGGGTCTTCTAAAATATCGACCATCTGTAACAGTAATTCGGGGGGATCCTGAAGATCAACATCCATCACAGCCACGTAATCGCCGTGAGCGTTTGATAATCCGGCAGCAAATGCTGACTCTTTACCGAAGTTTCTTGAAAAAGAAATGTAATGGACTTCATCAGGGTGCTGTGAATGAAGCCGGCGCATCACATCCAAAGTTTTGTCTGCAGAGCCATCGTTGATGAATAAATAGTCTGGCTGGTAATGTTCTTCATGAGATGCATTTAACTTATCGAATACTTTTTCTGTTGTGTCGTAGAAAAGTTCAACCGTTGGCTCCTCATTATAACAAGGAACAATTAGACTGATCGTTTTCAAAATATTTCCTCCAGTACGTTTGTTAATGACTTTGCTTTTGCCAATTTTTATTGGTAAGCTGGAATCCGTTTGGAGCAGCAGACCAAATCAGCGGCTGAAGTGGGGATACCACTTCGTTATGTAAAAATGAACATCTAACAGATTATACCATATCATATTTTTTACAAAATTAAGTAGCTGTTAAGTTTCTTGCCATTTTTGATATAATGAGTCACATATAAAGGAGAATTCGTTAATGAAACCAATAAAAGTGATGACCATCTTTGGCACTCGTCCAGAGGCAATCAAGATGGCACCAATTATTTTACTCATGCAGCAGCATTTAGATGACTTTCAACCGATTACGGTCGTTTCTGCCCAACACCGTGAGATGCTCGATCAAGTCCTTGATGTGTTTCACATTACCCCAGACTACGATTTAAATATTATGAAGCAGGGCCAGTCGTTGAGCGACATTACCACCCGGGTGATTACCGAGCTGGATCCGATTATTGAAGAGACCGATCCTGATATCATTTTGGTGCATGGTGATACAACCACAACTTTCTCTGCCAGCATCAGTGCTTTTTATCATCAGATTAAAATTGGGCATGTTGAAGCGGGTCTGCGAACCTGGAACAAGCTTTCACCGTATCCTGAAGAAATGAATCGCCAACTAACCGATGTTTTGGCGGACTTATACTTTGCACCAACCTCATTAAGCAGAGATAATTTACTGAAAGAAAATCATCCGGACCAAGCGATTTTTGTGACCGGTAATACCGCCATCGATGCATTGAAACAGACAGTCACCGAGAACTATCAGCACTCGGTTTTTGATGAACTGAATGAAAACTCGAAAATGATTCTGTTGACGATGCATCGGCGAGAGAATCAGGGTGAGCCGATGCGCCGAACGTTTGAAGCAATTAAGGAAGTTTTGGCCAACCATACAGATGTCGAGGTGGTCTATCCGGTGCATTTGAGCCCGGCTGTTCAAAAAGTTGCTCATGAAGTTTTTGATGGCGTTAAGGCAGTCCATTTGATTGAACCGCTGGATGTGTTGGATTTTCATAACATGTCGGCTCGAAGCTACTTCATCATGACTGATTCCGGTGGCGTACAGGAAGAAGCTCCCTCCCTCAAAAAGCCAGTATTGGTGCTTAGAGATACCACTGAACGTCCAGAGGGGATTTCCGCTGGGACCTTGCGGTTAGTTGGGACTGATCCCAAAGTCGTGAAGGCGGAGATGGAACGCCTGCTTGACGACCCCAAAGAATACCAAAAAATGGCGGAGGCCAAGAACCCTTATGGGGATGGCCACGCTTCAGAACGGATTTTAAAAGCGATAAAAGATCAATTGAGTAAGTAATTTCAGGAAGTCGACGAATGATGAAACGATTATATGAGGCAGTTAAAAATTTTATTGAAATTATTATTAAACGCTATTCATCCGGAGACGTTTCTGATTCGGCTGCGGTTTTAGCGTTCTATACGCTATTGTCTATTTTTCCAATTTTCTTCATTATTGGCAGTATTTTGAACATGTTTCATATTCACTTAACCGAAGTCGAAGTCTACCTCCGGCCGTTATTTCCGGATCGAATCTATGCCATGCTCGAGCCAATCATCAACTCAACTTTGCAAAGTGGCGGTGCCAGTCAACTGTCCGTCGGGTTAATTGTGACTATCTGGTCAGCCAGCCGGGCAATTGCGGCTTTTCAACGCAGTATCAATAAAACATATGGCGTCGCTGTCAACCAAACGGCGATTTCTAACCGACTGATTTCCTTTGTCTGGATGCTGGTCTTAATTCTTGCCGTGGTCGTCTTGATGATGGTTTTTGCCTTTGGCCAGATGTTTTTTCAGTGGCTGACGCCAATCCTGAATGTGCCGCATTGGATACTGAATTTGATTAGTACTGTCAAATGGCCCGGAACCATTGCCATTTCCTGGCTGCTATTAAGCCTGCTGTTTTATTTTGTACCGACTGCCAAGGTCAAATTTCGCTATGTTTGGGTTGGCGCATTAATTGCCACCTTAGGGTTGATGATCCTTGCCCAAGCTTTCACGGTCTACCTGAGATTCTTCTCTCAGAGAATTGATGCTTATAAAACAATCGGAACCTTTATCGTCTTAATGTTCTGGCTGGACTTTTCCGGGGTGATCATGCTATTTGGTGGCGTGGTGAATGCGGCGATTCAAGAAATTCGCCAAGGTAAAATTCAAGAACAGGAAGATGCCATTGAAAATGTTTGGAGAAGGGCCCGCAGAATTCGAAAACATAAGTGAGTATGGACAGATAAACGAATTGAACCAAGAAAAGAGCCAGAACAAAACGATTCCTTTTGTCCTAGCTCGTTAAATGATTCAAACAACAGGTTACTGATTAACTTTGGCAATCAATTCGGCAGTAAAGTGATCCAATTTTTCAATATCCTTTTGGTCGGGTTCCAGATTGATTTTAATGCTCTCAGAGCCCTTGGTAGCACCAGTCTTTTCGAATGCTTCCTCGAATTTGTCAACTGATGTGTTATAAAATTCCTCGTAAAAGACGTCGCCTGATCCAGCAACTCCAAAGACTTTGCCCTTAAGATCGAGATCGCTGAGATCATCATAAAAATCCATTCCTTCTTCAGGCAAAGCCCCTTCATCATAGGTGTAAGGGCAGACAACACAAATATCAACGTCTTCAAAGACAGATGGGTCAGTTTGAGAGATTTCAGTTTCTTCAACCTGGACATCCGCATCTTCCAAGGCTTCGGTAACGATGTCGGCAATATCTTCATTGTTACCAGTAATTGTTGCATAAACGACATGAGCAGTAATCATATTTTTCATCCTCTATCTTAAATTGTTTTCAGTATACCAAATCAAAAAGATAAAGTGAATTTCAACAACGCGGAAAAGAAAGGATTCCTATGGCACAAACGATCACGAAAATTGAAGCCCAGAAACGTAAAGGACGGTTCAACGTCTATGTTGACGGTCAATACGCTTTTCCAATCAGTGAAGAAGTTTTTATCAAATATCGCGTCTTCAAGGGGATGGAAGTCGATGACCAGCTGATTGAAACACTAAAAAATGCCGATAATATTTCCAAGCTGCACAGCCGGGCCCTGAATTATCTGGCCCACAATCTGCGAACGGAGTATGAGGTTCGACAAAAGCTCGCTGAACTGACTGAAGATGAGGATGCCATTGACCAAGTGGTTGCCATCCTGGCTGAGCAGACGCTAATCGATGACCAGCGATACGCTGACAGCTTCGTCCGCACGGTGGTTCGTGAACGGAAAAATGGGCCGGATTGGATTCGCCGTCATTTAAAAGACAAGCACGTTTCCGATGACCAGGTAGAAAATTCACTGAGTCACTATTATCCGGCTGAAGCCGTCATTGAAATTGGCGTTGAAGTCGCTGAAAAGCAATTGAAGCGATACAAACGCGATTCTGCTAAGATGGCTGTCAATAAGACCAAGGAGCTCTTGATGCGCCGAGGTTTTCCTTATGGTGATATTGAAGAGATGATGAATCAGGTCGATACTTCCGCCATGGCCACCCAGGATCAGGCGGTGATTGATCGAGTGGCAGAAAAATATTGGCGGCAGTACAGATTGCTCCAACCTTATGAACGCAATCAAAAGGTGAAGCAGGCCCTGTTTCGTAAAGGCTTTTTAATGGACGACATTACAGTCGCCATGGCGAAACTGACTCAATAAAATAATTTCGAAAATAATGTCCACTCTGATATAATTATAAATGGATTGGGAACAATCGATGCTTTTAGGTTGGTCAGAAAGTGGGTACCATACATGCCACGACTTCAAAAATTACCTGGAGAAGGTCAGTTTATTGCGATTCAAAGTTACAAGCATGATGGAAGCTTGCATCGCGTTTGGCGAGATACAATGGTACTGAAGACGAATGAGAATTCGTTGATTGGCGTTAACAACCACACCTTGGTGACTGAGGATGACGGCCGCCACTGGGTTACCCGCGAACCGGCGTTAGTCTATTTTCATAAGCATTACTGGTTCAACGTGGTGGCAATGATTCGAGATGACGGAATTGCTTATTATTGCAATCTGGCTTCACCTTACGTCTTGGACAAAGAAGCTTTAAAGTATATTGATTATGATTTGGACGTTAAAGTGTTTCCAGACGGTCGGCGCAAATTATTGGACGCAGACGAATATTTAGCTTTTAGTAAACGCTGGAATTATGGCCCGGAGATTGATCACATCTTAAAACGGAACGTTCGCATTCTCGTTGACTGGATTGAAAACGAGAAGGGCCCTTTTTCCAAAGAATTTATCGCCATTTGGTACGAACGTTATCTGGAACTGGCTCGTCAAAATAAATAATTGATTCTTCAGGGATGGGCTGCGGCGAAATGAATGTTTCACTGACAGCCCTTTGTTGTTGCCGTTTTTATGACTATTAAAGAAATTTTCTGATGCCTGAAACCATCAAAAGCGACCTCATCCTCTTTTAGAATGTATGGTACAATTACCGACATAAAGTTACCACGATAAGTTATGACTATTTAAATAATCAAAGTAAGGAGTCATTCGATGTTCGAACGATTAAAAAAATCCCCACTGATGTTTTGGTCACTAGAAATATTGATTGTAGTCGCCATCATCTGGATCTCAACGAAGATTGATTTTGTGTTTTCACCAATTGCAATCTTCTTTTCCACCGTCTTCATTCCGATCCTGTTGGCAGGGATTCTGTTTTATATGCTCAATCCAATCGTCAATTTGTTGACCAAGGTCAGATTTGGCAAGCACCAAATTACCAGAACCTGGGCGACAACACTTGTGTTCTTGCTCTTGCTTGGGTTGGTTGCGTTGGCCGCGACTGTTTTTATTCCCAAAATTTTAAATCAGTTAATCACCTTGGCCAACCAGATTCCTGATGCCGCTAGTCAGGGTCAAAAGCTCGTTGACAAGTTGTTCAAGGATATGAATTCCCAGCAGATGTTGAAGAAGATTGACTTTTCATCGTTGACGGATAAGTTGTCAGCTAATGTCAATAAATATGCCGAAACGATCTTTAACGGGGTTACCAACGGCTTGGGCGGCATTATCTCTGCCGCAGCCAATGCGGTGATTATTGCCGTGACCGTCCCAGTGGTACTGTTTTACATGCTTAAAGACGGTTATCGGTTGGCACCGACGATTAAAAAGTTTTTGCCTGAGCGCCATCGCGAACAGACCATGGATCTGCTGGGTAAGATGAGCCACACGATTTCTAAATATATTTCCGGTCAGATGATCGAATGTTTATTTGTCGGCACCTTCACGGCTATTGGTTATGTGATCATAGGCACGCCGTATGCCTTGTTGTTAGGTGTGATTGCCGGAATTTGTAACATCATTCCTTACCTGGGCCCCTACATTGGGATTGCCCCGGCACTGGTCGTCTCATTCTCACATGGCGGCTTGTGGTCAGTAGTTTATAACATCATTATGGTATTAATCGTCCAACAAATTGATGGTAACCTGGTTTATCCAAACGTGATCGGAAAGTCATTGGAAATTCATCCACTAACGATTATCATTATCTTGCTGGCTGCCGGTAATATCGCCGGTTTGATGGGGATGATTCTTGCTGTGCCCCTGTATGCAGTTGTCAAAGTAGTGGTTGTGCACATGTATAATATTTATCAACTGGAATAACACAAAAACGTTAATAATATTTAATAAACATTGACGTCGTCGGTGATTATGCTACTATTTAAGATGTGTTTATTTTAGTTCACATTCAGAGTAATGATTAAGTAGGAGATTCTATGAAAAAAGTAATTACGTATGGAACGTTTGATTTGCTGCATAAGGGTCACGTTCGTCTGCTCAAACGGGCAAAGGCGTTAGGCGACCACCTGACAGTGTGCTTATCATCTGATGAGTTTAATGCTGAGAAGGGTAAAAAAGCATATACGTCATACGAGGACCGCAAATACATTCTTGAAGCTATCAAATATGTCGATGAAGTGATTCCTGAGACTAATTGGGATCAAAAAATTCACGATGTCCAAGACCGAGACATTGACGTCTTTGTGATGGGTGATGACTGGAAAGGGAAGTTTGACTTCTTAAAGGATTACTGCGAAGTCGTTTATCTTCCAAGAACGGAAGGAATTTCAACCACCAAGATCAAAGAAGATTTAGGTTTAACGGATACCCAGGATTGGAAAGCGTAATACGCAGGGTTCCAGTTGTACTGGGACTTGATCAATCTGGCTGGGAACTTCCCAGCTACAGACATTCCATACCAATACCCACAATCAATGTGTAGCACATAAGATTCAAATGAGGCTGAGGACAAGACTACATGTTTTGTTCCAGCCTCGTTTTTATTCAGGAGGAGAATCATGGGACGAGCAATTTTTTTGGCAACAACGATTCAAGGAATTCGTAAAGCGACTTTTCGAAGGCAATTGTTATCCTTAATGAACAACCAATATCAGGTGGTTGTGTTATTTGCAATGACTGATTTTGATGAAATTTGGCAGGCAAAACGTGAATTCACCAAGATTGATCTGCCAAAAGGAGCCCCTAACGTCCGATTGATTTCACTGGCAGACATTTATGCGGATCATGATGGGGTGAGTTTAAAGGCGACTGATTTCATGGATCCGGATTTATCTGGACTACAGACCTTTAAGTCCCACCTTGGCAAATTGCCGGTTACCAGATATATTGACGCCGATGGTAACATTGTCGCAGAAACTTTATTTAGTGAAGCTGACACCCGGATACATACCCTTTATTTCGATAAAAACAGCCGGATCAGCCAGATTAATAATTACGATGACGCTGACCGATTATTTGGCATTGGCAAATACCTTGATGATGCCCTGGATGAAAGCCTGTTGCTGAATGCCAGGGGGGAGTTAGTCTATCGATTTACCAACTACGTGAAGGACCAAAAGGTGAGTTACAACGTGACACCAAGTTCAACGATCGCTGCCCCACAGGAATTAAGCGAGATTCAAGACGATAAGTCCAATTCAAAGGACGAGATGCTAACAGCCTACGAAGGCCAAGGTAAGTCAACCTTCACTAAGGCATTGTCATACAGCGACTATCACCGTTACGACGATATTAATGCCTTCTATCACCAAGTCTTGTTAAACATGAATATTGAAGACGCCAGAACGTACATTGACATCGACAACATTGTTGACGCGTCCAAGTACCTCCCAGGCAAACGAATCTTTAATTATTAAGGGGAAATTAAATTGCGAGCGATATTATCAGGTGTCCATCAAAAAAAGGGCAAACAAGTCCTTGAATTTGAATTGTTAGACGTTGCGGTGTCATTAGATACGGCCTACGTTTTATTTGTCGAAAAAAATAGCTTAGCCTCAGTGATGAAGCCCATCAGCAAAGTACTTTCCCATAATATTATTCGTGTAAATATTGATGCGCAGGATTTCCATTTTCAATCAGAGGATCAAACCGAGTTTGAATGGCAGATTTTTCTCGTCAACAACAACTTAACAAATAAAAATGTTATTCAAGTCGAAAGTGAGTATTTGAGTGACCGTCATCAGCTTGAATTAACCAGTTATTATCAATTTAACAGCGATGCTCAAGGAATGGCTCTTTTCAACATTCGCACGCGTCAATCTGATGAAGAATTCATGATTAATTCAGTCAACCTGACCGATGAGAACTTGGAAATTACCGGTTACAATAAGATTAACGGTACGTTAATCAAAAATCAGCGGATTATCTTGAAAAATCACACGACTGATGGCACCTTGGAGTACCCGGTGACCAAAAAGCTGTTTGAAGGGATGTTTACAGTTTCGATTCCCTTAACCGATATCCCCAAAAATTCCGTCGGCGAGCTCTTCATTGAATATGATCTAAGTGGCCAAGAAATCAAACAGCGATTGATTATTTCCAAGTCATTGGCAGGCCAATCAACCGATATGCAGCTGCCTGGCAACCGCGAAATTACCCTGGAAAAACGTTATGATAATGGTATTTTAGTTAAGGAATTTGCTGGGGCATCTCTGCTGGAGAAGTTGGGGGCAGCTGGCGGCAAGGCCGGTACCGTCATTGATGTCATTAAAATGATTCAAGATAAATTGAATCTGGTTAGAATGCGCTTCCTGTTCAAGTCGGGGCATTCGCCATATGAAAATACCACCATTATTTTCGAAAGTTTTGGTGGCCGCCAGGTGAGTGATAGTCCATATGCCATTTATAAGGTGTTCAAAACCTTATACCCCGGCATTAATATGATTTGGTCAATTGACCGTTCCCAGAAGAAATTCTGCAAGGATAACCAAATTGCCTATGTGGTTCGCCGAACGAATAAGTGGGTTCGCGTCCTGGAAAAATCGCAATTCTGGATCAGTAATGCCCGCTTCCCAACTTGGGTTAAGAAGCCCAATTATGTCACCTACATCCAGACTTGGCACGGGACGCCCCTCAAGAAGCTGGGCCTGGATATTGAGAACGTTTCGATGCCCGGGACGACGACTGTCAAATACCATAAGAACTTCGTCCGGGAGGCTAACCGTTGGGATGCTTTGGTTTCGCCTAACGACTACTCAACTCAGATTTTCCGTTCGGCATTTGGCTTCAATAATCAGATCTTAAAGATTGGGTATCCTCGAAACGATGAGTTAATCAATACTCGACCTGAGGATATTGATGCGATTAAGGAGCAGTTGGGGATTCCGTTGGACAAAAAGGTCGTAATGTACGCACCAACGTATCGGGATAATCAATTTGCCGAAAAGGGGAAGTATACCTTTGAACTGCCGTTTGACCTGGACGATTTCCGGAAATCATTTGGCGATGACACGGTCTTGATTCTGCGGATGCATTATCTGATTTCCAACGCCTTGGATATTTCCGATTATTCAGACTTCGTGTATGATTACTCGAATTACCCAAACATTAGTGATCTGTATTTGGTATCTGATCTATTGATCACCGATTACTCGTCAGTCTTCTTTGATTATGCCTATTTGAAACGGCCAATTTTGTTCTATCCTTACGATTATCATTTGTACAAAGAAGAATTACGTGGGTTCTATCTCAATTATGAGAAGGATTTACCAGGTAAAATTGCTGAAAACTCCAAGCAGTTGTTAGCGGAGATCAACCATGCTTTGGCACATCCTGATATGTCGGCCAACGAGAAGTTTATGAGCTTTTATAACCGATTCTGTGCGATTAACGATGGCTTGAGTTCATTGAAAGTTGTGAACTACGTCATGCACCAAATTGAAAGTGGCATGTAATCTAAAATTGACTTTTGAGGATGAGACAAAGCAAACGTTTTGTTGGCATCCTCTTTATTTTGGACTGCGTGCCAACGAAATTGAAGCGGGTTCTAGGAGAGTCGACAAAAACGTGTTAAAATTAACTAGTTATTGACTCGTCTGAAAGGAAGTAAACATGAATACCCAACAACTAGAAAAGGAAGACAGTACTCGCCGGACATTTGCGATTATTTCTCACCCCGATGCCGGTAAGACAACGATTACTGAACAACTGCTGTTATTTGGTGGCGTTGTTCGTTCAGCTGGAACGGTTAAGGCCCGAAAGACCGGTAATTTTGCCAAATCCGACTGGATGGAAATCGAACAAAAGCGTGGCATTTCGGTTACCAGTTCCGTCATGCAGTTTGATTACGGTGGTAAACGCATTAATATTTTGGATACCCCGGGTCATGAGGATTTTTCTGAAGATACTTATCGAACCCTGATGGCGGTGGACTCGGCCGTGATGGTTATTGATTCTGCAAAAGGGATCGAACCGCAAACCAAGAAGTTGTTTCAAATCTGTAAAATGCGGGGTATTCCGATTTTTACCTTTATGAACAAACTCGATCGTGATGGCCGGGAACCAATGGACCTGGTGGATGAATTAGAAAATGTGCTGGGCATTGAAGCCTACCCGATGAATTGGCCGATTGGCATGGGCAAGACTCTAACCGGGATTTTTGACCGTTACAATCATCACGTTGAACTTTATAATCACGAAAAAAATAATCAAACCTCAGAAATTGTTGATTTGGATGACAGTAATGATCCGATTGACAATGACAAATTGGCTCAAGATGAACAGTTTGAGGATGCCAAAGACGCCATTGAGCTCTTGGACATGGCCGGCAACCAATTTGATGAAGGTAAAATTGCGACTGGTGATATGACACCGGTATTCTTTGGTTCCGCGCTGGTCAATTTTGGGGTGAAGGCGTTTTTTGACGCCTATCTGAAGTATGCACCCGCTCCCAGTGCGCACAAGACTGAAGAAGGCGATTTGATTGCGCCGAACGATGATACTTTCTCTGGCTTTGTTTTTAAAATTCAAGCTAATATGAACCCGAATCACCGGGATCGAATTGCTTTTGTCCGGGTTTGTTCCGGCGAGTTTGAGAAGGGGATGGACGTGAACCTCTATCGGACGCAAAAGAAGCTTCGGTTATCCAACGTGACCGAATTTATGGCCAATACCAGGGAGAACGTCAAGACGGCCGTCGCCGGTGATATTATCGGTTTGTATGATACCGGTAACTTCCAGATTGGTGACACGATTTATACCGGTAAGCAAAAAGTTGAGTTTGAAAAGTTGCCTCAGTTTACTCCAGAATTGTTTGTGCGGGTTTCTGCTAAGAACGTGATGAAGCAAAAGTCATTCCACAAAGGAATCGACCAACTCGTTCAAGAAGGGGCGGTGCAGCTTTACCAGTCCTATACCACTAACGACTATATCCTGGGAGCTGTTGGTCAGCTGCAGTTTGAAGTTTTTCAATTCAGAATGCAGAATGAATACAATTCGGAAGTCAATATGGATCCAATGGGCCATAAGATTGCCCGCTGGATTGAACCTGATCAACTTGATGAAAAGATGTCATCATCTAGAAACTTATTGGTGAAGGATCGCGTAGGCAATCCGTTGTTCTTGTTTGAGAACGAATTTGCCCTTCGTTGGTTCAAAGATAAGTACCCAGATGTCAAGTTGACCGCCAAACTATAATTCAATTTTGAAAGAAGAGATATCATGGTTTCCAAACATTTGTCAGCATGTACCACAGTTCTGGTTGGTAAAAAAGCCTCGATCGACGGTTCAACGATGATCGCCAGAAATGACGACACATTTCTACCATTGACCCCACAACGCTTCTATGTCGAACCAGCCAATGATCACCAAACCGGTGAGTGGGCGTCAAACCAGAACGGTTTTAAGGCACCCTTACCCAAGAAAGCCTACCGTTACTCACTGACTCCCAACGTCGAGGTTGATAAAGAAGGCGTTTACGCTGAAAGTGGCTTTAACGAAAAGAACGTTGCAATGAGTGCCACTGAAAGTGTCTACGGGAATGAACGGGCATTGGCCTTTGACCCACTGGTAAAAGATGGCTTGGCAGAGGACTCTCTGCAGTCAATGGTTTTACCTTACATCAATTCAGCCAGAGACGGGGTCAAGTACCTTGGTAAGTTGATCAAACAATATGGTTCGCCCGAGGGCAATGGCGTGTTGTTCAGTGATAACAATGAAGTCTGGTACATGGAAATTGTCACCGGCCATCATTGGGTTGCCCAACGAATTCCTGATGATGCCTATGCAATTGCGGCGAATCAAGTGGCCATTCAGCAGGTGAAATTCGATGATCCGGACAACTTCATGTATTCGACTGGTATCCAAGAATTTGTTGAGAAGTATCATTTGAATACGGATCAGCAGGGATTTAACTTCCGTCATATTTTTGGAACGGATAATGAAAAGGACCGTCATTACAACACACCACGAGTTTGGTTTGGCCAAAAATACTTAAATCCAGAGATTAAGCAGTCACCAATTTCCTCCAATCTGCCGTTTATTTGTCATACAGACCATAAAATCAGTGTGGAAGACGTGGAATATATCTTGAGTTCACATTACAACGAAACGCCTTATGATCCATTTAGCAGGGGAAACGAGGATACTAAGACGCTGTTCCGGCCGATTTCAATGAATCGGACGCAAAATTCGCATGTTCTCCAAATTCGCAATGATATTGATAATGATAGCAACGCGATTATGTGGCTCTGCTTCGGTGTGCCGGCATTTTCACCATACGTGCCATTCTTTGCCAATGCGACGGATACCGATGATACTTATGCCAATACTCCGGTGCATTGCGATGATGTCAGCGCCTATTGGATGTACCGCAAGCTGTCAATGTTAGTGGAATCGCATTATTCTGAATTTATTCAAGACGATGTCGATTTCTTAACGGATGTAAAGGAACAATTGCGCCGTCACGTTCAAAACGCGATGGATGAAAGCCAGCCACTGAAAGGTGAAGAGTTAACCAGTTACTTGACTGAGCAAAATCATGAAGTTGTCAAAATGATGAGAATCGCGACCGAACATTTCAATCACCAGTTGATTGAAAAGGGTCTGATACTCTCGAAGTTAACATTTAATATGGATAAAAATCTTTAACACCGGCACAAGCTATCTTTGAGCTTGAGGCAGGTGTATAAAAAAGGCCGATGAACAAATGCGTTCATCGGCCTTTTTTATACACCACAATAAGTGGCTAAAACTAAAGCAGTCCATTTTAACTGTACCCGCTTATGATTAAGAATCGATTCTGACATATTCACTAAAAATAACTGACTGATCGGCTAATTCATACCAGATCAGGCCCTGATCATCGATAATTCGGGCCTTGATTGAAACTCGTTGTCCATCTTCTAATGTTCCTGCACTGGTGCCATATGGCTTATCAAGGACCTCAATTGGTCTCCCAGCCACGAAGTCAACGGTTCCAAACAGCATCACCGGATTTCGGGAAGTCTTGGTAATCGGTGGAACAAGATGGTTGGTCGGTGGGTCACTGGGTTCAAGGTCAACATTTTTAATCCATTCAAAACCGCCAATATTTAACCAGCTTTGATTGTCCGTTGTATCAATGCGGGCAAAAATCTTGGTGATGACATTGGCGGGCAACCCGGTTTGTAGTGCTTGACCATTTGGTTCGTCCAAGACTTCGTGTCGCTTTTTTAAGCGGACATAATACTCAACTTGCTGAACGGTTCGCCACTCGGTTCTACGGTAATAAAAGATAATCCCATGGGTGCGGTCGTCAAAGTCGCCATGAGTGCGGCCAATATCATTGATGACTCGGTAGCCGGGGATATCGACAGCTGAAACGTTATAAGACTCACCAAGTTTGCCGGAGTGGATTGTGACGTGGTGCAGCGTTTCGCCGGTGTCAATGTCCAAGTAATAGGTCAAAACCGGTAATCCCTGTTTGAGGGCGTACCGCAGCGTCACCTCTTGATCGGTATCGGCAAAATAAGCTGAAAAGTTATCAATTGAGACCAGGTAATATTGTTTAAAGCTGGGAAGTTGGAGAGAAAAGCGTTCTCCATCGTGACCAATTAAAATGTCAGGTGTTTTGATTGGATCATCGTTTTCATCGAGATAAAAGAAGGTCACTTGAGACTGGAGTTGGCTGGACTCGTCTACTTGATCCGGTGCCGGGGAAAGGTCATTGACAAGCCCATCCGGTTGTTTTTCAACCTTATCTTGATTAAAGTGGGCGTTCTCCTCGGTCATTTGGGTATGATTTTTCAAATCAGCCTCGCCAGACTGCCAACGCTTTCGTTGGTGATAATCCCGGCGACGGCCACGGCGATTTGATTGGTGACGGGACCGTGGCGACACAAATATATTTAACTGTTGTTTGACCCAATCCATGAACTTCATTGACATATGCTCCGATCTACAATCTTCTAATAAAAATTATAGCATAATCAGTATTCGCACCAACGAATTTAGGCATTATTTTAACGATTCGTCGCAGAAAATAAGCAGGCAGTGCTGCATTTCGAAAATAATGCTGAGAATACAAAAGGGGCAACGATCAAAGTATCAAGCTCTGATCGTTGCCCCTTAGTGAATTAGGTTTTATTTATCTGAATCCTTGCTATCGGGTTTTGCTTTAGCTGAAGATTTAACTTCCGCTGCTGCTTGACTCTTGATAACAATATTGCCTTTGTCATCCACGTCAGCCGTTAATGTAGCAGCATTTTCGTGATCCAGGTAGAAGTCGGCAACTTTGTCTTCGATCTGTTCTTGAATCACTCTTCGAAGTGGCCGAGCACCCATTGCCGGATTGTAACCCAGGTCAACTAATTTAACCTTGGCCTTGTCGGTAACATTGATCTTTAAACCTTGTTGCTTGAGCATTCCGTTGACATCGTCAATCATCAAGGAAACAATCTTCATCAAGTTGTCCTTTGATAATGAGTGGAACTCAACGATATCATCAAAACGGTTCAACAATTCAGGTTTGAAGTAGTCGGTTAACTTATCAATAATTGAATGCGTCTTCCCACTGGCTGCAGCACCGAAACCAACGTTTGCTTCCGCATTACCTTGGCCGGCGTTACTGGTCATGATAATGATGGTATCCTTAAATGACACTGTTCGTCCTTGACTGTCAGTCAAACGACCATCGTCAAGAATCTGCAGGAACATATGAAGAACATCTGGGTGAGCCTTTTCAACCTCATCGAGTAAAATCAATGAGTATGGGTGACGACGAACCTGCTCAGTTAATTGACCAGCTTCTTCGTAACCAACATAGCCAGGGGGTGATCCGATCAGCTTAGCAACTGAATGCGGCTCCATGTATTCAGACATGTCAAACCGGATCATGGAATCCTTTGAACCGAACAGTTCGTAAGCCAGTTGCTTAGCCATTTCAGTCTTACCAACACCAGTCGGCCCAACAAATAGGAATGAGCCAATTGGTCGGCCTGTACCGTTGAAGCCAACCCGGTTACGACGGATGGCTCTGGCAACTTTTTCAACCGCTTCATTTTGACCAATAACATGTTGCTCGAGGTTAGGAGCTAAATTGCGAAGTTGCTGTTGCTCCTTGGTTTGAAGTTCACCAACCGGAATTTCAGTTTTCTCTTCGACAATCTTTTCCATGTCTTGAGCAGTGACCTTTGGGGTTGCTGCTGAGTCGACACTGACATTCTTCTTGGCATTTTCAAGTTTGGTGACTTGATCACGGTAGTAGGCGGCTTTTTCGTAGTCTTCACTCTTTAAGGCAGCCTGCTTTTGCTTTTCAGCACTTTGAACTTTTTCATCGACCGTGTGCGGGTCAACGGCATTGATGGTCAAATTCTTTCGTGAGCCGGCTTCATCAAGTAAGTCGATGGCTTTATCAGGTAGGAATCGATCTTGAATGTATCGATCCGATAACTTAACAGCTGCTTCAATCGCGTCATCGGTGTACTTAACGTGATGGTAATCTTCATAACGCTTTTGGATGCCTTTCAAGATCTTGGTGGATTCTTCGGGACTTGGTTCATCAACCGTTACCGGCTGCAAACGACGAGCCAACGCTGAATCCTTTTCAATATTACGGTATTCCTTTAAAGTAGTGGCACCGATCAACTGGAACTCGCCTCGAGCCAATGCTGGCTTCAAAACGTTTCCAGCGTCCATTCCGCCTTCAGCGTTACCGGCACCAACAATTTCATGAATTTCGTCGATGAACAGGATGATGTCTGGATTATCTTGCACTTCTTTAACTAACTGCTGCATTCTTTGTTCAAATTGACCACGGATTCCGGTCCCCTGAACCAAGGAAACGACATCCAGGCGGATAATCTGCTTATTTTGAAGTTTTGAAGGAACGTTGCCGGAAACAATTTCTTGAGCAAGTCCTTCAACAACGGCAGTTTTACCAACACCGGCTTCCCCGATTAAGACGGGGTTATTCTTTGTCCGACGGTTCAGGATTTCAATTACTCGTTGAATTTCATTGTCACGACCGATGACTGGGTCAACCTTGCCTTCCTTGGCAAGTTGGGTTAAATTAATTCCGTATTGACCAAGCAGGGAATTGCCGCCTGCGCCACCTGTTCGTGGTCGATTAGGGCCACCATTGTTTCCGCCCATTGGTTGGGTTGGTGGCACTTGTTGACCATTAGTTGGATCAACGTTTCCGCCCTGCATTGCACGGAAAATGTCATCTAATCCACCAAAACCAAATGGATCTTGAGCCATATCTTGAGCACCTCCTGTATGACGTTGCTGATTAGATAGGAGTTGATAGCAATTTTGGCAAAGGTTAATGGTTTGCTTTTGCCCATTCACATTCGTGTATAAGTGAATCGTTGCTGGGTTCTTATGGCAATTTTGACATAGCATTAATTGCTTTCCTCCTTTAATATAGAAATAAAAGGACAAGGAGGATCTGTTAATCACTGACCAACTTTGACCTTTGAAATTATTATACAACATGATTATATGTAATCAAGTAATTGAACTTCAATCAACTTGAAAGGAGATGAGGCGTTTTGTCAGAAGAAAATCAAGACTATCAACAACAATTGGAAAAGTTGGAATCCGGTGAGATTGACAAGATCGAAGTTAAGCCGGAATCGTTCATGGCTTTTCAAACGGCATACATGAACTTTGACCATCGAAAGCGGGTCATCGGGTCTGCAACCGAGGGCGGTGTGATTACCTATGTTTATGATAGAGATGACAAGCAAAAAACTTCTTAAAAACCCTGTAAGCGGTTAAGTTTAAACTTGTATTTTCCCCTATATATTGCTATTCTTAATTAAGTAAAGAACAAATTTAAATTTTGAGCAACATCTTCAAAATTTATAATCTTATCAGAGGAGATTGATTAATAATGGAAAAACGTCAATTTAATATCATCGCAGAAACAGGAATTCATGCACGTCCAGCTACCTTGTTGGTTCAAACTGCCAGCAAGTTCAATTCAGATATCACCCTTGAATACCAAGAAAAATTAGTTAACTTGAAGTCAATTATGGGTGTTATGTCACTCGGTGTTGGCCAGAGCGCCGCTGTTACGATTACTGCCGATGGTGATGACGAAAAAGAAGCCATTGATGCAATTAGCGAAACAATGAAAGCAGAAGGACTGACTGAATAATTTCATGAAAGAGTTTAAGGGGATTGCCGCAAGCGATGGCATTGCCATTGCATCTGCATTTCGGTTAACTGAACCTGATTTAAGCTTTAAAAAGCGGAGCATTAATGATGCCTCTGATGAAATTAAGCGGCTTTATGCTGCAATTGATGTCTCAAAAGATGAGCTTTTAACAATTCAACAACGAACACTTGAAGACCTCGGCAGCAATGAAGCTGAGGTCTTTAAAGCTCATGGCGCAATTTTGTCGGATCCAGAACTCCTGAGTCGGGTTAAAGCGACGATTGAAAAAGAAAAGGTCAACGCAGAATATGCGCTTACAAAAGTAACTGACGGTTATATCAAAATCTTTAATTCAATGACGGATAACGAATACATTCGTCAGCGTTCCAGCGATATTCGGGATGTTACCAAACGAGTTTTAAGTCATCTACTGCGGGTTCCACTGGTTGATCCGGCACTTATCCATCACCAGGTCATTATCATTGCCCATGATTTAACACCCAGTGATACGGCTCAATTCGTTCCGAGCTATGTCTTAGGAATCGTCTCTGACATGGGTGGGCGGACTTCTCATTCGGCCATCATGTCACGTTCGCTGGAGATCCCGGCCGTCGTCGGATTCCAGGGACGGCTGGCAGAGATCAAGAACGGTGATACAGTCATTGTTGACGGATCAACTGGCAACGTCATCGTTGATCCGACCGACGCACAAATAGCCGAATACACTCAAAAGCAGGCTGATTATCGCCAGCGCAAGAACAAATTAGCTCATTTTAAGCATCAAGCCACCAGTTCTTCTGATGGCAAACATCCAATGATTGCTGCTAACATTGGGACGTTGGACGATCTTGACGGCGCCGTTGACAATGGCGCCGAGGGGATTGGCTTGTTTAGAACTGAGTTTTTGTATATGGATAATAATCATCTGCCAACTGAAGACGAGCAGTTTGAGGCGTATAAGACCGTTCTTCAAAAGATGGGTGATAAGCCGGTGATCATTCGTACGGCTGATATTGGCGGCGATAAAAGTTTGCCGTATCTGAATCTGCCAAAGGAAGCCAATCCATTTTTAGGATATCGGGCAATTCGAATCGGTCTGGATAAACCGGATATTTTTCGCACGCAGGCACGGGCATTGCTGCGGGCTTCTTCTTTTGGGAATCTGTCAGTCATGTTTCCGATGATTACAACGATTAATGAACTTAAGAAAGCTAAGAATATTTTTAATCAGGAGCGGATCAAGCTCATTAGGGAAAAGGTCCGAGTAAAACCCGTTAGAATTGGCATTATGGTTGAGGTTCCGGCTACAGCTATTCTTGCTGATCAGTTTGCCAATGAGGTTGACTTCATGAGTATTGGAACGAACGATTTAATTCAATATATCATGGCGGCTGACCGTGGCAACAGAATGGTGTCTTATCTCTACCAACCTTACAATCCAGCGGTTCTGCGTCTGATTAAAAACATCATTGATGCCTGCCACGATAATCAGCTTCCCGCCTATATGTGTGGTGAGATGGCTGGCGATCAGATTGCGATTCCAATTCTAGTTGGAATGGGGCTCAACGAATTTTCGATGAGTGCGTCTTCAATTCTTAAATCGCGGGCATTAATTAAACGCCTTAATTCCAGAGAAATGGTGACACTTGCGAATAAGGCCGTAACAATGGCCAGTACCAGCGAGGAAGTCGTCGCCTTTGTCCACCAAGCAACCAACAATATCCAATAGATTTATGAATAACTTAAAGAACAAGCTGTTAGTGGCGTTAAACCGTCTGTTATCGGCTTGTTCCTTTTATTTTTGTGGTTTGCAATACCAGAACCAAACAAATATAATGACAATGATTGTGAGATGATGCGCCCAGAAAGGGGAGTGTCTGATTGCAGGCTTCACGAATGGGGCAAGATTAATCTTTTAATAGAAAGGGGTGTCAGCCGTGAATATTGGCATTTTTACGGATACATATTTTCCGCAGGTCAGCGGTGTTGCGACCTCAATTAAGACCCTTAAAAATGAGCTGGAACGACAGGGAAATCAAGTCTATATTTTTACGACGACTGATCCACACGTCGATAAAGATACCTACGAGCAAAACATTTTCCGCTTCTCAAGTATTCCCTTCATTTCATTTACCGACCGGCGGATTGCGGTTCGTGGCCTGTTCCAAGCCTATGAAATTGCTAAGGAATTGAACCTGGATATCGTTCATACTCAAACAGAATTTTCAATGGGAATGATCGGCAAATTTGTCGCTAAAAATCTCAACATTCCTTGTGTGCACACGTATCACACGATGTATGAAGACTATCTGCATTACGTTGCTAACGGTAAACTCCTTAAACCCGTTCATGTTAAAGAGGGAACATTGGCCTTTTGCTACCATTTGTCAGGTGTGATTGCGCCCAGCGATCGCGTGTTGGACAAACTGACAGATTACGGCGTTAAAAGTGAAATTCGAATCATTCCAACGGGCATTGACGTGGATATGTATGCTGAGAAAATTAAGACTGATATTCGTCAGCAATATCATATTTCTCCAACGACACCGTTGATGCTTTCCGTTAGTCGCTTAGCATACGAAAAAAACATCTCAGAAGTCATTGATTATCTGCCCAAAATTTTGGCTGAGGTTCCGACTGCGGTCTTAATGATTGTCGGAGATGGCCCCGCCAAGGATGATTTAATGAGTCAAGTACACGCATTACAGCTCGATAAACATGTTATTTTTACTGGTGAAGTTGCCAATGATCACGTTAATGCATTTTATCGTGCGTGTGATGTGTTTGTTTCCACATCCAAATCTGAATCCCAAGGGTTGACTTACATTGAAGCAATGGCGGCTGGACTGCCAGTGGTCGTTTCTGCGAGTGATTACACCAATGGCTTGCTAAGTTCGGAAACCCTTGGTCAGACATTTGATCAAGACGATGAGTTTGTTGGAATCGTGGCCCGTTATTTAAAGCATGAGGTTGACACGCGGACACCTAAAGCTAAGCAGATTCTTAAAAAGAAGTTATCTGCGATTTCCGCAGAAACCTTTGGCAAACGGGTGATCAACTTTTATCATTCAGTAGCGGTGGCACAAGAATTACAAGATAATGCCACGACTAATATCGATTAAAGATTTTGTAAGGAGTTTGTATGTTAAGGATTAATATGTTTTCAACCGCGGATAAGGTTAAGGGTCAAGGTGTCGGCAGTGCCTATTTGGAACTGGTGAGAATGCTTAAGGACCACTTTCCTAATGATTTTAAGATCACGATTAATAGCTATGCACATGCGGATATTACCCATTACCATACAATCAACCCCAGTTTCTATCTTTCGACGTTTTCGAAGCGCAGAGGGCGAAAAATCGGCTATGTTCACTTCCTCCCGGAAACCTTGGAAGGCAGTATTAAGATTCCCCAGCCGTTTAAGGCGATCTTCTATAAATATGTGATCGCCTTTTATAAGCGGATGGATCACATTGTGGTCGTCAACCCATCGTTTATTTCCAAACTAGAACGTTATGGCATTAAAAGGGAACGGATTACCTATATTCCTAATTTTGTCAGTAAAGCAGAATTCTATGACGTTGATGACCAACGCAAGCGGGCACTGAGAACCAAGCGCGGATATGATCCAACCCGATTTACAATTTTAGGCAGCGGCCAAATCCAGACGCGCAAAGGGGTCCTTGATTTCGTGAAGCTTGCTAAGCAAAACCCGAGTATTCAATTTATTTGGACGGGTGGTTTTTCGTTTGGAAAAATCACTGAGGGTTATGCGGAATTGGAAAAAATCGTCAAGGATCCTCCCAGTAATTTGTCATTTCCTGGAATCATTGACCGGACTAAAATGGTTGAGTATTATAACATGGCGGATTTATTTCTTTTACCGTCGTACAATGAGTTGTTCCCGATGTCCGTTCTTGAGGCTTTTTCAACTAATACGCCAGTGATGCTCCGGGATCTTGATTTATATAAATCCATTATCAACGGGTACTATCTTCCGGCCACTGATGAAAGGCAGATGAACGAGCAGGTGCATCAACTACTGTTGAATCCTGACAAATTGGCAGAACTGCAGCATCAGACTCGGATTGCCAGTGAACGTTATTCTGAAGATCATCTTGCCAAAGTTTGGTATGATTTTTATAATCAACAATCTAAGGAAGGTTAATAATGTCTCGAAATAATAAAATTACCCTCTTTGCGATGGTGATAATTGGAATAGCAATTATTGCGTATTCTTTGAGGGACGTTAAACTAAGTGTGTTAATCCATGACTTATTCACCTTGAACCCCTTGTGGATCTTGGTTGCCTTTCTTTGCATTTGTGCCTATCTGCTGATTGAGGGAGTGATTACGAAAGTCTTGGTGTCCAATCGGGTTGAACATTTTACTTTTAAGGATGCTTTGCGGGTTCCATTGGTTGAACAGCTATTTAATGGGATTACCCCATTTTCATCAGGTGGCCAGCCTGGACAACTGATTGTCATGCTGCAGACCGGAATTGACGGTGGGCGGGCAAGTTCAGCCTTACTGATGAAGTTTGTGGTTTATCAAGGGATGATCGTGATCAACTTCTTCATTAGTCTGGTCATTGGATTTCACTACGTTGCCAGCAAGCTGCATTTCTTGGCACTGTTTGTCCTGTTTGGCTTTTTAATTCATCTATTTGTCATTGTTGGTTTACTGCTGATCATGTATTGGCCGTCATTTACAAAGAAGCTTGCCAAACTACTTTTTCATCCTGTCAAATGGTTCATCAAGGATGAGCGATTCTATTCAATGCGGGAAACGATGTATGCCAAAATTGATAATTTATTTGAAGAAAGTGTCCGGATCGGCCGTCAGCAGAAGCTTCTACTCAAAATTGTTGTTCTGACATTTTTCCAACTTCTTTTTTATTACCTCATTCCATATTTCATTATGCTGTCGCTGGGGTACACTGCTGTTAACGTGATTATGGTCACTAGTCTACACATCATGATCGTGATGATCATCTCATTATTCCCAATTCCGGGTGGCTCCGGTGGCGCAGAGTTCAGTTTTGAATCACTGTTTCATAGCTTTATCTCAAGCAACAGCAAATTGGTGTTGGCAATGATTATTTGGAGAATTTTAACGTATTACTTTGGAATGGCTGCTGGGGCCGGCGCTTTATTAGTCAAACCAGATAAAGTTGATGATCCCGATAACCGCATTAAATAGCGGAAAAGGGAAACATTTGGAGGAACAGGCATGTTAACGGATAAGAAATATCGTTTTTCAAATCTTTTAAACACGAGGATCGGCTTTTTCTTGCTGGTTGTCATTTTGTTTTGTATCAAGACTTATATTGCGTACCAAACTAAATTTACGTTGGGTGTCAAAGGCGGTATGCAGGAGTTTTTGCTGGCAGTGAACCCTATTCCGGCAGCGCTGTTAACACTGGGAATTGCGCTTTATTTCAGTGGCCGCCTTTCATATTGGCTGATGATGATCATCGACACTTTGGAGAGTGTCTGGATTTTTGCCAACATTCTGTATTATCGTGAGTTTTCTGATTTCCTTTCATTGGGAGTCATCAAGGGATCCGGCAACGTTCAAAATAACTTAGGCAAGAGTCTGGTTGAGATCCTTCATTTTAGTGACTTTTTTGTTTTCCTGGATATTATTATTTTAGTTGCCTTGCTGGCGTTTCATGTGATTCGGATTGATGCCACACCATTTAAAAAACGGTACGCCTTCTTGGTGACGATGGTTTCTTTCCTGTTGATGGGCGGTGAGTACGGCCTGGCCAGTACGGATCGTTCTGGCTTACTAACTAGAACTTTTGATAATAATTATATTGTTAAATACTTAGGGCTAAACGAGTATGCAGCTTTCAATGTGTACCAAACCCAAAAAGAATCGGCTACCCGATCCAAGGCAAAGGCCAGTGATATGGATAGTATCCTCAAATACTTAGATCACAGTCGGGCCAAGGCTAATCCGACTTATTTTGGCAAGGCTAAAGGAAAGAATGTTTTCATTATTCATCTTGAAAGTTTCCAGCAGTTTTTAATTGACTATAAAGTTGATGGCAGGGAAGTTACGCCACATTTGAATGCGTTTTTCCATAATAAGAATACGATCGGATTTGACAACTTCTTTCACCAAGTTGCCCAAGGAAAGACTTCTGATGCCGAAATGATGCTGGAAAACTCCCTGTATGGCCTACCTCAGGGATCGGCTATGGTGACGTATGGTGCTCAGAATACTTACCAGGCGGCACCCGCTATTTTGGATCAACGAGGATATACAACGGCTGCATTCCATGGAGATGTTCCCAGCTTTTGGAATCGGGATAGCACCTACAAGTCATGGGGATATGATTACTTCTTCAGCTCCCAATACTACAAGACTAAGCCATCTTATAGTGTCGGCTACGGCTTGAAGGATAAAATATTCTTTAGGGATGCTTCCAATTACATTCAGCAGCTCCCACAGCCGTTCTATGCCAAACTAATTACCCTGACCAACCATTATCCTTATCTACTGGACAAGCAGAACACAGACTTCCCCGCTACTAAGACAGGGGATAAAACGGTTGATCCGTATGTTCAAACGGCTCATTATTTGGACCAGGCGTTCGCCGAGTTTATGAATTACCTTAAACGAACTGGCTTATTGAAAGACAGTATGATCGTTGTGTACGGTGATCATTATGGTATTTCTAATAACCATCGACCAGCAATCGCTCAGTTGCTTCATAAGAAGTCGATTAACAACTATGATTTGGCACAGTTCCAGAAGGTGCCATTCATGATCCATGCTCCAGGACTCAAGGGTGGGGTTGATCATTCGTATGGTGGTGAAATTGATGTTTTGCCAACTATTTTGCATTTGTTGGGAGACAAGAATAACAATACGATCCAGTTCGGAACTGATTTACTGTCCAAACAGCATGATCAACGGGTCGCATTTCGGGATGGTGATTTTGTCACACCGAAATATACCAAGGTTGGTAGTGACGTTTATTTGACCAAGACCGGAAAACAGATTACGCCTAATGCAGTCCAGAAGCGGCAGTTGGCAAGTATTCAAAATCATGTGACAACAGAACTGTCATTGTCGGATCGTGTTATTTGGGGCGATTTGTTGAGATTTTACACACCAAAAGGGTTCCAAAAAGTGAATCGCAAAGACTTCACCTATCAATATACAAAGGCGCTTGATAATTTGAAGCAGGCACAAAAGAAGGAACCAACCAGTATTGAAGCAAAGAACCACAGCAAATCAACCATGAACTTATATAAGACTGACGCGCCAGAATTAAAATAGAATTTGTGTGCTAAAGCGAAGCAGAGATGCTTCGCTTTTAATTTGGTTTCAAGGACTTGGAACGCCTCAAGCAATTGTTGGATTAATTTGAAATTGGTTCTTGACGAATCGCAGATAATCAGATATATTTATAGATGCTGATTTGTAAGGGACGCACGACAAAACGTGTTAATCAAAAAAAGTTTTTGTTGACTCTCATCAATCAGCGTGGTACATTTAAATAGTTGTCGCGAGAGATGTTCATCGCTTAAGACAATCAAGTAGACCTTTGAAAACTGAACAAAATTTTCGACAAACAAATGTGCAGGGCGTTTCAATTTTTCGGAATTGAAACCAAACATTTGCGAAGTCAATTCGTAAAACAAATAATAAATTTTAAATCATGAGCTATCACAGGCTTATCATTTTAGACACTTTAAGATGAGAGTTTGATCCTGGCTCAGGACGAACGCTGGCGGCGTGCCTAATACATGCAAGTCGAACGCGTCTTGGCCAATGATTTCAGGTGCTTGCACTTGAAAGATTTGCCATTGAGACGAGTGGCGAACTGGTGAGTAACACGTGGGTAACCTGCCCTTGAAGTATGGGATAACACTTGGAAACAGGTGCTAATACCGTATAACAACCAAAACCACCTGGTTTTGGTTTAAAAGACGGCTTCGGCTGTCACTTTAGGATGGACCCGCGGCGTATTAGCTTGTTGGTAAGGTAACGGCCTACCAAGGCAATGATACGT
>NZ_BDGB01000102.1 GCF_002157585.1 Lentilactobacillus parakefiri
AGCGGACCAATACTAATCGGTCGAGGACTTAACCAAGTAGAAATGGTGTTCAAAGGCAGAAAATTAATATTAGCTAGTTTTGAGAGAACGAAGTTCTTTCAAGGAAAAATAGTGTGGTGGCGATAGCCAGAAGGATACACCTGTTCCCATGTCGAACACAGCAGTTAAGCTTCTGCACGCCAAGAGTAGTTGGGGGATCGCCCCCTGCGAGGGTAGGACGTTGCCACGCAATTTCGAAGCACCGATAGTATTTACTATGGTTCTTCGTCAACTGTTGTTGGTGAACAAAATATTGGAGTTCTAATCACTTGGTGATTAGAGCTCTTTTTGTATGAACTCGAAAAGCAAACAGTACTCTGAGCCGGAATCTGAAGAAGTTTCGGTAACCAAATCCAGTTCGTTTAATGACTTTAATCTTATTATTGGAACCCTCTAAAGGCCCGTTGGTGTAGTGGTGAGTAAAAGTGTTGCCAATTTCATCACGATGAACTGTCAAGGTTTGGAGGACTGCCAACATTTCTTCCGAGCAGCCTTGCAGGTGGTGAAAGGCTTGATTATAGTTGGGCCAGTCACGGGTTTTGATGGTTTCACGTAACTGATTCATCACAGCGTATGTTTGCTTGAGCTCGGGATCAATGCCTAATAAAGCATCAACCACATCAGTGGCAGTCGCCAGATACGAGAAGTTCGTCCATTTACGGAAGACCTCGTAGTTGAGGTGACTTGCGGAGTTAATAATAATTTCCAGTAACGCTTTAAGGCATGATACTCGCGTGAAGAAGTCGCCAGGGTTTTCATAAGCCGCACCCGCGTCTTATTAAAGGCGCGGTTTAAAGCATTAACTAGGTGGAAGGGATCAATGACGACAATGGCATTAGGGAAAATTCGACCAACCAATTTGGGATAGGTATAATT
>NZ_BDGB01000103.1 GCF_002157585.1 Lentilactobacillus parakefiri
TTCGTCGCTTAAAGCATAGAACTAGGGAGGCTTAGATGCCTTTTTTTGTTATCAAAAAGGGCCTAGTACTTTTGGAATGGAAATACTTTCCAACACCAAAAATTCTAGACCCATTCTTATTGACGATTTAACTGTTCCCGTGAGAGCAAAACGTCCTGGAATGTGGTTCCCAACACACAAGGAGCGCTTTGCGAACATGGCAAGGCGCTTTTAATTTTAGGAGGAAATCACAATGATGCAAATTACTAAACCGGTAAGTTTTGAAAATGTTGTAAGTATGGAAGACCTTTCGGCAGAAGACGTTTTATCATTCATCCATGAAGCACAAGATTTTAAAGCCGGCAAGCAGATTGCCTTAAAGCGGCCAGTGTATGCCGCTAACCTTTTCTTTGAAAGCAGCACGAGAACCCACACCAGCTTTGAAATGGCTGAACGTAAATTAGGCCTTCAAGTTGTTAACTTTGATCCTTCCAACAGTTCATTAAGCAAGGGTGAATCAATGAGTGACACGGTTAAGACCTTCCAAGCAATCGGTGTTGATTTGGTTGCCATCCGTGATAAGCAGAACGAATACTATAAGGACTTAATTGCTGATCCAAACGTTCACGTTGGCATTGCCAATGGTGGTGACGGTTCCGGCCAACATCCATCACAATCACTGCTTGATATGATGACTATATATGAAGAGTTCGGTCATTTTGAAGGATTGAAGGTTGCCATTGTCGGTGATTTAACCCACTCACGAGTTGCCCGTTCCAACATGAAAGTATTGACCATGCTTGGCGCCCACGTCTACTTTGGCGGACCAAAGAAGTGGTACACCGAAGAATTTGCCAAATATGGCGAATGGATGCCGATCGATGATTTGGTTGAAGAAATGGACGTCATGATGTTCCTCCGGGTTCAACACGAACGAATTGCTGACGACGAAAACGGCAGTTTCTCTGCTGAAAAATATCATGCACAATATGGTTTAACCGCTGAACGTGAGTCCAGAATGCCACAACGGTCAATCATCATGCATCCGGCACCCGTTAACCGCGGCGTGGAAATTGCTGACGAATTGGTTGAATGCGACAAATCTCGAATCTTCGAACAGATGCACAACGGTGTCTTTGTTAGAATGGCAATCATGACCAGCATGCTTCGCAATCGTGACCTGATTAAGGAAGAATATTAATAGCGAGGAGAATTTCGACTGATGAAACGCATAATTGCTAATGGGAAAATACTTGATCGTGGTGAATTGGTTAAACGCGATATTTTAATCGAGAATGGTCGGGTGGCTGAAATTGCTGAAGACATTTCCACTGATGGCGTCGAAGAGGTTGTTGATGCCAAGGAAAACTTTGTCTCTGCCGGCCTAATCGATGTCCACGTGCACTACCGCCAACCTGGGCAGGTACAAAAAGAGACCATCAAGACGGGCAGCATGGCCGCAGCCCACGGTGGCTTTACCACTGTGTGTGCGATGCCAAATGTCACTCCGGCACCTGACTCAGTTAATAATATGGAAGCTTTAATTAAATTGAACCATAGAGACGGTGTCGTTCACATCAAGCAATATGCGACGATTACCACCAATCGTGGCGGTGATGAGTTGGTTGATTTCAAGGCGTTAAAGGATGCCGGCGCTTTTGCGTTTAGCAACGACGGCAACGGTATTCAAAAGAGCAGTACCATGTATGAAGCAATGCAGCAGGCTGCCAAGCTGAATATGGCAATTGTTGAACACGTCCAAGATGACGCCTTAACCTATGGTGGTGTCTTGAACGGTGGGGCTGCTCAACGACTAGGGATGAAAGAAATGCCCTGGGTTAGTGAGTCGGCTCAAGTTGCCAGGGATGTCATTTTAGCAGAAGCTACTGGCGTGCACTACCATGTCTGCCACGCTTCATCCAAACATACCGTTAACATTATCCGAGCTGCTAAACAGGCTGGAATTAACGTTACCGCCGAAGTTTCACCCCATCATCTATTGTTGTCAGATGCGTTTATCAAAGAAGACAACGCGATGTATAAAATGAACCCGCAGTTGCGAGGCGAGGACGATCGCCAAGCCTTGATTCAGGGCTTGCTTGATGGCACGATTGACATGATTGCCACCGACCACGCGCCTCATACCAAAGCGGATAAGGATCAGTCAATTGCCACCGCTGCTTTTGGCATCACGGGGAGTGAAACAGCGTTCAGTATGCTGTACACCCGATTTGTTAAGACCGGTCGGTTCACCCTAACTCAATTGATTGACTGGATGACCAAACAACCGGCAACTGTCTTCAAGATGAGAGGCGCCGGAACACTGACAGTCGGCCAACCCGCTGATATTGCCATCTTTGATTTGGACCACGAACATGAGATCAAAGAGAGTGACTATCTGTCAAAAGGCAAGAACTCACCGTTTACCGGCGAATCAGTCTATGGAGATACGGTCATGACCTTGGTTGATGGCGACGTTGCCTATAAAAGATCGTAAAATGATCATATAAAAACATATTTTTAATCAATAAGAATAAAAATGCTGCAGCTCACCGAGAGGCCTAACTCTTGATGGACTGCAGCATTTTAGTTATTTGAGAAACATGGTGTAATAGCCAACTGACGAAACTGCTTGGGCTGTGTTGACTTTGCCTTCATGAATCCAATCGACGACTTGTTGAAGCGGCACTAATTCACTGTTGACGAACTCATCTTTATCAAAGTGGCGTTCGACGCGTTCGCTGGGATCAAATTGAATCAACATCAAATCGGCAAATTGATCCATGAAGCCTTCCGAAGAGGTAATTCGAGTCATCTTAGTGACTGATTTGGCAACGTAGCCAGTTTCTTCACGCAATTCGCGGGCTGCCGCCTGCTCGCTGGTTTCACCAGGATTGACAATGCCGGCTGGCAGTGAGACCGAATCGCTGTTGACGCCAGCCCGATACTCACTGCTCATCACGACCTGGTCATCCGGTGAAATGGCCAAGATGGTGATGGTGGGGTCGGTCTTGATAAGATCACGTTCGATTTTTAAACCGTCCGGCGTTTGGATGTGTAGTTGGTCAACTGAAAAGACGCGACCAGTATAGACGTTTTTCCGGTCAAAAACCTTGCCTGGGTGGTGCCATGTTTTGAACAACTGATTATCTCCTTTGTCTTCTATACTCACTGAATAAGGCTGGTGTGAAAAGACGATTCATTACAGCAATTATTCTATCATCATTTGGGTGCTCATCAAGGTCACAGAGACGGTCAACTCGTCATCTTAATTCCAACAATACTTACCAGCAGCAGAATGACAAAGCCCCAAGTAATTGGTGAAATTTTGTCCCCAAACAGAATAGTACCGGCAATCACAGTTCCAACGGCGCCAATCCCCGTCCATACCGGATAGGCGATGCTCAATGGCAACGTTTTGGTGGCATGTGCCAGCAGGAAAAAGCTGATCAGCATGCCGACAATGGTGACAATCGATGGCATCAAGTTGGTAAAGCCGTGACTATATTTCATCGCCGTTGCCCAAACAACCTCAAAGAGCCCTGCAATAATCAAAAATATCCAATTCATAAAAATCCTCCTAAAGAAAAAGGGTACCCCTCACAATTCCTTCTATGACCTAACGGAATTGTAAAAAGTACCTGAAGTTGCTGCCCGGTGGCAGTCGAATATGAAGTTGTTATTAGTGTAGCACATTTGGAATTGAAAGGGAATTTACTTCTGCAACACTCGAACTCTATACACCGCATCAATCTGCGCAAGGCGCTCAACCAATTGGTGTTGCTCTTCGTTCTTCAAGTTGTCCAGGTCGACGATGGTATAGGCAACTTCCTTACGAGCGGCGTTACTTATACTTTCGATATTGATGCCCGCATCGGCCAACAGGGTGGCAATTTGACCAACCATATTTGGAATGTTCTTGTGGATCAGTGTCAAACGATAAGGGGTGTTAAAGGGGACTTGGAGGTTGGGGAGGTTCACCGAGTTTTCGATATTGCCAGTCTCCAAATAAGTCATGATTGTATTGGCTCCTTGAGTGGCGCCGTTGGCTTCGGCTTCAAGCGTCGACCCGCCAATATGGGGCGTAACCACCACGTCGTCTCGGTTTAATAGGTTATTTTCACCAAAGTCAGTGTAGTACGTCCGAATTTTACGAGCGTCCAAATAATCAACTGCGGCCGCGTTATCGACAATGCCATCTCGTGAATAGTTAAACAGCTTCACGCCATCCTTCATAATTGCCATTTGCTCAGAACCGATTAATCCAGTGGTTTCTTCATTCTTCGGGACGTGGACGGTAACATAATCGGCTTGTTGAAGCGCATCGCCAAGGGTTTTCGCCCGGGTAATCGTCGTCGAAATGTGCCAAGCTGCGTCAGCTGACAGGTAAGGATCATAGCCGATTACCTTCATACCTAAGGCGCTGGCCGCATTCGCAACCAGGGAACCAACGTGGCCGACACCAATCACGGCTAGTGTCCGGCCAATCAGTTCGGTTCCTTTGAACTTAGTTTTGTCCTTTTCAGTTCGCAGGGAAATATCGGCCCCGCTGTTGTGAGCAGCGTAATCGGCCGCAGCGAATAAGTTCCGCGATGAAGCAATCAGGAGTGCGATAATGAGTTCTTTCACCGCGTTGGCATTACTTCCGGGAGTGTTGAAGACTGCCGTTCCGTTGGCAGTCGCCTTGTCTAAGGGGATGTTGTTAAACCCGGCGCCGGCTCTGGCGATGACTTTCAAATTCTTTGGAAAGTCCTGGTCGTGAAGGTTTACGGATCGAATTAGGTAGGCGTCAGCGTCATCGGTTTTATTAATTTGGTAGTTGTCGGAGAACCGGTCTAATCCAGCTTGAGCAATTGCATTGTAAGTTTTTACTTGATACATATGAGTTCCCCCTAATGTTGTTTTTCAAAATTGTGTAATAGATCAACCAACGCTTGGACACCTGCAAGTGGCATCGCGTTGTAAAGGCTAGCACGCAGACCGCCGACACTCCGGTGACCCTTGAGATTCATCAAGCCGGCTTCTTTAGCTGAATTGATTACCTGAGTGTCCAAATCCGCGTTGCCAGTGCTAAATGGGATATTGGTCAATGAACGGTCAGACGCCTTGATATGGTTGGCGAATAATGTAGATTCGTCCAAGAAGTCGTATAGGAGAGCTGCCTTTTGCCGGTTCACCTTTTCAATCCCGGCAATCCCGCCTTGATCCTTCAGCCACTTCAGTACCAATCCGGTGGCGTAGATGTTGAAAACGGGTGGGGTGTTATACATGGAATTCTTTTTGACGAATAAATTGTAATTGAGAATGCTTGGAATATGGTCGACTGGCTGAACCAAGTCATCCCGAACAATGACCAAAGTGACCCCAGCCGGCCCGAGATTTTTTTGGACACCGCCAAAAATTAAACCAAAGTCACTGACGTTGTATTGCTCGGCCATGAAGTTGGAAGACAGATCGCCAACCAAAGTCACATCGCCGTGTTCCGGCAGCTGGTGATAAGCGGTCCCTTCAATGGTGTTGTTCGTCGTGATGTGTAAATAATCGTAATCATTGGCCGAGATGGCTTTGTCAAGCTGGGGGAGGGCGTGATAATGCTGATCCTTGGTCGAAGCCAAAACATCCACTTGGTAGCCGAGGTTGGCTGCTTCATCACCAGCTCGAGTCGCCCAATGACCACTGTCCAGCAAGGCAATCCGTTTGTGTTTCGTCGCCAGATTCATCGGAACGGCGGCAAACTGACCGGTACCACCACCTTGGAAGAAGAGAACGTGATAATTATCAGGGACGTGCATTAAATCTCTGACGTCCTGCTCTGCCTCGTTGATAATGTCGTCAAATAGTTTGGAACGATGGGAAATTTCCATAATGCTCATCCCGCTGCTGTTAATTGAAGGCAGTTCAGCCTGGATCTGTTTGATAACTGGATCAGGCAGTGTTGCCGGACCCGCCGCAAAATTATATACCGTCATGACCAAAAACTCCTTTATCTAAATTAAAAAGCTCCCACAGAATAACTGTGAGAGTTTCTAACTGACGTTTTTAGCGGTCTCACAGTGATTAAAAAGATTTCATCTATGCAAGGCCTTTTGTTGAATCGCATGTATCAAAAGATGGCCTACACAGATGTGACTGTAGACCAGGAGGATGATGTTGTTGTAAAATCAGCTAATTGCATGTTCATGTGAACAACCTCCATTTCTTATAACTAAAATCTAACAGAACTCACAGATAAAAGCAACACCCATTTTCAAATAAAGTGTCATGACAATGTTTGCATGTGCATCAAGAACATGGTAAGTTCAATGAATAATGGATTAAGTGGAGGAAAGAATATGACTGATTTTTATTTTGTTCGCCATGGTCAGACTGCGGCCAATGCCGCCGGACTAAAGCAGGGGACCATCAACTCGGCAATCACTTACCTATCGGAAACCGGAAAGCAACAGGTGGAAAGTTTGCGGAAAGGTTTCGATATCTCGTTTGCGGATCGGATTGTCGCAAGCCCACTGCAGCGGACAAAAGACACTGCGGCTATATTGAATCAGAGCGCGAACTTGCCGGTAACTTACGACAAACGCCTTCTCGAAATCTCTTATGGTGATTGGGATGGCGAAAAAAATACCGATCTGATGGCCAAATATCCCCAGCTTTTTGATTTGACGCTGAATGATGTCCTTCCCACGTACGCTGATACTGCAAATGGGGAGCCTTTTGACCATGTGATTGATCGTATCGATGAATTCATGCAGGACGTTGCGGCAAAATATTCTAATGACAAGATTATTCTGGTGACGCACGGTTTCACGATTAAAGCAGCGGTGTTAGCGGCCATTGGGCGACCAAACGACATGATGGTGGTTGAAGAACCTGATAATACCAGCGTGACCCGGATTACTTTGCAGGCAGATACGCAGTCATATTATCTGCGTTATTACAATCGAGTGGTTAATTCTCATTTTTAAATTAATTGACAAATGAAATTCAATTGGGTATATTAAATGGCATCAAGTAACGAAAGAGGAGGAAGCCATTCATGCAACAATCAGCTGCTAAATTCATGTGTTGTTCAATGTGTCAAGCTCAGGTTAGCGCTGATCGTGGCTTCTTTGGTAAACGATTGGATTTTGGGGAAAAGCTGTGAGCTGATAATTGACAGCCCATCTTTTCAAGAATCATCAACACCAAGAGTGTTTCATTTCAGCGTCATAGCTGAAGTGAGGCACTCTTTTTATGTCCTGGCAGATCTCTTTTGTTTGATCACAACAATTAAAGGTGGCGGTTGCAGTGTGTAGTCAGATGTTGATCGAAGAAATATGACAAACTAAATTCTTTGGAGGAATCATTCATGCGAAAACTTAGATCACTCTTATTGTTAACTTTAAGCGCCATTTTGGTGGTGACTTTGGCTGCTTGTGGTAAATCTGCAAACAAGTCCAATAATCCAAAACAAACTTTGAATCTCAGTACGACTGCACCTTTGGACACCATCGATATTTCCAAATCCACCGGGTACGGCCAGACTGGTAACGTCTTCGAAAGCTTTTATCGCTTGGGAAAAGACGGCAAGCCGACTGCAGCCCTAGCCAAGAGCGGTAAAGTATCCAAGGACGGCAAGACCTGGACCTTTACCCTGCGCAACGCCAAATGGAGTAATGGCGATCCAATCACTGCTCAAGACTTTGTTTATTCCTGGCGCCGGACACTGAAGCCAAGCACTAAATCGACTTACGCTTATTTATTTAGCGGCATCAAAAACGCCGATCAAGTCAATGCTGGTAAGCTCTCACCGAATAAGATCGGCATTAAAGCATTGAACGATAAGACGGTTCAGGTTCAACTTGAAAAGCCAATTGCCTACTTTAAGGTACTGATGGCCTATCCATTATTTGGACCTCAAAACCAGAAAGTTGTCGATAAATATGGCAAGAAGTATGGTACTAATTCCAAGTACATGGTTTATTCAGGGCCATTTAAAGTTCAAAATTGGAATGGAACTGGCAGTAAGTGGCAATTTGTGAAGAATAATCAGTATTGGGACAAGGGGGCCGTGAAATTAAACAAAATCAATTACACGGTGGTTTTCAGCCCAACCACCGGTCTCGAATTGTATCAACAGGGTAAGCTTGATTTGACGCCACTTTCTAATGAACAGGTCAAGCATTACAAGAAGAATAAGGAGTTCCAACAGTATCCATACTCGTATGTTGGCTACCTCAAATATAACTTTAAAGATGCTTCTCAAGCTAAACGCAAGGCGATGAGTAATAAAGATATTCGATTGGCGATTTCGTTAGCAATTGACCGCCAGCAGCTCACCAAAAAGGTCCTCGGAGACGGTTCCGACACTCCAACTGGATTTGTGGCTGCCGGTCTCGCCAAAGATCCAAAGACGGGCGTTGACTTTGCTAAACAGCAAGCCGTTCCAAATTCGGTTGATTATAACGTCAAACTTGCCAGACAGCACTGGGAAAAAGGCTTGAAAGCCTTGGGAACCAAGAACGTTACCTTGACGCTCACGGCATCTAACGATGATCCAACCAGTAATCCGATTACTCAGTATCTAAAATCCGAACTGCAGCGTGACCTTCCTGGCTTTAAGCTGAATATCAGAAACGTGCCTGCTCAAGCCGCCAATCAAGAAGTCTTAAAGGGCGATTTTGACCTCTCGCTTTCCGGCTGGGGCGCCGACTTCAATGACCCAATCTCATTTCTGCAGATTCCTGAAACGGGGACTGCCTATAATAGCGGCAAATACAGTAACCCAACCTATGATCAATTAATCAAACGAGCCCAAAATCGAGATGCCAACAATCCTGAAAAGCGCTGGGGTGACTTGGTGAAGGCGGCTAAGCTGTTTAATGCCGATCAGGGGATGACCCCACTTTATCAACAGGTTACTTCTTACCTGCAGAAGCCTGATGTGAAAGGAATCGTTCATAACACTGCTGGAACTCAGTGGAGTTATAAGACCGCTTATATCAAATAATTATTTGCATGAAGGATCTTTGACAGTGGTTGAAGGTCCTTTTTGATACCAGGGGGCTCACACTGGCAGAATCCTTCAGCAAATAAAGAACTCATGGCAATTAAATGTGAGATTTCTCACCGTGACCTCACTAAACATGGTACACTTTTGGCAACAAATATTTTTGAGGTGATATTAGATGACAAGAAAAATTGGTGTTATAGGAATGGGCCACGTTGGCTCGACAGCTGCTCATTACATTGTTGCAAACGGCTTCGCGGACGATTTGGTGTTGATTGATATCAATGAAGACAAAGTCAAAGCTGACGCAATTGATTTTGAGGATGCAATGTCGAATTTGCCCGTCCACACCAACATTACAGTGAATGATTATTCTGCGCTCCAAGATGCCGATGTGATTATTTCAGCCTTGGGAAATATTAAGCTTCAGGATAACCCCAACGACGATCGGTTTGCCGAACTGCCCTTTACCAGCAAAGCCGTTAAATCGGTTGCCCAAAAGATTAAAGATTCCGGGTTCAATGGCATCATTGTCGCCATCACCAACCCGGTTGATGTGATTACCTCGATTTACCAAGAAATTACTGGACTGCCCAAAAAACACGTTATTGGAACCGGGACCCTCTTGGATTCTTCACGGATGAAGCGGGCGGTCGCTGACGAACTGCATTTGGATCCACGTTCTGTTACCGGCTTTAATTTAGGTGAGCACGGGAACTCCCAGTTCACTGCCTGGTCAACGGTTCGCGTTTTGAGCCGGCCGATTACTGAGGTTGCCGAAGAACGTGGTTTGGATCTGAATGCGCTGGATAAAGCAGCCAGGGAAGGCGGCTTTAACGTGTTCCATGGTAAAAAGTACACCAACTACGGGGTGGCAACTGCTGCTGTTCGGTTGGCTAATACGGTGATGAGTGATGCCCATACCGAACTGGCTGTTTCCAATTATCGTGAGGAACTGGGCACTTACTTGTCTTACCCAGCAGTTGTTGGCCGCGATGGGATCATTGAGCAGGTTCAGTTACAATTGACTGACGAGGAAAAGAAGAAACTACAGATTTCAGCTGATTATATTAAGACGAAGTTTAAAGAGAGTATGCAATAGGCAGCAAAATTCCCATCATTTGGCTCGAATAAAGAAACTATTTAGTGCCTCCACTTGTACTTCGTTACTTTGAATATGACATTGCCGAAACGTGGGAATTAAAGCAGTTTCCGGCCATATAAGCAAGCAATCTAAATATCCAAACCCGGGATATTCAGATTGCTTGCTTATATTCTGGAAACTAACCGCTTTAATTCTCACTCTGGTTAAAGATATTCCGTATAATTCATCAATAGATATCCGCAGTTGATATTCTGTGGATCTCAAAAGCGGCAGTTAATCGTCTGATAACAGAAAGGTGTCGAATAATGAAAAAAGCAATTTCAGTTGCCAACACGCGTCCTGGACTTTGGCAGGATACCAATGTGACCTATGCACAAGTCCCCGGTTGGCTTGGACATTCAACGTTGAATCTGGAATTAACCGTATTACGGCAATTTGAGGGTCAACCGCACGCGTTGCCGGTTATCTTTTGGTTTGGCGGCGGTGGGTGGATGACGGTTGATCATAATGTGCATCTTCCCAATTTGGTGGATTTTGTCAGAGCTGGCTATGTAGTTGTCAGTGTTCAATACCGCAACAGCAACCAGGCAGTGTGGCCTGCTCAGCTCATTGATGCAAAAGCTGCCATCAGATACATCAAAGCCCATGCCGAAAAATACCAGATCGACCCTAGTCGAGTGGCCCTTATGGGCGAGTCTGCCGGCGGCCACCTTGCCAGTATGGCGGCAGTCACAAATGGGCAAAAACAGTTTGATGTTGGTGATTATCTGGATCAATCAAGCGATATTCAGTTGGCGATTCCTTGGTACGGGGTAGTCAATCCACTTTCTGCCAAACAAAATAGTGCCAGTGATGACTTTGACTTTGTGTATCGGAACTTATTGGGGGCTAAACCTGAAGACCACCCCGAATTAGTTGCTCAGGCGGATCCGCATACTTTTATCAATGATCAGACGATACCGTTCTTAATACTACATGGTTCCGATGATGAAGTCGTTCCCGTTGAGGACAGTCGAAAGTTGTATGACGACCTGATTTCCCATGGAGTGGATGCAGATTACTACGTGCTTGAAGGGGGTCAACATATGGACGAACTGTTCATGCAACCTGAAGTTGTCAAGATTATTGTGGCCTTTTTAAATCACCATCTTAAAGAGTAACACGCATGATTGACCGAAGCTCAGCCATTTCTGACTACTAAAAATCAGCCTACCGAATACTCGGCAGGCTGATTTTTTGGGGTAAAAAAATAACCACCAGCAACGAACGGCCGGTGGTTAAAACCTATTTATCTAACTCGAATTGTTAATATACTTATATTATAACGCCCCAAATCCGATTTGTCAACGTTGCCTGAAAAAGATATTCGAGTTTGACTGGTTGGCAGGTTCGACTTAAAATTGAGCCAATAAACAATGATTGGGGTAATCAATTTTGATAAATGGTGAATCAGTGTTTCATTCAAATAACTACAATTCTCCCGAATATCGCAGCTTAAATTATGCCTATCAGGATAAAATGACCGAATTATTCTCCCACCGCCGAATTGACTATCCGGCTAAGAAACTTCAATTTGAAATTGAAACCGTTAAGCTCACCAGCACCATGACCCAGCAGCAATATCTCAAATTCCAAAGCTTGGTGGAATCATTTCCCAAAAGGCAGCGTCGTGGGCCAGCCCCCGTGATTGGTAAGGATGATTACCAGAGCCTGATTTTATATCACGATTATCAATTATTCGATTTGACGCAGTATGTTGTTCGCAGCCCAGTGGGGTTTGGTTACACTGTCAGTCAAATGATTGTGGTCACAAGTGAACCGGCAGGAGGGCCAAATCACGAGATCAAGGTGACTTTAACCATTAACCCCAACCGTTTTGTCAATGTACTGGAAGAACCTCTGATTGGGTTGGTTGCGTTGGAAATGCTGCCCCTTATGGTGAGGCCACAGATTTCTGAAATCAGCTTAACGTTGGATATGCCGTTAATGATGAACAATTTTCATGTCCAGATGCTTGGAGAAGCTGGCACCAAACAACAGATTATCCAACAACTGAATGCTCAACAGGAATATGAACTGAGCCGGATTGCATACGTAGACCCTGATCACACCCGAAAACTGACAGTCACTGACAAGTTTCAATCGCTGTTGGATAATCAGCTGCTGGTGGCCAACACTGACTATATTTCTGCCCGAGAAGCTGAATATTATCGAGACCGGGCAGGAGAGCGGCAATTTCTCACTCGCATCAAATTAACGGTCTCATCACCAACTGCAGTTATGCGCTATATGAAAAGTCACGAATGGCTGATGCGGGATGTTTCAATTGAATACCGTGATAATAGTGGTGTTCAGCGATTCCCCGGTACCGATTACGCGACGGATGGGAAAGACTTTCGGCGTTCATTTAACCGGATGCTGACATATCGGCTTAAGGAAGTCCAGAAACGGGCTCGCCAGTTGCCATATTTGACTGAGGAGGTTTGGCAGAATACCTTGAATTAAAAGCAGCAGCTTAACTATTTGTCAGTCATGCGTTGCCCCACTATTATCTAGCTTAAACGCGAGGCAATCGGCTGACCTTGCCAATCAGGCAAACAATCCAGTTATTCCAAAAAGCAGGAATAACTGGATTGTTTGCTTAAATTCTGGGATTAAAATGCGTCGTGCTCCATTATACGAATTCGATTCTTAGTTTCTTATGAGATGCCTCCGCAATCTGACTAAGCAGCTGTGTTGAAACGTTCATTGAACCATGTTCAATTCTTGAGATTGTGGACTGAGGTTTACCAACCAATTTTGCAAAGTCGCGTTGATTCAAATGCATGCTTTCACGTAAGTCACTAACCGCCACCGCAGCATCTAAATTAAAATCTTCTTGTTTGGCCTTCGCAGCAAACTCTGGGTCACGTCTACTGCGCTCTTTGATGTAATCATCAATTTTGCTCATCATCATTTCTCCTCTCATGAAAATATGTATTGCGGCGACCGCGGCCACGCTTCTTCTCAGACTCAGGCGTTTTGTTCCTTTTCTTGGTGAAACCATGTGTAATTAAATATTGATTCCTACTTACATGGAAATAAATTGCTCTTTGGATGTTGGAACCAAACTGCGAACGGATTTCAAATAAATTATCTTCGAGCTTTTTCGTCCATTCTTGGCGCTGAGCAACAGCCAATCCGTAGATCTCAATCTTGGAGATTAGCTTAGTTAGCTTTACAGCATCTTTGCTTGGTAATGAATCCAGAAATCGTTGGAACTCGGCCCAGTCATAATAGTCAAAGACTAATTTTTTCATATCTTCATGATATCAGATCCGCTATCAGCAAGCAAATATAATGCTGCTTTATTTGAACAAATCTCATTAAATGAAAATTCACTGTTGAACTAACATCTCAAAGTGGTATGCTGTTACCATTAAAAATTTTTGAGGTGATTAAATGACAAGAAAAATTGGTGTGATTGGAATGGGAAGTGTGGGCGCTACGGTTGCTCACTATATCGTATCTGGCGGCTTTGCCGATGATTTGGTACTGATTGATATTAATGAGAAAAAGGTTAAAGCCGACGCCTTAGACTTTGAAGATGCGATGGCCAACTTACCAACCCATACTAACATCGCTGTGAATGATTATCGTGAGCTGGCTGACGCCGATATTGTGATTTCTGCGATTGGCAAACTCCAGCTGCAGCGCGATAATCCCAGCAATGATCGATTCATCGAGTATCCATATACCCAAAAGGCTGCGGCATCAGTTGCCGGTAAGATCAAGGATTCCGGCTTCAATGGGATTTTAATCGTCATTACCAATCCAGTTGACGCGATCACGTCAATTTATCAGGCGGTCACTGGGCTACCTAAGAAGCATGTGATTGGAACCGGCACATTGCTGGATTCGTCACGAATGAAACGGGCCGTGGCCAAAAAATTACATATTGATCCGCGTTCCGTGGCTGGCTATAATCTTGGTGAACATGGGAATTCTCAATTTACTGCTTGGTCAACTGTCCGGGTGTTGGGCAAACCAATCACTGAGTTAGCCGACAAGGAAGGCTTGGACCTTGATAAAATTGACGAGGATGCCCGGATGGGTGGCTTTGTTGTCTTCCGTGGTAAGGGGTATACCAACTATGCGATTGCCAGTGCGGCTGTTCGGCTAGCCAACGTTATTTTAAACGATGCACGAGCAGAACTGCCGGTATCTAACTACCGTGAAGAACTCGATTCATACTTATCCTATCCAGCTATCGTTGGTCGGGATGGCATTGTCCAGCAGCTCCAACTTGACTTAACAGATGAAGAATTAGCTAAGCTGCAAAACTGTGCCAACATCATTAAAGAGAAGTTCGAAGAGTCAAAAGCCAAGGACTTCGCGACCGAATAAGGATCTTTCACATAGAACAGTCGAACAATCAATCACACATAGTGTTTTAGAAAGGGCTGAGACAAAAATAGTTTTCGTCTCATCCGGACTTTATCATTTTGAATAACCACTTGCAGAAAGGTGAGAAATAAAGTAGTTTCTGGCCATATAAGCCGGCAATCAAAATATCCAGGCTCAGGATATTCGGATTGCCGGCTTATATTCTGGAAACTAACCGCTTTATTTCTCACTCTTTTTAGTTACGGGTCTTTTATGCACTTCTCAAGGGCAAATGCTGTATATTATGAGTAACGAGTTCTAAGGGGTGAGAGGATGAACAAGGGAAGAGTTGAAGCGTTCACGGATGCCGTTTTAGCCATTATTTTGACGATTATGATTTTGGAATTTAAAACACCGGAATCATTTGCGATTAGTGCAGTTTTGGATCAGGTGCCATACTTGATTTCCTATGCAATTGGTTATTTATTTATCGGCGTTGCCTGGTACAATCATCACTATATGTTCTCAAAGACCAGGTGGATCAGTCGAAATGTTTACTGGGCAAACAACTTTTGGATGTTTGCGACGCCATTTTTACCGGTCGCAACGGCTTGGGTCGGCAAAGGATTGAACCAGCAAGGTTTTGAAACTTTTTACTTTCTGGTTTATTTGCTCTGGTCGGTGGCGTATTTCATTCTTTCTGTCATGCTTGTGAAGGCAAATGAAAAAGACTACCGGCCGGAAGCTGCAAAGAGCATTCGGTCAATGGCCATTTATCGATTTATGGGTAGTTGGAAATGGGTAAGTGGACAGATAGTTGCTTCGATTGTGGCAATTATCTATCTGCCGGCTCTCCAAATGGTCCTTGTTTTCTTATTGATTATTTTTGTTGGTGCGCGATTTAACAAGGACAGCGATCAGTTGTTTAACTAATGGATGATCAGAGAATAAAGCCAGTATCCAAGGAAACCAACACACAAACTCAAAGATCCGAAAATCATGATCTGAACGGCGCAGACAAAGGTTTTGGTTTTAATCTGCTCGTGATTAAAAATTAATGATTCTTTGATGATCAACGGGACTGCCAATAGAATTGAGAACAGTGCCAGTGGGAAGACGCCGACGTACATGGCATAAAACACCAGCAGGACGGCCAAAACATTGGCGGCATTGAACATCAACAACGCATTTTTGACACCGATGTAATGGACAATTGTCCATCGATGATTGACTTCATCCTCCTGTGCATCACAAATATTATTAGCGAGCATAATATTAGCGATCCAGAAGAAGAGCGGTGACGATGCCAGCAGAATTTGAGCCAATAAGGATGTATCCCAGGCAAATAGCTGATAGGAATTAACATACACTGAGATTAAGGTGATCATGACTCCCATCGCAAACCCGGATGCAACTTCACCAAATGGGGTGCTGGAGATGGGACGAGGCTCCGATGAATACATGATGCCAATGGCAAAACAGATCAGGCCCATCCACAGCAACGGTAAGCCCACTTGAAAGACCAGGTAGATTCCGATCAAAGCCGATGGCACAATCATGCCGACAATCAGTGTTCGAATGAGGTTGAGCGAAATGTGCTTGCGGCCGATAATGTTGGTACCGGACTTCCTCTTATCTTCGCTGGAATGCATATAATCGTTGTAGTTGTCCAGCGTGTCCACCGTCATGTTAAATAAAAGCATTGCAATAAAAAAGAGCACGGCATACAGGCCATTTGCCGATCCCAAGACGTACCAGCTAAAGAATAGTCCCGTGAAAAATGGGAAGATGCTGGCAGCCTTGGCTCTTAGCTCGACTAACTCTGTAAAAGTTGATAAACTCATCTTGACCTCCAAAAATGATTCATTTGTTCAAAAATATAGTTTAATTATACCAAAGGAGCGGGAAAATGACGCTGACAAATAAGACGCCGGAAACAAAAGTGGAATCATTATTCGATCAGATTGCCGACAATTATGATGGGATGAACTCCCTGATTAGTTTGGGTAATCATCAGCACTGGCGCAAACTGGTCATGAAACAGTTAAACGTTCAGCCAGGCAGTTTTGCGATTGACCTATGCTGTGGAACTGGCGATTGGACGATTGCCCTGGCCAAGGCGGTTGGCCCATCCGGCCAGGTAGTTGGACTTGATTTTAGTGACGAGATGCTGAAAATTGCTGATAAAAAAGTTCGGGCGGCCGGATTGTCAGATCGGGTCACACTGGTTAAGGGGGATGCCATGAAGCTGCCCTACGAGAATGGCCAGTTTGATCTTGCCACCATTGGCTTTGGCCTGCGAAACGTTCCGGATGCTGATCAAGTGCTCCATGAGATGAGCCGGGTTGTCCACGCCCGAGGTCAGGTTGCCTGCTTAGAAACCTCCAAGCCAACTAATCCGGTTATCAAATTAGGCTGGCAGATTTACTTTGATTTGGTACCATTAATGGCAAAAGTAGCTGTGAATCGGTACCGGGAATATGCTTATTTACAAAAAACAACAGCCGAATTTGTGTCAGCTCAACAGTTGGTCACAATGTTTCAAAACGCCGGTCTGGTTGATGTTTCCTATCGACCATTCACCTTTGGGGCAGCGGCATTTCACCTAGGGACGAAGCCCTGATAAACTGCCCCTTGATTCACAAGATTAAAAACGTTATCATGTGTTTAACATATTCTAAGGAGTTTTTAATTATGATAACTAATTTAAACATCCAAATGAATAGTTGCCGATATTACTTTTGGTTTTTCCGAGTGTGATCTGTGAATAAGCCAAAAGCATTTCGTAATGCAGATTAAGGCCGCACAGATCACTGAGTTGACTGTGCGGAATCAGACCAATGGTGGGTCCTCACAGTCAGTTCGTTGACTTTGAGGACCCTATTATTTTGAGGAGGAAAACAGTATGAGCAAATTATCAGATAAGATGAACAAACGGGTGGCAGCGTTAACACCGGCCGCTATTCTAACCTTTAACCAGAAAATTTCAACAATTCCAGACATTGTTAAGTTAACTTTGGGCGAACCTGACTTTAACACCCCCGAGCACGTCAAGCAGGCGGCAATTAAGGCGATCGATGATAACGAGAGCCACTACACCAACTCGCGAGGAACTGAGGGACTCCGTCAAGCTACAGCCCATTTCTTGAACACCAAGTACGGATTGAATTACGATCCCGATAAACAGGTCATTATGACGGAAGGGGCCACCGGTGCCATCTACTCGGCGTTAACCGCCATGATTAATCCCGGTGATACAGTGATCGTGCCAACCCCGATTTTCCCACTTTACGTGCCAATTTTGATGCTGGCCGGTGCCAAACCAGTCTTTGTGGACACCTCGGATAATGGGTTTGTATTGTCACCAGAAAAATTATCGGCGGCAATTGATGCCAACCAGGATACGGTTAAGGCAGTTATCCTTAACTTCCCCAATAATCCAACCGGTGTCACCTACCACAGAGATGACCTGCAGAAGTTGGCGGATGTGATTTCAAAGCACGACATTATTTGTTTAAGTGATGAAATCTACAGTGAGTTGACTTACGACGGGACCCACGTTTCGATGGGGTCCATCCTGCCGGAACAAACCTTAGTCATGAACGGGGTTTCCAAATCTCACGCGATGACTGGCTGGAGAGTTGGGATGATTTGTGGGCCTGAAGAGATCATCAATGAAATTGCCAAGGTCAGTGAATTCACGATTACCTCGTTGACCGCCAACGCCCAGGCCGCTGCTGAAGAAGCTTTCAAAAATGGCATGGACGATGCCCTGCCAATGAAGCAGGAGTACATGAAACGCCGAGACCTGTTGGTGGCTGGTTTGGAAAAAGCCGGCTTCAGTTGTCCTAATCCTAATGGGGCCTTCTACGTGTTCGCTAAGATTCCAGCTGGATTGAATCAAAACAGTGAGGCATTCTGTTATGACTTGGCTAAAGAAGCCAAAGTTGCTTTAATTCCGGGGTCATACTTCTTGCCGGGCGGTGAAGGCTACGTTCGGATTAGCTACGCGGCCAGCGAGGAGAACATCCAAGAAGCGGTAAGCCGGATTCAAACATACGTTGATAAACAATCAGTCAAATAAAGGGAGCTTGAATTATTTTGAAAATTTTAATGTACAACGTTCGACCAGATGAACAAAAGCCGCTGGATGGCTGGGTTAAGAAAAACGGCGTCCAAGTGGATACTAATTCCGTCCCGTTGACTGCTGACACAGTTGATCTTGCCAAAGGATACGATGGGATTGTCATCCAGCAGCACGGACCGGTTTCTGATCCGACAATTTATGAGAAGCTTCATTCATTTGGCATCAAGCAGATCACGCTGCGGATTACTGGATATGAAATTATTGATTTTGATCAGGCCAAGGAGAATGATTTGGTGGTCACCAACGTGCCGGCGTACTCACCTCGGTCTGTCAGTGAATTGGTACTGGCTGACGTCATGAGCCTGCTTCGACACATTGGTGAAGTTGGCGAACGTGAAAAGCACGGTGATTTCAGCTGGAAGGGTGTTGAAGCCCGCGAGATCCACACACTGACGGTTGGCATTATCGGTGCCGGCAAGATTGGCAGCGCGGTTGCCCGAATTTTTAGGGCATTGGGTGCGACGGTGATTGCTGCCGACCCGATTCATCGCCCTGAACTCAATGATACCTTAACCTACGTTGACCACGAGACGGTCTTCAAAACGGCCGATATCGTGACGATGCACACGCCATTGACTGACGAGACCAACCAAATGATGAATGCCGATGTCTTCAAAGAAATGAAGCCGTCAGCGATCTTTATCAATGCGTCTCGCGGCCAAGTGGTTGATACCGGTGCTTTAGTTGATGCGCTTGAAAATCAAGAAATTTCTGCGGCTGCCATCGATACCTTTGAAGGTGAGAATACGATTGTCGGCCAAGACTTAACCGGTAAGCAGATTGACAATCCTAATTTAGAAAAGCTCTTGGCCATGCCCAACGTTAATGTGACACCGCACATTGGTTTTTATACTGAAGTTGCCGTTTCAAACATGGTGGAAATTGCTTTGAATGATGTTGTGACGATTTTGAATGGCCAAAAGAGTCCTCATGAAGTCGGCTAGAAATAATCAGTCTTTGAGGAAGTGATGAACCATGGGAATCGAGTTTGCGGGATTAATTTTACTAATCTTTATTGGTGCTGCCATCTACTATTATTTCGGCAGCCGAGAGCCCTCCAGAATTGTTGGCTATAGGACGCCGCAAAGCCGGAGCACCAAAGAAAAGTGGCAGGCGTCCCAAAAATGGTTTTATTCATGGGGCATTGCCTGCCAAGTAGTTTTGGTAGTGATTAATTTGTTTGTTTCCCTCTCGATAACGAGCAACGTTGTTATTTTGTTGGTTTATATACTGCTGATTAGTTGGGTGATTGAAAGTCGCCTTCGGAAGATGGATCACTAAAGGATGCAAAAAGCCCGCCAATTTGGTGGGCTTTTTCTTGTGGTTCGGGGCTATTTGGCGGTATTTTGCACAAGGACACGTTTGTTAGGATTTCTTGAGGTTCCTGCGGCCTTGAAAATACGCTCCGACGACCCTGACCCCGGCCACATAAGACAAAAAATTCAGTAGCGAACAAGAAACGTTCGCTACTAAATTTTCTGCCTTATGTTCTGGGGTCACCCAGGTCTCGTCGCGCTCTAAATTGATCCCCACGCATCCGCCGCAATCGTTGGGAACAAGGTTACCAATCGTTCTCGCTGTGCTGGATCCAACTTGAACGTAATTGCCGGCAGCAGGGCATTGATTGCATCTTCTGCCTGATCACTGATTTCTGTGGCACCAACTAAATGATTTTGCTTGTCATAAACCAGCGTGTTATCACCAATCTTTTCCTTAGTGACTTGACGATACCAGTCGTTTGGCAAATGATTTTCTTTTGTTGTGAAGCCTTGTTCTTTGGCATCTTCTACTGAAACACCAACCTTGGCAATCCTTGGTGAAGTGAAAACAACCGCTGGAATTGTCGGGTAATCAATTGGGGCCGTAGTGTCACCTGCGAAGGTGTGCATCAAGTAGGTTGACTCAAAGATTGCCGTTGGGGTGAGCTTTGGCTGCTCTTTATCAATGACATCACCTGAAGCATAGATGTTATCAACGTTGGTTTGCAGATGGTCGTTGACTTGAATGCCTTTTTGACTGTAGCTGACACCAACCTTATCAAGACCGATGTCGTCGACGTTTGGCTCTCTACCGGTAGCATCCAGAATCCAGTTGGTCTTCACTTGACCGCCCTTGTAGTTGACGATGAAGCTATGGCCATCCTGCTCGAAGTCGGTAATCTCGGTGTTATTGACAAAGTCAACGCCACGGGATTTCAGATCGGCCACAATTTGCTTAACGTATGGTTGGTAGAACTTGCGTAAGACTTTGTCGCCATGGGTAATCACAGTCACCTTGGCGCCGGCTGCGTTTGCGATAGTTGCGAATTCTAAACTAATGTAGCCCGCCCCAATAATTGTAATATTGGCTGGTAAGTGGGTGAGATTCATGAAATCGGTACTGACATGAGCCAGCTTAGTCCCGGGGATATCCAAACGATGTGGATGCTGACCAGTGGAGATGACAATGTTTTCAGCAGTTTTGGCTTTCCCGTCGACCATCACTGTATGAGCATCCTGAAAGGTCCCGTGACCGTTGATAATGTCGATATTGACGGACTTCATCAAACCGCCGATCATGTCTGGCAGTCCTTCGATCACTTCTTGCTTATGTTTTTCGTTGGCAGTCCAGTTAATCACCAAGCTGCCGTTAACAATTCCCTGCATTTTTTCAGTTAAACGAGTCAAAGCAACTGGCGCATCCAAGGTAATTTTAGCGTTACAGCCGCGATTGGGACAGGTGCCACCAATTAAGCCGGATTCAATCACGCCGACTTTCTTGCCGCGGGCCGCTAGTGGAATTGCACCATCAAAAGTTCCGTGCCCGCTGCCAATGTATAAGACGTCATAATCATAATTTGCCATAGAGATACCTCCCGTGTATTCTGTTCGGAAACGATTACATCTTGAACTAATAAAATCGTAACCTGTAAACAAGTTGCGTGCAACGAATTGGTTTGAAAATCGATGCCGATTCGAAAATGTCTATGTACGTAATCGGACGAAATGGCTATACTTAAAGCAAATACGAGGAGCTGATAGGATGCGCAGAAAAGATCGGGAAGTCACAAATATTGATGAAATCAAACAAATTTTAAAGGATTCTCACGTGATTCACAGTGGGTTTAGAACGGCTGATTATCCCTATGTTGTTCCCACTAATTTTGGCTATGAGTTTGACGACGATGACCAATTGACGTTATATATCCATGGCGCTCCCGTCGGTCATAAGCGTGAATTGATCAAGCAAGACGGCCGGATGGGCTTTGAAATTGATGATGGCGGCCCACTGATGGTGCCCAAGGATCCGAAGCAAAATACCCCCAGTTTTGCCTATCGTAGTGTAATGGGTTATGGGGATGCCGAATTGATTGAAGATTCAGAGATCAAGAAGCACGCGCTCCAAGTAATTTTGGCACACGAAACAGGGCAGAAGTTGAGTGAGTTTGAAGTGTCGGATAAGACCATTGAGTATGTTGGGATTATTAAGATCACCGTTAAGCAATTCACGGCCAAGGCGCATGGCGGGGATGATCCGGAATTCAACTAGAGCGTGACGAGGGCCGGAAGAGGCGGTTTCCAAGGGTACTTTGATTAAAGCCCCAAAACCCAGGGGCTTTAATCAAAGTACCCTTGGAAGTTAGCCTCTGGCCCGTCGGAGCGTTTTTTCAAACCAGAAGGGACCACATCAGAACCTAACAAACGTGCTTTCCGACCCTCACAACTTGACTAACGGTATTTTAGAAATACGAAATAGCGACAAACAAATAAGAGACCGATACAGGGCGTGAAAGCCTGTATTGGTCTCTTAATGCTACATATGATCATGTTTGTGAGCGGCACGTTTCCAAATCCACCCTGGGATGGAAATCAAGACGCCCATCGCAAACGGAATCAGGCTATAAATCAAGGCGCCAGTGGAATGATCGCCATCCCACCACACAAAGTAGCCCATGCCAGGGATGGAAACGATTAGCCCAGCTAATGGTACGGTGATTGTCAGATACTGAATCATTCGATCACGGAGCTGCTGCATACTCATTTGGATTACCTTCTTTTAATTTAAGATTAACACTTTTAAAATCATTGAACATTACAATGGATGAGTCAAATAATGATTCCGGGTCACAATATAGTCAATTGCGCTGGCAATCAAGCCGGTAATCAGACAACACCCGACGAACCCGATTATCGTAAAGTTACCGTTAATCTGAACCGGCGTAAACGTCCCACTTTGATGGAATAAGGTTGAATATAGTCGCAATGCATTTTGTTTGAAATCAAAAGGCCCCAAGACTGGAACACCGAAAAAGTAGCCAAACATCAGAATACCCACCAGCCATCGCCGCTTGAGTAGTAAGGTTAGGTAATAACTGACAATAACGGCGATTAGTGACAAGCCAAACACTGACAAAAACTGCACGGGTGCTTGAGACAAGTAGGACTGACCATCTGCCAAGTAGCGGGTCAACGCCAGTTTATTTGGAATATGGATAAAATTATTGAACCCCAACTGGAAGATAAGCGATGATAGACAGATAAAGAGCAGACTCAAGAAAGTAATTACTCCCAAACTAATCATTTTTGAAAGGATGACACTTTGAATGCCGTTCATGCGGGCTTTAATTTTGAGTTGATTATTTTTGAGCTCGCGATAAGCATAACTGATCGTATAGATTACCATGGTAATCGGAAAGATGATGAACATTGATGATCCGAGAATGTGATCGAAGTTGTTTCGAGGAGCCATCTCGATCAGATCTTGTTTGACCTTTTCACCAGCATCCTTTAGTTTCTTGACAATTGGGGCTCCCTCACTGCTATTAAAGGTCGACGAGCCACCTGCTAGTATCTGATCAACATTGGCACCATCCCGTTTATCACGCTGTTGAATTTGAATCAAATTGCTTGAATCATTTTTATAAGCGGTATATTGAGCCCAGGAGATGGAGAAGCAGAGGATTGTCAGGATAAACAACACTAAGTAGATCGCATCGGCGTGGAGCTGTTGGTCCAATTCTTTTTTGCTTAGGGCTTTGAGCTTTCTCAATTGTGTCTGTCAATTCCTTTCGCTGAATAATCATTTTAGTAAACAATGTCTCCAGCATAGCGATTTTGAGGGTTGAAAACAATCGTAATTCAGAAATGTTCAGACTTATTTCACACAAAATTCACAAAAGATTCATTAATTCACCAACGGCATATACATTCACCAACTTTCGTTCTATCATGATGGTAACGGTTCCAGAACTAGTAAATATGAAAGAGGGATCTTGTATGTTCTTTATTGATACGTCTCGAAATGGCAAACCTGTCTACGATCCGATTGTGAACCAATCTTTGGATAATTATTTAGTGAATGATTTAAAACTTCCCGGCCACGGTTTGATCATGTACGTCAACCAACCGGCCGTGATTATTGGGGTTAATCAAAATGCCTACGCGGAAGTTAACATGCCCTATTTGAAGCAAAAGGGCATTAAGCTGGTTCGCCGGACTTCTGGTGGCGGCGCCGTGTATCACGATTACGGCAACATTATCTTTGAAAACATTGTCATCAATGATGACGAACACTTTGGCGATTTCAACTACTTTGCCCAACCCATCATCGATGCCCTGCATGACATGGGGGCAACTGATGCCGAGATGCGCGGCAGAAACGACATGGTGATTGGTAATCAGAAATTCTCCGGGATGACGATGTTCAAGGTTGGCAAGTCCTATGCGGCTGGTGGGACGTTGATGTTTGATCTGGATATGGATGTCGCCACCGAGGTTTTGACGCCTGAAAAGGATAAATTGGAATCAAAAGGTGTTAAGTCGGTTGAAAGTCGAGTCACTAACGTTAAGCCATTCTTGAAGCCGGAATTCCAGGGGTTGGATATCGAGGGCTTCAAGAAAGCGCTGCTGCTGAGATTGTTTAATGCCAAGTCACTCGATGATATTGAAACCTACCATTTGAACGATCACGATTGGTCAATTATTGATGAGCGGTTGAAGGGGAAGTACGATACCGATGAGTGGAATTATGGGAAGAACCCCGGTTTTGATTACTACGTTTCAAAGCATTATGACATTGGCACGGTTAGCTTCAATTATTCACTGAGCGGAAATCTGATTTCTGACATCAAAATTTACGGTGATTTTATTACCGGTGGCGATATTTCTCTGATTGAAAAAGCATTGAAGGGCGTTGAGCTTAGTAAAGATGCCTTGGTTGCTTCTTTGAACCAAGTGGACATTAAGGCCAACCTGGGCGATGTTTCAGCTGATGAGCTGGCGGACTTGCTGCTGGAGAAGACTCGGATTGATTAGATATGATTGGTTTGTTTTGGGGTTCTAGCATATGAGCTAGAACTCTTTTTGCATTCCATCGTTGTGCAATCTAGACTGCTGGTTATCGTTATGCGACCAGCTGAGCTAATCCGTTGACCTACACTGACCATTCGTGGAATAATATGGCGTTATAAGTAATGCGACAAGTTACCGGGGGTGAACACATGAATCAAGCACCAAATCAGCACAAAAACAGCGGGGAACAGAGCGGTGTGAACATGATGGGGATGTTCAAATTCGTTTTCGGCACCGTTCTTAAACGGCCGTGGATTTTGATTGTCAACGTCGTCGTTTTGACAATTCTATCCTTGATGGATTTCTTACTGCCACAATTCAACCAATACATCATTGACCACGTTATTCCGAATAAAAGTACGGCACAACTGGCTGTGGTTGTTGGACTGCTATTGCTGACAGTCACAATTTCCGGCATTTTCACCTACGTTTCTACCTATTACATGGGGGTCATGAGTCAAGGGGCCATCACCAACTTGCGAAACCAGCTGTATCAATATTTGATCAGGTTAGATACGCATTTCTTTGAATCCAGTAAAACGGGTGATTTGATGGTGCGATTGACATCAGATATTAACAACTTGCAAAACCTGATTTCACCGAACATGCTGTCCCTGATTGGCAGTTTGTTCACGTTTGTCGGGGTGTTAGGGTTCATTTTCTTTGTTAACTGGGAAATGGCACTAGTCGTCAGTTTGACATTTCCACTGATTTTTCTTGTGGTCCGAATTTTCAGAACACGGATTCGAAATTCGTATCAAAAGGCCCGTCAGTCTCAAGCCTTGATGACCAATCAGCTGCAGAACACCTTGACCCAAATTCAGTTGATTAAGAGTTACACGACTGAGGATCTGGAATCCAGCCGGTTTGATAAATTGGCCAACATGAACAAAAACAACATTATTGAAGCCACTCGCAACCAGGCCATCTTTTCGCCGCTGGTGACCTTCATTGAGTATTTGGGAACGGCGATTGTCCTATTCTTAGGGACGTTGTTCGTATTCAAAAATCAGTTAACCATTGGGCAATTGGTTGCCTATCTCAGCTACGTGGGGATCTTGCAAAGCCCAATCAGCGCTTTTTCAAGATTGCTTAACCAATTCCAGCAGTCACTGGTTTCTTATGGGCGAATTGTCAGCATTATGGGCTTGAAACCGGCAATTGTTGACCAGAACGATGCCGTGGCATTTCCACAGATTAAGTCGGGCGTACAATTCGAGCACGTGACTTTCTCCTACGCATCTGATGAACCGCAATCCCCGCACAAGGCGGCGATTCAAGACGTCACCTTTGATATTCCATTTGGCAAACAGACTGCCTTGGTTGGCCACTCAGGTGCGGGCAAATCAACGATCACTGATTTGCTTGATCGTCTGTACGATGTCAACAGCGGTAACATTTTATTTGATGGTATCCCCATCAAGCATATTAAGCTCAAGTCTCTGCGACAAAACATCGCGATTGTGTCACAGGATATCTTCATCATCGACGGCACGATTGCCGATAATATCCGTTATGGCACACCAGGAGAAACGACTGATCAGCTTTGGGAGGTTGCCAAGCTGGCCGATATTGATACTTTCATTAAGGGGTTACCTGATCAAATGAAGACCCAAGTTGGTGAGCGGGGAATTCGCCTATCCGGTGGGCAAAAGCAACGGATTGCCATTGCCAGAGCGCTGCTGAAAGACGCCCAAATTGTTGTCCTAGATGAAGCCACCGCCTCGCTGGATAATGAGTCGGAAAAGACCATTCAGCACGCGTTGGAAAATTTGATGGAGCAGCGAACATCCTTAGTCATCGCCCACAGAAGTTGGCCTCTGGCCCGTCGGAGCGTATTTTAAAGGCCGAAGGGAGCACAGAAGAAGCTAACAAACGTGCTTTTGGTTCAACCTGGTAGAGGCGGTTCCTAAGCGGACTTTGTTTAAACTTTTGGGTTCGGCCCTGCTCTCTTTATCTAAATCATCTACTTGTTACTTCAAAAAAATATCAAAACAAAAGAAAACCCCGGCCCAGCACAAATGCTGAGTCGGGGTTTTCTCACTCCAATAACGAAAGCAATAGACGAGCTAGAGCTTTGGCGAACGGTCGAACCGTCCTTTCATGGTTTTAACAATATCTGAAAATGGTCGAATTGTCAATCAATCGATTTTTGGGATGATAAATGTTTTTTGCTTCTCAAAAAAAGAAAACCCCGCTTCAGTTCTGAGACTGACTCGGGTTTTTCGTGACTACGTAACAAAAGCAATAGACGAGCTAGAGCTTTAGCGAACGGTCGAACCGTCCTTTCCTTGTTAATAATATATAAAGTTTTGAACCTCTTGTCAAACATTTACTGACTGTTAATTAATCTGTAAAGCAGTTGATAAAAAGTAACCAGCACCGGCTCATGAATATAGTAATTTGCGTGTTTCTTAGCTCTGTGTAGTAATTTTTTTTCCTTCTTTTTTGGTCAATGCTTGTGCCCTTATACTTGAAAACCGTCTATGCAAGGAGTACAAGCTAACGAGGTCGTTTACTTTCATATCAGTTAATATAGAAGCATCAATTCCCATCCTAGTTGCATACATAACGACCATTGTGTTTCGATGCTTTACTTGTTCTTTAATAGTAAACAGATTAACCATGATGGCATTATTATGTGCTGATGCATTTCGAATGTGTTTTGCATACTTCAACAAGGTATGCGCAACCTTAACATCTTTATTCCTAGAACGTTCATAATAAAAGTCAACAAACCTTGAAAGCACCCCAAATGTTGCGACTTCAAGAAACATCCAAATTGAAGGGTGATTCCGGTGCTTTATATACATATCATGTAAATAGTCATTTCGTCTCAAGTACTTCATGGTTTGGTCATATCCTCGTTGATTAAACTTACTAAAGTCCTTCACGACTGAATAGCCGTCTTCACGTGGATCCTTGGTTATGAGATCAATTATCCGTGTTTTAATTCCATGTTCAATATCCAATGAGATTCTAAGCAAGTATCCTCGAAGCTGCATATCAATCGATGCCAAGTCGGTCAAATATGCAAAGTCAAGATGCTCATATTGGCCTCCAACCTTATGAAAATTCTTTCGGTAGGACGTTAATTTGAAATAATAATTTTTAGTTGCAAGCATCTGGATTGCTTCTTCTTCGGATACCAATTCGAACTTGATCCCCTTGTCCTTCATATGTTCAATCATCTGTGGATATGTGTACTTTGGTTTTATTGAATTCACCTCCTTACTTGTTAGGCGATCGAACCGGGTTCTCATGCTATTTACATACGATGGATTGCGCTTAAATATTTAGGCGTTTTGTTTTCGGACATTTTAGTTTACACTGATCATAAATACAGAAAACGGGTGACATTTAATGAAGACAATTTATGATTATCAAGAAACTGAAATGAGCGGTAAACCCATTAATTTGAGTGACTATCAGGGTAAGGTTGTTTTAATTGTAAATACTGCCAGTAAATGCGGCTTAGCTCCTCAATTGGAAGGCCTGGAAAAATTATACAAGAAGTATAAGGATGAGGGCCTGGTGGTTTTGGGGCTGCCTTCCAATCAATTTCACCAGGAATTGGGCACCGATCAAGAGGCGGATGATTATTGCCGCATTCATTATGGCGTCACTTTCCCGATGACCAAGCGAGTTGCTGTTAATGGGGATGACGAGGATCCGCTGTTCGCCCATCTTAAAGAAGAATCTGGTCACGGCAAAATTAAGTGGAACTACACCAAATTCTTAGTTGGTAAGGATGGAACCCTGATCCATCGATTCGCACCAATTACCAAGCCCGAATCCATGGAAGAGGCTATTTATACCGCCCTCAATCAGAAAAATGTTTTGTAAGAAGGTGGTAAGTTGAATACGACCTATTTCAAAGCCACTATCCGAGAAATCACTTACTCATGGGGCAAGTTCATTTCGATTGTCCTGATTATTTTATTGGGATCGCTGCTTTACGTTGGAATTCGAGCGACCGGACCTGATTTGGACAATTCTGCTGATCAATACTTTGCTCATCAAAATCTTGGTGATCTGACGCTGACGTCAACGTTGGGATTGAGCAATCGGGATCTCAGCTTGATTCATGCTGATGCCCAGGTGCAGACTGCCGAACCCAGCCATATGGTGACGGTGAAGAAATCGCCCAACCAAGTGGTCCAGGTCTATTCGTATGTTAAATCTGCAAAATTAAACCAACTCAAGCTGGTTTCTGGTCACTTGCCGCAAAAAGCTGATCAGATTGTACTGGATCAAAAAGCCAAAAGTTATCAGATTGGTGACCGCTACCGTTTGCCGGCAACTGCCGGTCTAAAAACCAAGACATTTAAGGTGGTGGGGTTCGTCAACTCACCGCTTTTTGTCAGCTCAACTGACCGCGGCACCACCAATGTTGGCTAGGTGTTGGCGAACTTCATTGCCCCATATTCTTCAGAAAAATTGGCTGGAGAAAGTGCGGTATTAGGCTTTTTTATGGCAGCTTGAGTTGGATTTGAAGCTGCCTGTGCCTGACTGGTGAGCTTAGCTGCCGGCTTTTTGGTCGTTTTCTTAGACTGATCGATGGCATAGAGGCCGACGACCGCAACGACTTGGTTAGAGAGTTTACCCGGGAGTCTATATTTCGTTGAGCTTTGGAGACTGCTGTTGGCGAGCCTGGCTTTAAATGCCTTATTCAGATTGCCGATGGTTCCAGTGAGCTTGATTGCCAAATTACCAGGGAAAGGATTGGCCTTAACATGATATTTTGCCATGTAGGTTTTGAAATCAGCCACGTAACTGTCAGGCTGACCAAATTTTGTCGCAAACTGAGTCGGGCTCAGATATTGGTGAAAATCTGCAGAGGATGGATTAACGGTTCCATACGCATACTGAGTCAGGGCATTTTCATCAGTGGACTTGAGTGAAACCGTGACCACCTGACGGGAATCGGCCAGTGGAATTGACTTCATCTTGGCTTTTTTGGCGTCTGCGGTTGTTCCAAGGGTTCCGCCAAGCGCTAAGACAAAGCTCAATGCTAATAAAACAAATGATTTCTTCTTCATTTTCATCACCCTTTTAAAATGAAACCGACGTCACGGTTAATCCTCGCTGGCAAACTTGGCGGCCAATTGATCAAAGTCAATGGTTCCCAGACCGGTTGCCTGGTTATACAGTTTGCCCGGTTGGCCGGTGTAGTAGAGATTGTTATTGTTATCGGCGTCGTCGAGGACGGTAAACGGGCTATCGGATTCTTGAGCAAATTTGTAAATTTGTGGATTCCAGAAACCAACCGGCGTCTGCCTGCCACTATTGATAACGGCGTTGGCAGCGGCCATCTGTGGGGAGGTGTAACTGGTTCCGCCGCTGACCATCCAAATCTTCATTGGTTTGCGGATAATCTTTTCGCCCTTGACGGAAACCCGATCGCCGGAGACGTAAGTTGCGTAACCAGTTTGTGGATCGGCGTTTCCAGAAACGTCAGGCAGGTTGCGGGAATTGCCAGTCCCAAAGATTAGGTGCGGGTGAGGATTGATCGTATGTTTTCCATTCTTAAAGTTCAAGAAGTTTTCGGCTCGGAAAGTGTTCACGCCGGAGACACCCTGCTGGTACCGTGGGGTTGGGTTAAGCGCCGAGAAGCCGCCACCGCTGCCAGGAAATTCGCCGTCCGATGCTTTGCCGGAGTGAGTATCGCCCCAGGCACGTTCTTTTGGCACCGTGATGAGTTTGCTATCAATAATTTTTTGGTAAGGAAGCGTGGTGCCGCCAACCATGACTTGATAAGGAGAAGTGGATGCCATGTGGTTTTCCTTAGCAGTCGACTTGATCCAGGGACCGTTGTCGCCACTTGCTCGAAAGACCGTGATGCCTTGAGCAGCCGCCTGCTCGAGCATTAAGTTAAACGCTTCATTATATTGATCATGGTGGCACTTTGGTCATTCCAGTAGGCCGCCATTTCAATCGATGAAGAAAAACTGCTGGTGAGCTGCTTGTCGACGTTATCGGCGATGGCCTGCATAAAGGCGCCGTACTGTGCCGATGTTGAGGTAGTTGTGTCGATTGACTCGCCGATGTACAAATCGATGTCCGCTTTTGGCGCGACCGCTGTGGCTGATTGAACATCCAGGGTGGACTCAATTTGGGTTGGCGTTAATCCGAGCTTAAGGACTTTTTCAACGTTAGCTTGGTCATCGGCGGTATATATTCGGTGAATTTGGTTCAAATTGGTATCGACGCCAACTTGGTTCCAATAGGTTGTCAGATCACTATCCTTAACATCACTGCCTGAAATAATCCCAATTCGCTGGCCCTGTCCTTGAAGCACCTTATTAAGAAGTGGCGTTAAATTATAGGAACTGGTGAACTTATCAGCGCCAAATTTTTCAGAAAAGGCGTTACTTGGCAGACTGGTGTCCGGTTTTTGGTCGCTATTCGGGACATCAGCGTCATAGCGGGTCATCAAAGCGGCCTTTTGATGAGCAGTCGCCTTTTTAGTTGCCTTGGACTTCTTATTCGCCGGCTTTTCGGTGTACAGTCCAATCACGGCGACCACTTTATCAGAGAGGTTGCCAGGCAAGGTATACTTGGTGACCGGTGTTTGGTTCTTGTGCGGCTGGGTAAACTTCGCTTTAAAGGCTTTTCGCAAGTTGGTCTTAGAGCCCTCAACCTTCATCGCCAAATTGCCGGGGTAAACGTAAGCTGAAACGTGGTACGGCTTCAAATACTCCTCAAAGCTTTGAACATAACTGGCGGACTGGCCGAATTTGGCCGCAAATTCGCTTGGCGTCAGGTAGTGGTGAAAGTCGCCGCTGGTGGGATCGACGGTGTTATAAACGTAGTTGGTTAAATCAGTCTCGTTTGTTGGCTTAAAAGCAACGTTGACGACGGTTTTCGGTGAAGCAGCCTTAGCGGTATCCACTTGAAGCACGGCGCCAACACTCCCAGCTAGCAACCCTGTGACCGTTGCCAGAATAATTTGATTTCCCCTCAATATAATCATCCTCATTTCTGTCGTAAGTTGCCTTTATTATAACAATCATTAGCCTATTTGATGTTAAAGTCGCTTGGGTGAAAATGATGGGCAGGATCGAGTATCAGTTATTTCCCAATCAAAATAGCCCGGTAAGAGGCCGAACGGACCGTGATTCATCTGTTGAGCGACACTATGGGAGTAAAAGTTTAACGTCTGATATCGCGCATCTAGATATTGGCATTGTTTTAGTACAACACCAATCTGCTTCAGGTGGGATAGTCGGCCGGTATGAGGACAATACGCACAATTATTACCAAATCAACATTATTCTCGTTTACATTAGTTAAGTGGAAAGCTAGAATTAGTTATGTATCTTATTAATTTTATATTGAATTTTCATTCATTTCTGAGGGGGAATCGTATGAATTTCGTTAAAAAGCTCATCTGTCTGAGTTTGCTTTGGACTATTGGCGCTTTCATCGCCCTGGGATCAGTGACTGCCCAGGCTAAATTTCACGTCTATCATCAGCGCTCGTCCGCACTTCACAAGGGTAGCCTACGCTTCTTGAATAACAAAAAAGTTCACTACGTTAAGGTACCCAAGAAGTACTACCACGTTTCCAATACCGATGCTGAACACGTCATTGCCTCCAAACGGGGGAAGACGGTCCGCTTCCACACGCGCTACGTCTTGCCGTTCCCTGGCAAAAATGGTCAACACTGGGGGAATCCCCAGTCGATTGCCATGACCGGCAGCCATTATATGTATATTGTTTATTGCCCGACCGACTTACATAATCGCGGACGAATTGTGCGGTTTAACATTCGAAAGCTGGATGCGATGGGCATTCGGCTGCATCCAACCGAGTTGCGGGATGCTTACCATAAACGGCATGGTAAGTATACAAAGACTCAAAAACAGATCCATTCCTATATCAAGGCAGGGCCCTTATTTACCACCGGTCATGGGCAATCGTTGGCCTACAACTGGCATGACCACGGCCTTTACATGTGGCGGGATAAAGAGCGGGCGCCCCGCGTCCCAGTGAATAATTGGGGCTATATTCAACATATCAAGACGTCAACCTTGCGTCCTGATCACGCCATTCGTTTTAGGTTAAGGAGCCATGGCCTGTCGGTACCCGGCGGCCACAATCTAACCTTTGACCGCTCGGAAAATGCCTACTTCTGGTCGTTTCCGGGCTGGGGTGCCTATGTTTTCAAGGGCAAAATCCACCACCGTTCCGTGCACTTTCGACTGACTCATCAAGTCTTGAAGCATTTGCCGGGAACTCGGATCCAGAGCATGGGGTATAACCCGGTTAGGAAACGATTGTTGATGCTGTCAGACGCGTCAATTGCCAGCTTCCCGGCTAAACGGCTGAAGGGCCATGGGCATCTAACCAACCGCAGCTTCGAGTGGACCCAATTTGGCCCGAAGCGTGAGTTTGAAGGGATTGCTTATGATGGCAGTTCTCGCGGTAATTTATTGGTTAATCACTGCCCAGAGGTGCTTCAGGCAGATATGGCATACTAAAGGACAGTGTGGTCAAACAAGCGGTTAGCTTCCAGAATATAAGGACGTTATCCCGATATCCTGGGCTTGGATATTGGGATAACGTCCTTATATGGCCGGAAGCTGCTTGTTTGACCACTATTCTGCTAAGTAACAGCTTATAACAAGTACGAGAGAGTCGCTTAATCTTGTTTTCATCATAAAAACATCCTAATTCAACTGGCATTCCCCCAAATTAGCAGTACACTTATGTTATACAACTAGTTGGAGGGGTTCATATGAAATTTGGTCGATTTACGGTAGGCTTTGCTGCAGCAATCTTGTTGGGGACGTCAGTTGTGGGGACGGTTGATGCCGCAACCTATGTTCAGAGAAGTAATGCACTGAGTCAGTATTCCGGTGCCAGTCTGAGATTATTAAATAATCCTCAGATCCAATTTGTAAAGGCCAGCAGCAATTACGGCTGGTCGCCTAATTCAAGTGGGCGGACAACCATTAAGAGTGTCCATGGAACACACTGGACGCTCAAAACTAAGTATCTGCTGCCTAATACGCATATGGCTTTGGGAAAGTCCAGTCGTGACGTGACCAATCCTCAAGCAGCAGCCTTTTCTGGCAAGTATCTATTTGTCCTTTATGCCCCTCACCAGTTTCACGGGAAGGGCTTTGTGGTCCGATACAACCGCGGAACGCTGGATCACATGAGCTTAACTAAGGCGCAGGACTCATTAACGAAGCAGACCTCAGGGATGAAAGTGGGACCAATGTTCAACGTGGGTCACGGTCAATCGCTTGCTTACAATAAGAAGCAGCATTCAATTTGGATGTGGCGGGATCGAGCCGATATGAAGCCAACTGCCTGGTCAACACTTCAGCGAATCAGCATGTCGTCACTGAAGCCAAATAAGGCAATCAAATTTCATATGACCAATCATGGTGCGATGGTGCCGGCTGGTCATGATCTTACTTTCGATAACGCTGGCAACGCTTATTGGTGGGGCATTTCATCCGGTCACTTTAAAATTTATAAGGGTCGCCTTGGCAGTCGTTCGATTCATGTTCGACTCGCCAAGCAGCAGCTGCGAAAACAGACCGGGACTCATCAGCAGGCCATGGGCTACAATCCGCACAATGGTCGATTGTATCTGGTATCAGATGATTCAATTCAAACCTTACCGGCACGGAAACTCAACGGCCGAGGCACCTTGCGACCAAGTGACATTAAGTACACTCGCTTTAATTCCCACCGCGAATTTGAGAGTATGATTTTCGACGGCAGCGGGCACGCGCTGTTGCTGTCGAATCGGAATCCGGAATTATTGCGGTCACTAAAGAGTTACTGAGCTTGCGTCAGCTGCTTATTTTGTGAATTAGCATTAACAAAACGCGGATCTTATATTCTTAAATATTAATATCCACAGATGTGCTAAGTATCACAATCTCCATTGTATAATAAGTATATTAGAATCTCTGATAGAAATATATAGACATCTAATTCGCTTTGTAAGAAACAAACATTCTATCGGAAATTAATTTTTAGGATAAATAACCAAGTGGCTACTTGAATGTAGCCACTTTTTGTATAATTAGGAGTCATTTGAATCATAATGACTTTTCTGATTTATTTCAGCGATCATTATTGAGTTATAAATTTCAGAAAGAAAGTATTAGTGAAAAAGTGAGCTTGTGGTATTGACGGCTCCAATTTCGTGTGGTAAACCTAATTATGGATGGTTTACCGATGTGTAATTGTCCGTAAGCGATCCAATTATATGTAGGGGGATTCATAATGGAAGAAAGAAAAATACATTTATGGTTTTACGGAGTTGCTTTGCTTGTTGGGGGATTGCTACTTTTTTCTCCGCAGTCGGCTGATGCCAGTACTCAACACAATGAAAGCGTTCGTATTAGCGGTGCTGAAGGAGTCACGAATAGCAGACAGGACGGTTCAACTTACAACAAGGCGGTGACTGCCAAAAGCTCTAAACCTAACTTATCACCACAAAAGCCTGCTTAGACCAATGAGAAAACCAAGGTTATGAGTCAAAAAGAGCTGAATAAGACGCTAAAACGTATTAAAGCTCCTAGTAAGAAGGATGTACAGGCAATTCTTCAAAAAAAGGTTGGAAAGAAAGGGACAAAGGGATTAAAAACCGTTTATGTTCTGACTAAAAAGAAAGGAAAGTCATCAAAGGATTCTAGCAAGGCGACAAATAAGAAGCCAGCAACTACGTCAAAGAAAGATACTACTTCAGTCGGAGAAAATAAAGGAAACGCTGATAATAAATCCAAAACTGATAACACTAGTGATCAAGTTGACAATGGCAATACATTAACTTCCAGCCAAAATTCAACCACCAGCCAGGGTAGTTCTTCAACATCAACGAATACTACAGGAAATGCTACGTCTACTAACTCTGACAATTCCCAACAATCAGCAGATTCGCTCAATCAACAACTCGATAAAGACACCCAATCGGCAAATACAAGGTTACAGCCATGGTATACGGGGACGGCTGCTGCATCCAATGTAGGACAACTCTTGTATTACCTAACGGGTTCTGTTTCAAATGTTGTTGGTCAGGGAACAGCAATCGTAAGTACTCTTGCCAATGTTATTACAGCTATTCGCAATCTATTATAATTCATAAATAAATCTGGGGAGATATGAAACTGTGTTAAAAAGAAAAATTGTGTTTTGGGGATTAGGACTTCTTTTCGTTACTTTGATGGGCATCGCTTTAAATTCTGCCTTTTTAACTTCCGCATATGCTTCGGATAATATAACAGCCAGCAATAGTGCTAATAGTGATAATGATTCTAATAATGGTGGTAATAATAACGGGAACGACAACTATCCTGGACCGTGGCCTGGAGGAAGAACCGATAATGGAGGAGGTACAGTTTCCACCAGCGGGACGGCTACTACGGTAAGCACTAACTCAGAAGGAACTACAGCTACGACTGTAAGTAATCCTCAACAAACAGTTATTGATAATAGTCGAATGGAACCACAAGTAAATGGCTCAGAAGATGCGTCAGGACAGTCTACCGTTAATAAGCCCGGAGAGTCACCTGACACCAATTCTTCTGAACAGGATACAAAAAGTTCAGTGTCCTCAACAAGCGCTTCAGAAAAGGGAAATAATAAGTCAGCGTCAATAACAACCGAGTCGGTCACCAATCAGACAGGTGCGAAACCACAAGTTGTAAAGACATCTGCAGTAGGCGGATACAATGTTAACAGAATAAGCAATGGAAAAGTGAAAGTACATGGAGTAATGATTGATACGGATAAAGGGCCAGTTAAGGTGAGCTATCACATTATTTTTACTCAGAAACATGGGAAAAGTAAAGCTATCACAATTAATTTGGGAAAGTTTACCGGAACCAAGAGCTTCTCAAAGACAGTTAAGCTTCCCATGAACGGAAAAGTGTAGCACTATAAAGGTTATATAACAGGTAGAACTTACACGAAAGGAGTCATTATTGTTCCAACGCCAATACAGCCAGGATCAATTAAATAACGATGTTTCAAAAGTTATCTAAGTATGTTTTCGAAAAACTTGAAGCTTACAATAAAAGAGTCCAAAAATATTTTGACCAGCACCCCAATCAGGAAAAGATATTTGATTGGCTGTTGAATAACAATCCTCTGAGTGGCGGTTATGATACGCTCACAGGTGTCGCGTTCTGCCTGGTTATGGTGGTTCTTATTTGGATAATTAAAAATGTCTTCTTCTAAAAAGATTCATATGGTAGTTCACAATTTGATCTGTTGTCAGTCATTGAATAATGACTGACAATAGATTTTTTAAGCTTAATTGTTGACACGATGTCACCAACGAGCTATACTCGATTTATAGATTAATGACACGGCGTCACCAGAGGAGGACACGATGGTATCAACAACCTTTAAAAATTTGAGTGCTGAAAAGCAGAGAACGATTCGCCAGGCATTGCTTAAGGAATTTTCGGAGCAGCCGCTGGCATCCGCACAGGTGGCACCGATCGTTAAGACGGCCGGAATTGCCCGCGGTGCTTTTTATAAGTATTTTGATGATTTAACAGATGCTTACAAGTATTTATACGGGGTGGCGATGCAGGATATTCACAGCGACATTGACAATGAACTCGGTGAAACCTTTGATCCCCAGTTTTACTTGAATCAAGTCACCAATTTTGTCAAAGGTGCCCAGAATAGTGAATACTTTGGCCTGATTAAAATGCATTTGATGAAAAATGAGTCGCTGGTCTCACAAGGTTCAGTGAATCCGGCGACCGTTAGTGGCAGGCAATGGGCGACCATGATCCTGAGCCATGAGGCAATCAAAGAGATCATCATTAATCCAGATTATCAACCAGCAGTTATGAACAGATTATCCGAAACATTGGACTTGTTAGCAGGGAAGGGGAAGTTTTAATGTATTTAGCACTGAAAGAAATTAAGCACGAGAAATTGAGGTACGGTTTGATTATTGCCATGGTGAGTCTGATTGCCTATCTGATTTTCATTTTAACCAGTTTAGCCTTTGGACTTGCAGGTGAAAATACTCAGGCAATCAATTCATGGGATGCCAAAAGTGTGGTATTGAATAAGGATTCCAACATTAATTTGGCGCAATCAACGATCACCAATGCTCAGGCAAAGGATGACCGCCTTACCAGCAAGGAGTCTTTGATTGGTTCAACCCCGGTTGTCGCCAAGGATAAAAGCAAAGAGAAGGTTTCAGCCAGCTTTATTGGGTTGAGGTCCAACCAATTTATCTATCAAGACTTGAAAATTTCATCCGGCCATAAAGCCAAGACTAATCACCAAGTGGTCGTTGATGAGAAGTTCAAGACCGAAGGCTACAAGCTCGGTGATAAGGTCACCATGAATTCATTTGACGACAAATATGAAATTGTTGGTTTTACCAAGAATGCCAAGTTAAACATTGCGCCAGTCATTTACGGGACGCTGCCGACTTGGAAATATCTGCGTGGCATGAACAACGTACCGGTTGCTGGAAGTGCGATTATTTCTCGAAATGCGTCCTATAACGAACATAATCAGCATTTAAAAACCTATTCAACAAATGAATTCATTCAAAAATTGCCGGGGTACTCTGCACAAAATACCACCTTTGGTTTTATGATCGGTTTCTTAATGATTATTTCACTGGTGATTATCGCAGTTTTCCTGTACATTTTGACCATGCAGGCACTGCCGACCTATGCGGTGCTTCGAGCACAGGGAATTCCAGCCAGGGCACTGGTTTCGACGATTACCAGTCAATCAGTCATCCTAATGGCGGCGGGAGTCATCATTGGCGGCCTGATTGCGGCGTTAACCGGCTGGCTTTTGCCGGTGGGCGTCCCAATGGCGTTTGATATTCCGGTTCTGACCTGGATATCAATTGGCCTGATGATTATGGGTGTGATTGGGGCTGCCATTCCGGCCCAGAAGATTGCGACCGTTGACCCTGTCAGTGTTATTGGAGGTTAGTTATGTCAGTTATTGAATTGAAAAACATTAATAAGTATTTTGGATCCGGCATTAGTAAGGTCCACGTGTTAAAGGACGTCAACTTTGCGGCGGATCGCGGACAGTTAATCCTCGTGGTCGGCCCCTCTGGATCAGGGAAAAGCACCTTTTTGACCATTGCCGGCGGCCTGCAGACGCCAACTTCCGGATCAGTGGAAGTTGAAGGCCAAGCAGTTGAGTCGCTGACCAAAGCGCAACGAGATAAGCTGCGGTTAAATCAAATCGGTTTTGTCCTACAATCATACAATCTGGTGCCGTATCTGAAAGTCAAAGAACAATTTGAGTTTGTGGATAAAATCAAGCGTGAGGGTAATTTAGACCAGAACGAATTGTCAGGTTTGCTTGATCAGCTGGGAATCTCGCAGCTAGTCAACCAGTACCCCGGTGAACTGTCGGGTGGACAAACTCAAAGGGTGGCGATCGCCAGAGCACTGTACGCTAACCCGGATATTGTGTTAGCTGATGAGCCGACGGCAGCCCTTGATAGTGAAAAGGTTGCCGAGGTCGGCCGACTGTTCAAGAATCTCGCGGGAACCAGGAATAAGGCGGTGGTTGTGGTGACCCATGATCTTCGGCTGTTGGATTTTGCGAATAAGACTTATGAGATTTTGGATGGGAAGATTAGTCTTAAGGATAAGGAACATGTATTGGATCATTAAATGTATGGGTGTTGCTAGGCGAACCGTCAATGACGAGGGTCAGTAAATAGGCACATAAAATTCAAAAGGGGTAATTTTGATTGACTTCTGATTGGGAGATGTGGCATAATATTGGTACAGTAAAGGCAGATAATCACCACTTCTCCTAAATACACGCAACGGGTCTGATTTTTAATAATAGTGGCGATTAGTGGTTTAGCCCAATGACTTTTTTGTTGGCATCCATTCGGCGCATATAGCACTGCCTGAACAGTAGAGTCAAATAATCACCAAAAAAAGGAACCTACATGGGTTCCTTTTTTTGGTGCAATTTATCGGTTATCGAAGCAATTAAGATTCTTTAGCGACGTTGGTCAAAGTAACCGTACTGAAACTCGTCAAACGATCGCCATTGCGAATGGCAACCCGCCACGTTTGAAGCCGCTGGCCGGCATGCAGTGGCGTGGCGGTTGCCACCAATTTGCCGTGGGCTACCGGCAATAAATGCTGCGTGGTGAGGTCGACGCCGACCGCGTAGTGGTTTGAATCCAGCTGCTTGTTGGCGCCAATTGAAGCCGCCGTTTCGGCCAGCACCGAGTTGATACCGCCGTGAAGCAAACCATATGGCTGTTTAACGGCATCAGTGACTTCTAGTGATATAATGACTTCAGCTTGGCTGACAGAGACGGTTTTAATGCCGAGTAACTTAATTAAATTAGACAAGGTTTCACACTCCATTTTTGAAAGGATCGAGATTATGACTTCAGTTAAATGGCAATCGGTAAAAGACTACCAGGAAATTATTTTTGAACGGGCTGATAAAATCGCAAAGATTACGATGAACCGGCCGGAAAAAATGAACGCTTTTACGCCATTGACCATCCAGGAGATGATTGACGCATTCAATATCTGTCGTGATGATAGCACAATCGGCGTGATTATTCTAACCGGCGCTGGCGACAAAGCCTTTTCTTCCGGCGGTGATCAGGGAGTTCGGGGAAATGGCGGCTATGTGGGTTCTGACCACATTGCCCGACTAAACGTGCTGGATCTTCAGCATCTAATTCGCATCATCCCCAAACCCGTGATTGCGATGGTCAAGGGCTGGTCGGTTGGCGGCGGCAATATTCTCCAACTTGTGTGTGATTTAACGATTGCGGCTGACAACGCCCAATTTGGCCAGACGGGGCCGAAAGTAGGCAGTTTTGATGCAGGTTATGGTTCCGGTTATTTAGCCCGGTTGATTGGTCATAAACGTGCCAAAGAAGTCTGGTTCTTAAACCATTTCTACAGTGCAAAAGAGGCTTATGACATGAACTGGATCAATAAAGTCGTGCCACTGGCAGAAGTTGAGTCGGCCACATTGGATTGGTGTAACGAAATTCTCCAGAAATCGCCAACCGCCCTTCGATTTATCAAGGCAGCCATGAACGCTGATACCGATGGTTTGGCCGGTCTTCAACAGTTGGGTGGGGATGCGACGATGCTCTTTTACACCACCGATGAAGGCAAAGAAGGTCGGGATGCCTTCAATCAAAAACGAAAACCAGATTTTGATCAATTCCCTAAATTCCCCTAAGAAGGTTAATGAAAGTGGATAATTGGATTTTAAAGCAGGCTGAAACTGCCCCTGATCGGCTCGCAGTTGATGACGGCAAGACCCAGCTGACGTTTTTGGAACTCAAGCAACAAGTCTCTCAACTGGCTGGACAATTGAAGGCCGCCTCCGTGTTGGATGGCGATCGAGTTGCCATTATGACCAAGAATTCTTTGCTGGGTTATCTGATGGCTCTGGCCGTCCTAGGGTCTGGTAAGACGATTGTCTGGATTAATTGGCGTTTATCTGATGATGAAATCAAGCGTCAATTATCCGATAGTGAACCGGCGGCCTGTTTGGTAGCTGACGAACTCTTTCGAGAAAGCTTCGATCAACAGTTTATTCCCTTCAGCACGATAACAAATCAAACGGCAGTTCAGGTCACATTAGTTCCCGAATTTCCCTCTCAAACGGTGGCCAGCATTATGTATACGTCTGGGACGACTGGCAGACCCAAAGGCGTGATGCAGACCTTTGGCAATCACCTGGCGTCAGCAACCGCTTCCACTTTTAACCTTGGCGTCATGCCGGGTGACGAGTGGCTTTGCGCCGTCCCGATTTTTCATATCAGCGGCTTTTCAATTATGATGCGTGGCTTGATATATGGCATGGCGAACCGCTTGGTTGACCACTTCGATGCTGAATTGATTGACCGCGTATTGAAACATGAGCCCATCTCGACGATTTCGGTTGTTCCATACATGTTAAAGCAATTATTAAAATATCGAACGGCTGATAACACCCCTTATCAGGCCAACTTTCGGTGCATGCTGCTGGGTGGTGGCCCCATTGATCGACCAACCCTTCAGCAATGTCGTCAACGCCAAATCCCGGTGGTTCAGTCATATGGGATGACGGAAACCTGTTCACAAATCAGTGCCTTGAACTCAGCGGATGCTGACAAGCGAATTGGTTCGGTTGGCAAGCCATTATTTTTGACCCAGTTGACGCTAAGCCAAGCTAATCAGGAAGTCCTGATCAAAACGCCGGCATTAACCCCCGGTTACTTGAACCGCCAGGCTGCTTTTCAACGTAAGCTAAATGACACCGGCTGGTATCGGACTGGCGATGTTGGTCATTTCGATGAAGACGGCTTCTTATATATTGATGGCAGACTCGACGATATGATTATTTCCGGTGGTGAAAACATCTTCCCAGATGAAGTCGAAGCCGCTTACGCCAATCGGCCAGACATTGACGAGATTGCCGTGGTCGGCCAAGATGATGCCAAATGGGGTCAAGTGCCGACTGCCTTTGTGGTCAGCGATGCGCCCTTAGATCAAGCAGACCTGACCGCTTATGGCAGACAGAAGTTAGCCCACTATAAGGTACCAACGAGATTTATCAAAATTGACAAACTTCCCACCAATGCCAGCGGTAAGGTGCAGCGATTCAAGCTCAAACAGTTGTTATAAAGTGAAACGTTAACAAGCCTGCAATCTCGAGTAAATCATTTTACTCAGGTTGCGGGCTTATTTTGACTTAAAAGTGGGCTAAAACGGTTTACACCGGGATAGTGGAACATGTTAACAAAGGTGAAACAAGCTCCATCGTTGTTCTGTCGGCGTCTACAAGGCCTCAAACACTATATTTTAGCGCTTACATCCGTTATATTTAGAGCGTAAAGAAATCCTCGAGAATTTCTGAGATATTAACGACAAACAAACTTATAGGAGATGCCAATTATGAAACGAGACTTTATCGATACCAACACCTACACCCGAGACGAAATTCAATACCTGATCAACTTAGGTTTACAAATTAAACGCGATATTAAGAACGGTAACTATCCTGATTTATTATCACACCGGACGCTTGGCATGATTTTTGAAGAATCTTCAACCAGAACCCGGGTATCATTTGAAACTGCCATGACGCAACTTGGTGGTCATGCGCAATACCTGGCACCAGGTCAAATTCATCTAGGCTCAGCTGAAAGTGAATCATTAGGCGATACAGCGATTGTGCTTTCCCGTTTGGTTGATATCTTGATGGCCAGAGTTGCTAAGCACTCAACCGTTGAAAAGTTGGCTGAAACGGCCACCGTTCCAGTTCTGAATGGGATGAGCGATTATAACCATCCAACCCAAGAAATCGGTGACATCATCACCATGGCCGAGCATTTACCAGCCGGCAAGAAGCTTTCAGACTGCAAGGTCGTCTTTGTCGGTGACGCCACTCAGGTCTGTGTTTCATTGATGTTCATCGCTTCTAAGATGGGCATGAAGTTCGTTCAATTCGGACCAAAAGGTTACCAAATCAAGCCGGAAACCTTGGAAATTGGCAAGAAGAACGCTGAAGTATCAGGCGGTAGTGTTGAAATCACTGAAGACGCTGATGCAGCCATGAAGGATGCCGACTTTGTCTACACCGACGTTTGGTATGGCTTGTACGAGGCACCACTTTCATATGACGAGCGGATGAAGATCTTCTATCCTAAGTACCAAGTTAATGACGATTTAATGAGTAAGGGAACCTCCCACACCATGTTCATGCACTGCCTACCAGCCAACCGCGGCGAAGAAGTCACCGACAGCGTGATTGATTCACCACATTCAATTGCCTGGGACGAAGCCGAAAACCGCTTGACTGCAATGAGAGCCTTACTGGTCTACTTGATGGCCCCACGGATGAACTACACCGAAAAGCAATTAGATGACTTGAACGATCCTAAATTGAAGTCAATGATCTTAAACTTAGTTGACGACACGACTCATTAATGAGCTGACGCAACGGATGTGCAGGTGAAAGAAATGCAAGACGAGAAAAAATTTAGATTATTTGATGCCGTCCTAATGTCGGTGGTCGTGGTTCTGGTGGTTGAATCAGTTGCGCCGGCAGCTGCAATTGGCCCATCACAGTTCTTTTGGTGGGCACTGCTGTTAATATTCTTCTTTCTGCCATATGGATTGATTTCCGCAGAGCTTGGAACGACATATGACGGCGACGGTGGAATCTATGATTGGGTTAGAAAAGCGTTTGGCCGCCGTTGGGGTGGTCGAGCAGCCTGGCTGTACTGGATCAACTTCCCAATTTGGATGGCCAGTCTGGCCGTCCTGTTCACGGGCGTCATTGGCCAAGTGTTCCCAACCCATTTCGGGACCTGGACCAACGTTTTAATCCAGCTGATCTTCATCGGAATTGTCACTTTGATATCCTCATTTCCAGTTGCTGACAGCAAATGGATTTTGAATCTGGCAGCAATTGCCAAAGTGATTATCATGGTGAGCCTGGGAGCTTTAGGAATCTACGTTGCCATGACCAAGGGCGTTGCCAGCAACTTCACGGTTAAGACGATGCTGCCGCAAATGAATGTTAAGAGCCTTGGATACATTTCAGTGATCTTATTCAACTTCCTTGGCTTTGAAGTTGTGACTTCAATGGCCAGCGAAATGCCAAATCCAAAGAAACAAATTCCCCAAGCCATTATCTGGGGTGGCATATTGATTGCCATCTTCTATGTCTTTGCTGCATTTGGCATGGGCGTGGCAATCCCAAGCAGCGAATTATCAACTTCAAGTGGTTTGATGGAAAGCATTTTGCTCTTAATTGGCGGTAACAATTGGTTTGTAATCTTGATTGCACTGCTGTTCATGTATACTTTAGCTGCCAACCTGATTTCCTGGTCGGCAGGGGTGAACTACGTGGCCTCATACGCTGCCAAGAATCACGATTTGCCAAAAGTTTTTGGAATTGAAAGCAAGAAGACCGGCCTTCCAACGGGTGCAAATCTACTAAATGGTGGCATTGCGGCAGTTCTGGTGGTTATCTCACCTCTGATTCCTAATCAAAATATTTTCTGGGCATTCTTCTCACTAAACGTCGTTGCCCTTCTAGGCTCATACCTGCTCATGTTCCCATCGTTTTGGAAACTTCGCAAATCTGATCCTAAGACTGAGCGTCCTTTCAAAGTACCTGGAAACAAACTGATGATTAATCTGATGACCTGGATTCCAGTTGCTTTACTGGCAATTACAACTATCTTATCCGCTTTTCCTTTAAATGGAAGTGCAGAAGAACTGAATACCAAGATTCCAATTTTGGTTGGTACAATTATCACAGTTTTGCTGGGTGAACTTTGTATCAGAGCTGCCGAAAAGAATTATCCTTTGAAGAAAAAACAAAAGGCGAGCAGTCACCACACAGCAGAAGCATTAAGTAAGAACTAATTCACACAAGAGGAGCAAATACGATGAAAACTTTACAATCATCACCTAAAAAAGACGGCTACAGGATGCCCGGCGAGTTTGAACATCATAAGGGTGTTTACATTCTCTGGCCAGAGCGACCGGACAATTGGCGCAATGGTGCCAAGCCTGCTCAGCATACGTTTGTCAACGTCGCCAAAGCGATTTCCCAATTCGAACACGTGACCGTTGGTGTTTCAGATGCCCAATACGCGAATGCTCGGCACATGCTGCCGGACGAAGTCGAAGTGGTTGAAATTTCCAGTGACGATTCCTGGATTCGTGACTGTGGGCCAACCTTTGTCGTCAATGATGAAGGAGACCTGCGTGGGGTTGACTGGACCTTCAATGCCTGGGGTGGCTTGGTTGACGGTCTTTACTTCCCGTGGGACAAGGACGATCGGGTTGCGCAAAAAGTGACTGAAATGGAACACGCCGACCGTTACCGGCTGGATGATTTCATCCTCGAAGGCGGCTCAATCCATGTTGATGGCGAAGGAACTTTGATCACGACCGAAGAATGCCTGCTGTCAAAGGGACGCAACTCCCAGTTATCTAAAGAACAGATTGAAAATGTCTTGAAAGAATATCTTAACTTGGACAAAGTTATCTGGCTCAAACGCGGGATTTACCTGGATGAAACCAATGGGCACGTCGATAACATTGCCAACTTCGTAAAACCTGGCGTCGTTGCCCTCGCGTGGACGGATGATCAAAATTATCCCCAGTATGAAATTTCTAAAGAAAACTATGACATTTTAAGTAACGCCACCGATGCTAAGGGCAGAAAGATTCAAGTTGAAAAGCTTTACGTGCCAAAGCCAGTAACAATCACCAAAGAAGAAAGTGAAGGCGTGGATGCTGTTGACGGCACACTACCACGTCAGGAAGGTGACCGACTGGCAGCTAGCTATGTCAACTACTACACCGCAAATGGCGGGATTGTCTTCCCAACCTTTGGCGATCCAAACGACGCCAAGGCAGAAGAAACTTTGCAGCGTTTATATCCTGACCGAAAGATTGTTGGCGTTCCTGCCAGAGAAATCCTACTCGGTGGTGGTAATATTCACTGTATTACGCAACAAGTGCCAGCTGGCAGATAGGAGACATTGCAATGGCAAAAATTGTAGTTGCATTGGGCGGCAATGCAATCCTCTCAAAGGATGCTTCAGCCCAAGCCCAAATGAAGGCGGTTAAAAAGACCGCCAAAGAATTAGTGAAATTTATCAAGAACGGTGATCAGTTGATCATCACGCACGGGAATGGTCCACAGGTCGGTAACTTACTGCTTCAGCAAAACGCTGCCGACAGTGAAGCTAACCCGGCAATGCCACTGGATACCTGTGGTGCCATGACGCAAGGAAGCATTGGCTATTGGTTCCAAAATGCCATGAAGGAAGAGCTCTTGGATAGCGGCATTGACAAGGATGTGATGGCAATTGTCACCCAAACGATTGTTGACGAAAACGATCCAGCCTTTGACAATCCTTCCAAGCCAATTGGTCCCTTTTATAAGGAAGCTGATTTGCCGGAAATCAAATCGATGCATCCCGACTGGGAAATCGTAGAAGACGCCGGCCGTGGCTATCGGCGGGTGGTCGCCTCACCAAAGCCTTTGGAAATTAACGAATACGCTGCGATCAAAAAGGTCGTTGATGCGGGGATTGTCCCAATCGTTTCTGGGGGCGGCGGCATTCCGGTTGTCAGAAAAGGTAATCGCTTAATTGGTAAAGAAGCCGTGATTGATAAAGATTTTAGTGCCTCAAAGATTGCTCAATTAATTGATGCTGATAAATTGATCATCTTGACCTCTGCTGGCGGCGTATACTACAACTACGGTAAGCCTGATCAAGTTGAACTCAAAGAAGTTGGCATTGATGATATTCAAAAGCACATTGACGCCAATGAATTTGCCAAGGGCAGTATGATGCCAAAGGTTCAGGCTGCGGTTGCCTTTGTCCGGAATACCGGCAATCCAGCCGTGATCGGTGATTTGGCCGATGTTGAACAAATTATTGAAGGCAACGAAGGCACCACAATCGTCAAAGACGCAGTTGTCGCAGCAGTTAAATAGTTGGGAATTCGACGGGGCGTGGACGAAACGAAGGTTTTGTCCGGGCCTCGTTTCACGTTCGTTAATTTTGACGTTATGAGCATGATAGTGCTTTCACATCAAAACTGTTATAATTGAACGAGAAAATATCGAGGTAAAGTAAAGAATGGAAATAAAAGGTACGACGCCACAGCAGGATCAGTACCGTGTGGCTCCCGAATGGCACGCACACCAGCAGGCCTATATGATGTGGCCGGAGCGCACCGACAATTGGCGAGACGGGGCCAAACCTGCCCAGAAAGTGTTTGCCGAAGTGGCCGGAAAGATTAGCAAGTACGAGCCGCTGACCATGCTGGTATCACGCGAACAATACGAACACGCACTTCATACGCTGCCAGAATCGGTTCGGGTGGTTGAAATGAGTTACAATGATGCCTGGATGAGAGATGTTGGCCCAACCTACTTGGTTAACCAGCATGACGTCCGGGCAGTCAATTGGCAGTTCAATGCCTGGGGTGGCCTGGTTGATGGGCTGTATTTTCCTTGGGATCAGGATAACTTGGTGTCTGAAAAAGTCAGTGATCTGGATCGGATTGACCACTACGACGCCGATTTTGTGCTGGAAGGATCGGCTTATCAAACCGATGGTGAGGGGACGTTAATTGCAACTGAGGAATCCGTCTTGTCTGAGGGTCGCAACGGGCAAATTGACAAGGAAGCTGTTGAAGCGATTTTTAAACGCTATTTGAACGTTTCTACAATCATTTGGCTCAAACGCGGCTACTTCATGGATGAAACTAACGGTGACGTTGACAACATGGTGAATTTTGTCCGCCCTGGCGAAGTTGCCCTGACCTGGACCGAAGACCAGACCGATCCGATGTATGAGATTTGCCACGAAGCACTGGCTATTTTGAGTGCGGCAAAAGACGCCCATAATCGGCCACTGACGATTTACAAAGTCCAAATGCCCAAACCGCTCTTGATTACCAAACAGGAAAGTGAGGGGGTTGATCCGGTCAACGGGCGCCTGCCGAGGTATGCTGGTGACCGGCTGATGGCGACCTATATTAACTGTTACCTAGCTAACGGAGCGGTGATTCTGCCAATCTTTGGCGACGTTCATGACCAGGCGGCCATTGAGCAGTATCAGCAAATTTTCCCCAACCGAAAAATTGAACCCATCTATGCCCGTGAACTGTTACTGGGCGGCGGTGATATTCACTCAATCGTCCTTGGGGTTCCGGATTAGAGGCTATCTATGAACTTTTTTGAAATTATTAAACCGTATGTTGAAAAATTGAATAAGAATGAGTACGGCCTTTTGGATTACGTTATCAAAAATATGACTCAAATTCAGAATAAGAGTATTCGCGAAGTGGCGGCTGCCTGTTACGTTTCGACCACCACTTTTTTGCGTTTTGTCCGTAAAATTGGTTTTTCCGGTTACAGTGAGTTCAGTACCGTGATCAAATACACGGTTTTGAATAGCAACAAGGCGGAAGATCAAACGGAACCATTCGTTGAAGAACAGTCTGCCTATCGAAACGAGTATCTGAAGAATATCGAGGAGACCGTCCGGGTACTGGATGAACGTAAATTGCTGAAAATTTGCCAGGTCTTGGACCATCGACCAAAGCTGTATTTTTTTGCCAAGGGTTTCAGTAAATATTCAGCCGAATACATCGAATACCTATATACCTTGAACGGGTTTATCGTTATTTTTCCCAAAAACCACGAGCAGCGGCGATTGGCTTATCGTAATGTCCAGCCGGATGACGTGATCTTTGTCTTTGACTATGAGGGCGAGGATGACGAATTAATTCAAATTATCCAAAACTTGCAGAGCAAACGCAGCTATGCCATGCTGGTGTCGATTACGGGTGCGAATAACAATACCATTCAAAATATGAGTGACGAGAATTTGTACTTGTTTACCGATGAACTCAAGATCAGTGGTGTGGATATGACTTCTCATGTTTCCTTGATTGTGATTATGGAATTATTGCTGTATCAATTCATGGAGTACCAGAAATCGGGAAAATCCTAAAAGTATGGGTCAGTGTGATTGAAGGTGGCGTTGGCAGATTGCCAGACTTAACACTGAGACTGCCAGTTGTTCAGCAAACCATTAATTGATGAGAACAATCAGTATGGTGGCACTGCAAAAAACGAGTTGGAATTCATCATCCCAACTCGTTTTTGATCTGGTTATTTTTCTTTTAATAAGTTCCTTTGTTTGGCCCGTTTGATTTCGTGGATAATTTTAAGCGCCCGTTTTCGGGTTTTGATATTTGGACTTTTCATTCTCCGGTATGCCGAAGCTAAGTCTTGTTTTTCCATTTTAAAATTCCTTCTTTCAAATATGATTGTCGTAATCCAATTAGCACTCACAGTTAACGTCGCAGTCATCAAATTCATCCAGGTACATATTGGCATTTTGATAAACAATCCGCGTTTCGGGATTCGGCTGTAGACCCTTTCTTCGAATCATCTCTTCAGCTAATTGGGCAAATCGTTGTCGATATTTGTAAATGTAGCAAAGTACGACTTGATCATGGGTGACTTGAGGACCGATTAAGAAGACATTCGGACTGATAGTTGATTCATCCATGTTATTTAGGACGGGCCGATTATGAGCGACCTTAAATAATCGGTTGATTAGGGGACTCTTAGTGACCGCAAAGCCGGTGGCAAAGATTGGTCTCGTGAAGGAAGTGGCCGTTGTCTCATCACTAAATCTCAGTTGGTAGTCTGAAAGTGTCCGTTTAACGGCAACCACTTGTTTATTCGAAATGACGTGGATCATTTCACCATGGGCTAAAAAGCGATTCATGGTGTAGGTTGAAAGTCGTTTGCTTGGATCGGCATCATTTGATTGCAGACCGGTTGTTTCCGTATAGATTGTCGATGGGATACCTCGTTTTGCCAAGTTAACGGCGACGTCAATTCCAGACTCATTGCCGCCGATAATTGCTTGCGGCTGTTTGGCAAACGTGCCATAATCTCGAATATCAGCGTAGTGGAGGCCATCATCCTTGCCGGGGATCTGTGGCCGGAGCGGGTACGAATAATCACGAAGGCCAAAGAAGACGTATTGAGCATCAATGTGTTCACCAGACGAGAGGAGCAGTTCATAGCCGCCATTTTGGGGCTTAACGTTGATGACATTTGCATTGCCAATCACGGGCAGATGTTTCAATAGGGCGACCTGACGGAGATATTCAGCGTATTGATGGCCATTTGGGTGCTCAGCGTTCAGAGAAAATGCCGGTGAAGTGTCAGGGGTAATGGCGTTTAGATCGGGGAAGCCGAAGCCATTGGAAGTAAACGACGGTGAAATGAAGTGGGTTTCTGGATTCCATTTATCAAAGGTTGCTCCGACGCCGTCCTTATCCAAAATGACAAAGTTACTAAGGCCATAATGTTGCATGGCAGCCCCCAGGCCAATTCCTGCTGGGCCGGCACCAATGATGACAATTGAGTAGCGATCGTTCAAAATACTTCATCCTTTCTAGATTGAGGAACGAGTACTGAAATAGACTTGATTAATCCATAGCTAATCAGTGTTCCAACGACTGTGATGGTGATTGTGGTCAGAATGGCGGTTAATTCAGCCACCGTAAACTGCAGATTACCGGCGATTAAGCCACTGGCCCCTTGTGGATTAATGTTAAGGGATGCAAATAAGGTTAATCCAATTGTGCCAATCAAGCCGCCGACACCGTTAATGGCAAATGAATCAACCGGGTCATACAGGTTGCTGGACCCCGCCAACAAATTGCAGCTCCAGTGGCAGACGACGCCACTCACAAGGGCAACCAACAAGATAGCGCTGGTTGAGACGTAGCCAACTAGCGCGGTACTGGTGACTAATCCGCAGATAATGCCATTACTCATATCGGTAATCCGCAGCTTGTTTCGGTTCGCCAGTATCAGCCAGCCACAGGTTGCGCCCAGAACGGCAGTAAGGGTATTGACAATAATTAATGGACCTAAATGCCTGAAGCTGCCAGCTGGTGCCAAGTTAAATCCTAACCAGCCGGTTAAAATAAATAGCGTGGCAACATAGTCCAAGTAGGGATGATCAAGAGCGTCGTCAACCGGCTGATTTCTGACTAAGGCTGCCAATATCAGTGATGTGATGCCCGCTGATAAATGGACGACCAAACCGCCGGAAAATCTAAAGCGCCGAGTTGGTTTAACAGGCCATGAGGTGACCAGATTAAATTTGCCAGCGGAGCGTAGACCAACAGTGTCCATAGTGGTACGAAGCCAGCGAAGAACTGCCAGTTCAGACGTTGAAGGACCGTTCCGGTAAACATAATCACCGCATACAGATAAAAGGCCATTTGCACAACTAAATTAATGTCTAGCGGCTGGGCAAGATTGAATAACTGGTGAGAAACCAAGTGAAAGGCTTCCACATTGCCAAAACTAAGCCAACTGGCAATCCCGATGAGAACGGCAACCATCATCGTCGTTAAATGGTGATCGAGTTCAGCCTTTGGATACCGATTGGCGTACATAACCGGTACGAATAGTATCATCGGCAGCATGACGAGTGTACAGAGCAAGAGATAGTTATTGTCCAAGTTAGCAATCAGCCCCTTCTCTTTAAATGGTAACAGTTACGATTTAGAATCATAAACCAATTTTGCCAAAACTGTCAAGGGGGGATTGTAATATTGGGGCTATTTTTGTTGAAAAATGAAAAGCCAAGTTAATTGCTAATCGATATGTAAGCGGATACAATAATGGTTATAGAAAAGCAGTGATTCGTTGAAGAAAGGACGTGTTATTCATGGCAAGATTTGATAATAAAGTTGCGATCGTTACTGGTGGTGCATCGGGAATTGGTTTAGAGACCGTTAAGTTATTCTTGAATGAGGGCGCAAAAGTAGTTATCGGTGACTTTTCGCCAAAAGGTGACGAAGTGGTGGCTGACTTAAACGCTGGTGGGAATGCTCTATTTGTGAAAACTAATGTGACTGAAGAGGCTGATATCAAGAATTTAATTGCCAAAACGGTGGATGCATTTGGGCATTTAGACATTATGTTTTCCAATGCCGGGATTGCCAACGATGCCAATATTACAGAGTTACCACTGGATAAATGGCAGCGAACGATCGACATCAACCTGACCGGAATTTTTCTCAGCGACAAGTATGCCTTGGAGCAGATGATTAAGCAGGGGACTGGCGGGGCCATCGTCAATGCTGGCTCCATTCACAGCTTGGTTGGGTTGCCGAATGTGACCGCTTATGGGGCAGCTAAAGGTGGGGTAAAGATCTTAACCCAAACCTTGGCAGCCACATACGCTAAGCAGGGAATCCGAGTCAACGCGATTGCGCCCGGTTACATCGATACCCCACTGCTGGATAAGGTGAACCCGGGTGCTAAAGAGCGATTGGCAAAGCTTCATCCACTTGGCAGATTAGGGAAGCCATCCGAGATTGCCAAAGCAGTGGCATTCCTAGCTAGTGATGATGCCTCGTTTGTTATTGGTGCGACACTGGTTGCTGACGGTGGTTACACATCAGTTTAAGCAAAGGTTCGATTGATTAGCAAAGACGATCAATGAATATCGGTCAAAAAAGCCGGAACATAACGATTGGTTAGTTATGTTCCGGCTTTTTTGTGCACCACTGTTATTCAGAATAAACGTTGCCCAGCCCTTAACGTATACGAGAGAAAGCCGGGCTTCATTGCGCTCTAGCTTTTCTTTTCTTCAAACAAAACGCGTTTTCTCAACTTTGGTGAATACTTCATCAACTTCAATCGGTCTGGATTGTTCCGCCGATTTTTAGTGGTTAAGTATTCTTCTCCAGTTTCCTTGTTGTGCATGACAACGTGAATTCTCATGAGATTACCTCCTCGTATTATTAAAAATGTATTCAAGTATTGACCAGCTTCGCTGTTTGGATGCTGTGTGATATTCTCTAATTGTTCATTGGATTCGGATCCAACTGGTATAGGCTTTCGCCTCCTGTAGTTTATCTACATTTTAAGAATGCCGCCC
>NZ_BDGB01000104.1:0-49301 GCF_002157585.1 Lentilactobacillus parakefiri
TCCGGGCCGCCTAGGAAAGACAAGCAAATATTTACTTTAACTTTGGGGGTACACCTCAAAATGTCCGCTTTTTTATTCTAATGATAAATAAAAAAACTGTCATCAGTAATAGATAAAAATCTATTACCAACAACAGATATTGTAGAACCTTATTCGCGTGGCTGGGGTCCTTCTCTTAGTTAGATTCCGCTGGTTTGTGCAGCTGTCCTCAAAAGCAGACTTAAGCGGGGAAAGAATCCTGAAATTCACAATCAAAAAACCATCATCAACTTAGTAATCGTGGAGCACAACCCCAGTCGCGCGATTATTCGCGTGGCTGAGGTTGTTCTCTTATTTAGGTTCTACTGGTTTGCGCAGCCGTCCTCAAAAGCTGACTAAACCGGAAAAAATTCTAAACCCCTAACTAAATTGAAACGCCACTAAACAAAGAAAATCCACAAGTCAACGTTGCAGCATTACGACAGAACACATTTGCATATCACCTGTAAATCTCTTTCGCTACAAATTTAAGTTAATTTCCAAAACACCCTACACCATTCTCAATTCCATGCTATAATTTTCAATGTTAAGAAGCATAATAAAACGGAAAAAGGTGCAAATCCTTTACAGCCCCTTCGCTACTGTAAGATTGACGAAGCTGTCACAACTCACTGGGTCACCCTGGAAAGAGGACAGTTGTAGGACGAGATCAAGTCAGGATACGTTTGTTATGCCGATTGCAAAGCTTCTTAGGGTCGGCTTTGTCAATTAATAGCGTAACTTTCGGATGTTTTCGTGTGCTCTCATTCAATGTCTGAACTTAGGTTATTAGTGATTGAGAAACGGCCCTGGCTAGCTAGACTAGCCAGGCTTTTTTGTTGTGTTCATTTTTTGTTGAGGGTACCAACACTATTTCATTATTTGGAGGAGCGCGCAGGCATGAAGAAAAAAACAAAGTAGGTATTTAGTCACATTGCTAGTGGGGATTTTCCTGCTATTTGTTGGTGGCGAAAACCTTGCCCAAGCTGACACCGCTGCCGATGTTGATTCGGCGTTGTCAACCGGCGTTAAGCTGACTGGACAGAAAGATACATTGGATGGCTGGGATGCCGATATTTTGGCGACCAGTGACAATGGCATTACCGATGAACAGGCACAGAATGCTTATCAGAATATTATTACAACTAATTATTTTTTAAGTGGGCAGGATCACGGGTATGCCGGCGTATCAAATGTTTCTGGAGTGATTGGCCTACGAGCGCTGGGGAAAGATCCGGCCAATGTTGAGAAGAAGGATCTTGTTGGTCAAGTTATCAATGACCCACAGGCCAAGATTGCCAAACCGAGTTTGTACACCCTGGTTAACGATCTTGAGGCACTAAGCACTGGTAGTTACGGTAAAGAAAGTGAAGCTGCTCGGACCACATTAACCAAGGCAATTTTAGATCAACGTGATCCCAATTCTGGAATCTGGACGGCTTCATGGGGGGACGTTGACCTAACCGCCCGGGCAATTCAATCACTTTCCATGAATATGAATCAGCCAGGGGTGCCGGCTGCTGTTGAAAAAGCCATTGCCGCAATTGAAAATAATTACTATCAACCAAATGGTGGTTTTGGCAATCAAACTAATAAAGAGGATCAGTACAATAACATCACAATGGTCAACGCCCTCGCGGCTGCCGGCGTTGACGTCTACACATCGTTAAACGGCAAATCTGATTGTCAAGCACCGGTTCAACGGTTATTGGACCAGAAAGATATTAGTGCTGACAGTAACTCCATGCTGCTCCAGCAGGCAACTTTCACTTTGGAGCAGGCGAAGTTTACCAAAGACGGTGGCCAGGGCTGGCTCTTCAACTTTGCCCAGAATCCAACCTTTAGGGCACGGGAACTCGCAAAGATCAATACCGCGGCAACGACTAAACGTCAAGCGATCAACAATGATTCACAGTCATCGGCAACTGACAAAACGACTGCCATCAACACCGTTAATCAAACCCTGGCGACTTACATTACAAAGATTAATGCCGACACCACTAGCGAAGCAGCAATCGCCGATCGGGCAGTGGGCGTCAATGAGATTAACCAGGTTAAGGTCGTTGATTCAAGTGCGGCTTCGTCCAGTGGTACCACGATTACAAACAACTACACCACCATTATCAATAGTGCTCCAAGCTCATCAAGTTCATCAGTCGCTGCCAGTTCATCATCAGCTGTGCCGGCGGTCAAGCCAACGACGACGAAGAAGCCAAAGAGTGCCAAGGGTTCGATTGTCTATGCTTTGACAACGGTCAAACTTTATCAGAATACTAATTTTGACAAACGCAATTTAACTAAGACGTATAAGAAGCAGGTACGGGCGAGCCGGCCAATGTTCCGGGTCCTCAAGCAGACAACAAATACCCAGGGGCACGCCATCTATCGGGTTAAAGATCTGAAGAGCGGCAGAACCGGCTATATGCTCTCAGCTGGTAAATATTTGGCCGGAGCGTACTATTCCGCAAAAGTCACTCGAATTAAAGTTCTCAATCGAAACGGTATCAACGAGTACAGCAACCCACAATTAAGCAGTCGAAAAAAACATGTTAGAAAAGACACCTCGCTGAACGTTAAAAAGGTGGTTGGCTACGGGCACGCTTCTCGCCTGCTGTTAACCAACGGCCGTTACGTTTCAGCGAATAAGAAACTGGTTTTTGCAACTAAGATTGTTCAGTCCAGTGAGCAGAATGCCGATACAGCTAGCACGCCAGTTGTCCCGACACCATCACCAGCGACGCCAACATCCAGTTCATCTTCGACTACCACCACGACTGTGCCGAATGCGTCAACCAACCCGTCCACGACGACAACCGGGTCAAACAATTCTGATACGCCTTCATCTAACACTTCCGGATCAACCGACAATCATTCAGGGACTGATACCAATGCCAGCACTGAAACCGTCACGGTGAGTGTCAATGCAAACGGCTCGGTACTGGCCAGCGGAAGCATTACCTTGTCTAAAGGCGCTACGGCACTGGATGCCTTGAATGCACTGGCTTCCCGGCATAGTATGTCGATCACAACGGTTGGATCCGGTATCACCGCTTATGTGAAAGGCATTAATGGCTATAATGCCGGTCCCGCAGGAACAATGACTGGTTGGCTATATTCAGTTAACGGCAATCAGCCAAACACATCAATTGGTGCGTATGTTGTGGGGAATGGCGATCGGATTTCTTTGAATTATAATAAATAAAAGAGGGGCTCAAAATGAATAAATTAACTAAAACGATTTTGACTTCGATTAGTGCGCTGATTATGACGACTACTTTGTCAACTAGCGCTGGTGCGGCTTCGGTCCACAAAGCCAGCACGGCGACGATTCATCGCCGGACCACACTCACATATGGTTATGCGAAAAAAATGCTTAAAGAAAATAAGACTGGATTATCTGGTAAGACCAGTTCGATTTTTAGTAAGCGATTATACTCAGACGCTGGTGCCGCTTCTGGCTATTCTGATTTCTTACTAGGATTGAGGGGAAATCATTACAAATTTACCACCAGCGAAAAGAATCTTCTGCGGAAGAATTTGGTCATTAAAAGTAATACCACGGCTGCTACGTTGGCCAATGCCGTGATGGCTGTGCAAGCAATGGGGATGAACGCGCAGAATTACAAACCCTATGGTCATAAGACCGGTATCAACTTGGTGTCACGGCTGTATCGAGCCAGCGTTACGAAGCAGACAGCTAGTTCACAGGCAGAAACCCTGATTGCCGTTTCCATGAGCAGTCATTTCAAGCGCCCCAGCAATGCCAAATTTAGCAAGGCCAGCCTGAGTTCCCGATTGGTTAAGGTGCAGCTGAATAACAATGGCTGGACCTACAACAATGCACAAGGGGCCAAGGATGCCGATACGACCAGTATGGTCCTCACCGGATTGTTGCGTGGAAAGTCAACGACCAATTCAGTTGAATCGAGTATCCAAAAGGGTCAGCAGTTCTTGTACAGTCTTGCGCAAAGTAACGGTGCTTTCGGATACACATTTAACGGCAAGACCACCCCGAACGCAAATTCTACAGCTGAGGCAATTATTGCCTTGGCAAATGCGTCAACAACCAAGAAATACGTGAATAGCGCAGCAATGCACGCCGGCCAAAAGGCAACTCCACTGTATGCCATGCTGACGTATGTTAATAAAACCGGCTCCATTAAAAATGCTGCCAGTCAGCTGTATGGTGTTGGTCAGGTGAACTTAGCGGTTGCAGCTTATAAGGCCGCTTTGAAGGGCCAATCGGTCTATTCAATTCAGTAAAGTGAACATGGTGAATGAAGCCGTCAATGAGCGAACAATCGCGAATGACGGCTTTTTGTAACCAAACGAAAGCAGCCAGTTTTGTTGCGGGTTGTTTCAGCTTGGACGATGCAAGGGTATACTAATGTTAGTTTCAACAAAATAGGGGGATTTCAAATTGGAAAATAATCGTTCCAATCTTAAAACACAGCTATTCTCGATGGTGACAGCTTATCGAAAGAATTTTTTTGTGATTGTCTGGGCAGTTGCTGCCGTCGTCTTCTTTTTGGGGGCACGGTTTCGAGTTGGGGCTGTCGACATTCAGGTGATGTCATCTTTTCGGTCATTGATCAATGAGATTCCTGCGATAACCGTCCATGAGCTGGCGATTGACACCCGACTGATCCTGCCGATACTTCTGTTATCAATGATTCCGACTTACATCCTTTCATCTGCCTGGTTAAGCCTGGCTGGGGCGTTGAATGCCGCCGGACTCGGTCTCTTTGTTGCTTCATCGTTTCAGATTGTTTCAAACGGCATTCGATGGTATTTGGTGATAGTTTACGTCATTGACTTGTTGTTGCTGTTGATGCTGCACTTGTTGCTTTTTGCGATACTGGCAGACATTAGCGACTTTTATGCCAAAAATCGCAGCCGGGTTCACTGGTGGACATTTTTTCTAACATGGCTGATGGCACTTAAACATACATATCTGCATTACTGGCAGTTATTTTGGGGGATTTTGGTTCTCCGAGTGATGATTAGTATCTTGACGAATATATAAAAGGGGTTTTCAAATGATTAATGGACTAAGACAAATCCGCGAGTTCGTTCAAAAAGAGCTCGGGTACGAAACGACCGGCCACGACTATACGCACATTGAGCGGGTCGTTAGTTTGGCCAAACTAATTCTAAAAGGGGAGCAGGCTGACGAGTCCCTCGTGATTATTGCGGCCTATCTGCACGACGTCAGCGATGACAAAGTGACGACTAATCCGGCTGCTAAACGAAAAGCGATTGCCGATCAGCTGATTGGCGTCGGTTATGATGACGCGTTTGTCGGCAAAGTTTTTGAAATCATTGATAATATGTCGTATAGCGCCAACTTGAAGACCCATCATCAATTGTCGATAGAAGGGCAGATTGTCCAAGATGCCGACCGTCTTGACGCAATTGGGGCGATTGGGATTGCTCGGACCTTTTACTTTGGCGGTCACTTTGGAGAAATTATGTATAATCCGCGGATTATGCCGCGAACGGGGATGGATAAGGCTGAATATCGCAAACGTGGGACAGTTATTAACCATTTCTATGAGAAATTATTTAAGCTAAAAGATCAGATGAACACGCCAACGGCAAAAAAAATCGCCGAACACCGCCAACAAGTCATGCAAGACTTTGTGGGCGAATTTGTCGACGAATGGAATGGTGCTAAATAAAGCGAAAGATCAGGGTCATCACGATTGAAATCAGCAAGTTAAAGAGTGAAATGATCACAATAATGACCGTCACATGGATCAGTAAATGAAAGAGAGCGGTTTGCAGTGGGGTCAATGAGATGATGATGGTTACTGCTATTAAACACAGGACCGCCTGCCAAAACCCCTGTTTGGTTGGCATTTTCAAAATCGGCCGGGCTTAAATCAAAGCCGCCGATACAAATGTTGGCGGCAATTATCAGAAATATGCCCATTGAAAGCCAGTTAAAGCTAGGCAATCCGAAAGTCAGTTGATTAAGTGGCTGGTCATAAACATTCACCAATGACTGGTAGACTTCGGAAATTAAATATTTTGCCATTAGCAGGACTGTCAAACAGCAGCCAAAAATGGGGGCAACCCCAATGAACAGGTTTCCCATGTTTTGATAAAGGTTCCGCTTGTTCCAAGTATGGTGGACGTAGCCAAGGGTGTCGCTGTCGGCCGTTGGGATGCGCAGCAGGCGAAACTGGTCAATGTGGTGGCCGAAAATTAACGCCACTAACAAATGACTGGCCTCGTGAATGATAATTCCAAGAAAGCCAAAGCCAATTTGACCGCCAACGCCGAACCGATTGGCAATCTGTTGTTTGGTGCGGTGATTGACAGAGGAAAGTAGATAGATAAAAAGAAAGGGTACTCCGATCATTAATCCGAGTACCAAACCGATATTTTTGAGCATCTCTTTGAGCATTCGATCATTCCTTTATGTCGGCAAATTTTCCCCCGATGAGGTCGACCATTTGTTGAGCATCAGCTTTGACGGAGCGACCGATTTGTCCAGATGAAACGATAATTTCACCCATTTCTTTAGCTTCTTGATCGACATAAATTGGGTAGTGAAACTTTTCCCAAATCCCAATGGGAGTGTTGGCACCATGCTGGTAGCCGGTTGTCTTCAACAGGTCCTTTAAAGGCACTAAATTGACTTTCTTGTTGCCGGAAACTTTGGCAAGCTTTTTTTCGTCCAAATGTTCGTCAACCGGAACGACGCCAACAACTGGACCGGTCGTTTTACCGGAGAAGACGAGGGTTTTAAAAATCTGGTGTTCATCAGTATCGACGTGATCGACACTGATTTGCTCGACGTCGCCTTCTTTATGAGTGGGGAATTCCATTTGTTCAAAAGGAATTTTGTGCTTATCGAGAATTTGTTCAACTAATGTTTTATGGACTTTATTTTTCTTCTTTTTTGACATTTAATAACACCTCAGGGATATTTTAGCACAACCGGCCACACGAATCTGTCTGAACAAAAGATGATAATCTGTTATACTTTACTGATAATAGATCAATTTAACGATTTAAATAAGGAGCACAAATGGCTGATTTAGTATATCGCAACATCATGAAGGACTTGAAAGAGCGCATCCAGGCCAATGAATTTGCCTCAAAGAAGCTGCCGGATGAACGAAGCTTAAGCGAATCCTATGGTGTTAGTCGCAGTTCAATTAAACGCGCGTTGAATGTTTTGGCAAATCAAGGGATTATCTTTAAAAAACGGGGCTCGGGAACGTTCATTAATCCGTTATATCAAAAGAACCAAACGATTTTTCAATATGAAGGCTCTAATCTGGGAGTTACCGACAGTTTTAAAAGTGACGGCCAAACACCCCAGATTAAATTGTTGGACTTCAAGGTGGTTCCGGCGAGTGAAGAACTTCAAACGGAGTTGTTCCTTAATCCGGGTGAGTTTGTTTACGAGATTAAGCGGCTACGGTCATTTGATGACAAACCATTTATGATTGAGCTCGGCTACATCCCAATTCGAGTGGCCCCAGAGTTGAACAGCGAACGGGTTGAAGGCTCGATCTTCAACTATTTTGAGGACGCAACCGGCAATTCAGTCACCAAGTCATTTATGACCATCACGGCCGATCCATCAACCAAGGAAGACCAGCAGTTGTTGGGCTTGAAGCCGGTGGAACCTGTTGGTGTGATGGAAGGTATTTTCTTTTTGGATGATGGCACGCCGTTTGAAGTTTCGAATATGCGAATTCATTATAAGTATCTGAATTATAATACCTTTGTGAATCTGGATGAGGACAAGTAGCAGAGGGCGACGAGCAACGGGTGATGCGGCTTCTAAGGGTGCTTTGACTGAAACCCCGTTTTTGGGTTTTAGTCAAAGCACCCTTAGAAATTAGCATCAGTTGCGTCGGAGCCCATTTCGGCTTGGTAAAAGGTAATCTCATAAGAACCAAAGCCACAAACAAGAACCACAGAGGGCGACGAGCACCCTTAGAAATTAACGGCCCGTCGCCCACAGGACTAGGCAGGCTTTCAGCCGGCCGTCGGAGCCCATTTCGGCTCGGTAAAAGGCAACCTCATAAGAACTAAAGCTGACCACAAACCATTTCTTAGCAAACTAAAAGAAGGTGATCCCCACGGGCTTCTACATCATGTTACTTATCGCAATCCTCGGCGTCTTATTTCTAATGTACGCACTAAGACAAAGGAACCGTCCCGCAGTGAAGGGCGTGTTCATTGTGATCGGCATTTTATTCCTGATATTTGCGGTGATCATTGCCACGCCCTGGGGGACGGATATTATTTCGCACATGTTTCAGTAATCATCAACTAAATCGCTATTCTCAATGAGACTGGGACAAAAGGCGTTTTGATCCCAGAATTTAACAGAAAGCGCCAATCATTCCTGGTTCTGGAATGGTTGGCGCTTTCTGTTAAATGGCGGGGATCAGCCGTTTGTTGCAGCTTTAGTACAAATATGAGTGGAGATCTAAATTGCAATTACAGATGGAAAACAAGTTTTGTCCGAGCCTCATTGTGAGCAAATTTTCCTACCACGACACTAAAAAAGCCTACTCTATAGATGAAAACTTTGATTTCCAGGAAGAAGGTGCCTCGCATGAACAACCAACCAAACACTAACAAACGATGGTGGATTTTCACCGCCGTCGTCCTATTGTCTTTCATGTCGACACTCACCAGCAGCATCGTCAACATTGCACTGCCAGTCATGTCACGGGCAATGAACGTGTCGACCTCACAAATTACTTGGGTGGCCTCGAGTTATCTGATCGTCACCTGTATGTTTCTGCTGCCATTTGGGAAGCTTGGAGATTTGTTTGGTAAAGCAAAAGTGTTTAGAGTCGGGACCGTGATCTTTACGGTTGCCTCCTTCTTTTGCGGCATTAACTTAGGTTTCACCTGGATTTTAGTCATGCGGGCAATTCAAGCACTGGGAGCCAGCATGACTTTGAGCACCAATGCTGGAATTATCACCGAGACTTTTTCCAAAAAGCAGCGTGGTCTCGCACTTGGCAGCTTTGGCTCGGTGGTTGCCCTCGGCAGTATTGCCGGACCGGGGCTGGGTGGCCTTATCCTCACCTATCTTCCCTGGAAAGATATTTTTTGGATTAATGTGCCAGTGGGGTTGGTGGCAATTGTTCTTGGTCAAATGGTATTGCCAAAAATGGAACCAACGTCTACTGGTAAAATCGATGGTTTTGGGATGCTGGTTTTGATTTTGACTGCCGGCAGTTTGTTCATGGGATTGATTCTTGGCCAGCAGCTTGGATTTACGAATTTGGTTTTTATCAGTTTGATGATTGCAACCGCTATTTTACTATCGGCCTTCATTTATTTGGAAAAACGGGCGACCAATCCCGTCATGAACTTTGAGTTATTTAAGAACGTTGACTTTTCTTTGAGTCTGTTAGCCACCGTTCTGGTCTATGGCATTAATTTTGTTGTCAACATTATTGAACCGATCTATTTAGAGCAAAATCGGCTTATCAGTACCGACCTCGCCGGCCTAATTTTGATCAGTTTCCCAGTTATTCAAATTGTTGTGTCCCCGTTTGCCGGGTGGCTCAGTGATCAATTTGGCTCGCATCGAATTGCCACAATTTCTTTGGCGATGCTCATCGTCAGTCAGGCTGGGCTGGCAACGGTTAATCACACAACATCTCTCCTGGAATTATGCCTCTGGCTTGGCTTCGTTGGTTTGGGGAACGGTCTGTTTCAAGCACCGACTAACGTATTGGTCATGAACTCGGTAACCAAGGACCAATTAGGCGTGGCCAGTGGACTGCTGGGTTTTTCCCGGAATACCGGAATGACCGTTGGGGCAATTTTTGCGAATATTCTATTATTTGCAGGAATCAGCATGAATCTTGGCCACACAACCAACGACTATCCGGTTGCGAAACCTGGTGCATTTATCGTCGGAATGCAATTCACATTTTGGATTACGATGATCATTTTGTTCCTACTATTCTTAGCTCAGGTTGCGGCTAATCGAAGGCGGAAAAATACTTGAGTAAAATGTTGGGAAAATTTGTTACAAAATATTAATAATAGTAGACTAAACATTTGTTAGCGTCCATAATGGCATTTAAGTATAGGATTTTCGGTAGCTAAATATTGGACCGTATCAATTTTCTAAAAGGTTGACTTTTTGAAAATATCGTTTAGTATTAGTGATGTAAATTGATTAAGAAACAGTTGGTGAATTTTACGAACATTCTATACAGAAGTTTGTTGCTAAATCGAAGAAGGAGTGTTAATTAATGACAGTAGATTACGATTCCAAAGAATATTTGGAACTTGTTGACAAGTACTGGCGTGCCGCTAACTACCTTTCAGTAGGTCAGTTGTTCTTGCGCGACAACCCATTACTTAAACGACCTCTTGAAGCCAAAGACGTTAAAGTTAAGCCTATTGGTCACTGGGGAACTATCGTATCACAAAACCTTATCTATGCAGAATTGAACCGTGTTATCAACAAATACGATTTGAACATGTTCTACATCGAAGGATCAGGTCATGGTGGCCAAGTTATGGTTTCCAACTCATACCTTGACGGTAGTTACTCAGATATCTATCCAAACATCAGCCAAGATGAAAAAGGTATGGCTAAATTGTTCAAGCAATTCTCATTCCCAGGTGGAGTTGCTTCTCATGCCGCACCAGAAACACCAGGTTCAATCCATGAAGGTGGCGAACTTGGTTACTCACTTTCACATGGTACCGGTGCGATCTTAGACAACCCAGATGTAATCGCTGCTGTTGAAATTGGTGATGGCGAATCAGAAACCGGCCCATTGGCTGCTTCATGGTTCTCTGACAAGTTCATCAACCCAATTACCGATGGTGCTGTTCTGCCTATTATTAACATGAATGGTTTCAAGATTTCTAACCCAACTATCCTTTCACGTATGAGTGACGAAGACTTAACTAGTTACTTCAAGGGAATGGGCTGGGATCCATACTTTGTTGAAGCAACTGCTGATACAGAGCATGCCAAGGTTGAAGCAGAATTTGCCAAGACCCTTGACCATGTTATTGAAGAAATTAAGTCAATTCAAAAGAATGCTCGTGAAAACGAAACTCCAGATAACGTTAAGTTGCCTAACTGGCCAATGATTATCTTCCGTTCACCTAAAGGCTGGACTGGTCCTAAGAAGGATCTCGATGGTAACCCTATCGAAGGTTCATTCCGTGCTCACCAAGTTCCAATTCCTGTCGCCGCAGGTTCAATGGAACATAAAGACTTGCTGATTGACTGGTTGAAGTCATACAAGCCTGAAGAATTATTTGATGAAAATGGGACTGTTAAGCCAGAAATCCGCGAAGTTGCACCTAAGGGTGACCAACGGATGTCAGTTAACCCAATTACCAACGGTGGTATCAAGCCAGAACCATTGAAGCTCCCTGACGTTCGCGACTTTGAAGTTAAATTCGATCGTGGTGTTACTCAGAAGCAAGATATGATTGAATGGTCAAACTGGTTAGAAAAGGTTGCTGAACTCAACCCAACCAGCTTCCGTGGATTCGGTCCTGATGAAACTAAGTCAAACCGTCTTTACAGCTTGCTTGATGACTCTAAGCGTCAATGGATGGAAGACATTCATGAACCATATGATGAAGATCTTGCAAACCACGGCCGTGTGATCGATTCACAACTTTCAGAACACCAAGCAGAAGGTTGGCTTGAAGGTTATGTATTGACTGGTCGTCATGGATTCTTTGCTACTTACGAATCATTTGGCCGTGTTGTTGACTCAATGTTGACTCAACACATGAAGTGGTTGCGTAAGGCTTCAGAACAATACTGGAGAAAGCAATATCCTTCATTGAACTTTGTTGATACTTCAACAGTATTCCAGCAAGATCACAATGGTTATACCCACCAAGATCCAGGTATGTTGACTCACTTAGCTGAGAAGAAGCCTGAATTCATCCGTGAGTATCTCCCAGCAGATGCCAACACATTGTTAGCAGTTGGTGATGTTGCATTCAGAACTTACGAAAAGATCAACTTAATCGTTACTTCAAAGCACCCACGTCGTCAATGGTACACAATGGATGAAGCTCAAAACCTCGTTAAGAACGGTCTTGGCTACATTGATTGGGCATCAACTGACCAAGGTCAAGAACCAGACGTTGTCTTTGCTGCCGCAGGTTCAGAACCTAACTTGGAAGCATTGGCTGCTATCTCAATCTTGAACAAGGAATTCCCAGAAATGAAGATTCGCTTCATCAACGTTGTTGATCTATTGAAGCTTCGTTCACCTAAGGTTGACCCTCGTGGCTTGAGTGATGAAGACTTTGACAACTTGTTCACTACTGACAAGCCAGTTATCTTCGCATTCCACGGTTTCGAAGGCTTGATCAAGGATATCTTCTTTGATCGTCATAACCACAATCTTCACGTTCATGGCTACCGTGAAAATGGTGATATCACGACACCATTCGACATGCGTGTCTTGAACCAATTGGATCGTTTCAACCTTGCTAAGGAAGCTGTTCAAGATATTCCAGCTTACACAATCAAGGGTGGTTACTTCATCCAACGTATGAATGACATGGTTGATAAGCACAATGCTTACATCCGTCAAGAAGGTACTGATCTTCCAGAAGTTGTTGACTGGAAATGGGAAGGCCTTAAAAAGTAATTTGATCGTTAATGATTAAATGACAATAAAAAGAAGCTCGAAATCAGAAATGGTTTCGGGCTTCTTTTGTTATCTCGTCACTTGAAAAATTAGCTTTTGGTGACGTTGAGAATTTTAGTGACGGTATTGCCGGTTTCATCAACGGCGGATACTTTAAAGATATTTTGACCGTCTTTTAAATCGAACGTTTGACTAAATTGATGCGGACCGTGTGGATTGGGATTGGCTCCTGGATCTTGGTCATTCACCCAACCGGCATCGTTTTGCTCATGGAAAATGTTATCACCGTTAATGAACAGCCGATAACCGTCAACGTTATCATCCACTGATCCACTGATTGTGAAGGTGGGATGATTGGTGGTGATTTGACTGTCATTACCGGCTGAATCAGATAAGTTGAGCGTTGGCAGGGTTGTATCAACCATGACCACCAAAGTTCCTTTTGCGGTCACGGTCTTGTGCTTATGCTGAGTCTGCAAAATATAACCGATCCCACGTTGGGTGGTTGGATTGAGGGGCATTTCAAAGGTGAATTTACCATTTCGCTGGATTTTGACCTGGTTGATTGCCGCCTCTTGATTGGGCGTTCTTAAGATCGTCAATTTTGATTTGGGGTTAGCAACTTTGCCGGCAATGGTTAACTGATGGGTCGCAGAATTGTAAACCTTGCTGGCAGCGTTAATCAAGGTGTAATTGTTGTCGTTTAAGCCACTGAACTTAATGCCGGCTGTTGGGGTAAATCTGGTTGATACCGCAAATTTATCACGGCTCCACATTGCCTTCAGGACATTGGTTTTGGTCGTCCAAATGATTTGGGACCCCTTTTTCTTGGAGATAGTGACGTGGCGATATTGTGTTGGACTAGTCGAGATTGTCTTTTTAGTCTGATTGCCGGCAACGTCGGCCAATTGGAGCTGAATGTGCCCCTTGGCGTTCTTTAAAGCCTTCTGTTTGGCTGCGGAGAGATTGTAGACTAGATGACCAGAATTGGTCTGACCGTTATTATTCAGACTAACGCCGACTGATTTTGAAGCAATTTTGACTGCCAAGGCAGAAATGTTGGTAAATCCTGCACCGACATCTGAATAACGAACTGTCAATAATCCGTAATGATAAACGGCTTGATTGATCTTTGGGGCAACCGTATCAACTTTGACCGGCAGGCTGGTCGTTTGGTCTTGGTCAGTTCCGTCGTTGTAATTGGTTGTTTTGAGAACATAGTGGTACTGACCATCTGGGACCACCCTCATTTTACCGGTGGATTGATCATACGCCATACCGTTCCAGTCGAGGGCTTTCGGATTTAGCCGCATCGATGGTGAAATCGATAAATCATCGGTATAGCCGGTTGTCAGCTCTTGAATGGATTTTTGAGTATTATTTTCCTGGTCGATTGTCCGAACTACGTTACCTTTGCTATCAGTAATCTCAGCAGTAACGTGCTGCAGATCTTGGGTGGTAAAAATTAACGGGCTGATGGCGTCAGAGCGCCCATCACCATTTGGCGAAAAGGCAACTTTATCGCTTTGAATTCTTTTAACAATTGAATCTCTCAAGGAATCAGGATCGCTCAAAGTGTTCAGCCAGCTTGCCAAGGAGGTGCGGTCACTTAATCCAAGCGGCATATTTTTGGTGTCTAATAAATAATTGCCACCAAAGATGTTATCAGGTTGGTTAACCGGCTTATCAACCACCCGTTCCTGAGTTGGGTCACCATAGTAGCCAAAATAAGGAACGGTGAGATTTTGGGTAGCATCGCTGTTCTCAAATGTAACGTACCCCTCGGCTACTTCATTCTTGGCAGCTTGACTGCCGATATCCAACGTGAAGTTGACGTTGGCAGTTTTTCCAGGGGCCACCGTTATATCAGTTGTGTCTGGCTTAAGTGATGCGCCGGCAATGCTTGTATCGTGGACCGGACCCACGTTATGTTTATTAGTCTCTCGGACTTCCGTGAATGGGCCGTTGCTGGTGTTGACGTGATAAGTGGCGGGCGTACTTCCGAGATTTGTAACCGCGACCTTGAAGCTGGTTGTTTGGCCGATACTTCGTAGTGAAACCGATCCCTGTTGAGAGGTGGATGAGGGGTCAAAGGCCACCGCATTCAGGTTAGCAGCGTTTCTCACATTCACCTGGCCGGTACCTTGAGTTCTAGGTGAAACAATTTCTCCTGGATACTGATCATCCGCCATGGGAGCTACCGTATTCATGAGTTGTAATCTAACTGTCCGAACCAGGTTGGCTCCTTTAAGGTCTGGTTGGGTCTTCTTTAGTTTCTGCATGATGAGAGCAGCAGCTCCAGCGATGTACGGTGAAGCAAAAGAGGTCCCCGTGTCGGTTGTTAAATGATTATTCTCATCAAGCACGCCAACCCGCTGACCTGGTGCGCTGACATCAGGTTTTAAGGTAAATTCTGGCGTAGGGCCCCAAGCTGAAAAGGAATCCATCTCACTTTTGTCGCCTGCAGCAATATTCTCATCACCAACAGTTGTGGCGAACGGAGAAACGGCGGGGTCACTAATCGTCCCAAAGTTGGCGGGCTCGTAAGCGGTAACCGTTGAGTTGGATTGTTCGTTGTAGCCGTTGTTGATGCTTCCGGAGTGGCCAAAATTACTGCCGGCAACTGCCACGAAAACACCATGATCAGTTGCGTATTTGACGGCAGCCTGCTCTTGATCAGTTAGCGATTTTGCGGGAACGCCAATCCCCAATGACATATTGATCACGTCGGCACCAAGGTCAACGGCGTCATAAATTGCTTTAGCAATATCACTGGGCCATTCGTCAGAGAAGCCACCATACATTTTCATATTCAGTAACTGTGCTTCCGGGGCAACCCCTTGAACCCGTTGCGTATTTGATTTGAGACCGGCACCGTTTGCAGCAACGACGCCTCCGACCATTAAGCCGTGATAGCCGGAAATATTATCAGCCTGGACATCGCTGTTGCTATTGTTGACATAGTCGTAGGCAAAGGGAATCTTCGGGCTGACATAGGTGCCATAGCCCTTTTGAGCGATTAATCGTTTTGCATCTGTCTTGGTAATTCTTGCCGTATCGTTATTTGAAAGGACAAACTCATGATTATTTTGAATGCCGCTATCTAAAACGGCAACCACCATTCCCTGACCTTTATAGCCTTGTGACCACAGTTTAGGGACGTTTCCTTTATTAAGGGCTTTTTGATTAGCGGCTTCAGGTGTTAAGGCTTTGGCCTCGGCTAATTGTGTCTGTGGGCCGGTAAGTGTTAAGTCAGAACTGGTAAATGCGAAAATCCCAACGGCACTTGCGGTTGCCAGTAGACTAATGACTTTTGTTAGTTTAATCATATTCTCTTCCCCCCAACTTGAAGTATAAAGCTCATTTCAAAAAGTGAAATTGGTGGGCGTCCTCAAATAGTTTCCCCATTTGAAGCAATAGATCCTCTCGTCCCTTTCGAGCAACAAATTGGATCCCTAATGGCAGGCCATTGTCACCAACGTGGGTCGGGAGGCTAATGGCTGGCTGACCACTGATATTTGCCAACTGAGTAAACGGCGACAAGGTCAAAGCCGGCAGCCACTGGTCCCAAATCAGCTGCATTTGTTCATCTGAATTAAAGTCTTCAATATGTTGCATTTTTTCCAGGTTCTCATCCGATACCAACTGCTGATCAATCCTTGGCGCCTGTTGTGCGGTGGTGGGCGTCAAGTAGAGGTCAAATTCCTGCTGAAACGCATCCATATCGCTGGCAACATTATCCCAGAAGGACAGTGCCTGACTATACTGAACAGCAGTGATTGAACGACCGGCATATCCTAATGCCCATGCCAATGGTTCAACGTTAGGCTTGATCACCTGATCGGCTAAATGCATGTTGGCAAACATGGTGGCAGTTTCACCTGCGTTCATTAAGTAATAGCTCTTCATTAACCCGATCCCGTCGATGGGTGCGTCTGCAGGAACCAAATGGTGACCTTGAGCGGTTAAAAATTTGACGGCATCGAGGACGGCCTGCTTTGCTTCATCCGATACCGGTGTTCCAACTGGTGACTCGGTTGAGTAGGCAATCGTCAGCTCATTGGGCAGATTGTTAAGGGTGGAAGTGAAACTTTCGGCTGGTAGTGGCACCTGGAATGGGGCTGCCATCTGAACGGTTGAAATCGCGTCGAGCAGTCTCGCAGTGTCATTCATATCTCGGGTGATGGCAAAGTTGATCGAAGCGCCCTGCCAGCCGCGCCATTCGCCAGGGCCGGCCGGAACTCTTCCCCGGGTTGGTTTTAAGCCAATGGTACCGGAGAAAGATGATGGAATTCGGATGGAACCTCCGCCATCATTACCCCCAGCAATCGGCAGCCAGCCGGCACCAACTGCTGCCGCGGATCCGCCTGAAGAGCCTCCTGGCTGGTAATCGGTGTTCCAAGGATTGTGCGCATCACCATACAATTTTGAATCGGTCACATTTTTAAAGCCGAATTCCGGCGCGTTGGTTTCACCCACCGGGATGAGCCCCGCATGCAGAAAGGCTTGGACGAAATTATTAGTGATCGTTGCTTTATAATCTTTTAAAAGCATTGAACTGGCAGTATCAGGTTCACCTTTGAATGATTGGCCGAGGCCTTTCAATAAAATTGGGACGCCGGCAAATGGTTGGCCGGACTCATTAAATTGGCTGGCCATCTTCTTGGCCCGATCCCCCCACAAAGTAGTGACTGCATTGAGTGCTGGGTTACGTTTTTTCACGGTATCAACTGATTCGTCAACCAGCGCCACCCGATCCAACTTGCCCTGGCGGATTAATTCTGATAGTTCAGTTGCCGAGTAACGGGATAAATATGTTTCTGTCATAATTGACTCCTCTCTAACGCACGATTAATCACGGGATAATCCCTTTTCAAAGTTGATGAAATGATCAGGGAGTGGTGCCTCAATCAATTTTCGCTGTTTCGTAAATGGCATTAATAAGTCGACTTTCCAAGAATGTAGCATTAAGAAAGGGCTACCATTACTTGAATTATACAGCGGATCGCCGACTAACGGGTGTCCAAGCGCGGCAAAATGCACCCGAATTTGATGAGTTCTCCCGGTTTCCAGCGAAACCTGCAGCAGTGAGTACCCTGAGTGGCGACGTAGTACCTGGTAGTGGGTCAGTGCGGAGACCGCGTTTGGACCGTTGGCCTTTCGTTTGCGCTTATCATCCGGGTCGCGGCCAATTGGGAAATTAATGGTGCCTTGGTCAGGTAAGTCGGTTCCCTCAACCCAAGCTAAATAAGTCCGCTTGATTTGCTTGTTGGCAATGTTGGCCACCAGGATCGGCACAACGACCGGATTCTTAGCAAAAATAATCGCGCCGCTGGTCTCCTGATCCAAGCGGTGAATCATGTAGGGAACTGTGCCCTCGGTTGCCAAATAAGCTGCCAGATGATTAATGGCCGCCCCAACTTCCCCAGGTTGATTGGGATGAGTTTTATCACCACGATGCTTATTCATGACGATTAAATCGTTATCTTCATATAGGATGGCAACGGTAGCCGCGGAATCTGCGGTAACCGTTGGAAATGGTCTGGCAAAATCTTCCGGCACAAAGGTCAGTTGTATTTGGCTGCCGGCCCTAACCGGAAAATTCACCGGCTGATAGTGGCCGTCAACCAGCACCCGTTTGGCATGACGGATACTGTAAACCAGATGCTTGGGTAGCTGCCAATAGCTGCTTAAAAGCGTCTTTAAAGGACGACCGTTCATGGCTTCTGGCACGGTCTCTTTAAAACGCCATTGAATATCTTTCATTTGAATTGTCCTTAGTCATTGATAGAAAAAAGGCGGCGACAAAATTGCCGCCGCCCACACGCTGTTCTTATTATTTGCTTTGCGGTGTTTTGTCCTTAGGTCGAACAATAAGGACATCACACTTAGCAGTTCGAGTCACGTAACTAGTTACTGAACCAATAATCAATCGTTCAACGGCACTCAGACCCGTTGATCCAATCACGATGACGTCGTTGTTGTGGTCCTTGGGAAATTCACGGGCAATGATTGGTTTCGGATTGCCAAATCGGATGTGGATGTCGACGTTTTTGACGCCAGCGTCCTCAGCTTTCTTTTGGTATTTCTTAAGCTGGTCATCGGTATTTTCAGTTAACTTGAAAACAACGTCGCCACTTACAGCACTTCCATAAGTCTGGTTAAATTGATTTACTTCCAAAATGTTTAAAATATCCAAATGTGCATCGTTATCCCGAGCGACTTCTATTGCTCGGTTTAGCACTTTCTCAGTTGCTTTTGAGCCATCTACCGGTACCAAGACATTTTCATATTTTTGCTGTTGCATGTCAATCACCCCGTATTCGTATTGTCCTTACCTAAACTATACCATTCTCTTCGATAGTTGTAATCAATTAAAATTTTCAACCTTTTGCTTGTGATTGTAATCGCTTTCCTAACGTGCTAATATTCAAGGTGATCAACTAAATGAAAAGAGGCTGTTATTTTATGTACTATTATGTCATGAAATCCAATGATATCAGACGCAATTTGGCTACTGAACAGTATTTGATGAACGAAATCAAATTTGATGAACCGTTGCTGTTATTTTATATTGAAGGACCATGTATCATTGTTGGCCGTAATCAAAATACACTTGAAGAAATTAATAAAAAATATGTTGATGAACACGGAATCGTTGTGACCCGTCGTCTTTCCGGCGGTGGCGCTGTCTACCAAGACTTAGGCAACCTTTGCTTTAGTTTCGTGGTTGATAGTGATAGCGAGGAATTCGGCGACTTTAAATCATTTGTTCAACCAATCGTTGATGCGCTTCACGATATGGGTGCTAAATCTGTTGAAGTTAGCGGCCGTAACGATATTTTGGTTGATGGTAAGAAATTCTCTGGCAATGCCATGTACACCAAGGGTGGCAAGACGTTCTCCCATGGCACATTGATGCTGGACGTTGATTTATCAGTTATTCCAAAGGCACTGGATGTTCCTGAAGACAAGATTAAGTCAAAGGGAATCAAGTCGGTTAGCTCACGGGTTACCAACCTGAAACCATACTTGTCACCGAAGTATCAGGACTTAACCACCCCTGAATTCCGTGATCGTTTATTGAAAGAGTTGTTCCACATGGATGACCTCGATCAGATCAAGGACAAGGAATACCACTTAACAGATGAGGATCAAAAGGGAATCGATAAGATCTTCGACGATTACTACAATAACTGGGATTGGGTATATGGTAACTCACCAGAATTTACCGTTAAGAAGCGTCAACACTTTACTAATGGTACTATTGATGCCCGTTTGCAAGTCGATGATGGTAAGGTCTCTAACGTCAAATTCTTTGGCGACTACTTTGGCCCACAAGACTCGACGGCAGTTGCCGACAAATTAAAGGGGGTTCGTTTTGAGCGTAAAGACTTCGAAGATGCCTTGAAAGATGTTGATTTGAACCAGTACTTCACCGGAATTTCTCGTGACGATTTCTTTGATATGCTTTTCTAAACTGCTGGAATAAGGTACACTAAAACTGGTATTAAAAAGATAAATTCCATTCTCGAATTTATCTTTTTTTGTTGGAATTCTGGAGGGTAAAACGTTAAATGAAAAAAGAAGAAACGCAGACGATTTTCTGGGCCGTGATCTCGCTGGTGGTTTTCCTGGCAACAACTTGGCTGATGACATTGAGCTTTATGAAACTGAAGGCACCCGCTACGGCAGGGGAGGCACTGCAGGTCACTGGGATTGCGGTTGCCTTTTACGCTGCAACATTAATTCTGGCGGCTTTGCGGGTTAAAATCAGTTATTATTTGCTGGCGGTGGTGATTGCCGTTTATTCAGTGGGCTTTGTTGGGATGATCTCAACCATGTTTTTGAATAGTGATGCCAGTATTTTGGTGAAGCTGTTTGTATCAGCGGTTGCGGCGTTTGGAATTCTCGTGAACGTCTACTGGTATATCTTGGCGTTTAGATTAAGAGCTGCACTGCAGCACGATACATTTCAACGGCGAATCAATCGACAAAAGGGATTAAAAAGATAGGTGACTAATTTGGAAAAAGATGCAGCAAGTTTTGTTGACGACTTGATCAATGAAAAGATTGAAGGTAAATCTTTCAGTAAGAAGCTTAGCGAAATCATGAAAGACCCGGCCAAGGTGATGCAGCCGGTGTATGACTATGTTGAGGAACAACTGAATCTGGGGAAATTGGCCTATGGTGAGGTTAAAGCGTCCGACGAGGATGTCAGCTTACGACTTGAAACGAACTTAATTAATTTGCCGTTTCAAGATGCCAAAGTGATTAGTAAGATGATGCAGGATCAAGCGACGCTGCCCGTGAATGTGTACATCGTCATTGCGTCGCCGTGGGTCAATAAGTCCAGCTTACGAATTGACGAGGTGGCAAGTGCCGATGATTATGTCGGTAACGTGGCCAACTACTTGGACCAGATGAATAACTGGGTATCAGAGCATTTGGACATGGTTAAAGAAAATCTTGAAAAGCAGCCTGAAGAAAAGTAGGTTTATGAAAGAAGCCTTGATGTTTTCATCAAAACATGGCATAATACGGGTATGCGATGAGTCGAGAAATCACACAGCATTTATGCTGTCGCGCAAGCGATTAATGTGAATTCGAGCGGGACACAGCTTAAGGCACAGATTTGCTGGTGTTTGACTTTAGCGGATTGTGGAATCCAAGAGGTCCATCTACTTTGGTAGGTGCCGTCATAAAGGGTTAGCTGAATAATTTCAGCTAACCCTTTTTTTGATGCTTTGTGAAAAGTGGTTTCCGTCGTCTGTTGACCAATCACGTTTGAACAAATCCACACTTTTTCGTCTTTTCGCTTTGAATACGACAGACCAAAATAGTGGGACACTAAGCAGTTTTTAGCTTATATTCCGACAGCTAACCGCTTAGTGTTCCACACTGCTATTAAATATTCAGAATGAGCTTACCAACGATATGGCCAGTTTCACTGAGCTTATGCATCTCGCGGACGTTTTCGGCGTTAAATTTTAGCTGGGTTGCAATCGGGACTTTCAGCTTTCCGGCACCAAGCTTATTGCTTAAAGCTGTGATAACGTCCTTATCGGGATGCGCATTAATCTTTTCAAATGATACACCATACTTTTGACTGAGTTCCTCGACCTGATCAGTGGTCTCAACAATCGAAATGATTCGTCCGCCGGGTTTGACGACCTTAAAGGCGTCCAATTGATTTTGACCGCCTAAGGTATCAAAGACTAAATCAACTTCCGGTGATACTTTGGCAAAATTTTGGGTTTTATAATCAATCACTTTATCGGCACCAAGTCCTCGGACATATTTATCATTGGCAGCACTGGTTGTTGTAATGACGTGGGCGCCAATCTGCTTGGCGAGCTGAATCGCCATGGAGCCAACACCGCCAGAACCTGCTAAGATTAAAATGGTTTGGCCGACTTTGAGATGACCGGCATCGAATAAGGCTTGCCAAGCAGTTGTGCCGGCAAGTCCCAGTCCAGCAGCTTCCTGAAAGGAGACTGTAATCGGTTTGTGGGCAGCTTGGTCCGCGTCAATTGCGTAAAATTCCGCATAGGTTCCGCGATTACTTGGGGTTCCATAACCAATCACGGCATCTCCAACCTTAAAGCCGGTAACGTGGGCCCCAATCTTCGAAACAACCCCCGCCATCTCTTGGCCGAGAATAATCGGGAAGTCAAATGGATAACGCTCTTTTCGCAAACCTTTCCGGGTTTTCCAGTCAATCGGGTTAACACCAATACTGACGACTTTCACCAGGAGTTGGTCATCGTTGATGCTTGGGATTGGCATTTGCGTTTCAGTTAGTTGTTCTTTATCACCATAATCGTTAATGACGACGGCGTTCATTCGATCTGTCATTTAATCACCTCGACAATATCATAACAGTTAATCAAGATTATGAAAAATCAAAAAGATTGTGCGCAATTCAATTGACATTTTGGTACAGAAGTTTAGGATGATATTAGAGGTGAGAAGATGAAATTAACAATTACAGATGAGGCATTAGCCCAACTTAAGAAAGCTTTCCCAACTGAAAGCAAGCTCCTGCTCAGCTTCGATGATGGGGTTGGCCCATTTTCCAAGGTTGGGGTGTGCTCGTTGGATACTAGTTATGACGTGATTGCCGTTAATAAGGACGCCGAGGTACCAGATTATGATACCAAGCTGGCTGCCAACGTCGGCGACTGGTACTACAAGGGGTACAGCAAGACTTACCTTGATAATGATATGAAACTCGATTATCGAAACCATCAAGTTGTTCTGAGTGGTGAAAGCGGGATCCTCGATAGTAACATTGAATTAAAAGATTTAACGAAGCAACAAGCATAATCAAAAAGAGTGGGGCACGAGGCGTTTTGATCCCAGAATTTAAGTAAATAATCCGGTTATTCCTGGTTTTGGGAATAACCGGATTATTTGCTTAAATGGCCGGGATCAGCCGATTGTCGCACGTTTAATCTAGATGACAGTGGAACACAAACGAGGCCGAGACATAATTATATCTCAATCTCGTTATGGACTGTAACAGGGTTTGGAACTGCGAATATAATTTGTTGAAGCAAAGGTAATTTAAATTGGGCGCGATAAGCCAAGGAGGACGAGATAATTGTTGGGAATTAGTTTACCTATTACTATATTATCCTTTGCAATGATGTTAATCGTGAAAGACAGAGACCAGAGAATCAATCAATTGTTCCTAACGATCTTCATCATTTCACTAGGGTTGGTATTTGTATCCTTACTGACTTTTTTTAGGATGCCTGATTAATGACTGCTGGCTTAAATCCGTTTAGCAGCCCTTTCGATTTTCCGGTAGGGCATGACCCACAGCAGCATGACAATAAAGGTGCCGATCATGCCAAACTCGTGCCAGTAAAAGGAAACCAGAAATACCAGGACGAACGCAACCAGCGTATAAATACTCTTGGGATCACGTTTAAGCGCGGCAACCAAAACGGGAACGGTACGGTTAGCCCGCACTAAGCTGACCCGCAGGAGATTCCAAGATAAATTGATGGCAATAAATAGGAGCGTATAGAGTTGTGAGCCAAACAGGTTTTGGTGATCGGCGTCGACGATGGCAGTGGCAAATGGAACAAACGATAGGAAGAATAGCAATAATGTATTTGACCAAATCACAAAGCCGTCGATCGTTTTGACTAGTAGGAACATGTGGTGATGGTTTCCCCAGACAATTGCCAGTAAAAAAAACGAGATGGCATATGACATCAGTTCTTCGCGAATTCTCCACAATCCTTGCCAGCTGTATGACTTTGGTGCACCCAGTTCAAGGACCAGGACGGTCATAATAATTGGGATAATGGCGTCAGTAAACGCCTCAAGACGATTCTTTTTCAAGTTTGTTCCCCCTTCAGATGAATCCCTTTACTTACAGAATACAATATTTTTCTGATGAGTGGGGATTTGGTGTCTTGCATAAAATTTCAAAATATTTCCATTAAACCGGTTACATCAATCATTTGAAATTGACTTTATCCATGCCGAAAAGTTAAAATAGAATAAGTATTTTAATCAGGAATTCATTTAACTGTGGAGGCACGTTTATGTCATTATTAGCTCGTATTTTTCGCCGAGAGCAATTGGATCGCTATCTTGAGACTGATAAAAAATTCATTAAGACCATGTCAGCCTTTGATTTAATTGCTTTAGGCATTGGTGCCGTGATCGGTACTGGTATTTTTATTCTCCCAGGGACGGTTGCGGCAACCAAAGCCGGGCCCGGTATTATTCTGTCATTTATTGTGGCAGCAATTGTCTGTTCGACTGCCGCAATGTGTTACGCAGAATTTGCCTCGGCATTGCCCGTTGCCGGAAGTGCTTATTCATATGGAAACTTGGTCTTTGGTGAAATCATCGGCTGGGTGCTCGGTTGGGCACTGATTCTGGAGTACGTATTGGCCGTTGCCGCGGTTTCCAGTGCTTGGGGCGCCTACTTCCAATCATTTCTCGCGGGCTTTCATATCGGCTTTCCAAAGGCGATTTCCGGGCCGTTTATGCCTAGTCAGGGGACTTATGGCAACTTGATCGCCATTATTATCGTCATCTTGATTTCTTGGATGTTAAATCAGGGGATGCGCTCATCGGTGCGTTTGAATAATATTATTGTCGCTGTAAAAATCGGCATCATTCTGTTGTTCATCTTGGTAGGCCTTTTCTACATCAAGCCTGGTAATTGGCATCCATTCTTGCCGTTTGGCTGGCATAGTGCCCATGGTGGGGTGCTTGGTGGCGCGGCTGCCGTCTTCTTCGCCTACCTTGGTTTTGATGCGGTCTCAAGCTCAGCTGCCGAGGTGAAGAACCCCAAGAAGAACATGCCAATTGGAATTATTGGGACTTTGATTGTGGCGACAATCCTTTACGTTGGGGTTTCAATTGTTTTAACCGGAATGGTGTCTTACACGAAATTAAACGTGTCCGACCCAGTTGCCTTTGCGCTGCAATTCGTTCATTTAAACTGGGTTGCCGGAATTATCTCTTTGGGTGCCCTAGCAGGGATGTTCACGATGATGGTCACCATGATCTACAGTTCATCGCGGTTGATTTATTCGATTGGTCGGGATGGCCTGCTGCCAAAATTTCTCGGTAAGCTTGATCAAAAGGGCAGTCCCAGAAACAGTATGATTACGATTACGATCATCATTGCTTTCATGGGTGGTTTCGTGCCTTTGGAACAACTGACCAACCTGGTTAACATTGGGACTCTGATTGCCTTTCTGTTCGTCTCATTTGGGATTATTCCCCTACGACGGAATAAAGAAATTCAAAACCACCATGGCTACCAAGTGCCGTGGTATCCAGTCCTGCCGATTGTTTCCGGTTTGTTGTGCATGCTGATGCTGTCACAATTGCAGGCTGAAACTTGGATCGCTTCTGGAATCTGGTTCGCATTTGGACTGGTGCTTTACTTTAGCTATGGGATTCGTCATAGTCAGCTTGGAAAAAATAGTTAACGAAAAATGACATGCAAAAAAGCTTGCGACAAAATTCTTCTTTTTGTCAGCAAGCTTTTATTATTGGGCAGATTTTCATCGATACATCACCAAACTGTGGTGCAGCGTGTTCCACAGAACAATTAGCCCCACCAGGACTAATAAAACGGCCCCGGTGGCGATGATGAAGAGGGCAGTGTACGAAGACATCTCAATCACCAAACCACCAAACAGCGGACCCAGAGCTCGTCCTGCCGATGCCCAGGATTGGATGAGTCCTTGATAACGTCCTTTGGCTTCAACCGGCGTCAGTGTGTTAACCAATGCTGGAATGGTTGGCAGTGCGGTTGCTTCACCAATCGTCAAAGTGACCATTGCCAGTACAAAAAATGGATAGGTTTTGGCAAAAATTAAGACCACAAACGACAATGACATCAACAAGACACCGAAGAAGACTTCTAGAATCATATTTTCATGGTAACGGGAAATCCAATTAATGATAATTTGACTGACGACGATCACACCACCATTAATGGTCCAAAGGAAACTATAATTTCGTAAGGGAATCCCAATTCCGGTCATGTAGACAGATAGATTGGAAACCCATTGCTGATACATAATCCAAATAATGAATAATGACAGGAAAAAGGCAAACAGCATGATTGCGTTATGCTTTGGTAAATTTTTGGAAGACCAGCTGGTTTTCTCTGTATCAGAAACCTTCTTGCGGGCTTTACTGGCAGCCGGATTGAATTCAAGGATAACAATTAGTAAGAAGCCAATAAACAGAACAGTAGCGACGACAAACATTAACGTGACACTGATACTGTAAATAAACCCAACTAATGACGTCCCAATCACGATCCCCAAGTTCTGGGCAAAGTACAGCATGTTAAAGACGTAGCGGCTGTCTTGAGATCTGATGCTGGTTCCAATCGAGTTGACGACAGCCACGTTCCAGCCGCCGGAAATACCGTTAAAAAATAGGATGATCCCAAATGCCGGCCAGCCATGGAAAAATACCAACAAAATGAGGGTGAACGTCGTTGCGGCAACACCACCAATTAGCAGGTGATAGGGGTTCTTGCGGTCGTACAAGTACCCGCCAAGGTAACTGCCAAGAACGCTGGCAAGTGAGTTGAACAGCAGCACCACACCAATCAGGGTTAGAGAAACGCCCAGTCGATCGTGGAGATAGACACTGGTTAACGGCCAGACAAAGCTCATACCGACACTACTGAACATTGCACCAATGATCAGCCATTTTAGATTCATTTCTTTTGCGGGCATATGGTTAACCTTCTTTCATTCGATTTTTTGCGCCAACGTCCAGTGTATCAAAAATGTGATGGGAATGGGGAAATAATTGCCATAGTAAGCGTTAACAATTGCAAGTGCTGTTTGATGGACTTACCGATTTAAATCACATATCATTAAGTTGTTGAATGAAGTGTTGGATTTGTTAAATAGGAGGAATTATATATGGCTGTTGACGGATCACTTTATCATACTGAAGTTGTTAATGAACATGGATTAGTTGGTGAAAGTTTCGTTCGTGGTAACGAGGGGTTAGCTCTCGGCGTAAGCAGTTCATTGATTGATAGCCCAGGAAGTAAACCCGGAACAATTCATCGGTTTTGCTCTAAGTACCTGCTTTAACGCCACGATTGGGTTAGTTGAGCGTAGTCATAAGATTAAGCCCGACACGATTATCCATACAGCGGTAGACAATGTCAAAGACGATAAGGGCTACAAATTTATCGTTCGCTGTCAGATTTTATTCCACGACCTCGATGACCAACAGGCACAACAAATGGTCGACGAAGCCTTGGACACCTGCCCAGTTGCCAAGTTATTGAAGGCTAATGAGAACGTTACCTTTGAGGTAGTGGATCAGTTTTCATTCTAATACAGAGCGCGACAAGGGCTGGTTGCCCAGGTTTCTAAGAGGACTTTGATTGAAGCCCCTGGTTTTGGGGCTTTAATTAAAGTCCTCTTAGAAGTTAGGGGCAGGCCCTCAGAGCACGTTTTCACTAGAGAAAAGCAAAGCACTTTCTAGCATCAACCACAACCAAACAAAAATGGGCCAAGACATAGCTATTTGTCAGCTATGCCTTGGCCCTTATTGAGTTCCACTGTTATCTAGCCAAAACGTGGAACAATCGGCTGATCCCGGCCATTTAAGCCAAGAAGCGAGCCATTCCAAAAACAGGAATAACTCGCTTCTTGGCTTAAATTCTGGGATCAAAACGCCTTGTGTGCCACTCTAATCATCATAACTTAAAGTAGCTGGGCGTGAAAAGCCAACCACGTGCCACCATGGGGAGTAAACTTTTTCAGTAATCACACCGCGGTTTTGGGAGTCGATCATGGTCCCGTTACCAATGTACATCCCAACGTGTGAGATACTGTGTTTGCTGCCGCCGAAGTATACTAAATCGCCTTTTTTGATGTTACTCTTTGAAACCTTCTTGGTGCCGTTGTATTGTGCCTGGGCAGTTCTCGGAATTGATTTCTTAATGGACTTATTGTAAACGTACTTAGTGAATCCTGAGCAATCAAAGTGAGTTGGGCCAACAGCACCGTAGACATAGCTGGCACCGAGATGCTTCTTGGCAACCTTCAGAACCTTTGAATATGACTGGTCTGAAGAACTTGCGTTAGCGGCATTAGCTGAGGTATAAGCAGATACAGCAAATGCGAACAAGGCTGCGAGTAACAACAAGGGTTTTAAAGCTGATTTAATAATACTGTGTGACAAGATGAGTTCTCCTTTATATTTCGTCGTTGGGTTAAATTAGTCAGTTACGTATGCTTTATTAGCTGTGATGTAATTTCCGTTTGAAAGTTGGAACCGGTAAGCTCCACCATTTGAACGAGTGATTGATTTAACTGAAAGCTTCTTGCCAGCAGTAATCTTTGAAACTCGACTCTTGAAATTGACATCCTGATATTGATAGATATTTTTGGAAGTGGTGATGGCCTTGTCACTTGGAAGTGACGTGAAGTAAGTCGGCTTAGCTGCATCGGCAGACGTTGTTTTGAGCCATGAGTTAACCGTTGAGCTGTTAACCACTTTGCTTAAATCAACGTTGCCACTGATACCACTTAGACGGCCGCTGGAAGTATATTGCCAAAGATCGGTTGAAACATTTGGCTTAGCGGAATAATTCGCAATCCATGAACCATCAAACTTGGAATAGTTGATTTTGTGGACGTTCACGTAGTTTTGATATGAGTAGTACACCAAAGGCTTATTGGTTAACTTTCTCATCTGTGCCAGCCAAGCGTTAACGTATGATTGTTCCGAACCCTTACCTTTTCGATGTTCATTGTCCAAAACGTAGAAACGGGCTTTGGAACTTGATCGTTTGTAAAAGTCTTTGGCTTCTTTTTTGGCATCGGCGACGCTGCTGAATTCTGCGTAACCATATTGGCCAAATGGTACTTTATATTTATATGCGCCGTTAGCGTTAATATCTTTTTGAGTATCAATTCTGAAATCTGCGTCGCCGGTATCACCATGTTGGACCCGGATGATCGCAAATTTTAATTGCTTGGAAGCTTTGCTCCAATTGATGCTTCCCTGATACTGGGAAACGTCAGCAATCTTCGTCTTGGCAGCTGAGGCGTTTGTCGCAAAAGTAAATGCTGCCAGGGCACCCATTAATAGGCCGGCTATTTTTTTGAATTTCAATGTCATGAATAGTCCTCCTCGAAAAACTTACAAGAACTATTATATGAAATGAATGCTACCAACCAGTATCAGGATTGTTTCATAAATGTTAAGAAAAATTTCACACTTTCTTCATATCTGTGTGAGTCGCGTGGGGACGGCAATGGTTGTGGTAATTTATCTTGAAAAAAGATGCTGATTTATCGGATATATTTACCAACCAGGCGACTACACATGATAAATTCACCATAATCGGCTGCTTTGTTACAGGTTAAGGGGGTCAAGTGTAACAAAACACGCCCGTTTTTTAATAGTTCCTAAAATCAATACTTCTAATGAGTGATTTAAGAACTTCAGAAGTTATAATTAAAGATAGATTTAAGTGTCAAATCGATTTTCCGGCGCATCGGAAGTCAAATTTGAGGTGGATGAATATGTTGTCGCAACCTGATCGTCATAACAAACGATCCTTTTATATTTTGGCGGTGCTGATCCCAGTTTTATTGGTCAGTGCCTTATTCGTGGTGATCGGAATTGCACCGTTTGGCAGCCATAACCTGCTGGTGAGTGACTTATCGACGCAATATCTGCAGTTCTTTGCCGAATTAAAACGACAATTGACCCATTTGAGCTTCTCCGGGTATTCCTTTCTCATGTCGATTGGGGACAGCTTGGTGCCGATCTATGCTTACTATTTGTTGAGTCCACTGAATTTGATTATTCTGTTTTTCAACAATGCCCAACTGCCCATTGCGATTGACTTGATTATTTGGATCAAGCTGATTTTATGTTCCATTTCTATGAGTGTTTTCCTGGGCAAAAAGTATCACAATTATGACTTAATGGCGGTCTATGGCGGCCTGGCATACGGCCTATGTGGTTTTGTCGCAATGTACTTTTATGATTTGATGTGGCTCGACGCCCTCATTTGGCTGCCGGTGATGGTCTATGGACTCGAAAAGGGCTATTACCATGGGAAATCAGGGCTTTATGTGATTAGTTTGATGATTATTATTTTCACCAACTTCTACATGGGCTACATCATTTGCATCTTCAACATTCTTTACATGGCGTATTTGCTTAAAAAGAATCAGCCTTATCCACTGCCGTTTTTTCAAAGCTTGAAGGTAAGGCGAAAGCAGATCCGCTGGTTTATTTGGTATTCACTTTTGGCGGGGATGAGTGTTGCCGTGCTTCTGATTCCGACGGCCATTTCGATGATGGCAACCGGCAAGAAAGATTTGTCAGCTGCTAACTTCTTGTTTAAAGGGACGTTCGGCCTCAGTTTTCCAGTTAATCTGGGGGTTGGCGGCAATGATTTTGCTGGGCGCCTGGTTCATAATCCGAGCTTCTTTACCGGCTCGCTGTTTATCATTGGCGTGATTGTGTACTTTTTCTCAAAAATGGTCAGTCAAAGGGATAAGCAGGCTTCGGGCATTTTGATTGGCGGAATTTTTGTTGGAATGTGGTTTCTGCCGTTGAACACCATTTGGCACATGATGCAGCAACCTGCAGGTTTCCCGTTTAGAATGGTTTTCCTATTTAGCTTTGCGATTATTATGGTGACTTATGAGGGCTACCTGCAGGGCACTTTTAGTGACGAGAGACTGTTAATTCGCTCCGCCGTTGGTCTGGGCATTGCCATTTTGATTGGTTATGTCCTTGCTAACCTTGAAGGACGAAAATTGATGGAATTTCGCTTTGATATTCCCCAACTGTCCGTCCGTAATATTATTTTTGGCTTTGTGGTTGGATTCATTTTTCTGACAACCATTACTTTGATTGGTGTCGGTAAGCAGCGCCCGATTAGCCGGATCTTTTTGGGGATTATCTTGGCATTTGAACTAGGTCTGAATTTTATGATTGCGACTGAGGGTGCCCCCCTTGGCAACCAAAGAAACTTTGAACGAACCTACGCCAAATCGGCTCAGTTAATTGGAAGCGTAGAGAAGCGGTATCAATCAAATGACGGGTTCTATCGATTCTTGATTATTGATAAACCATTCCGTGATTTATTTAAGGTTCCCTATAGCGGTTATAATGACTCGTTTTTATATCGCAACCATGGGATCAGTTCCTATAGTTCGACCTTAAATGCCCACACTCATCACGTTTTGGGTGATCTGGGGTTTTCGACCCGAAATATCCGGCGAATTGACATGCTTGGAGGAACGGCAATTACCGACTATTTCTTTGGTCTAAAGTATTACGACGTTTTGGGGGATTACGGCAATCATTTGACGATTCGAAAGCGGACGTCTGGTCTGGGCTTCATGGCAAATCGACAGATTGAACATCTTAAATTGAAACAAAACCACGCTTTTGATAACTTAAACTATTTTGTTCAGGCAACTGCCGGTAATCAGCGCCAATACGTGTTCGCTCCGACGCCAATTAGCAGTGCCAGATTCGTTCATCGTGACTTTTTTGAGTATAAAGTGAAGTTTTGTGCCAATACCACTGGTCCTCACTATTTGTACATTCCCAAGGTGAGGTTAATCAATATTGCATTTTACATTAATGGCCAGAAGCTTTCTAAATTGTACAGTGGGCTGGGGACTGAAATGATTCCGCTGGGGAATATGCAGAAAGGCCAAGTGTTAACATTGACGATTTATTCTCAAAAGGAACTGCATCACGTTGCCGATGATCTTGGTGGGATTGATCTTGCTAAACTCAGACGGGTCGAAGATTATCAGGACAAGCATAAGTTTAAGTTGCAGCGTCCAAGCCAACTTAACGAACATGGCGCTCATTTCAAAGGACACCTGAAGGTCGGTCGTCGAGCTCAAACCCTCGTGTTGACTATTCCGTATGATCAGGGGTGGCAGGCAAAGGTTGACGGCCAACCTCAGGCAATCAAGAAGGTTGCTGGCGGATTAGTCGGTGTTCGATTGACCCCGGGAGAACATCAAGTTGCTTTTAACTATCATATTAGGGGACTATTAGCTGGAATAATAATCACCATTACTGGTCTGTTGGGACTTGTAGTGACCGCGCTGTGGCGACGATTCAAACTGCATATGTAAAATATTTTCAATTGGGTGCCTATCGGTGAATGCGTCTGTTTAAAAATGTTTTCATGTTAAAGCCCAGTATATCAGTACACGGAAAGGGCTTTCATCATATTTTTAAACGAGATTCGACTTTTTTGAAAATAATTATCAATAATGCTTGCGAAAATTCTTTTCAAAATATATAATAAGTTCGTAGACAAGTAACTAACTAATATATAAGACGAAAGAGGTACAATACTTATGCAAATTGGTATGATTGGTCTCGGAAAAATGGGCCTTAACCTGGTTAAGAACATGATCCGTAACGGTAACGAAGTTGTTGCATTTGATTTGGACGAAGCAAACATCAAGTTGGCTCAAGAAGCTGGTGCAACGCCTGCTTCAAGCAACGCTGATCTTGTCAGCAAGTTGGACGCACCCCGCACTGTTTGGATCATGGTTCCAGCAGGCAAGCCCACTGACTCAACTGTTACTGAATTAGTTGGCCTTCTTTCAAAGGGTGATTACCTGATCGATGGTGGTAACTCATTCTATCAAGACTCAATTCGCCATGGTAAGATTGCTGAAGACAAAGACATTAACTTCTTCGATTGTGGTACTTCAGGTGGTAAGAACGGTGCCCTTAATGGTGGTAACTTCATGATTGGCGGTACCAGTGCTGAAGCATTTGAACACATCAAGCCATTATTCGAAGGAATTTCACAAAAGGATGGTTACCTTTACACTGGTAAGCCAGGTTCAGGTCACTACTTGAAGATGGTTCATAACGGTATCGAATACGGGATGATGGAAGCCATCGGTGAAGGCTACGACGTCTTGGACCACAGCCCATATGACTACGACAACGAAGCCGTTGCTAAAGTTTGGGTTAACGGATCAGTTATCCGTGGCTGGCTCATGGAATTGGCACAAGAAGCATTTGCCAACGATGCTAACCTGGACCAAATTTCAGGTAAGATGTTCTCATCAGGTGAAGGTAAGTGGACTGTTCAAGAAGCCCTCAAGCAAGGCATCCCAGTTCCAGTTATCACCGATTCATTGTTCGCACGTAACCGTTCAATGGAACAAGATACATTCACAGGTAAAGTCGTATCAGCATTGCGTCACGGATTCGGTGGCCATGCGATGGATATGAAAAAGTAAGAGTGCTCTTCAAGCCGGTTAGCTTTTGAGCATTAACGGAATAACGGGTAGTAATGTGCGGGTTGTGCACGTTACTACCCGTTATTCCGTTAAGCGGAGAAAGCTGGCTTGAATAGCACGTTTCCGCTAGATAATAGTAGTACCACAGGCCTGGTGCGTAAGTAGAGAGTGGGTATTGATGGACGTATTTTGTTCATTAATACCCACTCTCTACTTACGTGTTAAGGCTCAGGGTCATCGGAACGTGTTTCTGCTAGGTAATATTGAAAATACTAGTGTATAAGGAGAGAAGGTCAATGATCAACTTGTTCATCGTTGGCCTTTTCTTCTTATACGTTAGGGGTTGGGCTGCAGGCGCACGTTTCCACTAGGTAGTAGTAAAACAAGAATAACGGGTAGTAATGTGCGGGTTGTGCACATTGCTACCCGTTATTTGGTTAAGCGGAGATCACAAGAGGAGTATTTGCAGGAAGCCAAATGTTTCGATGTGTTGTTGGCAGACGTTTTCAGAATAGAGAATTCGAGTTTATTTTCGATACTTCTTTTTATACTTTCCGGGCGAAATCCCGACAATAGTGTTGAATGTTCGAATAAAGTTGCTGTAATGTCTGAATCCGGACTTTTCACACACCAGCGTTACACTCTTACCGCTGCGCAAAAGTTGTTTTGCAAGTTCAATGCGTTTTTCAACGACATATCGGTGAATTGACAAGCCAGTGTACTTTTTAAATGTGCGGTCGAGGTAATTTGGGTTCATAAAAAATTGATCGGCAAATGCAGCCAAGCTTAGATTGTTAGCTAAGTTCTCGTCTATAAAAGATGTTACTTCTTCCAAAAATGGTGGCATCACATTTTTGGGCTGATTTTTAATAGGTCGAACTTTATTTGCAAGTAGCAAAATTTGGGACAGCAGGATTCTTGTTTTGACGTCATCACCATACTCATTCTTGTCCAATGTCGGAATAAGCTGGTCACAAAAACCAATATAATCGTCAATAAAGTCCTGAGTTGGATTAAGAATATTCACGTCTTCAGATTTATTAGTTTTAAAACAATCAAGCAAATTAGTGTTTGGAGTTGATAGTTCATTAATCAAACTGACTTTGATGTTCAGAAAAATTCGTTCATAAGGATCTGCATTTTTTGTTACCACGCGGTGCCAGACACCATTTGGAATTGCAATCAGATAACCTGGCTTTATGGGAAATGCTTTGTGGGGGGTATAGAACGTGACATCACCTGAAATGAACAGGATTAGTTCAATATGGTCAGTGTGCTGATGAAAGGGGCTGTCGTGATGACGGCTCCGGTTGTGTGAACAGACAACATCTGTTGGGAGAGTTCCATCTAAGGGTAAATCTATGATCATATATGTTACCTGCCTTTTTGCAATCTTTTTGTCAAATTAAGCAAAGAATATGCGTTATTAAGCGTTTACAATTGCCATTGTACAGGACTTTTGCTGATAAGTAAATGTAATATGCTAGTTATCAGTGGTTAATAAAAGAGGAGATGCAACATTGTTAGACCACAACTATTTTGAAGGTAAGACTATCAATTGCTTTGGGGACTCAACAACTTGGGGTGATGACAGTACAGGAGGCGGCGGGAATACGATTTCATGGACCGCACATTTACAGGATCTGATTCCATTCAAGACAGTAAATAATTATGGGAAGAAAGGTTCCCGCATTGCTCAGTGCCAGGAGCGTGATGATAGCTTTGTTGAGCGATACTCAGACATGGACGATAAAGCGGATTACATTGTTGTGTTTGGTGGCGTTAACGATTTCGTGAATAATGTTCCGCTTGGAAGCATTCAAGAATCGGATCCACATACTTTTCTTGGGGCTCTCAACGTGATCATCAATGGATTAAATAATCGTTATCCGACTGCCACCCTAATATTTATGACTGCGACGAAGACATCATTTGCACATTCTACAGAGCCATATCCAAACTCCTTTGAAAAGAATCAAGCTGGTAACACTCAGAGTGAGTATACCGCCGCAATGATTGAAATATGTCATCATTTCAGTATCCCAGTGATTGATTTATTCAACGTAAGCGGTATATCACCATTTTTGGCTAATAGTGAGCGCTACATGCCAGACGGTACCCACTATAGTCCCATCGGGTATGAAAAATTAGCCCATCGAATCGTTGGTGAGCTGATAAGATATCTTATCTAAGCCACGGCTTTATGATTTTAGCAATATTAATCAGCTCTGATATATCACCTTTGTTTTTGCAATATTTATGTCAAAATATGCAAAGAATGTGTCTTATAAAGCGTTTACAATTTTAGTTGTAATAAAAGTTCAAATGGTGAGCGATTGATGTGGCCAGTTTTAGCAATTATTATTTCGATCTTAGAATCCTAGGCTCTACGGATCATTGGACACTTCAGCGCGAAGCATTCGGTAGGTGGGTATGCAGATATCTAGCTGAATTTTTTTACAACGGATTGTAAACGGATACACAATTTTATGTAATTATAGGAGGTTACATGATGGATAATCAAAAACAAGTCGTCCACGACGGTTGGGATGAATATGCCAACAAACGGATTTATAAGAGTCGTGGTAAAATTGGAATTTTTCGCTCAATTGGATTTGGCGCTTTTTCGTTCTTTAGTATTTCGATGCAGGGATTAGTTGCTGCCTGGCTGATATTCTTTTTACACAACATTTTGTGGATTGACTGCTGGACAAGGTGCAACCATTTTCCTGATTGGCCGGGTTGCAGATGCAATTGTATCACTGGTTATGGGAAACATTTCTGATAATGTTTACAAATATAAGATTGGTCGGATGTTTGGCCGCCGACACCTATTCATTTTGATCGCCGCACCATCAGTATTAATTGCGATCACAATGTGGGTTGCCGGAATGAATTTCTGGTATTATCTCATTTCTTATCTGATTGTGACTGTTTTAATGTCAACCTTACAAATTCCTTGGGAAACTTTACCCAATGAAATGACTAAGAATTTCAACGAGCGGACCAAAATGTCAACCAGTCGAATGGTTATTGCCGGATTAGGCAACATGCTGACACAGTTTGTTCCTGCATTTTTGTTTAAGTACTTCCCAAAGACTTCTCCAGAACCATATATTTTGATGCAAGCAATCTTCTCAGTTGTGACATTCTTCTTGATTTTGATCACTTATCACTCAACTTGGGAGCACTTTGTTACCAAGAGTGAAGCAAAGAAGCTTGAAGCCGAAGCACTTGCTGAAAATAATGGGCAGAAGCCAAACCTTAAATCTGAATTAAAGAACTATTTCTCAACCTTCAGAATTAAAACTTTCCGCCTTCACATGGGGATTTACTTGAGTTCTTACTTTGCTGCTCAGCTATTTACGACTGTGTTTGTTTACTATATAGTTTATGTTCTTGGTAAAACAACCGCTACATCTGGCTTCTTACAATCACTGAGTATTGTATCGATTCCTGTCACGATTATTGCTGGATTTGCCATTACTAAGTTTAGCTATCGAGCCCTTGATCTGTTTGGATTTTCATTAATCTTAATTAGTGCAATTGATTGGGGATTCGTCGCTTACGTTCGTCCAGCAGGTGAAATGGCCTGGTTAATTGTAGGGATGGTCTTTTACGAAATTGGTTTGTACATTCTGTACTTTGCCCCATGGAACGCATTCCCATTCATTCCTGATCTGGATACGTTGGTTACCGGTAAGAACCGTGCTGGATTGTTTGCTTCAGTTATGACATTCATTAATCAAATTAGTGTCGGAATTGCTGGGGTTGTTGCTGGGTATCTGTTAGACTTCGCTCACTTCCGTCAATCAACTAGTGGAGCAGTTACCCAACCACAAAGTGCCATTAATATGATTACGTTTATTGTTTCCGGCGGTGTCGGTATTATGATTATTTTGGCAATGTTCTTTGTCAGCCGATTCCATTTAAGCAAAAAAACTTTCAAGATTCTTGCTGCTGAATTAGTTCGCTTGCAAAAGGGCGGCAGCATGAAGGATGTTGATCCGCATACAAAGGCCGTTTGTGAAGATTTGACCGGGGTTAAGTATGATTCAATTGAATTCTGGAAAAAGAATGATTTACCTGACAATAACTCCAAAATGTAATGTTTAATTGAAAGGAGATCTCGATATGGCCGATAAAGACAATTCCAATTGGAAAGAAGCTTTGAAGTCAACGGAAGCATTTAATGACTTTATTACTAGTTACTTTAAAGATCATAAGGAATTAACTGGATCCTATGACATTCCATCGTACTATGAACACTACACGGTGCATCTAGATAGTCATGATGGAATCGTGATTACGCTGGTAACTGGTGTTAATGAAGTTCGCGGGAATGCGACTTCTACGCTGCCTTTTAAGCAAAAGGAAGTAATGAGTATTGAAGATTTCAGAAATCTGATTCTTCATAAGAAATTTGCTGATCAGAACATGTCATTGGCTGATGTTTTCCAGACAGTTGCCGGTGTGCCTGATTCTGATGATCACAAAGAATAAACTGAATAATCGTTAAGCTGCAAGGCGACTAGTGCAAGGCATGTACCTTGGGTGGTCGTCTTGTGTTGCTTCGAAGAACATCAATGGAGGAAATAACCTTGACAGAAAATGTACTTTCTGGAAAATTATTGTTTGCGTTTGGTACCAGTGTGGTTAATGGGCATTTAGCCGAAACAAGTTTTGTTGAAGATATTTGCAAAGCTAACAAAATGTCGTACAAAAAGTTTTGCATCAATGGCGCCGCTTCTCGGATAACTGATCCTAACAACATCATTGACCAGATCAAGAAAGCACCGGAGGCTCACCCAGACTTTGTTGTATTTGATTCAATTGCCAATGACGCCTATGCAACTGTAACTGATGATCCATCCGTGATGGGACAGGCCACTTATGGATATCAAGACCAATTAGACCCCAGAACATACTGCGGTGCTTTAGAGACTATTTGTAAAATGTTAGAAACAAAGTATCAGGGTGCAAAGTTGCTATATGTTGCAACTCACAAAACTCCGGCTAGGGATTTGCGGGTCCAAAACATTATGCACGACGTTTCGGTTAAAATTGTTCACAAGTGGTCAATTAAGGTTGCCGACTTATACAACGAGGGTAACCTGAACGGATTTCTACCACAATATCAGCATGATTATTCATATGATAAAGTTGATGCTCACGGTGGCAATCATTCGGTTGGCGGAACGGGCACTCATCCCAACGCTGATGGTTACCGACTGTTCTACGATCCAATCATTACCCAAAGTCTCGTTTCATTAGCGACTCGATAACCTTCTAAGTCACATAACGTCAATATAGAAAGAAGCTGGATTAATGACAGAAGTAAATGACGACTGGAAGGATGCACTAAAATCCCCAGACACATTTCGGAATTTCATTATTAAGTATTTTACGCAGCATGACGAATTAACAGGCTCTTACGATATTCCATCGTATTACGAGCATTATGTTGCCAAGCTGGACAAGAATGACAATATCGTGATTACTTTGATAACGGGGCTGAACCAAGCAACGGGTAACGCAAGTGTCCCACTGCCCTCCAAGGAAAAGGAACGGATGTCCATTGAGGACTTTCGGACGTTAATTTTAAACAAAAAGTTTGCCGATCAGAATATGTCATTGGCGGATGTCTTCCAAATAGTCGCAGGGGTTCCTAGTAATGACTGAGGACAATTAAGGAAACACTGATCACTGACCTAAGAAAGGAAGAAAACATTGTCTAATAAAGAATTTACAATCTCACAAGGAACACAAGTTGTTGCCCAGGATTTCCGAAATTCGGTATTAAAGTATGCCTGCGAAATCCTTCAACGTGATATCAAAAAAGTGACGAGTGAAAAAGATACCGATAACGAGATCTATTTAACCGTTGATCCTAAAGCACCGGTTGAAGGCGATGATTTTCAAATCTCTCTAACAGCGCCTGACAAAGTTACGGTTTCATCGAAGACTTCACTTGGTGTGATGTACGGTGCCTTGGCGATTTCTAGGAATGTTTTGAAGATTGATGATTTTTGGTACTGGATGAATACAGTATCAGCGGTTGAAAAAAACGTTAAGTGGACCAACTTTGACATGCACCTGCAGAACTATCAGACAGAATATCGTGGTTGGTTCGTGAATGATGAGTTACTTATTCGTGGCTGGAAGGATCATGATTCTCAACGATACGTTTGGCAAAGAGTTTTCGAGACGGCTTTACGGGCCGGATGTAATGTGATTGTTCCTGGTACTGACGTTCAGTCACAAACTAACCGTGTGCCGGCTAAAGAGTTTGGCTTGACGATTGCCCAGCACCACGCGGAACCACTTGGTGCCAAGATGTTTGCCCGTGAATATCCAGAATTGGAAGCATCGTTTTTAAAGTATCCTGATTTGTTTAGAAAATTTTGGCATGATGCGATCATCGAACAAAAAGGCACACCAACAATTTACAGCCTGGGATTCCGTGGCCAAGGTGACAAACCGTTTTGGGAAGATGATACCAGCAGAAAATGGGATGACCAGGCAATTGCCGACGTTGTTAATGGCGTTATCAAAGAACAATATGACATGATTAAAGAATTGGATCCCGGAGCTCCAATGGCGCTGAACGTTTATGGCGAATTAGCCGGCCTTTATAAAAAGGGGTTGGTTGATGTCCCTGATGACCTCATTGAAATCTGGGCTGATAGTGGTTATGGCAAGATGGTATCCCGAAGACAAGGTCTGGATAATCCGCGTTCGCCATTATTGGATATCCCAAATCCACACCATCGCAAGCGTGGCCTATATTACCACGTTGCCTTTCACGATTTGCAAGCCTCAAACTTCTTGGGATTACTTTCTAACAGCCCAGAATTTGTGTCATCTGAATTAATGAAGGCTAGAAGCAAGGGACTGGATACCCTTGAATTAGTTAATACTGGAAACATCAAGCCACATATCCTTTATCTCAGAGAAGTCGCCAAAACCTGGATTAAAGGCTATAAAGCTCGGACTAACGACAAGATCCTGAACGATTACGTCAATAACTATTATTCCGAGCATCAACAAGAAATTATTTCCTTGTATGAGGACTACTGGAAGTCAGTTGTCCAGTACGGAACCCATGCCGATGAAACTGCCGGTGATGAGCTTTCACCATTTATTATCAGACGAATCATCAAAACCTGGTTAAGCGGCAAGAATAAAATGGCCGACGCAGGTTGGATCGTTGGTAACGATTCACTAGCTGACGGCGTCAAGAAGATTGACGGGATGATCACGTCAAAGCTTCCCGACTGGGCGGAATTAGTGTTAAATTTTAAAAAATTAATGTTGAATTTGAACGAGCAGGATGCTAAAACCCTTTATGGGGACCTATATTTGATTACGCTCTATCAAGCAGACGGCCTTAAGACACTTCATCTCGTTATTCAAGCTTATGAATTATCAATGGTAGCCAAGAAGGATGACGATTATTTGAAGCCGTTCCTGCTTGCCGATGAAGCCTATCATACGATGGACGACATTAATGTTGCTCAAAGCCATCACAAGTCAACCAAATGGTACGACTTCTATAAGAATGATGGTTATGATGATATGCCACTTACGGCGATCAAGTTACGATTCCTGCGTCATTACTTAAGAACCCTTGGCGATACTGCCGATGAGGATGACTGGGAACGACGTTTTATCAAGGCACCTGGTGAAGCTCGAGTGATGACACTTTGGACAACTGTGCGGGCCTTATCTGACGATGACCTTGCAAAGAAGTTACGAGAAAGACTAATTGACAAATTATAACCCGTTTCATTGATGTTAACGGGCTAACGATCGGAAGGGAGAAAGAAATGGAAACGAACCGAAAACCACTAACAATTATTTCAGCTGGGCAATCAAATATTGATGGGCGAGTTCCAATTGCGGAACTGCCGAAGCCGTTATCACTACCGTTGACTAACTGCCACTACTGCAGTAACTACACGCCAAATCATGAAGCGGGCGTATTCCAAGACTCAATTAAAGTCAGCGATTTGTCAGATAACCGCTGGGGGTTTGATTTAGTCACACACTATTGTTTAACGCAACTAGCTCATTACGATTTATACGTCATGAAGTGTACTGAAGGTGGAACATCAGTTGCCGTAACAGGCGAGGGCGGTCACCAAGGGTACAATCATTGGACCACGGAAATCGATCGGCTGAAGAGTCCGAGCAATTCGCTGCTGCTCCAATTCAAACAAATTCTTGACGCTTGCATGAAAAATCAGGAACAAGGATTAGATGTTGATGCAATGCTCTGGCATCAAGGCGAGGGTGATCGGGCATCATTTTCAGAAGAAGCCGCTTATCATTACTATGAGAACTTAAAGGCTGTTTTTAAAGCTTGCCGAGGGTTTGTCAACAAGCCGGATCTGCCAATCTTCTGTGGGACCGTCAGCCACAATTCCGAACAGTACGACGCCAAGGTAGAAGCCGGACTGTTAAAGATTGCCAAAGAGGATGCCAATGTACATGTGATCGATATGCAGAAAGGAACGCTGCTAGACCAGTTCCACTTTGATCCGAAATCCAGTGTTTATTTTGGTAGGGCAATTTATAACGCAATGATTGACACACATGTAATTGATGCCGAAAAGCTTGATATTGGCGGTTATCGTGTCTATTGAGATTATTTTGTGTCATGATGATGTCCTAAACGACTTTTTAGCGGTGTTTAAACAAGCGTCCAGATCAAATTCTGGGCGCTTGTTTTGAGTATTATTCTATTCTAAATACTGATCATACCAACTGGCTGACCGATTCAAATAAGTCATCATCTCAGCATCAGCATTCGCACCCGTGAGTGTGGCAATCGTCTGCGGATTGCCATCGGTTTTGGGATGAGCAACAGTGCCAGACAATGGATGGATTGTGACTTTCACGTCACCGTTCTTTTGAAAATCGAAGCTGAGACCAAATTTAGGATTCCAGTTGTTGTTCTCGTATTTGTATTGGGTGAAACCATTGGGGGTAACATATCGATAATCAGTCGATTGTGAAGTATCAATCAAATTCCTTAATTTCTGCTCATGGCCGCCAATACTGACAAATTGATACGAGGGTGCCACATACCAGATATCGTCGCGCAAAGTCGGCTGATTGTTGGAAATGCTAATGATATTTTTGGTCGTCACATAGCGTAATCGATCCCGACAATCAACTAATGACAGGTCGTGATTAGGACCATAACCGTTGCCGTATACCTTGGTGATAGGACCTTCCTCCATGTTCGAGGTGGATTGGGCGGTTGGATCTTCAAAGTCGTAGGTTCGAGAGCCGAAGACCGTTGTGACTGTCTTGGCATCGCTATAGGTTTTGATCGGCTTTGCTCGATTTGGCAGCTTGGAGAGTTGGAGAACTGGATAGAATGAATTAACGTCCATCCAATAATGATAAGGATATGTTTCAATCATCGGTAATTCAACAGCTTTGCCGCTGGTATATAGTTTCATCATTGAAATGCGGACACCCCTGGTAACCCGATTTTCAATCATCTTTGGGACATTCGAATTCTTCTTTTTAAGGAAATTGATGACTTGCTTTTGCTGACTGGTGGTTGGCACCTTGAGGTATGGCTTCATTGAAGTTGCATTCATGACGCCAAATATCCGGCCGGTTTGACCAATGTCTCCGGAAGTGGACCAGTCCTTCTTATTGTACGGCGTACTTGACATTAATACATGCTTGGTTGGGTAGCGATAGCCGCCGCCTTTGATGTAAGATCCGGGAACCAGACTGCCGTGCCAGACGTAGCCGCTAATCTTGTGATTGGCACTTCGGACGTAGTAGTAACTGCCATAGTAGTCACTGGTGCGGATTGTCACTCGTTTAGTGGCGTAGAGATTGGTATGCGGGTAATTTTTAAGATTGGCAATCTTTTTGGTGTAACGGGCATTCCAGACGTACACGGACTTCCTGGTATTGGTTAAAAATGAAGTTTTCTTAAAAGCTTTGTTCGTTCTGATTGTGGTTTTGGCACTTGCTGTGGGTGCTGACTGGATTGAAATGATCGATGCTGTCAGCAAAGATGCAGCTACAACGGCTAGTGTGAATTTGTGCGTCATTGCGATTGTCCCCCTCATTTTGTTCATTGGCTATATTTTATCACTCACTTGAGCCCCACATAACCGGTTCGGTTGATCAAGGCCTGGCCATCATTAGTTGTCAACCAGTTGATAAGTCGCTCTGAATTTTTGGAAGGATGGGTACCGGTGATTGCGTAGAAATGAGCAGTCAAAGGATACTTGTCATTGCGGATATTAGCGGCCGTTGGGGAAACACCATTAATTTTGAGTAGTTTCACTTGCTTGTTGTGCATCATTTGGGTCGCAAAGAATCTGAATGAATAGCCAATGGCGTTAGTTCGGTTATTGTAGCCGGCAACCCCGTCAATGACACCATCCATGACATCGAATTCCTGGTAGCGCAGTGGCTTGGCCATTTGCTTATTAGCCATAACCATCTGTTCCATGGCAGTCTGACTACCGGATCCTTCTGGTCTTTGGAATGGCTGAATAGCGGCAAATTTGCCACCTACGCTTGACCAGAAGATGGTTTGACGTTGATAAATCGATTGAATTTGCTTGAGTGAAAGATTATCGACAGGATTATGTTGATTGACAAAGAACACGAATGCCTCAGAACCAATTTTGGTGAGCTTTAAATGAACATGATGTTGTTTGGCTGCTCTAAATTGGGCAGCTGAAGGCTTGGCCATGAAAATGACGTCAGATTGCTTCTTCAACAAGCTATTAAACGCTTTAGGTGTTGAATCTACTTTGACCAGCTGTGATCCTTGTCTCGCCGACACGCCAGTATACAATGTTTGCGCGACAGCCGAATACATGGGGTAAAGGGCAGTCGCACCATTTAAGCGCGGAAACTTCGATTGTATTTGAAGCGTTGTTGGATGATTTAATGTCGCAAGGGCCTTGCGGTTTTTGAATGGTTGATACTTTGCTAAGTTTAATGAACTAGTCCCAGATGTATCCGTGTATTTTAAATTGTTAGCAAAATTTTGGTATAGCGGCAACAGGCTAACCAAAAAGATAACAATGAAACCGCCAACTTGGATACGGTGCAACTTTGGCAGGTGATGCGTTTGCCACTGATATGTAAGGATGCCAAGCACCGCAGACCAGAACGTCCCAACGAACATCCAGCCTAAATGATGATAGAACAGTCCAACCGCAACCGCGACTGCCGAAAAATTATATGGAAAGATAAATGCTGGATAATAAATCGCGGTATCTAAATAGCTATAGTGAGCGGCCGCTAAAATGATGGTGAGTGAACCAAAGTAATAGATAAAAGCGACTAACACAGCCCAGATTTGATCCCGGTAATTAGAAAATTGATTTTTTCGGTTATATCGATACCAATAGATAGCGTTGAGCAGAAAGGCTGGTAGCAGTGCCCAGCCTGACCAAAAGATGCCATAAACCCCGGTAGAACCAACGATGAGTGGCGAAAGCAAAAGTGCTCTGATTAACAGCCACCAATGCGTTTTTCGATATTTTTTAATAGATTTAGTGATAATAGTTTCCCCCTTATATATGTATATTCTTATTATAGGATTCATGGGGGAGTTAAACAAATTGACGAAAAAATCAGAGAAAATCTTTTCTAAGATTGTCACTGATTTGATCGGTGAGGAGTTGTGATGGGACTCACAGGTTTATTCTGGTTTTGAGTGATGTTTCGATGGCTCAGACTCAATTGGTCAAAAAGAATCAGATCATTAATGAACAAGATGCATTCATCATGGTCTGATTCTTTTTGGCTTTTGGGCAGGTAATTTTGGGGTCGTGCTTTGTGGTTTTGAATGTTATTTTGCTGAAACGTGGAAACTAACCGCTTGATTTTCCACTCTAATTTTTAAAATAATCCGGATAAGCATCGACAACCTTCTGCTTCTCCAGCAGCATTAAATGCAGATGTTGAGTAACTAAAAAGCTCAAGTCGTCAACATCTTTGTTCTTGACTGCATCAAAAATAGCATTGTGCTGGTTGGTCAGCGTGTCCCAATCCAGTTCGGTTTCTTTCAATCTTAAGCGGCGGAACCGGTTGAGTTGGGTGTTGTTAATCTGCAGCCAGTTCCATACCGTATCCTTGTTCACGACTTTATAGAAGGCGTGGTGGAATTCCTGGTCCAAGTCAAAGAAATTATCGGGTTCGTTTTTTAAAGCAGTTTGTTTTTGCTCATCCAAGTTTTTCTGAATCGTCGTCACGTCATCATCGGAAATATTGACAGCGGCGTCGACCATGATCTTGGGTTCGATGCAGCTACGAACGAAGCGGGCATTTTTGGCATCTGCCATATCAATTTTGGTGATATAGGTGCCGCTCTGAGGTATTACTTCGATCAAACCTTCACGTTCGATTCGGATAATGGCTTCCCGGACAGGGGTCCGACCAAGGTTAAGTTCTTGGGAAATCAGCTTTTCGGAAATCTTCTGTCCTGGAATGTAGTCAAAGTGGATGATTCGATATTTTATTTCATTGTAAGCGTCGCTGCGCATATTATCCAACATAATAAGTCTCCTTTAGATACCATAATATTAGCATAGTTTGGTGAAAAAGTTAACGAAGATCGTTGAAAAAACTGGGGTATTGGCAATCTGATATATCAGAATATAATAAAACCGAAAGCGCATTCAACAGACTGGTGTATTAGTTATCATTTGAATCAGTTGTTCGCTTTACGTTTAGCTCACGCAACGGAATACAGGAGGCTTCATTAATGGTAAAAATTACTGACGATTACCTGAATAATAAACAAGCATTTACTGACGCAGGGATTAAAGTTCCAACCTACGATATTAATCAAAAAACAGGTGCGACCAAATGGGTTCATTTTGGTGGTGGTAATCTCTTCCGGGCTTTCCATGCAGCAATCGCTGATCGGCTGCTTGAATCAGGCGATCTCGATTCTGGAATTGTGGTTGCTGAAACCCACGATAAGGATGTCGTTAACGACGCTTAAAAAAATTCAACGATCGGATCTTAAGGGTTGTTACCCATGAAGATGGGAATTTCGAAAAAGAATTATTTGCCTCAGTTGCCGACGCATTGTTTTTTGACCAAAGCAATCCAGAGGGCTGGAGTCGACGGTTCAAGACTTTTGAAAATCCTGCCTTGCAGCTTGCAACCTTCTCAATTACTGAAAAAGGCTACAACCTTTGGGACAGTCAAGGAAACTTACTGCCCGCTATTCAAGATGATATTAAGAATGGTCCCGAGGCACCTAAAAATAATATGGCTTCATTGACAGCCCTGATGTTTGCCCGTTTTAAGGCAGGTAAATACCCAATGGCATTGTTAAGCACTGACAACTTTTCTCAAAACGGTGAAAAACTGCAAAAGAGTGTTCTGACAATTGCTGAAGGTTGGGAGAAGAATGGGACTGTTCCGGCAGACTTTGTTGACTATTTAAAGGATGATCACAAAGTCAGCTTCCCACTTTCGATGATTGATCGCATCACGCCTAATCCATCGGATGCTGTATCAGATAAGCTCAAGGCAGACGGATTTGATGATTACCAGATTTTCCATACCCCGGGACACACCAACATTGCCGCTTTCACCAATACTGAAGAAGTTCATTACCTGGTGATTGAAGATGACTTTCCAAATGGCCGACCGCATTGGATAAAGCCAGCGGGGTTACCTTAACTGATCGCGACACCGTTAATGATGCCGACGAAATGAAGGTAACGACTTGCCTGAATCCACTGCATACTGCGTTGGCAGTTAATGGCAGTCTGCTTGGCTTCAATTCAATTGCCAAAGAAGTCAGCGATCCGGACATGTTCAACTTAATCAAACAAATTGGTTACGTTGAAGGCTTGCCTGTCGTGAAGGATCCTAAGGTGATTAATCCAAAGACGTTCATCGATCAATTGGTGAACAAGCGCCTGCCTAATCCATACATTCCTGATATGCCACAGCGAATCGCTTCAGATACATCACAGAAGTTATCGGTTCGATACGGTGTGACCATTCAGCATTACATTGATGACCCCAAACGTGATCCGAAAGATTTACACTTCATCCCACTTGTTCTGGCCACTTGGTGCCGTTATCTGATGGCAATTGATGATCAGGGCAAGCCGTTTGAACCAAGCCGTGACCCAATGTTATCAGAACTGCAGCCTCAGGTTTCTGACATTAAGCTTGGTGAAAAGACGGATGTTCACGCCCATTTGAAAGATATCTTGTCCAACAAGAAGATCTTTGGCCATGACTTGTACGAAATTGGTTTGGGAGAAGTTGTTGAAGATTACTTTGCCTCACAGATTACGGGTGTTGGCGCGGTTCGGAAGACACTTGAAGCCACACTTACAAAATACGCTAAAAAAATTGACTAAGGAGCTTAAAATATGTCATTACTCGATGACGATTTCTTATTAACAACCCCGATGGCAAAGAAATTGTTCCATGATCACGCTGAAAAAATGCCGATCATTGATTTCCATTGTCATTTGGATCCCAAAGAAATCTATGAAAACAAGAATTATCAAAATATTTCTAGAATTTGGATTAATGAAGGTAGTTTTGGTGACCATTACAAATGGCGCTTGATGCGTGCCAACGGGGTTCCCGAAAACTTGATTACTGGTGACGGTGACGATTACCAAAAGTTTCTCGCTTGGGCGGGAACCATCGAAAAAGCCCTTGGCAACCCACTGTTTGAGTGGACTCACTTGGAACTTCGCCGATTCTTTGGCATTAACGATGTTTTTAATACCAAGACCGCATCCGCCATTTGGGAAAAGGCCAATCAGCTCTTGGCAACGGATGACTTTAAGCCACGCAACCTGATTAAGCGTTCCAACGTTCAGGTTGTCTGCACAACCGATGACCCGGCTTCTGATTTGAAGTATCACAAGTTGCTTAAGGAAGACGAAGCTGAGAATGGTTTCAAGGTATTACCAGCAATGCGGCCAGACAAGGCATTCAACTTGACTGCTGACAGTTATGGCGACTATCTTGATCAATTGGCAAAAGTTTCAGGTAAGAAGATTACGTCATTTAAGAGTCTGGTTGGCGCCCTCCGTCAGCGCTTTGAGTACTTTGAAAGCCTGGGCGGCCGCCTTTCTGATCACGGTTTGAACTTCTTCCACTTTGTTAAAGCATCAGATGATGAAATGAACGAGATCATCGACAAGGCGCGCAACAATCAGAAGTTGACCAAGACTGAAATTGACCAGTATCAGACGATGTTGGTTGAAGCCTTGATGCACTTGAATAAAGAATTTAACTGGACCATGCAGTTCCACATGAACGTCATCCGAAATGCCAACAAACCAATGCTCAAGGATTTCGGTACTGACGGTGGCTTTGACTCAATGGGAACTCAGCCTGACTTGGCTCAAGAATTCATGAAATTACTCATGGATGCTCAAGAACAAGATCAGATTCCAAAGATGATCATCTATTCATTGAATCCAAATGACTGGATGCAATTAGCAACGGGTATGGGTGACTTCCAACAAGACGGTGTCCAAAAGCTTCAATTAGGTGCTGCCTGGTGGTTCAACGATACCTTTGACGGTATGAAGCGGCAGCTGACAATTATGGCTAAACAAAGCTTGCTGCCTAACTTTGTTGGGATGCTGACTGATTCACGAAGTTTCTTAGAAGCTGTCTAAAATCTCTTAAGTAATAGTGCTAAAAACGCTAAAACGACCATTTGCAGACTGGTGGTTAATTGACGCTCACAATTTTTCCAAAGTCGCCGACAATTCTCTAGCCAACTAAAAGATCGTTCGACTACCCAACGTTGGGGCATGACTTCGAATCGATGCAACTCATTGCGCTTCGCAACCTGCAC
>NZ_BDGB01000104.1:49503-75542 GCF_002157585.1 Lentilactobacillus parakefiri
TTTGACGCTCTGAGCGTCAACGATAATAAAGGAAGTTAAAGCTGAACGTCCTTGGTAAGTTCGCCGAGCAATGACAATTTTTTTAAAACTTGTTCCAATAAAGAATCAGCCGTAGGCTCAGCTTTAGTTGACCAAATTTTGTAATAGTTGTAAACTGACCGCCATTCTGGGAAATCACCGGGGACTTGACGCCATTGGCAGCCGGTTTTCAAGACATATAGGACCGCACAGAAGACCTCGTAGAGGTCATATTTTCGAGGCTTAGTTCGCTTACGAAAATTTTCTAAAGCTGGTCGAATTAATTCAAATTGTTGCCGAGTAATATTGCTGGGATAATTTTTCATAGCTTAAACTCGCTTTTTACATAGAAGTATATCAAAAATCATAGATCTTGGACAGCTTCTTATCCTATCCACGTCATGAATACTTCAGAAGAGTATTGTGCAACGTGATCGGTGAATGGGAGCAGCGTGGTCAAGCTCCTGATGATGAAGATTATTTGGGTAAGATTGTTGAAGACATTTCCTACAATAACGCGCATGACCAATTCCACTTCTTTGACCAAGCCTAAGCAGGAGTTAAGAGAATGCAAACAATAACGAACGAACGATTCACGGCAGAGATTGATGAACATGGTGCTCAATTGACCCATCTGTATAACAATCAGGATCACTTTGACTACATTTGGAATAACGCCCTTTGGGAAAAGCATGCACCAATCTTGTTCCCTGCAATTGGCCGGTCAAACGACGATGCCTATTTAATCCATGGTCAAAAGTATGAAATGCCGCAGCATGGCTTTGCCGGCGATCAGGATTTCGAAGTGATCGACATCAAAGATGACCAAGTTCAATTGTTACTACGTTCAAATAAAGCGACGATGACGGATTATCCATTTAAGTTCGAACTTGTGGTGACATTTGCGCTGAGAGACGTTGGGTTGACAGTTAGCTTTAAGGTGGCTAACAAAAGTAGCAGTGATCTTTCATATTCCTTGGGCTTTCATCCTGCTTTTAATGTGCCAATTAATGGTGAAGGATCATTTAATGACTACCGCTTGGACCTTGCACCAGCAACAGAATCTTTAGACACTTATGAAATCGTCAAAAAGCCGAATCCATATCGTTCAGGGAAAGTAGTCAAGCTGGTCAATTATCAAAATGGTATTGTGGAACTCGACCACAACATGTTTGAAAACGGCCTGATTATTATCAAGAATACAGGGATTAAGACGGTGAAACTATATTCTGACGATACGAAGCATGCGGTTGCCGTCAACGTTTCAGACTTTGACCATGTGACCCTTTGGACCAAAGAAGGTGCTGATGCGCCATTTCTCTGCATTGAACCCTTCAATGGGTTACCAGATGTGTACGGTGATCTTGTTGAATTGGGTGATAAGGAAGGTAACCAGCACCTCGGTGTTGGGGACTCAAAGACTTATCAGTGTGCGATCAATTTTCGTTGAAAAATGGATTGACAGGAACTTCACATGAAACTAGTATATCAGTATAGAATCAATCTACGCTTAATAATTTTTATAAGGAGAGTTTATGATGGAATACAATATTGCGGTCGTTAATTCAAACAGTTTCGGACAGGTCTTTACTGAACATTGGAAAGAATTGGAAGGAATTGGGACGGTTAAGCGATTCATGCTGCGACGGATATTGACGGCAAATCATTAGCAGAAAAGCTTCACGGCTTCAACGTGATTATTGCCAGTGTGACGCCTTTCTTTAACAAAGAATTCTTTGATAACAAGGATGACCTTCTGTTAATCTCACGTCATGGAATTGGTTTTAACAACGTTAATCTTGAAGCAGCCAAGAAGCACGGTACTCAAGTTGCCATTGTGCCACAAAAGGTTGAACGTAATTCAGTTGCTGAAAATGAATTAGCCAACTTGATGGCACTGGTTCGCCAGGTTGTTCCTTCATCAGAACGTGAACGTGCCGGTCGTTATGAAGACCGTGCCCAATTTATGGGTAATGAATTCAGTGGTAAGACATTTGAGGTTATCGGCTGTGGCAACATTGGTAGCCGAGTGGCCGAATTGTTCAGTATCTTTGGCGGCCCTGTCCTAGTTAACGATCCGCATCCCGCAACTGAGCCGGAATGGTTTACCAACAATAACGTTGAACGAGTAGATCTTGAAACTTTGCTTAGCCGTTGTGACTACATTTCATTGAATGCTTCACTGGATGACACCAGTCTTCATATGATCAATTCAAAGACCATCAAGAGCCTTAAGAAGGGTGCTTACATCTGTAACAATGCCCGTGGTGCGCTGGTTGAAGAAGATGCCATTAGTGCCGCAATCAAATCAGGCCAGCTCTCAGGCTACGCTGCCGATGCAATGGAAGTTGAACCAGTTAAAGCTGATCATCCATTCTTGAAGAACGACCGCATCTTGGTTACCCCACATACTTCCGCTTACACATATGAATGTCTTCACGGCATGGGTGAAAAATGTGTCAGTGATGTTAAGGCGATTGTTGCTGGTAAGCGTCCGGTCCGTGAGTTGACGCATACGTTGGATGACTAGATTTAAGCTGAGATGTTGCTGACCAAGTCGTTGGCGTCGCATTGACCAAAGTAACATTGAAGTTGAAATGGAGATTATTATGGACTATATTATTGGAATTGACGTTGGGACCACCAGCACAAAAGCGTTGATTTATGATACCGATGGCAACGTTTACGGCAAAGCCAATCAGGGTTATCCGCTTTACCAGGATACCCCTGATATGGCCGAAGAGGATCCGGATGAGATCTTCAATGCCACTGTGTCCGCAATGCAGGAAGTTGTCGCAAAAGCCGACATGACGGACGGGAAAGTCATTGCAATTTCATGGTCGGCTCAACAGCACAGTTTAATTGCACTTGATAAGGATTTAAAGCCGCTCACCCGATCTTTAACATGGGCCGACAACCGGTCACAGAAGTATGCGGCCGAGTACAAGCAGAACGGTCGCGGCATGGAAATGTATAAGCGAACCGGACTGCCGATCCATCCCATGGGGCCATTCTACAAGCTGCTTTATTTCAAAAATGAGCGGCCCGAAATTTTCAACCAAGCTGCCTATTGGGTGGGCATCAAAGAATATATCATCTGGAAATACACAGGCGTGTTGAAAGAGGAAGTTTCGATGGCTGCAGCGACTGGGCTTTTGAATATGAACACGTCTCAGTGGGATCAAGAAGCCTTGTCAGAGACTGGGATTACTGAAAAGCAATTGCCCGAATTGGTTGACACCACTGATAAATTTCAGGGAATTAAGTCTGAGTATGCCAAAGTGATTGGCATTGATAAGGATGTGTACTTCGTCATGGGCGCCACGGATGGTGCCTTATCAACGATTGGCGTTGGTGCCATTCAAACTGGTGTACTAGCTATCAACATCGGAACCTCGGCCGCTGTTAGAACGTTTGTTGATAAACCGCGGATTGATCCAAAAGCCCGGCTGTATTGTTATCCAGTCATGAAGGGAAAATACTTGGTCGGCGGCCCGATCAACAACGGCGGGATTGTACTGAATTGGGCGCATGATTCTTTATTTGGCGGCGAAGTGGAAGCAGCCAAATTACTGCACATCGATTCTTACGATATGCTTTCAAAAATTGCCGCGACGGTTCCTGCCGGTTCAGACGGATTGATTTTCCATCCTTATCTTGGTGGTGAACGGGCACCGTTATGGGATGCCAATGCCCGCGGGTAGTTCTTTGGCCTTAACCGCAAGCATACCCGAGCACACATGATTCGTGCCGTCATGGAAGGGATTATGTACAACTTGTACTCAGTCACTTTGGCGCTTAAAGAAGTGACGGGCGAACCCAAAGCGGTCTTGGCTGCCGGCGGTTTTGCCTGCTCAACGCTTTGGACCCAGATGATGGCCGATATTTTTGAACACAATATTGTGATTCCGGAATCTTATGAAAGTGGCAGTTTGGCAGCGATGTTTCTTGCCAAGATGGCATTGGGATTGGAAGACAATCTTGAAGACATTAAGAAGTATATGGGTAAGCAAACCGTTTATGAACCTAATGAGGACGTGTTTAAACGTTATCGAACCCTGATGCCGATTTATCTGCGCCTCAGCCGTGACCTCTCAAAGGAGTACGAGGGGATTGCAGATTATCAACGTGAATTTTCTGATATTGATGAGTAACAAATTAAAAAGTGCCAAGCTAATTCTGCCAACCGTGGTCAGAAGGCTGGGCACTTTTTTGTTGGAAAAAGCATTTAACAGACAGATCATTCTATTTGGAAAATTAAAATAGCTAATGTTGTCACAAGCTCGCAACAAATAGTATACTTTTAGTTGTGGTTACGTTTTCATTTCGAATGGAAAATATCCAATAAAACAACGGAGGTACTGATTATGTCCAAAGTTCTGATTGTCAACGCAGGAAGTTCATCGCTGAAATTTAAATTATTTGAAATGCCCAAAGAAAAGGTGCTTGCTGACGGTGAGGTTGAGCGGCTGAACATGCCCGGCTCCAAGGTGAAGATTAAGTATGGCGATGGTAAGGTCTATAAGGCTGAAGAAGATAAGATTGACTACGAACGTTCTGCCGGGATTATGTTGAACAGTCTCAAGGATCTTGGTGTCATCGATCATTTTCGGGATATTGACGCAATTGGTAACCGAGTTGTGGCTGGCAGTGACATTTTTGATAAAGTTGTCAGAATTGACGATGATAGCCTATCCCAAATTGTTGAACTGGGTGACATTGCCCCCATTCATAATCCGGTGGAAGCCGAATATATTGAAATCATCCGCAGAATCTTGCCGGAGACTGATCAGTATGCCATTTTCGATAGTGCGTTCTTCAAAGACGTTCCAGAAGTTAATTCGATTTACGGGATTCCCTACGAATTGACCAAGAAATTTACCATCCGTCGTTATGGTGAGCACGGGATCAACCATGGTTTCATTACCCAAGAAGCTGAAAAGGCTTTGGGGAATGATCACGCCAAACTAGTAACCCTTCATTTGGGCTCCGGCGCTTCTGTGGCGGCTGAAAAGGATGGTAAGTGTTACGACACCTCAATGGGCTTCACACCGATGAATGGGCTCGTGATGGGGACTCGTTCGGGGGATGTTGACCCGGCCTTGGTTCCATTCTTCATGAAGAAGATGGGGGCCAGTGCCGATGAAGTCATTGATATGTTTAACAAACGTTCCGGATTGCTCGGTGTTTCTGGTGTTTCTTCTGATATGCGTGATTTGGAGGATTCTGACGATGACCGTGCCCACTTAGCGTTGGATATGTTTGTTAATCGCACCGTTAAATTTGCGGCCAGCTACATTACCGAACTCGGTGGCGTTGATGCTATCGTCTTCTCCGGTGGGATTGGTGAGCATGATAAATGGGTCCGTGAGCAAGTTGTTAAAAAGCTGGAGATTTTCGGTATCAAGCTGGACGGCGACCTCAACGACCAGCAAAAGCCTGGTGATTTGGGTACCAAAGATTCATCGGCTAGAATTCTCTTAATTCCAGCTAACGAAGAATTGGCAATGGTTCGGGATGTGGCAGCAGCCCTTTAAGGCTCATAGAACGGGTGATTGTTTTGAACATTGCGATTGAATAACAAGTGAAATTTTCAACAATAAAGAGCTCCAGATAAGGACAATTTCGTCCTTATCTGGAGCTCTTTGAGTTGTTTGAGAAATGTGAGTTAAATGACGGGGTTAGAATTCAACCTTGTACTTAATGCTGTAAGTCTTCTCTTCGCCAGCCGGCAACGTTACGTCACCGAAGTCTTTATGATTGGGGGTGTCCGGCAGGTTTTGGGCTTCCAAAGCGATTGCCATGTACGGACCGCCTTTTCCGCGGAGATAGTTGGTGCCGGTTAAATCATCCGGCGTGAAGACAACTAGCGCATTTCGCTTGGAACTAATGGCAACGCTGCGGCCACTTTCAGGGTCGGACAAGGTTGCGACGGGCTCGTCGTCTTGATGGTCATTAATTTCAAAGACTTCATCATAACTGTGACCAACTTCGGCCTTCATATCGGCGATACCGACTTTGAGGTTTTGGTTGTCACGGAAGTCGTATGATGTATCATCAACAGCAACCTTCTTACCAGTCGGGGTCTTATCCTTGTTTAATTCAAGGTACTTGTCGGCGTTGATTTGAAGTGATTGGCCGTTGATGCTGTCGTCTTCACTCAAGTTAAAGTACATATGCTGTGTTGGGTTGAACAGGGTGTCAGCGTCACTCTTGGCACAATACGTAGCGGTTAATTCATTATCGTTGTTCAGTGAGAAAGTAATCTTAACGTCGATGTTGCCGGGGAATGAATCCTCAGAAGAATCGATATGTTTGGTGAAGACAATTGAGTCACCATCAAATGCACCATCCCAGATTTGGGTATTAAATCCGTGGGGGCCACCATGTAAAGTCGTGGTGCCTTCATTTGAATCAACGTGGTATTCTTGACCTTTGATTTTGAACGTCCCATTAGAAATCCGGCCGGCAGTTCTGCCGATTGCCTGGCAGAAATATTGATTCTTCATCAATTCTTCACTGCTTGGGACACTGACTAAGATATTGGTTGGCTTGCCATCAGGTCCAGGAACATTAAATTCTTCCAAGGTTGCCCCAAAGGTAATCGCTGAAACAGATACGTTGTGATCGTTGGTAATCGTGAACTTCTCAATGTCTTGACCATCTAATTGATCGAACAATTCTTTCTTGGTATTCATAGCATCTTTCTCCTTACGAAAATAAATTACGGTTGTGAAACCGCTTTTATCTGTATTATAATATGTTTTTGTACGGTGATGCAATACCAATTTTTTAATTTATCCGTATAACTCTATATTAATTATTGTCAAAGTATGATATTTTATTATTGGAGTCTTATAACGAACCACGAGAGGGTACACAATGAAAACATTATTATATGGATTATCAGGTGTCACAGATTTATTAATTATTGCCTTTATCTTCATGGGAATGTATGAATTTGCACGGAAGGATCAGACGAAGCCTAACCATCATTTTATTGTTTGGGCAATTGTCTGTGTCTTCATTACTTTTGGCTTGTTAATGCTAACGTAGAACACTCATCAATTTGAACGCGGGGGGATCGCATCATGGAAACAAAGTATGTCATGGTCAAGAAGAACATTAAATCACACATTATTAACGGGAAATATAAGATCAACGATAAGATCCCTACCGAGTCTGAGTTGATGGCAATGTACAAGGTTAGTCGATACACGGTCCGTCGTGCAGTTGGTGATCTTGAACATGAAGGCTACATTTACCGTGTTCAAGGCGGCGGCATGTACGTTAATGATTGGATCAATAACAAGGTGTCATCTGATCGCTCGAATCAAAACGTCGGTGTGGTCACCACACACATTGCCAACTATATCTTTCCAAGCATCATCAATGGCATCGACCAGGTGATCTCTGATGAGGGGTTGTCGATTCTAATCGGTAATACCCACGATGAATATGAAAAAGAACGCCACAATTTATTAAATATGCTGGACAATGATGTCGTTGGCTTCATTATTGAACCAACTAAAAGTACCCTGGACAACCCGAACCTCGACGTGTATCAGATGATTGTCGATTCTGGTAAGCCGGCAGTCTTCATTAATGCGCATTATCCACAATTGAATTTCCCTTACGTTGAAACAAATGATACCGAGGCTGAAAAGGCCTTGGTCGACTATTTACTGGATAACGGTCACGAACGGGTATTAGGCGTCTTTCAAGTTGATGACTTGCAGGGGGTTCACCGGATGAACGGGTTCATCAAGTCTTACCAAACTCATCCAAACGTTTCAACCTCAGGCGATATTATGATGTATCGTTCCAGTGATGACATTAACGATGTCTTGGAGAAGATCAAGAACCGCGTCAAGGTTGAAATGAACGCTCTGCCAACTGCAATCGTCTGCTATAATGACCAATTGGCGATTGAGGTCATTGGAATGTTAAGCAAAGAGGGCATTCCAGTGCCAGATCAAATCTCGGTTGCCGGCTTTGATGATTATCAAATTTCTCAATATATTGATCCAACCCTGACGACGATGGAACATCCCAAACGAAAGATGGGGCACACCGCGGCTCAGTTATTATTGGATATGCTGGATGGTAAGGATGGCAGTTCAAAGATTTTAGATTCGAAATTGGTTGTTCGGGCTTCAACCAAGCCGATTTAAGCTGACTTTTAAAAAATATTTTTTTGAGATCACTTCGATTGAAAGGAGGTGATGCACGGCGGATTCCCCGTCCGTGTTTTATTTTCCGCAAAAAATTTATGCTAACAAATAAAATATATCTTGATTTATGCGTATAAATATTTTATGCTCTTTTTGTAAGCGATGTCAGAAACCGTTTACAGGTGCGCACAAAGTTTTTGCAATAATTGTTAGAATAAAATTACGAATGGGGTGCTCGTTTTGAAAAAGGTCACAAATAATGGCTTTATATACACGTTTGGAGCCTTAGGCGGCTTGCTGTTTGGATATGATATTGCGTCGGTTTCTGGTGCGATCCTATTTATCCAAAAGCAATTAAACTTAGGACCATGGGAACAAGGTTGGGTTGTTAGTTCAGTTTTGATTGGTGCCATTCTTGGTGCCTTGGCAACCAGTAAGTTTTTGGATACTTACGGACGTCGCAAGTTACTGATTTGGGCTTCAGTTATCTTCTTCATTGGTGCGATCACATCAGGATTTGCGCCTAACTTTGAAATCTTGGTTGGAACCCGTGTTATTTTAGGAATTGGTGTTGGTATTACATCGGCCTTGATTCCTGCTTATCTGCACGAGTTGGCACCAAAAAGTATGCATGGTGCCGTCGCAACAATGTTCCAGCTGATGATTATGATCGGTATCTTGTTAGCTTACATTTTGAACTATTCATTTGCTCACATGTATACCGGCTGGCGTTGGATGTTAGGCTTCGCCGCTTTACCAGCTGCCATTCTATTCTTCGGAGCGCTCTTCCTACCAGAAAGTCCACGTTTCTTGGTTAAGATTGGTAAGCTTGATGAAGCCAAAGAAGTTTTGATGGACACCAACAAGCATGATGTTAAAGCTGTTGATACCGCACTTACTGAAATCACTGAAACTGCAAAGCAGCCTGTTGGCGGCTGGAAGGAATTATTTGGTAAAGGCGTTCGTCCAGCATTGATTACTGGACTTGGCGTTGCGATCTTCCAGCAAGTTATCGGAAGTAACAGTGTTATCTTCTATGCACCAACGATCTTTACTGATGTTGGTTGGGGAGTTATCGCTGCGTTGCTTGCCCACATCGGAATTGGTGTTGTTAACGTTATCGTGACCGTTGTTGCCATGTTACTGATGGATAAAGTTGATCGGAAAAAGATGCTTGAGTTTGGTGCTGCCGGAATGGGTCTTTCACTCGTTGTGATGTACACTGTTCTTAAGTTCGATAACGGGTCACACGTTGCCGCCATTGTAAGTGCCCTTGCACTGACTGTCTACATTGCCTTTTACGCAACAACCTGGGCACCCGTTACCTGGGTTCTGATTGGTGAAGTCTTCCCATTGAACATTCGTGGGTTGGGAACATCACTCTGTTCAGCAACCAACTGGTTAGCTGATATGGTTGTTTCCCTGACATTCCCAATGATGTTGAGCTCATGGGGCTTGGACAATGCGTTCCTGTTCTACGCGATCATCTGTGGAATTGCCATTTGGGTATGCCACAGCAAGTTCCTTGAAACCCGTGGTAAGTCACTTGAAGAGATCGAACTTGATCTTCACAAGGCTTCCGGGGAGGACGTTGCAACAGATACCACAAAATAGTTAACCACTTTTAGACACAGTGTCTAAAATTTAATAAATCATCAAGAGGAGAGAAAACTATGTTACAAGTACCTGATTATGAATTTTGGTTCGTTACTGGTAGTCAACATCTTTACGGAGAAGAACAATTAAAATCCGTTGAAAAAGATGCCAGAGACATGGTTGATAAGTTAAATGCTTCAGGTAAATTACCTTACCCAATTGTGTTCAAGATGGTCGCAACCACTGCAGACAGCATCACCCAATTAATGAAAGATGTTAACTACAATGATAAAGTTGCCGGAATCATTACTTGGATGCACACATTCTCACCAGCCAAGAACTGGATCCGTGGTACCAAGTTACTTCAAAAGCCATTACTTCACTTGGCAACCCAGTACCTGGATCACATTCCATACGACACCATCGACTTTGACTATATGAACTTGAACCAAAGTGCTCATGGTGACCGTGAATACGGCTTTATCAATGCCCGTCTTCAAAAGCACAACAAGATCGTTTATGGCTGGTGGGGTGATCCAGAAGTTCAAGACGAAATTGCTGACTGGGAAGATGTCGCAGTTGCCTACGACGAAAGCTTCAAGATCAAAGTTGCCCGCTTCGGTGATAACATGAGAAATGTTGCTGTTACTGAAGGTGACAAAGTTGAAGCCCAAATCCAATTTGGCTGGACCGTTGATTACTATGCACTTGGCGACTTGGTAGAATCAGTTAACGCTGTTTCTGAAAGTGATATTGATGCCAAGTACAAGGAATTACAAGGCAAATATGAATTTGTTCAAGGCGATAACGACAAGGACAAGTACGAACACTCAGTTCGTTACCAAATCCGTGAATACTTCGGAATCAAGAACTTCTTGGACAAAGGCAATTACTCAGCATTCACAACCAACTTCGAAGACCTTTACGGTTTGGAACAATTACCTGGTCTTGCCGCACAATTGCTCATGGCTGACGGTTATGGCTTCGGTGCTGAAGGTGACTGGAAGACAGCTGCCCTTGACCGCTTAGTTAAGATCATGACTCATAATCAAGCAACTGCATTCATGGAAGACTACACTCTTGAATTACAAAAGGGTAAAGAAGCAATTCTTGGATCACACATGCTCGAAGTTGACCCTGGTATTGCCAGTGACAAGCCTCGTGTCGAAGTTCACCCATTGGACATTGGTGGTAAAGCTGATCCAGCACGTTTGGTATTCTCAGGCCGTGCCGGCGACGCAATGGATGTTACCATTTCAGACTTTGGTACCGAATACCGCATGATCGGTTATGCTGTTGAAGGTAACAAAGCACCTAAGGAAACCCCACATCTGCCAGTTGCTAAGCAAATGTGGACTCCAAAGATGGGCTTGAAGGCCGGTGCTACTCAATGGATCCATGATGGTGGCGGACACCACACTGTCTTGACATTCAATGCTACTGAGACACAATTCCAAGACTTAGCTGACTTGTTCGGCTTGGAATTCAACGACATTAAGTAATAGTGAATGGACGAGTAACCCCGAGAGATTACTGAACATAAGTCCTAAACAACCAAGTCCCAGAGAGGCTTTGGCTGGGACTTAACTTAAAAATAAAATGAGGTTGAAACAAAGTTGCTTTTGCCTCGACCTCATTTTGTACATAACCATAATATAGGAGGACAATGAATTGCCATTAACTGAAAAAGAGAAAATGTTGGCGGGACAGCGGTACTTAAATACCGATCCTGAACTGGCGGAGGATCGCCGAAAAACCCGGTTGCTGGTGGATGCCTTTAACCAGTCAGCTCGGGAAGACCCTGAGCAAGGAAGTCGACTGATTAAGCAGATCTTTCATCAGACCGGACGGAAGGTTGACCTCCAGTCCCCATTTCAATGTGATTATGGATATACGGTGTCGGTCGGGGAGAACTTCTTTGCCAACTATGGCTGCACGTTCATTGACGTTGGTAAGATTACGATCGGTAAGAACGCGATGCTGGGACCCAACACGTCCATTTACTCAGTGAATCATCCACTGGGTGCTGAGGAACGGAACCAGAATTACGAATATCCCGGGAATGTTACAATAGGAGATAATCTCTGGGTTGGTGGCAACGCGACGATCGTTCCTGGTGTGACGCTGGGAAATAACGTGGTCGTGGCGGCAGGTGCGGTGGTAACCAAATCATTTGGTGATAACGTTCTGATTGGCGGTAACCCAGCCAGAATTTTGAAACATCTGAATTAATATTGGAGGACTTTGATGAGTAAAGATAATATTGGCAGTAGAATCAAATTAGCAGACGGTCATACGATGCCCCAAGAGGGTTTGGGCGTCTATCGGATGACTGATGAAGAGCAGTTAATTAAGTCGGTTAAGTCCGCGTATGATGACGGCTACCGGCTGTTTGACACCGCCCAAATGTATGGGAACGAAGCCGCGGTTGGGAAAGCGATTAAAGATTTACATGTGAACCGGGATGACATTTTCGTTACCACGAAGGTTGCTGAAGACAATCAAGGGTACGATCAAACAATTGCTTCAGTCGAAGAATCGTTGAAGAAGCTGCAGTTGGATTATGTGGATTTGCTGCTCGTGCATTGGCCAATTCACACGCATTTCTTTGAAACTTGGCGGGCTTTTGAAAGCCTCAAGGAACAGGGCTTGGTTAAATCAATTGGGACCAGTAACTATGGCATGCTGCACTTGCAGTATTTGGCAACTAAGGCCAATGAAATGCCAGTCGTCAACCAATTGGAAGTCCATCCATACTTGTCGCAGCAGGCAATGGTTGACTTTGACCGTGAGAATCACATTGTCACCCAAGCCTGGGCACCACTTGGCCGCGGACGGATATTCGATGATCCAGTGATTGTCAAAATCGCCAACCAACATGGTAAGTCAGCAGCTCAAGTAATTTTGCGCTGGCACTTTCAACGGGGGGATGCTTTCATTCCCAAGTCGGTGCATCCAGAACGGATCAGGCAGAACGCTGATATCTATGACTTTGAATTGAGCTCCGATGAAATGAAGCTGGTTGACGGCTTGAACCGGAACACCCGAATCAGCCAGGAACCTGAGATGGTGTATGAGATTGGCCATCAGTATCCGCATCATTAATACCTTAGAATCAATAAAGTGCCAAGCTGACGAACTCGGATGAGTTGAGTTCGTTAGCCTGGCACTTTTTAGACTGCTACAAAAAAATTGGCAATCAATTTGTATCAATTTAATATATAGTAGAAAATATTTTCATGAAATGTAACAGGCCGTTATGCATACGGTTGATAGTTGCTTTATTATTTTGGGAGCGGTATAACCAGAAGTGTGCATGAAGATAAATCATGGTAGGTGTGATATATATTGAATTGTAAATATCCGTTCAATCAAAACGTAGGTGTAATCATGGTCAACATAGGAAAAACAGGGCGCATTCTAACAAAGTTGTTGATAGCATTTATCGTCATCATTATCGTTGGTCTGCTTGGAATGTCATTGTCTGCCAAAAATGCTGTTAGAGCTAGGATGATGATTGATGGTCATCCAGTGGCTGCCGTCACATGTCACCCCAGATATACAAAGGATGGCAGCCAAGCACTTGGGGGAAATGTGTATACAATCTCCAGTAAGTATGCGTACAAAACTGGAACGACATAGGTATTCCATTTCAGGGTGAACTCATTCTGGTTCTTTCATTACGCATCGATTGCTAATGATACGATGTGAAATCATGTCACTGAATCAATTAATATGCCGGAATAAATTTGGAGGAATAAACCGTGCCTGATAAACGTCGTCGATCACATAAAATTAGAAGTGGGTTACTCCGAATTCTAGGTGTGATCATTCTATTGTATCTACTGGTCTCAATCTCACCCAGTAATTCTGTCCGGATGACAATCGCCTTGATTGGTCATCCCAAGGTTGCAATGAAAGTAACCCCCGTCCATGATTCAGACGATAGTTCTGCACTAGGAGCAAACATCTACACGATTCCAGTACGGGATGCCTTTAATGGTGCCGGAATCAGTCATTTGTCAATATTTGAAATCCATACGATCTTGATTTTTCATATTGCAACGCCAACTTATGACCATTTAGCGTGATTAAGGTTGGGGTTTAAACGATTGGAGGAGATAACTTGGCTCAAAAATCTGTTATTTGGAGAAAAATCTGGCATTCGTTGGTCATACTGATCGGAGCCGTCCTGTGTGTTATGTGCCTATTGTCAATTTCACCCAGTAATGCCGTTCGGATGACAATGGCGATTTCTGGCCATCCGAAGTCCGCACTTCAATGTAATCCAAGGCATGATGTGGGCTTGAGTAAGGCGATGCAAGCCGATATTTATACGATTCAGGATCAATATGGCTATAATCGTCTGGGAATGCGACACGTTGTTTTATTTCAAATCCATCGTTTTTGGGCTTTTCATGCGGCAACCGCGACTTATCGGTATTTTTAAGGTTAATTAGGTACCTCGTCACATCATAGGGTTAAGTTGATATAACGCAATCTCGAAAGGAAAATATGAAATGACGACAAGCAACGATTTTAATTGCAATAGTATGTGTCGCAATAGGACTTATACTTGTATACAATTGTTATTATTTTTTGCCTTGGATTCCATTGTTCAATCACAATCTCAGGAACAATTGTCTAGGGATTTTAAAAATAATGGGCATAATTCCACGATACGAATTAGCCCAAAAAGACGAATCAATGATAAGCTACGTCAAAGTTATCACTGGACGAAGCAGATCCATATTAAGTTGCTTTCAAATAACCAAGGTTCTGGCGATACTGTTTATTATCTAGCAAAGGTAAACGCCATCAAGGTACAGATGGAATCCAAAGTTATTTGGAAATTTCCGATACGGACTAAAATAACCGATATATACTAAACTATAAATGATGTGGCATTCAAAAATGCAAAATATTAGTTTTCTGATGGATCACCCCGGGGCCACATCCAGCACCATCATCAATGTGAATCCAGCCATAATTCCAAAGATTGCCCAGTGGGATTCTTCCTTAGTTCTAGCGTGAGCTTCCGGGATGAGTTCTTTACAGGCAACATAGCTCATCGCACCAGCCGCAAACGACAGTGCGTATGGTAACAGTGAGTTGACCGAAGCAACCAACAGGGCGCCCAAACACCCCAGCGATCGGCTCAACCGCCATACATAAAGGCGCGAAACCGACTCATGCCGCCTTGGCGCAGGGGGATCGAAACTGCTGCACCTTCCGGGAAGTTCTGCAGACCAATGCCAATCGCAACCGTCGTGGCCGCTAGCAGCATCGCCGCCTGTTCACCATTACCAGCGGCGCCAATGGCACCAAACGCCACCCCGACTGCCAAGCCTTCGGGGATGTTGTGCAGAGTGATCGAGAAGACCAGCAAAATGGCTCGTTTAACAGCAACTCTAGAACTGCCTTCTGTTTTGGCCCGTTTCAAATAAATTCCAGGAATAATCTTATCAGCCAAGTACAAGAAGAACCCGCCAGCCGCAAACCCATACATTAATGCCAAGGCATGGCTGCGGATGGTTTTAAAAGCAAATACCAATGCCGACCCTAGTGCTGTGACCGTCCAAGTGAAAAGCGTCGCAAACAGTGCCTGCTGCCAGGGGGCAAAATTCGTTAAAGTGTCCATAACTACCTCGCCTTATAAGTAAAGTTCAGTTCTTACTATAAGTATAACAAGAAGCCTGCTGTGAAAGCCAGTCTGGCGGTAGTTTTCCATTTCTCAGATTCAAAGTGACTTTTAATGCTAAACCATGATAAATTCGCTATACTTAAGGTATGTAAAAGCAAATTTTTGAGAAATGGGATGATTTTTTGACGAAGGTTACAGCTTACTTGGTTCGGCATGGGCAAACATATTTGAATCTCTACAATAAAGTTCAGGGATGGATTGATTCACCACTGACTGAAAAGGGCATTCAGGATGCCAAAAGTGCCGGTAAACGTCTTTCTAAGATTAATTTTGCGGCCTCATTTACCAGCGATTCCGGGCGGGCGATTGATACCGGGAAGCTTATTTTACGGGCCAATCCTCATAACATGAACATTGTCAGTTATCAATATCCAGAATTACGAGAACAGTTTCACGGTTATTTTGAAGGCAACGACCTCAACCAAATGTGGCAGTTCGTCGGTGCCCAAGTTCAAGAGACCACCGAAAAAGAAGTCCTGACCAACTTTGGCTTGGAGCGAGCGCGAGACTTGATTCACCGGGCTGACTTGTATAATAATGCTGAGAATAACGCCATGTTTTGGGAGCGGCTTGACCACGGCTTTGATAAGATTCGTCAAAATACTCATGATGGCGAGGATATCTTGATTGTCTCCCACGGGATGACCATCCGCTCGATTGTTGACCGTTACGCACCCAAGCTGGATTTGGGCGTTGCCACCAAGAACGGCAGCGTCACCAAGTTGATTATCACTGATGATGACATTCAGGTTGAGTATTTTAATAACCTTGGCGAAGTCTAGTTGTTTCTCTTCTATTAATATGATATATTTGTAAGACATGTATTGGTCAGGACGAATGAAGCCCTGGCCATTGTTTTTGATTATGGGAAACGTGCACTGTGGCTGAGTATTTAACGTCACTATGCGCAGGCTATCGAACGAGGTAAATTAATGATTACGATTCAAAACATGGGATTACAATTCTCAGGTAAAAAACTCTATGAAGATGTTAACTTAAAATTCACGCCGGGTAACTGTTACGGCGTGATTGGCGCGAACGGTGCCGGCAAATCGACTTTTTTGAAACTGTTGCGGGGTGAACTGGCCCCAAGTAATGGTGAGATCCACATTGATAAGAACGAGCGAATTTCCAGCTTGAGTCAAGACCATTATGGTTTCGAAGATCAAACCGTGATGCAGACGGTGATTCAAGGCTACCAGCATTTGGCTGACGTGATGGCAGAAAAGGATGCTTTGTACGCCAAAGCTGATTTTTCCGACGAAGATGGGATAAAAGCCGCCAATTTGGAAGCAGAATTCGCTGAAATGGACGGCTGGAACGCCGAGTCAGATGCTTCTCAATTGCTGCAGTCATTAGAAATTCCTGAAGACTTGCACCAACAGTTGATGAGCGAATTGACTGAAGGGCAGAAGGTTAAGGTCTTGCTGGCACGGGCGCTATTTGGTGAGCCGGATATTTTGCTGCTGGATGAGCCGACCAACGGACTGGATGTTTATTCAATTGAATGGCTGGAAAACTTTTTGGCCGACTACTCCAAGATTACGATTATCGTTTCTCATGACCGTCACTTTTTGAACCAGCCTTGTACGATGATGTGTGACGTTGATTTTGGTGAAATTAAGATGTATGTCGGCAACTACGACTTTTGGCTGCAATCCAGTCAGCTGGCTGCCAAGATGCGGTCAGACTCCAACGCCAAGAAGGAAGACAAGATCAAGGAACTTCAAGCCTTCGTTGATCGCTTCAGTGCCAATGCCTCAAAATCTAAGCAAGCCACTTCGCGGAAGAAACAATTGGATAAGATTTCTTTGGATGATATCAAACCGTCTTCGAGAAAGTATCCCTTCATTAAGTTTAAAGAGAACCGGCCACTGGGGAATGACTTGCTGCGTGTGGACAAGGTTTCCAAATCGATTGACGGTGTTAAGATCCTTGATAACGTGACCTTCACGCTGCGGCCAGGTGAGAAGACCGCTTTGGTGAGTCGGAATGATTTGGCGACAACTACTTTAATGCAGATTTTGGCCGGTGAAATGACCCCGGATAGCGGTGAGATTAAGTGGGGGCAAACCGTTGAGATGTCTGCATTGATGAAGGATTTTGCTGCTGAGTTCAAAGATAATGATCAGCGGATTATCGACTGGTTGAGACAATTTGCCGAAAAGGGCAGTGACGATGATGCCTTTCTCCGCGGATTTCTGGGGAGAATGCTGTTCTCTGGCGATGACGTGAACAAGGAAGTGAACGTCCTCTCCGGTGGTGAGAAGGTGCGTTGCGTCTTGTCAAAAATGATGCTTCAAAAGGGCAACACCTTGTTAATGGATGATCCCACCAATCATTTAGATTTGGAATCAATCACGGCTTTGAACGAAGCACTGGTCAGTTTCCCCGGTTCGATCATTTTTACTTCACATGATCATGAGTTCATTCAGACGATCGCTAACCACATTATCGAAGTGTCCAGCAACGGGATGATCGATAAGGCTGATACAACCTATGATGAGTTCATTAATCATCCGGATGTACAGAAAAAACTAAGCGATTTATACGATTAAGATACTTATTTAACGCCCACTTTGAGAATTCTTGGAGTGGGCGTTTTGATGTCGTCGAATTAAAATTCAGACATCATTTTGTTATCATGCAATGATGCTTAAGAAACGGTATTTTCGGTCAAGCTAATTTTGCCAACATTTGACCAAACCAATATATAATCATTGTAAGTACATTTCAGATACGTACATCTAGGGGGGATTTCTGTGACACAAGAATTAGGCACCAACGACTTAGGGACATATGAGTACGTTTCACGGGTATATAACGAAAATATTCAACTGCCGGAATACAAACTACCGACGAGCGTTGACAATGGAACTCAGGTTTTGTTCAACACCGACGTGATTCGATTGACAATGGAAATTGCTGACCAACGGGTTCAAAAGATCACGATTGTGACGCCACAACCGCAGTCACTCGCTTACATGCGGGTGTTTGAAGGGTTTGAATTTGGCATGGAGGCGCTGGGGACGTGGATCAACACTTATCATCGCTCGACTTCCAGTCATGGCAAGGCTTCGGACGTTGTTAACGGAATTTTGGCCAGTTATGATACGACTAAAGAGAATGTTTTGACCGTCAGCCTGACCAGGGCAAAATAAAATCGTCACACTATTTATTATTTCGATAAATGGTGTGACGATTTTTTAATTAATTATTGAAATTAGTTCAAGCCGGATACTTCAGCGAACTTCTTAGCGGTTCGAACCATGTTGGAGACGAAACCATATTCGTTATCGAACCAAGTAGCCGTCTTAACAACTTGGAAATCACCGTTTGAGGTAACTTCAGTCAAAGTTGGGTCGTAGACTGCCCCGTGGGTGTCGCCGATAATGTCAGATGAAACAATCTCATCTTCGTTCCAGCCAAATGCTGGATTGTCAACGGTGTGCGGCTTGATTGCATCGTTCACCTGGTCCGCTGTGACCTTGGTGTTAAGCACAGAAACCAACTCGCAGACGGAGCCATCAACGACGGCAACCCGTTGTGCGTGGCCTTGGAGATGGCCCTCAAGTTCTGGAATAACCAAGCCGATTGCTTTAGCAGCACCGGTTGAATGAGGAATCGTGTTGGCTGAAGCGGTACGGTTAGGACGGAACTTCTTGCCTTTAGGGCCGTCAAGAATCATTTGTGAACTGGTAAATGCGTGGATGGCGGTCATGGTACCAACTTCGAGACCAAATTCCTTGTTCAGGAAGTAAGCCATTGGTGCCAAGGCGTTGGTCGTACATGAACCGGCTGAAATGATTTGGTCGTCGGCATCCAATGTGTCATCGTTAACGTTGAAGACAATGGTTTTCATTGGGCCAGCCGGAGCAGAAATCAACACTTTTTTAACCCCTGCATCCAAATGGGCTTGGGACTTTTCTTTTGAGGTGTAGAACCCAGTACATTCAAGCACTAAATCAACGCCGTTGTCTTTAACCCAAGGAATATTGCTGGCATCTTTTTCTGCGTAGACTCGGTAGGACTTACCATCAACGACCAATGAATCATCGGTTGAGGAAATGTCATACGGTAGGGTACCGTGCGTTGAGTCATACTTGAAGAGGTATGCCAACATTGACGGACTGGTCAAGTCATTGATCGCAACGACTTCCAAATCAGGATCGTTAATCTCAAGAATTCGACGTAACAATAACCGACCAATTCGGCCAAAACCATTAATTCCTATCTTTACCATAAGTGGAATCCCCCTTTTAAATCGTGGGTAACAAGCAATACAAGACGATTAGGTTGTGCACAATTTCTCTTAATCATCAAAATAAGTTTAAGCGTATTTTGGGAGAATTACAATCAAAGCGACTTGTAGGTGGTGTTTGTGCTATTTAATGTTCACGGGAATATAATGAAGTTAATAAAGGCGTGATGTTCCAACGGGAGATGATGGGGATGAAAAACCAAAATTATAGTCAGAATGTTTTACTTCCGGGATCATTTCTGGGTTTGGAATTTGGGACAACTTTGTTTGTACCCTATAAAGGGATTGATTTGAATACAAAAGTGCCAGTGGGTATTATGACGACGGTCATGGTCATTTGGCTAATTGCCGGTCTTATTCAATGGCGAAATGACAACATTAAAGATGAGAAAAAACAAAATAAGAAAAAGTGAACCTAAAGGCACCCACACAATCTTTATTGACTGCGCGGGTGCCGTTTTTTAAGCCGAATGGGATTCTTCAATATTTAATTTGAGATGCTTCTGAATTCTAAAGTTAATAATGGCCGCAACTAATGCTGCTGCACTTAACAGCGTCGCCAATAAGAAGTCGTACTTTCCACCAATAAACGAACGGGCTGCCAAACTTCCTGCACCGTTGTTCTGGCTGATGGCCATCACCGCCGCCACGATGCCGACCCCAATCGAGCCGGCAAATTGCTGGATCATGCTAAACAGTGAGTTGACATCGGCCGTATATTTCCGTGGGACGTTAAGCATCGCGTTAGAAATGGTGTTTGAAAAGCCCATGTTGAAGCCGAAACGCAAGAAGGTGTAAATTAGCAGGACAGTCCAGGCGGTCAAGACGGCCTGGATGCCGAAGAAAATCAGGCCACCTAGCGTCATTGAGCTGAGCCCCAAAATGATCGGCAGTGCATAACCCTTCATATCGGCAAGTTGGCCGGCGTAAGGGGAGACTGCGGCGCCGACCAGCGATCCGGGCAGCAGTACCAGTCCAGCAATGAATGGCGAACTATGCAAGACATACTGGCAGTACACCGGGATCAAGAAGGATACCCCGATGTTGACGAACTGCAGAACGAAGTAGGTAAATGCTGAAAGCGAGGTCGTCAGCCACTTGAGGATCCGGATATCCAACAGTTGCGTGTGGCCGTGCGTATCCGAGTAAATAAAGACAGCTAAAGCGATCAGGCCGATCACAAATGGCACCAGGACCTCTGAACTGAGAATGGCGTACTTGCCGGCACGACTGACGGCGAAGACCATTGAAAACAGGGTTGCTGCCAGAAAAATTAGACTGATAACGTCAAAACCACCGGTACCAGCTGGATCAATCCGAATGTAATGGGAACCCAGATACCAGCTAATAACGATGATTGGTAGGATTAGCCAAAAAATCATCCGCCAAGACATGGTCGAAGAAATCGTTCCGCCATAAGTTGGCCCCAGTGCAGGTGCCAGTGAAATGACCATGCCGGCTAGGCCAGTCATCGACCCGATTCGGCCGGCTGGGATTTTGTTGAAGATAATGTGGAACATGAGCGGCGTCGACAAACCGGTGGCGATGGCTTGAATCAGCCGGCCACTCATCAGTATTGGAAAATCTGGTGACAACGCACACATCACGTCGCCAATGACGAAGGCCAATGCGGCCACCAGGTGGATAGTCTGCGATTTGAATTTTTTTAAGAGAAAGGCCGTCGTCGCCATGACAATCGTCACCATTAGCAGGTAGCCGGTGGTAATCCACTGAACCGTGTCGAGGGTGACGTTGAAGACTTTGGTTAATTCTGGAAAGGTGACGTTCATGGAGGTTTCGGTCAAGATTCCGGTAAATGATAGGAGTGCGGCAGCCAGCAGCGCAAGGTACGTCTGCCGACTGATTTTTTCGTTGTTGTTGGACATGATTTCATCTCTTTCAGTCAAGATCCATCTGCTTGATGAAGTCTTGAGTTAGTTTTCTGGTAAGTGGTGAATGTTTGGTGAGCGCTAGCACATTGGTGTTGGTGAGAGAGTCAATAATGTCTCTAATTTGAGTGTTTGGAATATTTTTCGCAGCAGATTTAAGCTCGCGATCTTCCAATCCTTCACTGACATCGTTGAACAGGTAAGCCTGGGCATAGATGGAGATAAGCTCTTGTACTTTGGGATCTTTAGAAAATTCATTAATCTTAACTTCAATGGCGTTCAATTGACGACTATTTTCTCTAAACTTCTGGATTAAATTAGCTTGGCCTTCGGCGAGGAGTTTCATCATTTCTAAAACGAAGAAAGTCACTTCACCCATATTTTTTTCGTCACCGACATCTTGAAATGCTGTGTAATATTTGCTGCGATTACGATTAATTTCACTCGAGAAGGTAATTGCCGTCATTGGATCCAGCTTGTAGCCAATATAGACACAGGCAATGTAACGACCAACCCGGCCATTACCATCGTTAAATGGATGAATATATTCCAAATAGTAATGGGCGATGAAGGCTTTAATGAGAAAAGGCACGGTATCATCATTGATAAACGATATCCAATCGAGCAAATCTGCTGTAAAGTCAGCTTCGTGTTCCTTAGGAAGATGGACAGTATTCATCTCATTGCCAATTCTGACGAACTGATTTCTAAATAATTTGCCATCTGGCATTTTATCTGGGGCAATCTCACCCTCAAGTAAATAATCATAGACCTTACGAATATCATTCAAAGTATGAATTTGTAAATTTTCGCGTTTATCAATCTTGAGGTACATCTTGGCAAAGGATTTCAGTCGGCTCTTTTCTTCGGTTTTACTTTGGGCAGCGACGATTGCCTGGCTAACTTCCTTGTTGGTCGTCTTGACTCCTTCAATTTCATTTGTACTCCGGATTTCATTCGAGAGGGTATTGATGAACATCTGCTGGGAGGCAATCCCAGGTAAATTGTTCATCAACCTGGTAATCTCGGTTGAATTTTGCTGAATTTGATCTTGCAAGCGCAAAATTTCTTGGATGGGTAGCATAAATAATGGATAAACGCTACTTTGCTTGATTCCTTTATTCATCGGATTAATTTTCAAATTGGTGACGATACTGGTTGGGGAATTTAACCGGTTTAAATATTCAATTTCGATATCGCTGGTTGGATGTTCATATTTAAAAATTTTCAAATTATGGTAACTTGCCATGGTAATTCGCCTACAACTTTCAAATACATGAATTATTTTAAAATATAGTTAGATTTAAACGCTCGAATTTCAAAAAATCGCCAATATTTTAAAACTCAATATAAATAATAACATGGATTTTCGAAAATTGCTTTAAGATTGAAAAATCTTTGTCAGTTTGAGCTTTAGATTTCCTAAATGCAACAAAAAAAGCGAGTGGCAATTCACTCACTCTCGTTCAAGTTACTTGCTAATGGGTATTAAAATTGATTCCAATCCAGATCCCAGACCACGCCCATCGCTTTTTCGCCAGTGTGGACGGTGATGGCGGGGCTGATTTGGTAAGTGCTGATTGTGGCCTTTGGAAAATGCTGGTGAAAGGCAGCAACCCAAGATTTACTTAAGTCTGGATTATTGGCGTCCACCACGGAAATTCTCATTGGCAGGTGGAAGTTTGATTGTTCGATTTCATCAATAATGTGCTGGAGCGCTTGCTTCATGGTCCTCTCCTTGGCCTCTGGGACGATCTTGCCGGCATCGTCGAATGTTAGGATCGGCTTAATTTTCAATATATTGCCAAAAAATGCAGATGTGTTGGAGATTCGCCCGGTCCGTTTAAGGTGATCCAAGCTGTCAACAACTAATGATACATGAATTGAATCGCGAAGCTCCTCGAGTTTAGGGATAATCACGTCGGCGTTCTCACCGTTTTCAGCCATTTTACCGGCCAGCAGGCAGAGATCGGCTTCACCAGCACTGGCAATTTTTGAGTCAAATGGGTAAACCTTGATGTTGGTGACTTGGCGGCTGTAGGCCACTAGGTTCTGATAGAAGGTCGTGATGCCAGATGATAAATTAACACAGATGGCTTCATCGTATCCTTTAGCAGCGAGGGTATCGAATGCTTCTTGCATCTGGCCCATCGTTACCTGGGCAGTTGTCGGCAGATTCTTAGTTGCCGCCAATTTCCTTAAAAATTCCTGCGAGGTAATGTCAATGCCATCGCGGTACTCTTGCGTGCCGAAAATAACGGTAATCGGCAAGACGGTGATGTTATATTTGGCAGCAACCACTGGATCGAGGTTGCTGGCACTGTCGGTAATTACGGCTGTTTTCATTTAGATATCCTCTTTTCGGGGTTGTAAGTGTATTTTAACCCTTATTTTGATTGAAAACAAAGAATGTTATGCAAAAAGTAACCTCGGCGGTATGTCGAGGCTCCTTTCAGAATCGAAGCTTAGTAGTTTCCTTGGATGACCAATTTCTTGTTGGCAGTGATGTAAGTGCCGTTGCTTAACTTGTAACGGGTGGTTAAGTTGTGCTTTTCAAAACTCTTGACGGTTAGGTGAGTGCCTTTCTTGAAGGTCTTAACCTGACCAGTCAAGTTAACGTGTTTGTAAGCGTGAATGCCTTTTTTGTTAACGACGGTAATCTTGTTGTCCTTCGGCATTGTCTTGTAGTAAACATTGACAACATACTTCGGGTTGGCACTAATGTAGCCAATCTTGCCGTCGGTCTTCTTACCATGATTGACATCGCGAACCTTGTAGCGCAGTGCACCACCGTTAGACTTAGCGTAACCTAGGACCACAAACATTGGCCGGTTGACTCGCTTGGCCTTTGGATAAGTGGCCGTTCGCTGTGACTTCTTGAAGTTGGCACTTCGATACATATAAATACGTTTGGTCGCATATACTGCGGAGCCTTTGACGGCGGCGTAGTTGGGTAGGCCGGTGCTGCCGTCGGGGTTCCAGGAGTTGTTTGTGTTATTTGAGTTATTGTTGGAATTGTTATTTGCTGAAATATTATTGTTTGGAGTGTTATTTCGCTGACCTACAGTAACTTTAATGGTTGTTGGTGCCCCACCAGGGATAGTATAAGTCACATCATATACGGCACCGGAGTTGGTGGTATCAACGGAATTTACATCTTTACCGTTTAACTTAATTGAAAGAGTGACACCAGAGGATAATGGTGAAACAGTTTTTCCGTTTGAATCAGTATGCGCAGTTAAGCCATCAAACTTCCGTGAGTTCCAATCGGCACCATAATTAATTGTAAAGTTCTGGGCACTGATTGATGACTTGTCGGTTGTTGTCCCTTGAATGTTTTTCGTTACCCCATCATAGTTGTAAGTGATGTTCCAAGTCCCAGGTGTTTCCTTCGGTGTTATCTTGGTGATAGTCACGGGATCAGTTGAATTATCCTTCGTTGCATCACTCTTATAAAGAGATATAATGTTAGCTTCAGCTGCTTGGAGAAGGTCTTTATAATTTTGTGCTGTTAGCGAATCATTCTTTTTTAAAACAATACTGTGGATGAGGATTGGGTCGAAATCGAGTTCGGCGTACGTAATCCCTTTACTTGTAGATTCTGAACTTATTTGGGGTGCGTCGTACACGGCTGAGCGCTGCGGATTATTATAGTCGTATGTCGTGTTTGCTGTTATCGGAATATTAATGTTCATGATAGCATTAGGTTCAAAGCTTCCATAGCCGGACGAACCATCAACTACCATACTACCCATAAAAACGCTGTACAGGGTCTTGCTGTTGTCGAAGATCTTTGAGTAAGCAGCTGGATTATTTTGTGAGTAAGCAGTTGTAAGTGTATCTGGTCCAGTTGTTAACGCCGATTGTCGACTTGAATCGTATACAAATGATGGAATAGCAGGCTGAGTTGTTTGAGGCATAAAAAGAACCTCTTCCATGCTAACAGTTTGGCCAGTATTATTAACTAAGGTGTAATGTTCGATGATATCTGAATATTTTTGAGTCTTGAATTTACACTTTAAGTGCAACACTAATTAAATAAAGAATGGCCCATGGCCAAATTTCTGTAAAACGATGTTTGCGAAAACAATCATGAAAGGAATTTAGCCATGGATCACTACAAGCATATTACCATAGATGAACGGGAAACTATCTTTTTAATGAGGAATCATGGAAACTCACTTCGTGAGATTGTCAGCCATATCAAGAAAAGTTACTCAACCATTTCTCGAGAATTAAGCCGTAATTCTACTGGTAAATCCTATTCACCTTCGAAGGCTCAGGAGAAGTACAAACAGCGCAAAGGCAACTGTGGCAGAGTTTCTTTTTTGAGTAATCCTCAGGTGTTTAAAGTGGTGAGAGAACACTTCTGCGAAGACCTTTGGTCTCCGGAGGAA
>NZ_BDGB01000105.1 GCF_002157585.1 Lentilactobacillus parakefiri
GATATTCAACTGGCTCAAGATACCTTAAACAACCGGCTGCGGCGGTCATTGAACTATCGCTGTCCAGCTGATCTAATGCCTGAACTAGCTTAGCAACTAGACCACTTCTAAGAATAGATTCTTAGTGTTGCACTTGATTTGACAATTGAGGAATATTATATTTTTTATTATCGGTTAATTTATTTAAAAGCCTAATGGAATTTTTTTTATACGAATTAGTAGATTCACTTTTTTTTACTGCTTCTTCCAAATAACACTTAAAATTTCCCTCGAACTTTTTTAATTCGGTGAATAAAAAATTTTCAGAAGTTAAATACTCAACAAACTTCTTATTATTTTGAGACGCAAAAAGATAAAACTTGTTTAAAAGGGAATGTAGTTGTGGATAAATGTATGGAAATCCAGTGTAATTAGTAGAAAAATTAGAAATTGCATTCTCAACATCATTCCAATTTTTGGATTTTTTATGGTAATCCAAAAATACTAAATCCCAAAAACTTATTGTCAAATTTTCAAAATTTACAGAATTTTTCCCCTTTAAATCATCAAAAAATTTTAAACCTTGTTCCACTGAAGTTGTTGAAGGTGAAGTCTTCAAAACTTCTTCGATATCTTCATTTAACTCATCGTCTTCAATTGAAATGTTTTTTTTATCAAAGCGTATTTTTTTAATACTGGCTAAGAAATTAATATAGTCTTTTATGTTTGATTGTAAACCACACTCTAAGTCAAAGCCATTGCCAATTATTAATAACTTTTCCGGATTGTCCTCATTATTAGAAAATTTATTTTGATTCAAAACTTATCCTCCTTATTCATATACACCTATATTTTACACCTTTAATATAGTAGAAAAAATTAAATAAATTTTGTTATTTAACGGTCAAATAACGGTCACTTGCTTTACAAATGCTTATATATCAACACATTGGTTACCTAAATAATGCCCGGAAACGGCATGCTTAGATTCTTTGCTAGGTTTCACTTTGGTTTCCGTTATACACTAGTCTCAACAGAAAGGAGGATGGCTGATGCGATTTGGTAATCGATTGAAGGTTGAACGAATCAAGCAGGATTTAACGCAACAACAAGTTGCCGCCAAAATGAACGTTTCCCGGCAGACAATTTCAAGTTGGGAAACAGAAAATAGTTATCCTGATATTGATAGCTTGATTAGACTGAGTGATCTTTTCCAAGTGTCATTGGACGTCCTCTTGAAGGAGGATATTGGGATGAAGGAATATTTGAAGAAGAAGGAAGCTTTACGGTGGATTCGGCCGATTAAGCAGGTGACGTTGGTGATTGACATCCTATTTATTGTCAGTATTTTGTTCATTCGACACGGTGGGCTTGCAGGGATATTCTTATTTTTGATTGCCATGCTGAATTTAGTTGTCATGGTTCGTGTTAAGCGTTTTGAAGATAAACTAAATGGGCGTCCGACTGTCTTAAGGTGGCCTGATTATCGTAAAGTGTTTTATTCATCAGCTGTTTTTTTGACCGTGTTGGTGTTGTGCAATTGGGGCTTTCATCTACATCTTGGGGGTAAGATTTCTGCAGTGACTGTGGGCCTTTGGTTGGGTACTGTTATTCTTGAACTCACCTACTGGGTTCGGCAGCGAGGCCAGCATGCTGAATAAATAATTCTTGACAGCGGGGATTTTTCTTGACATAATAGTAATCGCTACTATTGAGTGTACACAAAATAACCTAAAACCCACATTCTAAAAAATACACTTGTTTGGAGGAACAATATGGCTAAGAAGTCTAAGATTGAAAAGAATAAACGTCAAGAAGCTTTAATTGCAAAGTATGCCAATATTCGTCGTGAATTGAAGAAAGAACACAACTATGAAGCATTGGCCAAGTTACCAAAGGATTCGAATCCGAACCGACTGCGAAATCGTGACGAGTTGGACGGTCGTCCTCGTGGATACATGCGTAAGTTCGGCATGTCGCGCTTGAATTTCCGGAAGTATGCCCACCTTGGCCAGATTCCGGGTGTTCATAAGGCTAGCTGGTAATAGAATTTATTTAAAGAGGTGCTCAGTATGGAAAAACAAGATTTGGCGAGTGCACATCGCCGACTAAAGAGCCCAAGTATCAAGATCCGTAAGCGGGCTTTGAAGATTATTCATGATGCGAAAGTAAATAAGGCTCATCGTTAAAACAAACCCCATTGTCATCTTCTGACAGTGGGGTTTTATTATTAGATAACCAATGTTTCTGAATCGTTATTTAAAATAATCTTGCTTTGCCACTAGCTTGTTCAGCCAGATAAAAAAACCAACGATTAGAAAGACTGGGAGCCAGGCTAATATTAACACCAGTAGTAATGAGCCAAGAAAGCCCATCAGGCCATTTGCGAAAAATATCTTGAGTAGGTCAAAAAAGTTGCTTTCATGGTGCAGCAACAAGTCAAATGGGGTTGAAATGATGCCGATGATGATGGCAAAAATCAGCCATGCATTTGCGGCATGGATTGCTTTTTGGATAATGGATCCCTCACTCTCTGTTGGGTTTACCATACAAGATTTTGGGACTTTTCACAACCCGAAACTTTATTGAATAAGAAGCTGGGTTTCACTTTTGACAGAGTTCTTTTATACTCGAATTATCATCTATTTTAAAGGAGTGTTCTTTATTGCTATTTTCAAAAATCAAGTCAATCACCCCAACCCAGCTGAAGCAGTTGCTACCAACGAAGCCAACAGTTCTTGATGTTCGTGAAATTGATGAGTATCAAGCAGGTCACATTCCATCCGCTCAAAATGTACCCTTATCGGGATTACCTGACAATATCACACAAGTCTTCACCCCGCAGCCGTGGTATTTGATTTGTCGATCTGGTCGAAGAAGTCTGAAAGCGGCGCGAATTTTGCGCAAGCGTGGTTATCAGGTGATTAATGTTAGTGGTGGAATGCTGTCTTGGAACGGGGTGGTGACTCGTTAGCCAGCAGCAGATTTTTGGCAGGTCGTCTGGAAATCTCTGCAAGACTAGAGGTATCATTAGAATTCTTAAAAAGAAACAACTGGGTTGCGTAATCGCAATCCAGTTTTTATTATGATCGGTTATTATTGGTCATATCAATCGGCTTCATCCATTTATCAAAATCCCCAGCGGTCACATACCCAAGGGCTAGGGCGGCGACTTTCAGCTTTGTTCCGTCCTGATGGGCTTTTTGAGCAATCTCGGCGGCTTTATGGTAGCCAATATGCGGAGATAGCGCAGTCACGGTCATGAGGGAGTTATCGACTAACTGCTTCATTCGGTCTTGGTTGACGGTGATGCCAGCAACCATTTTATCGGTAAAGTTCCTCATAACACCGGTTAATAAGTCGACCGACTCTAAGAAACTGAAGATAATCACTGGCTTATAAACGTTCATCTCGAAGTTCCCTTGACTCGCGGCGACTTCAATTGTCGTATCATTGCCCATTACCCGAGTTGCTGCCATGGTCATGGCTTCTGCTTGAGTGGGGTTGACTTTCCCCGGCATAATTGATGAACCGGGTTCGTTGGCGGGGATACTTAACTCACCGTATCCGGCCCGCGGTCCGCTGGCAAGGAAACGGATATCGTTAGCAATCTTCAATAGATCAGCGGCCAAGGTTCTCACGGCGCCATGGGTGGCTGTGATTCCTGAATGATTTGCGAGGCCGTAGAATTGGTTTTGGGTTGAAAACGTCAAGCCATATGCGGAACTGAGTTCGATCACCATTGCCGAAGCGAAGTCTTTTGTGGTGTTCAGACCAGTTCCAACGGCGGTACCGCCAATTGGGACCTCCAGCAAAGTCTGGCTGATTTCCTCAATGAAATGAAGGTCATGAGTTAAAGAACTAACCCAGCCGCTGATTTCCTGGCCAAAGGTGATTGGCGTGGCATCTTGAAGATGGGTGCGACCGATCTTCACAACGTTCCAATACTGCTGTTGCTTTTCGGTTAAGACTGCAATCAAGTGGTCAATCTGTTCTTTTAGTTTTTGAATTGCTAAGCTCGCAGCGATATTCATAGCCGTTGGAAAAGTATCGTTTGAACTCTGGGAGTGATTGACGTCATCGTTGGGCAAAATTGTCACATTTGGGTTAAGCTGACGGCAGAGGTTTGCGATTACTTCGTTAACGTTCATATTGGTTTGCGTTCCGGATCCCGTTTGGTAAACGTGGAGTGGAAAGTCGGCCATGAGTTTGGCATCGTCGAGTGATAACAATTGATGGCAGGCTTGGTCAATCAAGCCGGCCTTTTGAGTGGGTAACGTGTGTTGAGTATGGTTCACAACCGCTGCCGCCCGTTTGATGCTAATAAGTGCACGAATGACCGCAACCGGCATTAATGGGCCAGTTGGAAAGTTGTGTCTACTTCGTTCAGTTTGTGGTCCCCATAATGCGTCTTTGGGTACCTTGACTTGACCAAGGGTGTCTTCTTCAATCCGATATTCAGTCATCATTGCCTCCGTTAATACGCTGGTTGCCACTGTGTCTTTTGAATTGCTTCTTGTACTGATTTAATAGGTTTTTGATTAAGTTTCTGGTCGACGGCACTTTGGGCCACCGCTGCTGCAACGTTATCAGAGAATTGGTTAAGCTTAGTCACAGGCGGAAGAACTGCTGCTCCTGCCTGTTCAGGGTCAACAATTCCCCCGAGAGAATGAGCCGCCGCAGAAATCATGGCATCGTTTAAGACAGAAGCTGAACTGGCAATTGCACCAAGCCCGAGCCCGGGATAAATGAGGGCATTATTTGCCTGGCCGATCTGGTAGGTAATTCCGTGATATTGCACATCGTTAGAAGGAACCCCAGTCGCGATCAATCCCTTACCAGCGGTCCACTTGATCAAATCAGCGGCACCGGCTTCCATCAATTTTGTTGGATTGGAAATGGGAAAGATAATTGGCCGTTCGGTATTTGCAGCCATTTCCTTAATGACTGCTTCGGTAAAGGTTCCCGGTTGGGTTGAGGTTCCCACCAGGGTTGTCGGATGAACGGCCTTAACAACCGAAAGAAGATCGGTTAGGCTATCAGGATTTGCAAACTCATTTCGCAAACGGGCAAATGGTTTCTGTTCTGGTGTTAAATCAGGGGTATCGGTAAACAGCAGTCCCTGCTTATCAACCATGTAGAAGTGCTGTTTGGCATCTTCGGGAGATAACCCTTCCGCTATCATCTCATTATAAACCCGCATGGTAATCCCTGCACCAGCAGATCCAGCACCAAAACACAGGTAAGTCTGGTCGGTTAATTTTTGCTTGGAAATATTAAGGGCTCCAAGCACGCCAGCTAAGACAATGATTCCGGTTCCCTGAATATCATCATTAAAGACTAACTGGCTGTCCTTATACCGGTTCAAAATATTGGCGGCGTTGGAGCGGCCAAAGTCTTCAAAATGCAGGTAAACATCTGGGAATAGCTTTTCGACGGCCGACACGAATTGATCAATGAACTGATCATATCGTTTGCCGCGAACCCGATGTTGCTTAAGACCCAGATACAGCGGGTTGTTAAGCAAAGATTCATTATTGGTTCCGGCATCAATGACAACCGGGAGAACCTGACTTGGGTCGATACCGGCGGCTGCCGTGTAAACCATCAGTTTACCGACAGTGATGTCAACGCCTTGAGTTCCCCAGTCGCCAATTCCCAGAACTCCTTCACCGTCAGTCACGCAAAGGAGGCGAATGTCTCTGTCACCGGCAGCATTTCTAAGACTATCCTCAATCGAATTGGGATTGTCAATGGCAAGAAAGGCCGCGTTTTGGGGTTGAACAAACAGTTCACTGTAATGCTCCACGGTCGTCGCAATGGTTGGGTCATAGACAATGGGCATGAATTCGGCAACGTGTTGGGAAAATACCTTAAAAAATAAGACACGGTTCTCGTTAAAAATGCTCATCAAGAAAGTCCGTTTCCCCAAAGCCGACGATTTTGACTGATATTGTTGATAGACCTGTTCTGCTTGTTCAGCCAATGTTTGAACCGCTGGCGGCAGGATGCCAACTAAGCTGAGCTGTTCGCGTTCCTGCTCCGTAAACGCTGTGCCTTTATTCTTAAATGGGTCATTTAAAATGGATTGTGTCATTTGGTTGCCTCTTCTTCATATATTTCCCTTACAATAGTCTTCTAAACTTTGTATAGTCAATGTTTATGAGGACCATTATCGTTTATAATAGTAGCAACTATTCTTCTTAGCATTAGGGGACTTACATATGAACATCAATGATTTGAAATATTACGTTTTATTATCAACCGAAAAGAATTTCTCCAAAGTTGCCCAACGCTATTCGGTCAGTCAGCCAACAATTTCAGCGGCCGTTAAGCGACTTGAAACTGCTTTTGGCAGTCAGCTATTAGTCCGAGGGAATCCTCACCAGGCAATTACACTCACGACTGCGGGCAGACAATTGTTGGTCCACGCCCGAGAAATTCTCTATCATTATCAATTGGCGTTCCGTGAGATTGAAAATAGTCAACGGCAGCACTTAGTGGTTGGGATGCCGCCGATCATTGAAACTAACTATTTTCCGGCAGTTGCCAAGCAATTATCACCCGATGATTTAAATCATATTGAGACGGTTGAAGAAGGTTCGTTATCGGCATTGCGAGACCTCAAGAGCGGCCAATTAGACGCCTCCTTCTTGGGATACGTTGATGAAGTGGTGGATTCGGAACTGGTAGTGGATGAATTTGACCAGCAGCCGTTTTCTGTTATTGTTGCACGAGATAGCCCCTTTGCCGGTCGGACTGCGATTTCTTTTCGGCAGTTGAAGAATGAACCGTTTATTTTATTTAATAACAACTTTGTTCATGACCGGGTTTTTCACACACTCGCGCAGCAAAGTCACATTCGGCCGCAAGTCATTTTTAGATCCAGCGAAGCCCAAAGTATTGTTAATCTGGTTGCCAGTGGAATTGGCGTTAGTCTGTTGACTCAGGCAGTCAAGATTGATAATCCCGACGTGGTTGCCCTGAGATTGACCGATAGTCCACAGCCAGTATTTAAGATTGGACTCGCCTACCGCAAATCGACCATCTTTGGCAAAGACCAACGACAGGTTTTAATCCGCATGAAACGGTCTCTTGGATTGTGAGAGGCTGAACGGGGCGGGCCGAAGACTTTTGCAAATTAAAAAGGTGAACCGAAAACCAATCTGACAGCTGGTTTGCGATTCACCTTTTTGGTAACTAATATTTACTCTTAATTTCGTCGTAGCCTTCTAAATAATTGGCATAACGCGCGAGGGCGAACAAGTAATCCGATAAACGGTTTAGGTACTCAAAGATTTCGTCATTGAGTGGTTGCTGCTTATCGTTTAATTCAATCACCATTCTTTCGGCTCTTCTTGCTAAAGCGCGGGCGTATTGGAGCGACGCACCTGCTTGATTGCCACCAGGGAGAATAAAGGCTTTGATCGCAGGTAACTTGGCCATGATTTCGTCAATCTCTGCTTCCAGCTTTTTGGTGTCATCAAAAGTAATGTTGTGATGGCGCTTAACAGTGATATCTGTTTGTAGCTCGTATAGGTTTCGCTGCACCGTTTGGATGGAAGAGGCCAGTGAGGCACTCTTAGGGGATAGAACCGAGATAACATAACCTAGCCATGAGTCCAGTTCATCCAGTGCGCCTAATGCCTCAATTTGCAGGTCGTACTTAGGCACCATTTTTCCGGTTACTTGTTTGGTCTTGCCGTGGTCACCGACTTTAGTGTAGATCTTTAACATTGTAATACCTCCATGAAATATGTAATGAAAGAGGCCAGGGCAAATTAATTTGCCCTGGCCTCTCCGTGGGAATGATCTTTTTAGGGCTTGGCCGATCGGTGGGGGACCGCGGCCAAGGTTGAACGCATTTGTTAGTAGTTGCGCTTATGTTGCCGAAACGTGCTCGTAAGCAACTGACACTACTTAGACTATGGTTGAAATGTGTTCCGCAAGCCAGCTTTCTCCGCTTAATCCGATACACATCTTCAATGCGGAAACCGCATTAAAGATGCGTATCAAATTAATGCTCGAAAGCTAACCGGCTTGCTCACAGGCTACTTCACTGGGCAAGCTCCGCCAGCACAGTCAGTTTGGTCAACCAACTCGACACCCTTCTTATCATGGTTGTCGTTTTGCTTTGCGAAGACCGTTGCAACATCGCCGTGAATTTCCATGACTTTGGCTTCATAAGTCTTCTCGTCAATGGGTTCCTTAGGTGCTTGCTTAAATTCATTACCAACGTATGGCAGCAATGAAGTTGACTTAGTGGTAAAGCGGTATTGTCTCATCAATGGGGCAATCTGGTTGCCTTCATCCGGTTGGAAAGTAACGGTACAACTAACCGCGTTGTCTGACCAGTAAGTCTGCAAAAAGGCCTGAGTTGCAAATTGTTCCGCAATCGAAACGTTTCCGGCTGAAGCGAAGTTGTCACTGTCAGCGTGTGAGGCGCGGATTGGAAATTCAGCAACCATGGTGCTCTTGGTGTAAACATCTGGTTCAACGTGATAGCCACAAGCTTTCAAAGCTGGCAGTAATGGATCGGAATCTTGGAAACGAATCCGTTGGATCAAGTATCCAGCATAGTGGAAGTGCATGCCTTCAGAAACGCCGGCTAATTTGGCAACGGTTCCTGATGGCTTAACCGTGGTGTGCTTGATTGAAGGTTTGCATCCCAGCGTATCTGAGTAATCTTTATCAGCACGGACAACGGCTTTGCACAAGCCATCAACTTCTTTGACAACCCGTGGGTCATAGATTGGTTTCTTGATGGCTTCACCTGTTTCAGGATCAGTAGCGTCTTCATAGCCGGTTACTACCCGGTTACCAAATTTAGCTAAAATCCAATCCTGGATGCCTGACATAGAAATTCCGATCCGACGGTTATTTTCAATGACGTTCCGTGAAACTTCCCAGTCGTAACTGCTGAACGTAACCCGCTTTGAGAAACGTGTCCCCAAAGTAAATGATTCGTCGAGGTCCCAACCTTGTTGGCTGGCAACGTAAGGGAAGACTTCAAATAGGTTACATGGTTCACCATTAGCCAGTGAAATCTCACCACATGGGTTGGTTCCTTCAACGTTGGCATCGATATCTTTTTGCAGACCATCAATCTTACGGCCATAATTTTTAGAAAGTTCCAAGTTGACGATTCCAGGTTCACCATTGTGTTGGATGGAATCAGCAACTGGGCCGTAGTTATCGAATTTTGAGTCAACGGCCACACTGTTGTTAGATGCCCAACGGTGATGATATAGCTTGTCTTTGTCCTGTTTCATGGTAATAAAGTCTTCATCGTCAGCAGAGCCCAAAGCCAATTCCGCAGAACGACGGACATTGCCGGCAACCACTGTTTTACCGATCAAATTACCAATATCAGTCGCATCAACCGATGACAAATGACGGCCGGCGCGTGAATTGAGTAAATCATTAATATCAAATAACATTTCGATCAGTGGCATTGGACCTGAAGCAGTTCCGCCAAAGCCTTTAATCTTAGCACCCTTTTCACGGATATCACTCATATCGAGAACTAAGTTGGTCTTGCCATCGATATTGGTTCCATTAAAGTGCATATCGATCAGGTGAGCATTAGCAACAACCCAGCCTTCACGGGTATCTGGTAGACGATAGTAGCGAACATCTTTGATTGAATGATTCTTCAACCACTCATCCTTATCAGTAGCGCCCATATCAAGGGAATCCTTGTATGACTTGCTGTTCTTGTCGATGATCACTTTCAAGTCAATCTTCTTATCAACTAAAGGAATCTTGTGGATATTGTCCTTAGTGACGGAAAAGCCAACACCGCCGCCCTTCATCAATTGGTCAAACATGAAGGAGTAGGGCATTGAAACGGCTGGGGTGTCTGGTTGAAGATACTCTGGCAAAATATGGCTGTGACCATATAATTGTGGTCGAATAGCGATGAACCAACAGTTGTTTAAGGCATCACCATTACGATCCTGGTAGCTGGTACCAGAGATCCAGAGGTTTCGGCCTGATGGCGTAGCTGATAGACCATAGATTAACTTGTAGAGTTTCTTAGCTTCGTTAGTTAAGTCCTCAACCACTTGTGGGTCAACGTTGTCCTCGTGAAGTCTTGGATCGAGGTTGATGTTTCCTTCAACCACCCGCTTAACGGTTTCGTCCCAGTTCTCAGTACGGCCCTTTTCAGGCAGCCAACGAGCATAGGTCCGCTTGTAGGTAACCCAGCCTAATTCTCCCCAGTGGGGTGTTACTTCTTCTTTAACTTGTTTTATAAATTCATCAGATAGTGCAACTGATGAAAGTTTCATAGCTTGCATAATGATTCCTCCCATATGTACATTATATTCTCATTTCGTTTGAATTGCTCGAACTGATACTATATATAGTATATCTATCCGATTTCAGAATCAATATATTGTGTATCAGGCGAATTTGCTTGTACCCTGCATAATCGCGTGGAGTCGCGGATTTCTCGAATTTAAAAAAATTTGAATCACACTAAGGGTGGTTTGGGTGGTGACAAATAGTTGGATTGATTCCCACAATATTTACCTAGATATAGGGGCATTTTATAGATAAGTTTACAAATAGACCACATAATGTGTTCTCATTGGTGACGGATTGTCAGTTAAAAGTAACGTTCTGATATTTTTGCCGTAAAATTCGTGTCTGAATCGTTTTGTGTGGATAAAAAGTGTTAAATAGCGTATTATCATATACATAGGCGAACAAAAACTATATAAATGCAATTTATGTTAACCAATGTGACTATAATTATCAGGATTTCTCACGAAATTTGGTCGTTTATAATGCTTTCTTTCTATCTTATATAATCTGGAGGGTCAAGATGCAGAAGGAATATGAACTAACAATTGGAAAACTGAAGCGGACACTACCGATTATCCCGATCACAGATACCGCGGCAATCGCCTCCTTTGTCTTGTTGGGGGATGCTGAGTTGACTCGTTATGCTGCCCAGGAGTTGGCGAAGCGGATTAACATTCCCTTTGATTATCTGGTGACGCTGGAAAGCAAAGGGATTCCCTTGGCTCAGGAATTGAGTATGATCACTCATCATCCGCGCTATTTTGTTTTGCGGAAAAGTGTCAAGGCGTACATGCGGAACCCGATTGCGATTGGCATGCGATCGATCACCACGGATTATCATCAACAGCTAGTCTTGGATGGATGTGACGCAGAACAACTGCGTGGCAAACGGGTGATCATTGTGGATGACGTAATTAGCACAGGGGGCTCGTTGGCGTCCGCAGAGCATTTATTGAAGAAAGTTGGCGCCAATGTGGTTCAACGGTGTTCAATTTTGGCCGAAGGGCGGGCAACCAGTCGTGATGACTGTGTCTTTTTGAACACCTTGCCAATGTTTGCGGTGAAGAATGCGTAGATTCAGTCTATTAGTAGGGTTGTTAAATACAAAGAAGAGGTCACAAATCTCCGCGGAGACTGTGGCCCTTTCTGTTTGTTGAAGAGGCGTATTAATTGGTTTGCCTTTCAATCAATTGCTTCTTACGAATGCGAAAGTAAATTGCCGAGACAACGTTAAATGCCATGGCGATCAACAAGATTACCTGGACACCCAGCCCGACTCGGAAGTTTGCGGGAAGCATTGTTGGTACAAATTCGTTCAGTGACAAGAAAATAAACAACACTGTACTGCACATGATTGGCCCAAAGAATTGGAACATCCTGTTTTGAGACAAATCAGCAACTAACGCCTTATCTTTCATATCGTTCACAATACCAGATCCTTTCACCAATAAGTCATCTAGAGAAAGGTGATACAACTGAGACAAATTGATTAGACTTTCAATATCAGGAAATGTTTTGCCGGTTTCCCAATTTGAGATGGTTTTAGGAGACACATAGATCTTTTCGGCCAACGCCTCCTGGGTTAAGTTGAAAGCTAATCGTTTTTGTTTCAGCAAATTACTTAATGTCATCTTTCTCGACTCCTACACTATGATTTTGGTGGTTCCTTCTCCACCCAATGTATGACGACTCGGGATGATAGTCACTAGAAAGGAGCTTCTGGTTTCCAATTGGGAGGTTTCTAGTTTGCGAACTGTGTCTATCTGGGCTGTAGTCGCTCTCAAAATTTACTATCTTATCAAGGGTCTGAAATTACTGAAGGTCCTTATACTTGGCGAACCCATCCACAAAGAAGTTTGAAATGGCAATCCACGAGATAAAGAGGGCAATGTTCCCTATTAGTTGGAGTTTCAGGAGTAAGAATAGAAAGCCAATTGTTGAGAATGTGATGATGATCATCGAAATCGCGCTGCGCTGATAATTATGGTAATTAAATTCGGGATGACGAGGGTAGACTTTCCAACCAGCATAGGTATACCATGCAAGCCAGACTGCAACGACGACAAAAATCAGCCCGATGGGATCAATGTGTAATGCGGTCATACCGGTGTAGATGATCAATGTGAGGAATATTGGTGTGTTGGTGAATAGCGCGTATTTCCAGTTAAATGTCATTTTGCAGTTCCCCTGTATGATTTGAATCCGCTAATGATGGAATAAAATATGGCAAATACCAATATATAGCCTTCTGGACTTTGCGGATAAAGATTGAGCAAGACCAGAGCAACCATTATGACAACCCAAAGTGCAAAGACAATATTTGCCACGGGATTGAATTCCAAATTTTGGACATCCAGCTCAGGATGCTTCTTGAAGAAAGGTTTGGCATATCGATAGTGAACGAAAATATATAAGACCGAAAAGATACCGAATGCGACAAACAAAGCGATGACATCATTTACGATGTATAAATGAATCAAAAAATAAATGATTATCAAAGGAACGTATGGGGAAAAACTGATCAGTGCGACCTTCCAATTGAATTTCATGAAATAACTCTCCTTGCGATAATATTCCCCCACCCTCAGAAAAATTGTTGCTTTCAGCCTATCATATCAGGAGAAAATCGTAAAATCTCCCTCAAAATATGGTAAACTTTGGTTATTCAAATAAGATCACTAGGGGTGCCTTGTGCTGAGATGGCGATTCGCCAATCCCTTTGAACCTGATTTGGTTAATACCAACGTAGGGAAGTGGAATAATGAGTTCGAAAAGTGCCAAGTCTGGTCGCGTTCTGTTTGAAAATTTTTCTTTAAGGAGCACTGACTCATGAAATTTTCTGAAGAATTAGTCGCAGCTGGACAGCCAATTTTACACGAGATTTATCAACATCCTTTTGTCGAAGGAATCGGCAATGGTGATTTACCGAAAGAAGCACTGACCTTTTATGTTGGTCAGGATTATAACTATCTGAACGCGTTCATTAAGGTGTATGCAGACGCCATTCAGAAATCGCAAACCAGAGCTGACATGGCCATTTTTGCCAAGCAAATTGACTTCATCTTGAATAGCGAAATTCACCCCCACCACAACTTCTGTAACGTTGCCGGAGTGAAATATGAAACTCTGCAGCATGAACCTCAAGCCCCAGGCACCTACCTATATAATGAGCACATGTATCGGGCTGCGCGAACCGGTGATTTGATTGACATCGTTGCAGCCATGACGCCGTGCCCGTGGACTTACCTGGAAATCGCAAACCGGTTTGTGAAGTAGGGCAAGAACGGCAACGACAATGTTTTCAAGCCATGGATCGATTTTTACGCAGATATGGGCGACGATGATGACAGTATTCTGCCGCAGATGTTTGCCTTAATTGACCGGGAAGCGGAGCACTACGACCAGCATCATTTAGACGTCGTTAAAGAAGAATTTTTGAAGAGCTGCGAACTGGAATGGGAATTCTGGGATCAAGCTTACCATCAACGCAGCTGGCACTTTGTTAAACCGATGAAACAATATCGATAATTGAAACGATTACGAGCAGACTCGCAGGATTTGCGAGCCTGCTTTTATTATGTACAAATTCGTTGACATTTGCGGTTTCCAATCAAATTAGTCGGTAGATTATGGTATGATAAGGCCAAAAGTTACGGAATAAAAATCGGAGGGCCTCACATGCTTACGATCAATCATCTCCACAAACAATTTGGTAATCTAACTGCACTGGACGACGTCAGCTTTGACGTCCCCGATAATCAGATTACCGGGTTAATCGGCCAAAATGGCTCTGGTAAATCAACCACCTTTCACAGCATCCTGAACTTTCTCAGGTACGATGGTCAAATCCATTGGAATGGTCAGCCAATTAAGGAGGCTGATTTTGATGCGATTGGCTATCTTCCCGAAGAACGAAGCTTGATGCCAAAGCTGACCATTGAGCAGCAAATCGTTTATTTGGCGCGACTGAAGGGCAAATCTGCTAAAGAAATCCGCCCCCAAATCGATGACTGGCTGAAGAAGTTTGCGGTTAAGGGTAAGAAGAATGATAAGATCAAGGATCTATCAAAGGGAAACCAGCAAAAAGTTCAGTTGATCGTTACTTTGATTCATCACCCCAAGCTGATTATCTTGGACGAGCCCTTTAGCGGCCTGGATCCAGTGAATGCTGATTTGCTGAAAAAGGCAATTTTGGAGGCCCGTGATCAAGGGGCAGCGATTATCTTTTCCAGTCACGATATGGCAAATGTTGAGGCGGTTTGCGATCGACTGGTCATGCTGCGAACTGGTGAAGTTGTTTTAAACGGCACCATCAGTGAAGTGCGCGATCAGTTCGGGAAATCAGAAATTTATGTGATCACTGACTGGACTGAAGAACATCTGGCGCAACTCCCACACGTCGTTAAAGTTCAGAATATTCGAGGACGACGGTTTCTATTACGGTTGGATGACCCCAGCCAAGGTCCTGAAGTGTTTGAGCAACTCACCGATGGCAATTATATTGAAGAGTTTAGTCAGCAGCCGCCAACGCTTGATGAAATTTTCAGAATGAAAGCGGGGATCTCTCATGAATAAAACCTTAATTGTTTCAATGGAAACCTATCTCCGCCAAGTCAAATCCTGGAGCTTCATTGTTTTGGTACTGTCCCCATTCATTTTGTTGGCGATTTCATTGGGGATCGGCTATACCAGCGCCACTTCCAGCTCTGATCAGCAGCGAATTGCCGTCATTTCTGATCAGCCAGCACTCCGAAAGCAATTTATCAAAGCCAATCGGGATGATGTGAAATCCAGCGTCACCACCGAGACTGCTGCACGGAAAAGTGTCAGCAAGAATAATCTGTCCGGCTATCTGGTCTTATCGGCCGACAAGCAAAAAGTCACTGGCGTCTATCACTCCGGCGATTCCTTGGGCAGCGGGATGAGAACCAAGATCAACGTCTTCCTTGCCCAGACTCAACAACAGCTTAACTTAGCCAATGCAAAGCTGAGTACCAAACAAGCGACTGCACTGGCAGTTCAACCAGCCTTCAAGCAAAAAATTCAAACCAAGCACGGTGGTGCCAACTTAGCGAAAACCATTTCATTTTGGGTGTTGGTATTCATGATCTATATGATTTTGATCACCTATTCTTCAGTCACTGCACAAGAGATTGCTTCTGAGAAAGGGACCAAAGTGATGGAGATTATTTTCTCCAGCACGAAAGCCTCTAAATACTTTGTGGGAAAAATTCTCGGGGTCTTTGGCGTCATCTTAACCCAAATTGTCGTCTACATTGTTGGTGGCTATGGCTTTTTCGAGATTGCTATGCACTTGGACAACATTAAGCAGCTCATTTCTGATAATCAGACACTGGTCAATGATGTGATTAAAAATATGCTGGGGATCAACTTGCTGTTTGTGTTCTTAGGCGTGATTATTTACACGATTATCTCGGCTTTCAGCGGTGCATTAGTTGCCAAAGCAGAAGACGCGCCCAAGGCCGCCCAACCTGCTATCTACCTGAGCATGATTGCATTCTTCTTGACGATGCCGTTTCAGAGTAATTCAGATGCCGTTATTTCAAAAATCCTGTCGTATGTGCCATTCTTCTCGCCGTATTTCATGCCGATGAGAATTATCAATGATAATGCCAGTGGTGTGGAAGTCAGCATTTCTTTAGCCATTCTGGTGATCAGCATTGGGCTGTTGACTTGGTACATTGGTCAGATTTATGAGGGCCTCATCCTGCAAACCGATGATACGAGTTTTTGGAAACGCCTGCGGAGAGGATTGTCCTATCAAAAGTAATTGTTCCTCTTCTGGAGATTACTTACCTGAATAGTGAGCCCATGGTGTTGTATAAGGGGGTTCTCCAAACATCCGAACACAGGATTTTGGCGAATCCCTTTAGCATTCGGAAAATAATTAAATATCACCCCACCGTCTTTGCGTATATCTTCACTAGAGGGCATATTTCAATCCGTTTTTCTGATATAATTAGTTGGCTAGTACATAGGAGGAAAACATCATGAAGAAGTTATTATTGCTTGCGTTGGTGACGTTTGGCGTCTTCACTGCCACGGGCTTTCCAGTTTCAGCAAATTCAATCTCGTCAACGACAAATACAACCACAGCGGCTGCCAATCCTGGATACATCTGGACAAGGGTTTTAAGCCGGAGTACCACAGTAGCCTATCACGCCAAGTCTCAGAGTGCGGTTTATTTGTGGAACACAACCCACACAAAACGGCTCCATAACCTTAAAAATTATCCGAATACAACTTGGTATGTTAAGAATAGTGTTGTGATGCAACATGGCAGCCAGCGGCATGTGTATTATGAAGTTTATAACTATGGTAATGGCGCTGACGGCTTTATTTGGCGGAATTATCTAACTAAGGGCATTAATCCGTCCCAACATGCTTCTGCGGCAAAGGGGCTCATTAAGCTTTCACCCCAGCGTTCACTGCAATTCTTCGAAGATAATCTGACTACTTTGGCAAGCTTACCGCAAAGTCAATTTCAACAGTTGGTCATGGACCAAGTAGCTGCTAAATTGACCCAAGGTGTTGCTGATACCAAACTAGACACGATGGCTAAGTTACTTGCGACTGAGGATATTAGTACCAGAGATGCTGCAGCCAAAGCGGGTGTTGCTAATCCCAAATCAACTAGTTTTACCGTTAAACAGGTCGATCCAAAGACCATGACCGGCTATTATTCTTATTGGTCCAAATACCGGACAACCAATGCCTTGAAATACTACGCAGCAGTGGTTGCCAGTCACGTCACTGGTTTGACTGCTAATTCTGTTAACGGCCATTATGGTGTCTTCATTGTTCCTGATGCGACAGCCAAGACGTGGAAACCGCAACTCACGATTGTGACGGATTAAGTTATTAGTGAAGCGATTAAGGAGGTGGTTCTTTGCTAGAAAACTTGAGGCTGCGTCGTTCGACGTACTTAATCTTCATCGCCTGGGGGGCCACCGCCTTCTTTTTGGCATCCGTTATTTTTAAATTCCAGCCATTAACGGTCAACGTTTCTATCAATGACGGCCGCTTGTTTCAGGTCTTACTGCGTGGAATCTTATTGTTGGCGGCTTATGTGATTGTCACAATTCTTCCCACCAGGATTGCCATTGTGATCCCCAGTTTCTTTTATTTTGATCTGCTTGGATCCTATCTTTGGCAGTTCTTGATGGTTGCCTTGAACGGCAATTGGCGCGGAATTGCCATGGAACTGTTATTTGTTATTTCTTACATCGTCTTGATATATTGCACAACAATGACTGCCTTCCAGATTATCGATTTGGTTCAGAAGAACCGGTCGGTTTACTATTTTTCAAAATGGTTTAAATCTACCAAAAGGGTGCTGGCCGCCCATTGGTTATCATTATTGGTGGTAGTTGGCGTCTATGTGGTCCTGTGGTCCATGTTCGATTTGATTTAAACGTTAATAAGGAGTGTCTGATGAAAAAATTAATGATTGCGGCAACGGCTATCATGGGTATCATGTTGGCAGGCTGTTCACCTAAACAATCTGCTAATCAACCCTCTGATACGATGACCGTCGTTAACCATGCTCAAAAAGCCGCTCACCGGGTTAAGAGTGGTAATCTTGTTCAGATTAATAAAAATACGCAAAATAATAAAACATCTACCGGCAAATTTTCTGCCAAGTTCCACCTTAAGCCAATGATCGTCCAGGCCAAGCTAAATAATACGGCTGGATTAGTTAAAAACTATGATTACTTCATTGACGGTAGAACGGTCTATATTCATGCTGATAATAGCTGGTCCAAACAACGGCTGCCTAAGAAGAGTCCACTCATTAAGAGCGTTCGTCGACAGGTTTCCGGTAGTGCTAGCGCAAAAGCCATGCAGTACTTGAAGAAGCATCTCAAGCTCCAGAAGAACAAAACAACCGATGTCCTTTCATACAATGGACACGGTAAGTTAGGTTCGATGGTTGCCAAGAAGCTGATTTTGGCTGAAGCCAATTACACTGAGAGCACTAAAAATGTTTTGAAGAAGGTCACAATTACCAAGTTTACCTACAAATACACCCTGGACAAGAAGACTTATCTGCCAACCAATACGGACATTTATATGCAATACCAGGACAAATCATCGAAAAAGTCGATTACCGAGGAGGTCACCAGTACCTACTCCAATGTTAATCAAGTGAAGAAGTTTAAGGTGCCAGCTTCAATCAAGCATAATGCACCAAGTACCAACCAGGTGAACGAATAAGCTGTCATGGGGATGTTATTGCCTAGCTTGACGGAAAGTAACATCCGCCTGCAAGCATGATTAAAGCTTGGTAAAGGTTATAGCCCCAGCATTACGTTTTCTTGCGTTCGGACTACAATATTTTTGATGTTGAGCAAGGAAACATGTTCTTTCAAGGACGTGATGAATTGCTCATTTCTTTTCTAATAGTTACACATGGTTTGATATAAATGCGATATAATTAAAGATATGAAAGATACTAACAGACTTACGTATGGTCGAACATCAGTCTACAATCTTAATTACCATATCATCTGGGGAACCAAATATCGCAACCAAGTATTGAAAGGAAATGTTGAGAGAGAATTAAAGCAATCACTTGAAAAAATTGCTTTAAAATACGGGTTTAGTATTCCCCACATGGAAATCGGTAAAGATGACCACGTTCACTTATTAGTTAGCGCGCCCCCTAAGTTATCCGTGACAAATATTGTTAGGTGGCTTAAAGGAATTAGTGCCAAAGAGCTATTTGAAAAATGCCCAGAACTTCAGCAGAGTTATTGGAAGAAGCAAAAGCGGCATCTGTGGTCTCCTAGTTACTATGTGGAAAGTATTGGCGCTACTAATGAACAAGCGGTTAAGAAGTATATTGATGAACAAAGAACAAAAGAGGTGAATTTAGATGACCCTCAAAGCAGTTAAAGCAAGAATATATCCCGATCAAGAACAGAAACAAAAGATTATTGATAACTTTGGCTATTGCCGATATGTTTGGAATCAACTTTTAGACGTGCAACAACAACGGTGTGAGAATGGTGGAAACTATGTGAATGAGTTCGGCATGAACTACTTGATTAAGTCTTTGAAGCAAGAACACCCTTTTCTTAAACAAGCTGAATCAACATCTCTACTCCATGTATCAAGAGACTTGCATCACGCTTACCAAAAGCTGTTCAAGGAGCATAAAGGACGCCCCCAAATTTAAATCACGTAAGTTTCCTAAGCAAAGCTATCAATCTAATTCAGTCAATGGAAATATCAAGCAAGTGGACAACTCCCATTTGAAACTACCAAAGATTGGCTTTGTCCGTTTTAAATCAGGTAAAAAAGTAACTGGAAAGATTAAGAACGTCACTATCCGCTTATCTTCAACTGGTAAATATTATGCAATTGTCTTAGTAGATGCAGATATTAAAGAACTACCTAAGGCTAACAATTCTGTTGGCCTTGATATAGGTGTAGCAGACCTGATGATTACCAGTGATGGGGTTAAACACCCTACTATTCGCTTTGATCAGATTTTAGCTAAGAAAAAACATTACTGGGAAAAACGCTTGGCCAGACGTCGGTTGCAAGCTCAAAAAGAAATTGCTTGGGATAAGCACAACAAAGCGTTAGTGCCAAGAGAGCTTTCTGATTTTAAAAACTACCAGAAAGCTAGATTGATGGTTGCCAAATACTCTGAGAAGATAGCTAACCAGCGCAATAATTATCTCCATCTACTAACTAAGCAATTGGTGAAACAATATGATGTGATTAAGATTGAAGATTTGAAAACCAAAAATCTCATGAAAAATCATCAATTAGCTAGAGCCATTGCAAATCAGTCTTGGAGGGAGCTTCGTTCTCAGCTTCAATATAAATGCGATTGGTATGGAAAACAGCTAGTCATTGTTAATCCAAGAAAAACTTCTCAAATCTGCTCCAGTTGTGGATATGACGATGGTAAGCACACTCTGGAGATTCGGCAGTGGACTTGTCCTAATTGTGGGATTAACCACGACAGAGACATCAACGCCGCTAAGAATATTTTAAATGCTTAGAAACGCATGACTAAACTGGGCTGGGACAGTCCTTAGTAAATAGCCATAACCTCTATCTATCATTCAAAGAATGATAGACAAGTATGTGGTGTTCCTAGAAGCTCGTTACTTTAGTGACGAGTAGTTCACAAATTATTCTTAGGGGATCATAGAGATGAACAATACACAATCACTGGAAGTTAAATATCCGCAAGTTAAAGACTTGATGAATGGAACACCAATTTTTTGGAAAAACCCAGATTATGGCCAGTCAGCCACACTGCCATTTTCCAAGGCTGATATCTTTGACGCCGTTGCCCGCTGGGATCGTTTTGCGCCCTATATTGAAGCCGCCTTTCCAGAAACTGCACAAATGCACGCTGTGATTGAATCGCCATTGATCGAGTTGACTAAAATGAGGTCAGCTTGGAATGAGAAACATGATACAGCACTGGTTGGGGGCCTTTATTTAAAGGCTGATAGTGAATTACCCATATCCGGATCAATTAAATCTCGCGGTGGGATCTATGAAGTGTTAAAATTTGCCGAACACATCGCCATGACTCAAGGCGAGCTTGAAGAAACCGATGATTATGCCATATTAAGGTCGCCTGAGTATAAGCACTTATTTGCTCAATACGGGGTGATGGTTGCCTCCACAGGAAATTTGGCATTGAGCGTGGGCATTGCTGCTTCGACGTTTGGCTTCAAGACGACCGTTTATATGTCAAGGGATGCCAAAGCCTGGAAAAAGGCCAAACTCCGAGCCAACGGGGTTAACGTGGTTGAGTTGGATACTGATTTTTCCTCAGTTATTCCACAAGCCCGAAAGGCAGCTGCCGAAGATCCGCGTATTCATTTCATCGATGATGAGGGATCAGCTGACTTATTCATTGGCTATGCGGTTGCGGCCGTCCGCTTGCAGCAGCAGTTCAATAAGCAAGGGATCAAAGTCGACCATGACCACCCTGTGATTGTCTATCTGCCAGCGGGTGTTGGCGGCAGTCCCAGCGGCGTCACCTTTGGACTGAAGACAATTATCGGGCCGTACATTCACGCCATCTTCTGCGAGCCAACCCATGTCCCATCAGTAACTTTGGGGATGATGACCAAGCTTAATAATGCGATTTCAGTTTTTGATATTGGCTTGGACGGCAAGACTGCCGCTGACGGCTTGGCGGTTGGCCGGCCATCGCGCATTGCGGGTAAGCTGATGCGCACACTGTTATTTGGCAGTATGACTTTCGAAGATCCGACCATTTACAAATATGAAGCCCAGTTGATGGATACCGAGAATATCACGGTTGAACCATCAGCTGCGGCTGGCTTCACCGCAATTGAACGAGCGATTACTGAAGTGCCGGCATTCAACACGGCCAATGCGACCCACATTGTCTGGGCGACGGGTGGCAGTATGATGCCGGAAAGTGAACGACGGGTTGATCATAATAAGGGTGAAGCATTGCTGTAAGCAAATAAAAAGGTTGGTTTTAAAATCCCATCTGCGGGACTTTGAAACCAACCTTTTTTAGTTTTAAAACTTAAGCTGCGTTTTGCTTACCAGCAGTAATATCAGCATTAAGCAGCCGACAACGCCAAAGCCAAACGAAAATGTTTGAATCTGTACCAGCCAGCCCACCAATGGGAACAAAAAGATCATTGAACTAGAGAATAGGACGCTGGCAACACTCAGTAGCGTTGCCCGTTGTTGTGAAGCAATCATTTCATTGTAGTAACTGCTGAAGATCGGTTCAATTAGCGATGCCAGCAGTTGGGAAAACAAAAATAGAACAATTAAGGTTGGAATCCAGTTCAGCCAGGTCAACAGCAACAAGCCCACCAGGGTTGCACTCAATCCACTGACTAACGTTGGCTTCGTAAACCGTTTCTGAATTCACGGAGTCAATTTGATGCCGACAATGTTCATGCCGGAAGAAACCACCATCAACAGAGAAATCATGAATCCTGAAAAATGGTTGGTTTCCATTAAGGACTGAAAATAGAAGTAGTAGCTGGTACAAATGCCATCAAAAATTGCTTGGAAGATCATCAAACCACGCAATTGCCGATCGTTCTTCAACGTTCGATAAGCCATGATGATAATTGATTTGACGGTTTGTTTTGGCTGATCAATTGATTTGGGGACGGCCGGTTCCTTCATTAATAGAACGGTTACCAGGCCGAAGACGCCAACCAGGATCGCAGCAACATAAGTTAATTCGAAATGCCAGTGGACCAAAAATCCGGCAATGACGACGACAGCCGTCTGCGCGAATTCAATCACAACGTTGAGATTGCTGATAACGTTGGGAAATCGTTTGGTCTGCATGGGTGTCACCAACGAATCATACATCAGCGCATCAATGGTGCCGGATTGAAGATTGTACGATAGTGCACTCAGCACGAAGCTTAGGGCAAATAGCCAGAAACTGTGGGCTGCCAGCATGAGGATGGCTGAAACAATCGAGGCAATTCGGCCCCAGAAGAGTGAGAACCGGTACGAAAAGCGGTCGGCCAGCACACCGGACGGCACTTCAAAAATAAAGCTGGCAACGTGGAAGATGCTTTCGCACAGGCCGATTTCCACCAGACTCAGACCCTGCATCTGCAGGTAAATCACCCAAAGTGAGGTGATACCGAAGAAAGAGAAAAAAGTGTACGCGTAGCCTTTAAAAATAGTACTTGGATATTTAATTGTCATTAGATGCACTCCAGTTAATATCAGCACAGCCAAACGGTTTATTTGGAACCCGTCCGTTCGGATATGTGCCAGGTGTCATTTATCACTGAAGTGCATTAATCTCTACGATGCTGTGCTGCAGGCTGATCCAAGCGAGCATCTTCATCATCCCTTACATAATTATGAGAAATCTTTTAATGAATGTGTACCCGTTTTTAGTCCCCAAAGCAACCTATTAAAAAGCCTCAATCCATTAACACTGCTTAAAATCTAGTAGGCCGCTCATTCCCAGAACAATGCCAATAAAGGTGAAAAATGTTCCGGTTCGAAAGCTAAACAACGCGTCAATGGTTAAGCCACCAATCAAACCGATTATTAGGCCCAGCCAGTGGGTCTTTTGACGATCAGTTGTTTGCGGATATTTCTGCGTACTTTTATCCATTAGAATGCCTCTTTTCAATTGGCTGACAGTTAGTCGTCGTTCCAAACTTCTCGGGCAATGTCTTGAACCAGTTTGAGCTTGGTCCACTGTTGCTGCTCGGTGAGCTTGTTACCCTCTTCGGTTGAAGCAAAGCCACATTGAGTAGATAGTGTCAAGTTTTCTAGGGGTACTTTGCCGCTGGCCTGATCGATGCGGTTGATAATGGCATCCTTATCTTCTAACTCAGGCGATTTTGACGTGATGAGAACAAGGACGATTCGTTTATTTTTATCACCATTCCAAATCTTACCAAGGGGTGAGAAATCACCAGCTCGTTGACTGTCATATTCCAAGAACAAGCCATCGTAATTAAGTTGACCAAGGTAGTCAGCGATGTCATCATAGCCACCCGAAAATAAGAAGGTTGATTTGAAATTGCCACGGCAGATATGGGTGGTCACGGTTAGGTCCTCTGGCAAATTAGCCAGCAATTGGTTAATGACTTTCACGGAATCCTCGGCTAACTTGACATATTTGGCATGTGCAGCGGAATCGTCGACGGTTTCATTTAATTTGCTGATTAAAAAGGCCCAAGTGGTGTCGTCAAGTTGAATGTAGCGGGCACCAAGTTCATAGAAGTGTAAAATCGTTTCGTGGTAAGCCTTGGCGACGTCAGCCAAATACTCATCCCAAGTATCGTAAAATTTTGGCCAGTTATCACTACGATTGTCACGGAAGAGCATTGTCGGCGACGGAATGGTTTGCTTGGGGGTCACACCATCAGGGGTAATTGATTGGAGAAACTGGAAGCTGTCAAAGAAGGGATGATCAGGGTTAAAGGCGACTTTGCCGGCCAATTCGGCGTTATCAGTTCGCGTCTTACTGCCGTGGAACTTGTAACTCTTGTGATAATCGTATTTTTCCACGCCGGTTAATCCCCAGAGAAAATCAAGGTGCCACCAGCTGCGGTTAAATTCGCCATCAGTGATGTCTTTTAGACCAAGTTCAACTTGTTTATCAACAATCTTCTTGGTTTCCGCGTGTTGGACTTCCTGCAGGTCGTCAGCACTAATTTGGCCGGCGTGATACTTCGCATGAGCATCCTTTAGTGCCTGCGTTCTTAATAAACTGCCGACAACGTCGTACCGATATGGAAATTGAGTTGTAACTGCTGTATTTGTCATTTAAAAATCCTCCTGTCATTGTAAAAGCTTTACTTACGAAAAAAAGCACTCGTCCCCTGACTGCCAAATTGACAATCAAGGGACGAATGCTCGCGTTACCACCCTCATTCACGTTGCCTTTGCAGACAACGCCTCAACGGTACCTATGATACCCGGGAAGTTAACGGTTCCTACCGATTCATCCGCGTTAACGGATCAATGCCCTTTGGAGCTCATCTTCACCGTCGTTTCGATACCTGCTCTCATCTGCCAGGCTTTCTGAAATCGATCCGAGCGACTACTCTTCTTCTCATAGCTTGATATTTCGTAAGTTCTCTAATTGCTTTTTAATCTAACTCAAAGATAAGTCAATGTCAACTGATTGTTTTATTCCGTTGTCGGTTTCCCCAACTAAACAGTGGGATGATTAGCAGGATAAAATTGATTATCAAGGCGGCAGCAAAGACTTTTAACCCGGCAGCATGAAGCAGGTAAGCACTAAAAATAATCCCGAGAATAAACATGATAATCCCACTCAAAAAGCGGCCAGCTTTCAGCAAGGCACCCCGATCATGGCTAAAAATGGCTTCATAACAGTTGTTGGCAAAATTTTTGAGATTTCCGGTCATGATGCCGTTGTTAACGCTGGTGGTGCCAACCTTGTTAAAAACTGTCAGCTCATAACCTGAGAAGAGACCAAGACTGAACAGCATGTTGAGCATCGAAAGGTGAAAAGTTGCCGCGCACGCCAGAAATCCCAGCAGGATAATACTAAATAGCAAAAAAATGTTAAATCGTCGATCGTTCGCCAGTTGAATGTGCTTAAAGGCTTGTGAGATGAATGCCCCAAGTAGGAACCCCAATAGTACAGGCACCCGAATGTAAGCCGTCTGCCAACCCTTTGTGGCGTATTCGTAAGCGAACACAACGAGGTTACCGGTTTGCGCGCTGACAAATGATCCGTCAAAGTTTTGAAAGGTGTAAGCATCAATTGAGCCCATGATAAACGTTTGTGCCAGGGTTGTGATACTGGTTTTGGTGACAAAGTTCATGGTGATCACTCTTTTCTATATCCCGAACTGATTACAGCTCTACTATACCAGAGTCATTGACATTAAAAGCAAACTGTCTATTGTTTCTTTTGGAAATCTTGGTATACTTAAAATGCTTTTTAATGAGAGAATGTTCCATTTAATGTGTAAGGGATTAACTTTTCAATTGGCAATGGGGTACAATATTTGTAACAACTACGATTTGGAAGGGTGATCATGATTAAGCCGAGTGTTTTAATTGCAGAAGATTTTTCCGCTGTCGGTAGGCTTTCGGCGACGGCTGCAATTGCTGTCTTTTCAGCGTTTGGGATTCAGACAGCGACGTTGCCAACAGAACTACTTTCAACTCAGACAGAAGGCTTCGGCAATCCCACCACTCAAAGTACAGATGATTTCATGACCTGTGCCACTGGCCATTGGAACGGATTGGACGACCTTCAATTTAAGTCAGGGATCGTTGGCTATATCGGTAAATCCAGTACCGCCAACTTTTTACGCGATTATCTTTCAGGTTTGGACCTGCCTGAATTGCTGATCGATCCCGTCTTGGGTGACCAGGGGCACATGTATGATGGCTTCGAGGCTGACTATCTGGATACCATTAAGCGGTTGGCTGCGATTGCAACCATTATGACGCCAAACATCACTGAGTTGGAGCTACTAAGTGGGCAACCCCTCAAGGCAAATGCCAGTGATGAGGCCATTCATCAAGCGGTGACCACCTTCCGTCAGACCAGCAAGGCCAGTACCCGAGTGATTGTCACCGGGGTTCACCGCGATGGTGGAATTGGCTGTGTGTATATGAGTGATGGCCACCTCAAATGGGCCGGGTCGCCGTTGATTCAAGGACACTTTTATGGCACGGGTGATCTGTTTTCAGCACTGTTAATCGGCTATTTGAACTTTCAATTGGACTTTGATACGGCCGTCCAAAAGGCAGTTATTGGGGTGTACGATGCGGTGAGTTTAACCAGCCACGCACCGAAGAATCAGCGCAAATTTGGTTTGAATTTGACCAGGTCACTGTATAATATTGCGAAGTTTACGTTAGGACAAACAGGGGAAGAAGTGTAAAAGATGGATTTACAAACAATCAAGCGTGATTTATCAGCGGTCTTAACTGAATATTTTGAACGGGTCGCATTCCCGGAAAATGGCATCTTTGTGGTTGGCTGCAGTACCAGTGAAATTTCTGGTGATTGGAAGGGGACCAACTCCAGATTAGATGTTGGCCGGGCCGTGGTGTCAACTTTGGAAGAATTTTTGATTCCACGAAATATTCACGTGGCCATTCAGGGCTGTGAGCACATCAACCGGGCCTTGCTGGTTGAACGAAAGGTCGCTGAGCGCAACAATTTAGAAATTGTCTCGGTGGTTCCAGCAATGCATGCTGGGGGCGGAACTCAGGTGGCAGCCTATGAACGGATGGATGACCCGGTTGAAGTTGAGCACATCACTGCTTTCGGTGGCATTGATATTGGTGGGACCGAGATTGGCATGCACGTCAAATACGTCCAGATCCCGGTCAGAATGACCAACCGTCGTGTCGGAGCAGCCAACGTGGTCTGCCTGTCTTCACGGCCAAAATTAATTGGCGGTCAACGGGCAAAGTATGATTTTACCGAAGCAAATAAAGAAGATTATGTATTGGGAGGGAGTCAATAATGGATCGTAAAAGTGTAGGCGGCAAGGTTAGTAGTGATATTTTCAAGGTGGTTTTAACGGCAATGTTTATCGCCGTCACGGTTGCCATCAGCCGCTTCTTCATCATTCCAATCCCAATGACCCATGGAAACATTAATCTGTGTGATGCTGGCATCTTCATCAGTGCGCTATTGCTGGGACCAAGAGTTGGTGGTATTGTCGGCGGGGCCAGTGGCTTCTTGCTGGATCTGATTTCCGGCTATGGCCAGTACATGTGGTTCTCGTTAATTGTCCATGACGCTGAAGGACTGATTGTTGGTCTGATTGCGGGAAGAAATGTCGATCGTAAATGGATCAAACTGATCGCAGTCTCAGTGGGAATTGTCATTATGGTAATTGGCTACTTTGTGGCAGATTCGGTTCTTTATAACATTTATGCCGGGTATGTTGGTATTGGTACTAACTTGATTCAAGGAGCGGTTGGGGCTTTAATTGCTTATTTGGTTACACCACGGCTTAAGAAGCGTATCTAATATTAGGTAATCATCATTTGGGTCTGCAGATTATTCTGTAGACTTTTTTGCTTTTACAGCTTAGTTGGTAAACACAGCATCTTGGTATTTCGAGACTACAGGCTCGAAATCCAAGCCACTATAGCAGGCAGGGCTGGGGCCTGAGACTCGGCGACAGGAATCATCCAATGGGTTTCTGTTGAACATGTAACCCTTAGTAACAGATGCCACATTGCGACCAATCGAGAAAAGATTTACAATATGAAACAATTACATAGGAGGGATGTCTGAATGACTGATAAGAATAGTGTTTTAACGGAGCAGGATTTCTCAACACTCCACAATGATTTCAAGAACGCGCCTAAGAGTGATGTGCTGACGAAAATAATCGAACAAAATGGCATTAACCAAGCAGCTCAGGATCCGGATGCCCAAGTACGGTTGAACCCAGTCTTTTCAGTGGATCTCCAGACGGGTTCGGTCACCAATCAGAAGCAAAGCGGTCGCTGCTGGCTGTTTTCGCTGGTGAATACTTTGCGTCACCAGTTTGCTGCGAAGTATAAGGTCAAAGACTTTAACCTATCACAAAAGTACCTATTCTTCTGGGACAAAATCGAGCGCGCCAACATCTTCTATGACCGGATTTTAGCAACTGCTAGTCGGCCTGCCGATGACCGAGAAGTTGAGAATTATTTGAACTTCCCTGGCGATGATGGCGGCCAATGGGCGATGGCGGCGGCGCTGGTTCAAAAATATGGTGTGGTGCCGGTGAGTGATTTTCCGGAAACTGCCAACGTTGAGAACACTGGTGCTTTTGATACGGTCATGAACCGAAAACTGCGGATTGACGCTGCCAAACTGCGGGCGATGGTCAACGATGAAAAAAGCGATGAGGCAATTGGCGCCGCTCGCAAACAAATGTTGAGTGAAGTCTACCGCATCACGGCTTACTCATTCGGCGAACCCCCAACAACCGTTAATTTTGCTTATCGTGATGATGATAAGAAGTACCACAAGATTGCCGGTTTAACACCGCAACAATTCTATGATCAATACTTCGGTGTTGATTTGGATGATTATGTCGTGTTAGCCAATTCACCAGAAAAAGCTTACAACCAATTGTATTCACTACCAAGCCAAAATAACGTCGTTGGCGGCAAGCAAATTACCTTCTTAAATCTGCCAATGGACGTCTTAAAAGCCGCCACCATTGCCCAACTCAAGGACGGTGAAACGGTCTGGTTTGGTAACGACGTCCTCGAACAAATGGATCGGAAGAAGGGCTACTTGGACAGCCACCTGTATCGCTACTCGAAACTGTTCGACATGGACTTGGAGATGGACAAGGCAACCCGGCTGCAATACCATCAAGCGGCGGTTTCTCATGCGATGACTTTCACCGGGGTTGATCTGGATGGTGAGACACCCACCAAATGGAAAATTGAAAATTCCTGGGGTGATAAGAACGGCGAAAAGGGTTATTTCACCATGAATGACGATTGGATGGACGATTACGTCTACGAAGTTGTGGTTCATAAAAAGTACCTCTCAAATGATCAAAAAGCCATGCTGAAACAAGCGCCGGTTGAGCTTTCGGCATGGGATTCGTTGGCGTAGAGAAGCAAGCAGAATCGCTTGACACAATTTGAATTGCTGTGTATGTTTATTCGTGAAGTAGAAGAGCATCAAGTTACAAAAAGGGAACCCCGGCTGGGATTCCCTTTTTGATGTCTTAAAATGATTATTGTGAATAATTAACTTTCCTCATCCTGCAGCTCGTTCGAGTAAATCAGTAAACGTTGTGCGTAACTAGGATGATTGAAGGTGGAATTGATCGTTGATTTGAGATCGGTGAGGTTATCCGTGATGATGCCGTCAACGTTCAAGAAGAGCATTCTGGTCATGTCATCTTCGTCATCGACTGTCCAGGCGTACACTTGTTGCCGGTGGGCGTGGGCTTCGTTGACGAACGCTTCATTGAGAGTGGTCTCTTCCATGGTATAGGCATTGGCCTTAGTTTGGGGGAAGGAGAAATTGTATGGCAGGATATAACTAACGAAGAGCTTGGGTGCCTGCTTTTTCAGTCCACTGATGACGTGATAATCCAGTGAATGGATGTGGTCGTGATCACGCAGCAGGCGATTTTCATAGCGTTGAATAAATAGTTGCAACATGTTTGGACTATCGTGACTAGTGGTTTTAATTTCAACTAACAGCTTTTGGTGATTATGTTCAGCAGCCTTTAGATATTGATCGAAGCTGGCAATGTGGGCACTGTGGCCATTTTCATGAACTTTCATCTTGGTCATTTGGGAGAGGGTCAATTGATATGGATCTTTATCAACCCCCGCCAAATTCCATAAATTTTCGTCGTGCATGACCACAAATTGGTGATCACGAGTTTCATGGAGGTCCATTTCAACGTAATCGGGCTTATCCTTGCTGGTCCTGTTTAGTGCTGGAATCGTATTTTGAACGCCATTACTATTATTGACCCCACGGTGGGAAATTGTGACTGGTTTGGCCAGCAAGGCCCCTTGGAGATAGACGGCGTTAAAGATAACGTCTCCAACCAGAAATAGGCTAATCAGAAGGATTCCCATTACCCGCCGACCAATTCGTCGTTTCCGGGGCAGGCGGACTACCGACGCCGTTGAATGCCATTTGGACTGATCCAGAACCATTAACAAAATGAGCATGAAAACAACGAGACTAAACGATGCCACGATCCGCTGCCAAACCGTTAATAGGCCCATGTTGGTAACGGCGCCGATAAAGCCAATCATTTTTGACTGTTTATCTAAATAGGTCTGGAAAAAGTAAAGCAAATACGAAACCAGGGTGGTCGAGGCAACACTAATCGCACCGAGCACTGTGATTCGCCAGAGATACTGCCAGGTGTTGTGGCGGGTTAACTGCCAGCTATTCTTGGCAGCTTCCAAGCCGCGTTGATGGTGGATGATCATCAGTGGCAGCACTTGAATCAAGCGAATTCCCAGATAAAAGACCGCAATTCCCAGTACTGTGATCAGGATGGCGATTAACGGCTGTTTTTCCAAATCATCCAAGATGAAAGTGGGGATCGTCGCCTTTGACAGTAGTGGTGAATTCAAATAGGCCACCGAAAACGGCAGGACTAAGATAAAATAGCCGATGAAGAAAAGGAAGCTGCCCAAGCGCAATCTTCGCATGTTAGTAATGGCATTTTGAAAGACCTGCCAGAGAGTCAGATTCTGCTTGAGAGCAATGTTGCTAATACCGGAAAGCAGAAAGGCAAATTGCCAAAAGACCAAAGCAAAGATTGCCAGCAGTAAAATGAATAGTTCCAGAACCGCCAGTGGCCGTTGGGTCAGAACCCAGACTGCATTGGTGTAGGATAAGTAGGGAACGCTGTTAAGGTTTAAGATGACGCCGGTCAGGTACTCCATCACCGGCACAACGATCACTTCCAGCAATAGGTTAATGATAATAACCAAGCTAACATAGGCACCCCAGTTATGAAAAAAGGTTCTGATTGACCGTCGTAATAGGTGATTACCCTTCATATTCGAATCCCCCTTGGATAAAAAATCGCTGGTTTCATCCTACCATAACGTCATGGGGAACAGCTGAAAAATGCACTGTCGATGCCTTAGCGATGGCAGAAGGTGGCCAAAAGAAAAGATGATGGCAAAAGGTCATCTTGCCATCATCTATTTAAGGTATATGAATTACTCTTTGGGTGTTACCCATACCTGAGGTGCCGGATCATCATCAAGGTTGCGAACCACCTTATATCCGGTTACCGTCAGATGAGACTGGTGATTCTTCCCGCGAACGGCATTTTTCACCGAGATTGTTTGATGCATTGGGATATCTGAAAGTTTTCCCTTCATGTAAATCACCGGCTTATTCGCTGAGTCGTTCTTGAAGGTATATTTCAACGTTCCCTGTTTGTCCAGATCATTTGCCTGCTTAGCTTCACTGTAGGTCTTGTACATCTTGTTGACACTGTAGATGGTGACAGTATGGTTCTTGGAGTTAAACTTGTAAGCATCAATCCCCGACTTACTCTTATAATTGATAGAACCATTCATGTACCAAAGATTATCATTTGACGTCAATAATTGCTTGGCCGATTTATTTTGGGTCTCGTTTTGCATGCTAGCCTTATTGGACTGGTTGTTAGAACTTTTATTTGAAGAATTGCTGCAGCCGGCTAAGATAAGGGCAAAGTTTGCCACGACCGCCAAAATAGCAGCTAATGATCTGCGTTTTTTCATTTCCATAATCACCTCATATGTTGAAATTATCACATAATACTGTCAAAATCTAGTAGTAGGGTTCAATATTAATAATTGATACAAAAGTTTAATAAGATCGCAACTTCAAAAAGGGTAAACTTCTAATAGAGGGGAGGCATTTAACATGGTCACAATTCGAGATATTGCCAGGCGGCTCGGCCTGTCGGTGTCCACCGTTTCACGGGCACTCAATGATAACAAACGAATCAGTCTCAAAACGCGGCGCAACGTCAAGAAAACGGCCGATCTGATGGGCTATCAACCCAACTATAACGCCAAAAATCTGACTAACCGTGAAGCCAATACAGTTGGTGTGGTCTTCCCAGTTAATAACCGCGTCGTCGACAATATTTTTTACGTTGGCATTTTGCGGGGAATTAATGCGCAGCTTAACCGCCGCAACTATGTCTTATCAATCGCGATTGGCGATAGTACTGAGCAGGTAATTGAGAATGTTAAATCAATGATTACCCGCGCCCAAATTAAACATTTTATCCTGCTGTACTCCCACCAAAATGATCCGGTCATCGAAATGCTGCAAAAAGAAGACGTGGACTTCGTGACGATTGGTAAATCCGCAGCTGGGCAGAATTGGCTGTATGTCGATAACGACAACGTCCAGGCCGGATTTGACGGCACCAACTACTTAATTGATCACTATCATTGCCAGAATCCCATCTTTGTCCAAACCCATAACGGCTGGCCGTATGAAATTGACCGTCGCAAGGGTTACCTAGCAGCGATGAAGCAGGTCGATAAATTACCAGTAGTGCTGTCCACGCAAGATAACGATGAATTAGAAGATCAGTTCATTCGTGACAATCCACAAATGGATGGGATTGTTGCCATCGATGACTATAGTGGCCTGCAAATGTACCACCGTTTCAAAATGATCAATCCTAATAAAAACGTTGAAGTTCTTGGTTACAACAATTCACTACCAAGTGAACTCACCGATCAGCATTTCCATTCAGTTGATATTCATCCCGATGAGATGGGGCAGTCGGCAGTTAAGCTATTACTGGATAAACCAGCAGAGGATGAGCAGGCAATTGATCACATCATTGTTGGGCATGAGATTGTTTAGTTAAACTCACAATTCGCCTAACATTGTTGAACGATGGATTTTAAACTTTCATTTATAGAAAGAATTGGGATGGGATAAATCGTTAGACTTTATTGGTGATAATAACGGAAGCAACTTATCAGTCTGTCACCTTCGATTGAAAATATCACTGCAACTGCGCCCATCAAAAATCAGAATTTTACCGATTTTATTTCAACTGGTAACCTTAAGGATCCTAATAATATAAATCCACAACATGATGATCAGATAACTCGGTTTATTCACAGAATATATCTTGCGAAAAACAACGCATGAAACAGTATCTGCAACTGTCTTAGGGGGCATTTAAATGAACCAGCTCAAGTTAACACTCACGATTCTACTAGTAACAATTTTTAGTTTCGCAATCGTTTCAGATAATAAAGCTCAATCTAGCACTATTCCAGCTAACTATTCATTCAATTATCATAAGGCACAAGTTGGGGCAGTCCCTTATAAAGCTAAATCAGTTTCACGCTCAGCTTATTTGTGGGATTATCACCATACTAAGAAGCTTCATAATCTTAAGAATTACCCTAACTCTAACTGGTATGTTTTCTACGCCAAAGTTAAAAACTATACGGGTAAACGAGCGGTGTACTATTACGTTGGCGCTAGCTCCAATCTTAAGATTAAAGGGTGGGTTTGGAGTGGCTATCTCACCCGCTTACTGGCGAAATCACCGGCTAACTTTACATCTGAATCAGCTTTTATTAATTATGTTCAAACTGATCGCACTCAAAGATTAACCAGAGCCATTTTGAAGCTCTTTCCCAACTCTCAGCTTAAACTCGATTTATCGAAGGCTGCAGCCACAAGTATCAACGCTCACCCAACACTAGCACCAAACTACACTGATTACGTGTATTTGAATGACTTAAAGCCAACCGGATCAACTCAAATTGGTGACGATGTCATGTGGTATTTAAGTAAAACAGCTGGTAAACCCATCACTCCTCGGATTAATCACATTGAAGCTATTTTAAATGCGAATGGCTATACGCCTTCTAAGCGTGAAAGCATGAAGAATTATAATATTGGCATTGCGTCATGGGACGGCGCACAAGACAGTCCTAAGTCGTACTTCACCAGCCCATATCCATCCTATCAGCTAGATGATAGTCAAAATAATGGCACGCTAATTTACCTAGCTACTGCAAAATAATTCCAGAAAAAACAATGCGTCATATTTCGGAAAAACGAAATATGATGCATTGCTTTTTATCTAGGCCACAAAGCTAATATTTGATTAGTGACTAGAATGAATCCTTCGGAATGCTATAGATATAGTGATTATGTGAGGAGCCAACTTGTTCTTCAACACCAAAATAGATATCATTCCCATATAATTGAAGGGCTTCTGTTTCATGATCATTACTGAGGTCATTAATTGGAACAATTAAAGTTTTAGAACTCTTAAAGTTCCAAGGAGCACGAACAATTTTTGTTTCAGAACCAACCTGTCCACTGGATAAGTAAACCCAATTATAACCATAGCCAGTCATATTAGATAACTCCATATCTTGCCAGGAGTTCTGTGGATATACGTACGAAGTAATATCATGAGTTGAAACATAATACTCCCCGCCTGCAATCATTGATGAACTTTTTGCAGAGATATTCCCGTTCTTTAATGCCGCAAATAATTTATCAGCATTGAACGCCGTCACCCGTTCAGTTGCGGTACTAGCATCTCCCGAACCTTGTGTCCAAATCGCTAAGCGACCATCTGTAGAGGAAAGAGCTGCATCTGTTCGATGTAATGACATGTTCTTAACCCCCGCTCCAGTTCCTAGATAATTCAGATAGGTAATTGAGTGAACCGAATTTGCGTCTTTATCAATTCCATCCAATGGAATGACACCAATTCGACTAGCCCAATGATCGCCCGTACCATTTTTACCATCAGTTTGAGTTGGACTATATTTCGTTGCTACCCACGCCCACAAAGAACCATCTGACTTATCAGTAAACAGTTCAAATGTTTGTCCATGACCAAAGTTATTCAAGCTCATGTAAGGCGTGAAACTAATTTCTGGATTATCCTTATCAAAGTCTGCCCATTACAACTGCATGTCAGTTGTATTGCCAGGTTTCATCTGTAAAGCATATGCTTTGTTACGTGCAAAATCTAAATAAAACTTTTGAACCACTTTGTTGTGCAATGGAAACGTTAAATGATACCGTGGTGTTACTTCTACCATAATTAAAATCTTCTTTCTTTAAATTTATTTTTTGTTGGCCAATTTAACTCCGGCATTAAATTAGCGGTTGAAGTATCAAATCGATTTGACGCTTATAGCATATCGTCAATTGAGCCATTAAAGCCGACCACTTCCGGACGACTCACCGCCACTTTACCGCCAAACGAAAAAACGCTCCGTTAATGAGCTAACGAGACGCCTCTTTTTGATTCTAGCTATTGTTCATTTTCAACTCATTTACCTTATCTTTTAGTAGGCCTGCTAGTATATACTGAAGTTAAAATATCCACGGAAAGAGGTCACATGATGAATAAATTAATGCAAGAATTGGTGGCCGGTAGCTTAGCCTGCGGTCTTGGATTTGTTGCTCAAGCTTATCCCGCATACGCCACAGGAGCATACACGCCTATTAAAACTAAGATTTATAAGAATGTTCCGTATCATTGGAACGGTCAGAGTAGTCGTGCGTACTTATGGAATGCGAACCTCACAAAACGACAACATCGTCTGGCTCACTGGCCAGTAACAACTTGGTACGTTTCAAAGTCGTTAAAAATGACTAATGGGCATAAAACCGGAATTTTTTATAAAGTGACCAACGCAAAGAAGAGTATGAGTGGCTACATTTGGAAAGCTTATCTAACTAAAGGTGCTTTGGCTAAGGGAACCTATCCGGCTGGCTTAATTGATTCAAAATTAAATCAATCATTAATCAATTTATTTCCAGGTGCCATTCCGGATAAGCAGTTGCAACAAGTGGCCGAATACTATATTCATGCGGTCAATACTACTGAACCAGGCGATACTTACTACGAATATGAAGGGGCAGTTTTAGGTGCTGACAAGCAAAAGAAGGTTACCGGCTTTACTACTTACACAGCAGCACCGGGTGCGTATAATCAGCTTAGAAGGAATAAGGTAAGCTTCTTGCAATTTGAAAAAGCTCGGCTTCAAAAGTATTTGAAGGCTGAGCATAAAACGTTCTCTGATTTTTCCGGTTGGTCGATTGGGGCATATGCATTTCCAAAAAATAGCATTTTTTATGGAATTATTATGATCAATTTATTGCCACCAATGACTAAGTAGCAAAAAGAAGGCTGGGATTTTGTACTAATTGTGATGAACAAACCTTGTTTTGCCGACCTTTCTTAACCAAGAATCTCCAAACTCGTTATTAGATTGAGCACTTATTCGCTTCTATCTTGCCCATTTCAACGATTAATAATTTTGCAAGCCGTTCCAAGCTATTGGATAATGTGGTTACTGAAGGGAGATTTAAAATGAATAAGAAGATAATTAACGTACCAAAACGAATAAAATTTTTGATGCTATTAATTCCTAGCCTGCTCATTGGATTTGCTACAACAATGATTAGCACTAGTGCTGACTCAGGGTATACAGTTGTCAAAAAAATGACTGGTAATAATGCCAACGTAGCATACCACTTAGCTAATAATTCTAAGAATGCTTATCTTTGGAACGGGACACATACGAAAGCTAAAGCTAACTTACGTAATTATAAAAATTATAGTTGGCGATATTATGGCAAAAGCGTGATCTTGTCATACAATTCAAAAAGATCAGTTTATTACTATATTCAAGGAATTACCCCGAATGGTAATGAAGCCAGTAAGATACGAGGGATCGTTTGGCATGGCTATCTAACCCATGGTGTTAACCCAAACTATAAACAACTCAATAATATCAATTATCGTTATTTCAATACCGACACTGAATATTTAGATTACATTAAAAAATCACCATCACAAAAACTAACCCGCGAAGTTTTGAAGTTGTTTCCGAATACTCAATTATCCATAAAACTTACCAAAGCTGCTAACGGGGCCAGCCCTTGGGATTGGAATAGCCCGACAGTTGATGGATACAAAAACATTCTTGAATTTCCAACGGTCCAAAGGTATTTTAATAAGCGATTTTACAAGCCAAATATCTCCGATAACAATAGATTTAAGTTAATCAAAGATGGTTTAGATAAAAGCTACAGTCAAACAAAACGGAATGCACTAAACCAATATCAGATTGGTATTTATTATTACAATAATCCGCACCGTCTTATCGATGATGAAGCTCCTGGATTTACCATTGCAATCCCGGAATAGATAGCGACTCTAGATACAAGTGTTATAGGTCGCCATGTTTGTGTAACTTAAAAATCAGTCTTCGTCAAAAATGACCCGTCACGATGAGGTGACGGGTCATTTTTGGCGTTGATGATAAAACAACCCATAGAGTCAGGAAGATGCGATAGTTAGTCATACCGAAACGCCAATCCAAAACGACCAAGCCCAATTTTGTTAATCAATATGCTTTCAAATGAAAACCCGCCCGTTAACATCAATGATGTCAGCGAGCGGGTTTGCTTTCTAATTAAGTGAAGTTAGATGCGCTTCTTGAGTTCCTTACCTTTTTCCTCAAATCCAGGCTTGCCAAGCAAGGCAAACATGTTTTGCTTGTAGGCTTCAACACCGGGTTGGTTGAATGGGTTGATACCGTTTAAGTAACCGGAAATGGCAACCGCAACCTCGAAGAAGTAGATCAAATATCCCAAAGTGTAAGGCGTTTCGTCAGGGATGTGAACGGCCATGTTTGGTACGTTACCATCAGTATGAGCGAGAACCACCGCATGGAAGGCTTCGGTATTGGCGTAGTCCATCGTGCGGCCTTCTAGATAGCCTAAGCCATCCAGGTTGTCTTTTTCTTTAGGGATGTCAACGTCGTGGTTCGGCTTATCTAACTTGATAACCGTTTCCATGAGGTTTCTCAAACCTTCTTGGATGTATTGGCCCAAAGAGTGAAGGTCGGTCGTAAAGTTGGCGGATGAAGGGTAAATCCCCTTTTGGTCCTTACCTTCCGATTCACCCATCAGCTGCTTCCACCATTCAGCGAAGTAGGTCATATTTGGTTCGTAGTTTTCCAATAATTCAGTGGTGAAGCCTTTGCGGTACAAAATATTTCGGTAGGCAGCGTATTGGTAGGCTTCATTCTTGGTTAAATCAGGGTCGCTGTACTCATCCGAAGCATCTGCGGCACCCTTCATTAACTGTTCAATGTCAGCACCGGAGACAGCGATTGGCAACAGGCCAACTGGACTCAGGACGGAGTAGCGGCCGCCGATACCATCCGGGATGATAAAGGTTTCGTAACCGCTGGCGTCGGCTTCTTTGCGTAAAGCACCGTGGGCCTTGTCAGTGGTGGCGTAGATCCGATCTTTAGCACCTTCCTCACCATATTTGGCAATTAAGCGTTCCTTGAAGATTCGGAATGCAATTGAAGGTTCAGTGGTCGTACCTGATTTAGAGATGACGTTGACTGAGAAGTCACGGTCGCCAATCAAGTTGATCAGATCATAAACGTATGAGGAGCTCAATGAATTACCGGCAAACATCACTTGTGGGAATTTGCGCTTGTCATCTGGCAAATAATTGAAGAAAGTTTCATTCAAGAAGTCAACAGCCATCTTGGCACCGAGGTATGAGCCACCGATCCCGATGACAACCAAGACCTTAGAATCTGATTGAATTTTTTTAGCAGCCTTTTGGATCCGTGCAAATTCTTCTTTGTCGTAATCCTTTGGCAGAGTTAGCCAGTCGCGGAAATCACTGCCGGCACCAGTGCCTTTACGTAATTCGTCATCGGCGGCGTTAACCAATGCCTGCATTTCACCGAGTTCGTTGTCATGGACAAACTTTGATAATTTTGAGCCATCAAAAGAAATATGAGCCATATTGTTTGTACTTCCTTTCTGGAATTCATTCAATGATTTAATTATAAAACACAAAGTGGCTGGAACAAAACCGAAGTTTCATTCCAGCCACTCATTAGAGTTGTTTCAAAAGAATCATTCGACTGGAACTACAGAATCTGACAGAACTCAATGGTTTCTTCGTTAGGGCCAAGGATATTGAAGAACTTGATCCCCTTATCCCAGAATGAAGGAATGGATTGAATTTCATCGTTAACCATCCGTAATCCCTGTGCCTTGGCATCCGCGAAAGCTTTTTCAACATCTGGTGTGTTGAGTGAAATATGGTTGATCGCACCAGCTTTACGAGCGGTTGGATCGCCTTCCCAAGTTTCGATGGTTAAGTTACCAAAACGCATGAATGCGCAACGGTTCTCGCCGTTATGGAATAAGCCGGCTTGTTCGAAGCCAAGTGATTCGTAAAATGCGATCGTTTTATCTAAGTCAACGGATGGAATTCCAACGTGTTGGATTCCAGTAATATCATCTTTAATTGCCATGTTTAATTGCCTCTTTCGTTTCAATTTGTGGAAAACATTTTGTAACCGTGTTCATTTGTGAGGAAACCTAAGCCCAAGGAACTCCAGTAAAAACCAGGTTTGATTTTTAATAAAGCACCTTGGGCAAACGCTTATTGGCCGATTTTGAGAGCTATTCGGCCTTTGAAATGCGCTGCGAGCAACTGATGCTAACGTGTAAGACCAAAAAGATTTAAATCCAAACCCAGGATTTTAATCTTTTCGGCCTTACACACCGCATCACCCGTTGCTCTTCGCGCTCTCTAGTTCTTTCCCACATCCAACGCCTGATGCTTCAGCTTAGGGAAGACCTTAGTGCCCGCGATTCCCGTAATGCCTCCTTGGAACAGGAACGCAAAGATGGTTCCGATTCCCAAGTTGGTAAATTGACGGGTGATTGCGAAGGCCAAGATTGCCATCAACGTCGGTGGAATGTATGACGCCCACATCGCTGTATTGGCATTTCCTTTGAAGTACTTGAATCGGAGAATCTGCATCAAATCATCGGCGGGATGTAATACGAGGTTGACCCGCTGATAAATGGAGATGGCAGTTCCGATCATTGCGACACCCAAGAAGTTCAAGAGGATATAAAATCCAATCATGAATGGTGTCTTGGCTGGTGGAAAACCACCAAACAGTGCCGGGTACTTACCGAGGAAGAAGTCTTCGAATACTTGAATTAACGCTGAGAAGGGAACCATGAAGATCAGATTTCCAAGTGCGCGCCGCCACTCCCAGTGTCCAACCAGGATGGCATTTAAAATTGTAATAACGACCCCAAGAATTAAGAATGTCCAAAACAGATTCCAGCCAAATGCAACGGCCAGGTTGGCTTCAGCAGCGGTCCAATAGGCCGATCCCAAGTAGGAAGGGTGGATTTGGGCGCTGGTAACCAAGGTCAACACGTTTCCGGCGGAGTTAATCACCAAAGAAATGATGAAAAACGTGATTGATTTAGACATCGAGATCGTCCGGCCATTTAGAACTTGGCTGGCGGTTTCCTCATTATTCTTCAAACTATTCACCTACTTTAACAACTGCCTTTGAAACGCCCTTAGTCTTACCTTGTAAGAATGGTTCAACTTCGTCCAAGTCAAAGACGTTGCTGATGATGGCATCGACGTTCAAGTCACCGCTTTGGAGAAGGGCGATTGAGTCTTCGAATGCGTTAGGGTTAATGAATGAACCTTGAACAGTTAATTGCTTTTGGTAAATTTCGTAAGTGTTCATTTCGAAATGAGCATCTGGTTTACCAACACCAAACATCAATACTTGAGCACCCTTACGAGTAGCTTCAACAGCTTGTTGTTGAGTTTGTGGTAATCCAACGGCTTCAATCACAACATCGTAATCTGAAGGGATCTGGTCACGAGTGGTGTTATAAGTGTTGGTTACGCCTAATTTTTCACGGTTAAGATCCAATTTTTCGTCGATGATTCCGGCCAAGTCAACTTGATGGACACCATAAGACTGGAGAATTTGAGCGAATAATTGACCCATGAAGCCATCACCAATAACCAAAGCTTTTTGGTATGGTGTTAATTTAAGCAAGTCAATACCATGAACGGCACATGAGATTGGTTCGATAACAGCAGCGTCCTTTAATGAAACGTTGTCAGGAATAGGGTAAACGTTTGTGGCAGGGGCAGTGAATGATTCTTCCAAGCCACCATTACGAGTTACACCAACAGCTGAAAGGTTGTCACAGAGTTCTGGACGGCCGGTGTGGCAGTAGAAACATTTGCCACAGTAGATGTTAGGGTCAACAGTTACTCGATCACCAACTTTGAAGCCATCAACATCTGAACCAACTTCGGAAATCACACCTGAGTTTTCGTGACCGAAGACGATTGGCGGAACAGCATCGGCTGAACCTGGAAGGCCATTGTAAAGGGCGTGGTCGGTACCACAAACGCCAGCGTAGGCAGTGTCAACACGAACTTCGTTAGGCTTTACTTCTGGCTTGTCAATGTCTTGGATCTCCATGTGTTGTTTTCCAGTAAATACGAGTGCTTTCATAATATAAATAATCTCCTTTTAAAATCCATTCATTCCACAAACGTTTGCGGAACTTTCCAAAAAAATAAGCTATTACTTGTTGTATTCTTTCAACGCTAAAGCAAAATCCCCGACGGTTGCTGAACCATTATCTTTGACTAATGGCATCACGATGTATTTATCGAGATCACCAACGTCAACGTAGTTATTCAGTAATTCATTAAACTGTTCACGAACCTTTTTCAAGAATTCTTCGCTGACAACGCCACCGCCAAAGACAATCTTGGCTGGACGCATCATCAAAGTGACTTGGATTGCGGCTTGAGCAACGTAGAATGCCATGATATCCCAAGTATGATCTGAGAGAGGAACATCTTGGCCTTTTTTACCAGTTCTTGCTTCAAACGTTGGTCCTGAAACCAAACCTTCCAAACAGTCACCATGGTAAGGGCAGATTCCCTTGAAATTGAGATCGTCTGGATGACGCTTGAGGCGAACATGTCCCATTTCAGGATGCCCGATATCCCCAACAAAGTTGCCGTTGATAATCGCACCAGCACCAGCTCCAGTACCAATCGTGTAATAGACCAGCGAATTGATCTTTTCGTTGAACAGCGTTGCCATGACGTACTCACCATAAGCAGAGCCGTTAACATCAGTTGTCCAGCTGATTGGAATATCAAAGTCTTCTTTAATCCGACCTACAAAGTTTGTATTAGCCCAGCCTTTTTTCGGGGTATTTGTAATGTACCCATACTTAGGTGAGTTCTTACGGAGCTCAATTGGTCCGAATGAGGAAATTGAGATTGCCTTTAAATCCTTAAACTGTTTGAAGTAGTCAACAGTCTTTTGCAGGGTTTCTTTTGGAGTGGTCGTTGGAAACTGCGTCCGATCCAAAATTCGGTAATCCTCGTTACCAACAGCACATACGAACTTTGTACCACCGGCTTCAACACTACCTAACAACATGTAAATCTCACCACCTTATGAAATTGTAATCCATCAAGTTACTTGTGAATGCTTGTTCAATACAAAACATTTTTGATGGAAGTGCAATGAAAAGAAGTATCTAATTTACACATTTTATTTTCATATTACCATTAAGGTCTAGACCACAGCCGTTATATATCAGTGAAAAAAGGCAAAAAAGTTTTTTTCTCTCATAATGAGTCAGCTGAAATCGCATCGTCATAACCACTGGTGTTGATTTTTTTATAAAACTGATTTACCGCGAAAGTAACCGGTAACACGACGTTTTTAAACCTTAAATTTTGAAAATGCTCAATTAATTTCATGCAACCGTTTGCAACTTTTGCCAAAAGGTGCCATAATACAAAATGTAAACGCTATTATTAATACGATATTTTGAATTGGAGGAATATGAAATGGATGAACAAAGTAGCGCAGCCGCAACCAAGAAGTCTGGTTTGCCCAAACTTCCCGCCAGTACCATTTGGATGATCAACTTTGGCTTCTTAGGTGTGCAGATTGCTTTTACCCTGCAAAGCTCACAAATGAGTCGAATTTTTCAAACGATTGGAGCGTATCCCAATAAGTTGGGCTGGTTCTTTATTTTGCCACCTCTTGCAGGCTTAATCGTTCAACCAATTATCGGTTATTATTCAGATCGAACTTGGGCACCCAAGTTGGGCGGCCGTCGATTGCCATACTTGGCATTAGGAACCTTGATTGCCATCATCGTGATGTGTCTGTTGCCTAATTCGGGGAGTTTTGGCTTCGGGTACGCATCAATTACGGCATTGGTATTCGGGGCAGTCACTGTTGCCCTGCTGGATGTGTCGTCTAACATTGCCATGCAGCCATTCAAGATGATGGTCGGCGATATGGTCAATGATGACCAAAAGAGTTATGCATACGGCATTCAAAGTTTCCTGTCAAATGGTGGTGCGGTCATCGCAGCCATCTTCCCATTTATCTTTACGGCATTCGGCGTCGCCAATACCGCTAAAAAGGGTGTCGTTCCACAATCAGTTGTGATTTCCTTCTATGTTGGTGCGGCAATTCTGTTACTGACAAGTTTGCTGACCATCTTCAAAGTTCATGAATATGATCCCAAGACTTACGCCAAATATCACGGTATTACTGAAGAGGCTAACTCAACCGGTGGTAACTGGTGGACATTGCTTAAGAAGGCACCGAAAGTATTTTGGACGACGACATTGGTTCAATTCTTCTGCTGGATTGCCTTCCAATATCTCTGGACATACTCTGCCGGTGCGATTGCCAGCAACGTTTGGAACACCACCAACGCCGCTTCCGCAGGCTACCAAGCTGCCGGTAACTGGTACGGTGTTTTAGCAGCCGTTCAATCAATTGCTGCCGTTGCCTGGTCATACGTTTTGGCTAAAATGCCAAATAACCATCACAAGTTGGGCTACTCAATCAGCTTGGCCCTTGGTGCAGTTGGCTTCATCTCAGTATTCTTCATTCACACCCAATACATTTTGATCCTATCATTTATCCTAGTCGGAATGGCATGGGCATCGATGAACACTTATCCATTAACGATGGTTACCAACGCCCTGTCTGGTGAACATATGGGGACTTATCTTGGACTGTTCAACGGTTCAATTTGCCTGCCACAAATTGTTGCCTCACTTGCCAGCTTTGGCTTATTCCCATTATTGGGTAACGCTCAGCCAAATATGTTCTTGTTGGCCGGCATCATCATGGCCCTGGGTGCAGCCTCAGTTGGATTTATCAAAGAAACTTACAAAGCATAGAAAGGACGTTTATTTATGAAAAGAACTTTTGAAGTGACGCCTTGGAACATTGTGACTCATGACTTCAAGCCAGAAGACAAACGGCTTCAAGAATCCATGACCAGCCTAGGAAATGGTTATATGGGGATGCGCGGATTCTTCGAGGAAGATTACAGTGGCGACACCTTAAACGGCATCTATCTTGGTGGTGTCTGGTATCCGGACAAGACCCGAGTTGGCTGGTGGAAGAACGGTTATCCCGATTACTTTGGGAAAGTTGTTAACGCGGTTAATTTCATCAAGATGCACATTAAAATTAATGGTGAAGCCATCGACCTGGCCAAAGACCAGTTCAGTGATTTCGAACTCAATCTTGATATGAAAAAAGCCTTGTTAACCCGCTCGTTTACGGTTACCAAAGGTGATGCCAAGGTGGCAGTCGAATTTGTTCGTTTCTTGAGCGTTGCCCAGCCGGAATTGTCCGTTCAGCGGGTGCGCGTTCAAAACGTCGGCTCAAATAAAGTGGATCTGGTGATTGATTCCGCTATCGACGGTGACGTTAAGAACGAGGACGCCAACTACGACGAACGGTTCTGGGAGGTTCTCTCAACTGAACAGGGGACTGATTCAGGCAATGTCCTTGCCGAAACAACCCCGAACCCGTTTGGGACACCCCGGTTCACTTCCGGAATGGAAATGCGTAACGTCACGGATTTGACTGCTGACAAAGTGGCTCAACCCAGTGAAAAAGAAGTTGTCAACGAATTCACCGGTGTCTTGGCACCCAATGAATCTGCTCAACTTGAAAAGCACGTGATCATTGTGACTTCCAGAGATTATGATACTCAAGCTGCTTTAACTGACGCCATGCATCAATTAAGCGACAAGGTTGCCGGCCAGTCATACGATGAACTGCTTGAAGCTCATGAGCAGGTCTGGGCCGATCGCTGGAACAAATCTGACATCGTCATTGATGGTGACACCGAAGCCCAACAGGGAATCCGTTTCAACTTGTTCGAACTCTTCTCCACCTACTATGGTGAGGATTCACGCTTGAACATCGGCCCTAAAGGCTTCACTGGTGAGAAGTACGGTGGTGCTACCTACTGGGATACCGAGGCCTTTGCGGTGCCTGTCTACCTGGGAATTACCGATCCTAAGGTAACCCGCAACCTCTTGATGTATCGTTACAAGCAGTTGGACGGTGCGTACCATAACGCAAAACAGCAGGGACTCAAGGGTGCCCTGTTCCCAATGGTCACTTTTGACGGAATCGAGTGTCATAATGAATGGGAAATTACTTTTGAGGAAATTCACCGAAATGGCGATATTGCTTTTGCCATTTACAATTACACCCGTTACACCGGCGACACTTCGTATGTTCTAAACGAAGGTTCAAAAGTCTTGACCGAAATTTCCCGTTTCTGGGCAGACCGGGTTCACTACAGCCAGCGAAACAAGAATTACATGATTCATGGCGTGACTGGCCCTGATGAGTATGAAAACAACGTTGATAATAACTGGTATACCAACATTCTGGCCCAGTGGACTTTGAAATACACGCTTCAGATTCTTAAGGAAGTTTCACCCGAACAAGCTAAGAAGCTGAATGTTAGTGAAGATGAAAAGAAGCATTGGCAAGACATTGTCGACAACATGTATCTGCCATATGACAAAGATCTCAACGTCTTCGTTCAACACGATGGCTTCCTCGATAAAGATCTCAAGCCGGTATCAGAAATTCCTGCAGATCAATTACCATTGAACCAGAACTGGTCATGGGACAAGATTTTGCGCTCCCCTTACATTAAGCAGGGGGATGTACTGCAGGGTATCTGGGACTTCATTGATGACTTTACACCGGAACAGAAGAAATCCAACTTTGATTTCTATGAGCAATACACCGTGCATGAGTCAAGCTTGTCACCTGCCATTTACTCCGTGTTGGCTGCTGACCTTCACTATGAAGAAAAAGCCGTTGAACTTTATGAACGAACAGCACGACTTGATCTGGACAACTACAACAACGATACCGTTGATGGCCTGCACATTACGGCGATGACCGGCGGCTGGATTGCGGTGGTCCAAGGATTCGCTGGGATGCGGGTTCGCGACGGCAAGTTGCATTACGCACCATTCCTGCCGAAGAAATGGTCACACTATTCATTTAGACAAGTCTTCCGTGATCGTTTAATTGAAGTCGACGTTGATCAGGATGGTTCCCACTTCAAGTTAATTGATGGCGAACCAATTACGATTGATGTTGCCGGTAAGCCTGTTGAATTGAGTAAGTAATCGGAATCAGCGGGTTTTGATCCAATCAAATAAGTTAATGAACCGAGTATTCCGATCGTCGGAATGCCCGGTTCATTTGTTTTCATGGTGATCATGCCAAATAGTTGACCGACTATATAGGTCGACAGATAATTAATTTGTGACGGACGAAAAAAGCAAAAAAATCATTGGAGGCTTTGATATGACATTAAAAGTTGGCATTATCGGCGCAACCGGCATGGCCGGCAGTGCGATTACTGAGGAAGCAGTGGATCGTGGATTTGAAGTAACCGGATTTGTTCGTAATGCAGAAAAGGCAAAGGAAGTGCTGCCTGATACCGTCAAGCTGGTGGTCAAAGATGCCTTTGATATCCAGCGGGTCGATGTTCAGGACTTGGACGTGTTGGTGGATGCCTATGCGACTCATAATATGAGCCACGCATACAAACACGTTGACTTAGCTGCCCGGCTGATCGAATTTGCCAAAGAGGCCGACAAGCCACGGCTGTTCTTCATTTTGGGCGCTGGCAGTTTGGAAACTGAGAATGGTCATCGATTCGTGGAAAAGTTAGAAAAAGTGCCCAATAGTGAGTCGTTCATTGAGATTCCTCGTCAGCAGCTCAAAGAGTATCAGCTGTTAACCAATACCAATCATGTTGATTGGGTGGCCGTTTCGCCGAGCGCCACTTTTAAACCCGGTGATGCGACGGACTATGTACTTGGTCAAAATGATCTCCTGACAAACCCTGAGGGCAAATCCGAAATTACTGCCGGTACGATGGCAAAAGTGATTAATGATGAGATTGAACATCCGGCGCACCATAATGAACGGTTTACGGCGGTAGATAAGTAAAGAGGCATACTAAAACATTAAGATTAGTAAAGTATTATGTATTTGTAACGGTTAATTTTTAAATAACACCTATAATTATCCGAAGAGATTAAGTTAAATTGATTCTGGGGGATTTTTATATGAATAGATCTAAGCTGGTAGCAGCGCTTTTAACACTGACTTTGGGGGTTGGAGCCGGTGTTTTAGATATGGATTACTTTTTGTTTGCACCGACTCTTGTCCAGGCTGCTGATGTAAAAAACACAGCACAACCAAATCAGCAGTCTGACTTTAAGTGGACCTATGATCCAACTAATAAGACGGCTACATTGACAGGACTCAGCATCTGGGCTGGTCAGAGTGGCGATTCTGCCAACGTTGTCATTCCAGATACTGTGAGTGACAATGGAACCACCTATAAAGTAACTGAGATTGGGCAAAATGCGTTTGCTTTTCAAAATAATATGACCAGTGTGACATTACCGAAATATCTAACTACGATTGATCAAAGCGCGTTTCCCTATTTGGACAAATTGGTGAACGTTGATTTTTCTCAGGCGACTGGTCTAAAGACGATTGGTGATCAAGCTTTTGTTGCACTCAAGCAAGAGACGCCTATCACTTTACCCGATTCGGTGACTTCAATTGCGTCGCTTGCCTTTGCATACGCGGCGACAAATCAGGTCACATTGGGGCGAGATACGCAGGAAGTTGGTTTTAAAGCTTTTGCTGCAATGCCTAATTTGAACAAGGTGATTCTCAACGCCAGCTTGCCGGCAATCGGGGCCCAAGCGTTTGTGTACGACTCTAATCTAACTGACGTCAACTTTACGGAAGCGACCTCATTGAAAACAATTAGTGAAGGCGCCTTTATTTATACTGGGTTAAAAGCGTCACTAACATTACCATCGAGCTTAGAAACAATTGGTACCCAGGCATTTGCCGGTAATCAGTTGACTAAGATCAATTTTGACGAGAATTTGAAAATGATCGGAATATCCGCCTTTGCTTATAATCAACTGGTGGACACGATTACGATTCCAAAGGGAGTTACTTCGATTGGGGGCCAGGCATTTATTGGGAATCGCATCAGCGGTATTGATGTGCTAGGAACACCTACAATTGGAACTGACGCCTCTTCGGAAAATAAAATTACCAAAATCGCAAATTCAACTGGCAAACTGGCAAGTCACGGGGCGGTCAATCAGATTGCCACAGCGACCGCAGAAAATGCCACCTTGTCAATTGGTGACTTGTTTAATATTGACACAAATGATAAGAAAAATTTAGATCTTGATCTATCAAATCTTTCTAACAATGTCACTTACGATCAGGATACTGGCAAATTTAAGATTCCAAGAAACACTAAGCAGTTTTCATTCAGTTGGGCGCTGACAGCTGCCAACGACACGGTTTACTCTGGAAACTATACCGTTGATTATCAAGCTCCAACCATCCCCCCTTCTAAAGGAACGGCGACCTTAACCGACGGCTCTAAAACTTATGATGGTAAAAAGGTAAGTCAGAGTCATTACGCACCAACGTTGACCTTACGGAATACAAAGGGGGTCACGGTGGCTACAATCATGTTAAATTCGGATCAATACGTCATTGATCATGATGGATCAGCGGTTGGTACTTATCAAATTTCCTTGAGTCCCAATGAAATCAAACGGTTGCAAGACCAATATCCCAACGACGACTTTGGCTTAACGAGCGTTAAAGCAACTTTCAGAATCAACGCGGCTTCAACGCCTGGGGGAAATGGTGGCGGAAGTAACGTGACACCAAGTAACCCAAGCACACCGTCTGAGCCATCGCCAAGCGATCGTTCCTCATCTTCAACTCTGGTTGATCAACCAGACAATATTGCTCAAATGGGAACGGTCGTGTATGCCGTTAAAAAGATTGGCCTTTATAATGCTAAGAACTTTTCAAAGGCAAATCGGCAGACATGGTATGTCCAAAAACCAAGGATTTACCGGCCGATGTTTGTCGTGACCGGCTATACCCGTGATGCGAAAGGGCATTTGCGTTATCAGGTGCGAGATGTCAATCATTTAACTAAGAACCGCCATGAGACGGGATATATTACTGCTGATTGGCAGTCTGTCCGTCCGGTTTATTATGCAAAGCGCCACTCAACCATGACGGTCATCAGCCCCCAAGGTGTAAATGGGTACAAGTGGGCAAACTTAACCGGTAAAATCAAAAAATACAGGCAAGGGACCACCTTAAAGGTCAAAAAAGTCGTCACGCACAATTTGACAACCAGATTTGTCCTAACGAATGGTCAATATATTACCGGCAATCGTAAGCTGGTCGAAATGGGTCATCGTACCTTTCCGGTGAAGGTTCAAGCCAAAGGCACCATTAATCGGTATGCCAACTTTGGCTTAACTAAGCGTAATCAACACTACGCAAAGAAAGTGCACAAGGTTTTCAAGGTTTATGGGTTTGACTATTCACAGGGCAACAGTGTGATCCGCCATGGCACCTTGAGGTATCGAGTGACAGGCGGCTATATCACTGGTAATGTTAAATATATTAAGATAATTAAATGATTAACAACTGCGCTGCTCAATTAGATTTCTCTAATTGGGCGGCGCTTTTTGATTTGTTTTGATAATGGACTTTCCTCAGAAATTGATGGTTTTTAAATATACCCGCATGGTAGGTGTGTGACAACTATTTATTTTGAATCTTAGAAAGTGCCAGAATCCGCTTAGAATCGGTGATTATCTTTGTTCGTCATGAAGGCTTACTCAAAAATTTACCAAAAACACTTAACATGGTTTGAAATTAGAATACAATGAGAATATAATAACCTCCAATTAATTAATGGCAACACAATTTATCAATCTTTAATATTCTCTTCATTTATACATAAATACATTGGCAAAAGGAGACATTCTCTTGGTTGAGACAAATAATGACCAATTTTTGAGCATCAAAAATGTTAGTACCGCATTCAAAATCAACGGTCAATTCTATGATGCCGTTTCAAACGTCAACTTGGAAGTCAAGCATGATGAGATTCTCGCGATTGTGGGGGAGTCTGGCTGTGGCAAGAGCACACTTGCAACCACCATCATGGGATTACATGACCCTGAGGAAACGAAAATATCGGGAGAAATTGACTTTGAGGGTACCGATTTATTAAAGCTTGACGAACAAGGTTATAACAAAGTCCGCGGCGCCAAGATTGGCATGATCTTCCAAGATCCCTTGTCGGCATTGAACCCACTCAAACGGATTGAAGACCAGATTCAAGAAGTGATGGTCTACCATACTAAGATGAATGAAAAACAGCGTCATGCCCGGGTGATTGAATTGTTGAACCAAGTGGGGATTGAAGATCCTGAACGAACCGCGCACCAGTTTCCCCATCAACTTTCAGGCGGAATGCGTCAGCGGATTATTATTGCGATCGCCATCGCTTGCAAGCCCGACTTAATCATTGCCGACGAACCAACCACTGCGTTGGATGTGACGATTCAGGCTCAAATTCTGGACGTTCTCAGAGATATTCAAAGAGAAAACCATGCCGGAATTATCCTGATTACTCATGATCTTGGGGTTGTGGCTGAAACCGCTGACCGAGTCGCCGTGATGTATGCCGGCCAGATTGTTGAACAGGGAACGGCTTCCCAGATTTTTAATGAACCTAAGCATCCATATACCCGATCACTGTTGCGATCGATGCCACAGCGCGACAACGAAAACGATGAACTTTATGTGATTCAAGGGATGGTTCCGTCGCTGCAGAAGATGCCTAAAGCAGGCGATCGTTTCGCGCCACGAATTCCGTGGATCCCCGCTTCGGCACACGAAGCCCAGCCAAAAATGCATGATATTGGTGACAATCACCTTGTCCGCTGCACCTGCTACAAAGACTTTTATTTCCCAGACCAAGTAAAGGAGGGTGCCGGTCATGAGTCTAATTGAAATTAACGGATTGAAGGTCCATTATCCCATCCGCGGCGGCTTCTGGAACCGGGTGGTCGACAACGTCAAAGCGGTTGACGGAGTCACCTTCGACATCGAAGCCGGCGAAACTTACGGCCTGGTTGGCGAGTCTGGATCGGGCAAATCGACGACCGCTAAGGCCATCATTGGCTTGGAAAAGGCAACCGCTGGAACGGTTATGTACAAAGGAAAAGATGTTACCAAAGGCGAAAATCGCCGCAAGCTCGACTATAACCGTGATGTGCAAATGATTTTCCAGGATTCACTTTCGAGCTTAAATCCCCGCAAACGAATTGAAGATGTGATCGCCGAGCCACTACGAAATTTTGAGCATCTCGATAAGGAAGAAGAAAAGCTCCGGGTCCTGCAATTATTGGATATTGTTGGTTTGGACGCCGATGCCTTATACAAATATCCCCACCAATTTTCAGGGGGTCAACGACAGCGAATCGGGGTTGCCCGAGCTGTCGCTACCCACCCGAAATTGATTATCGCTGACGAACCGGTATCCGCCCTGGACCTCTCCGTTCAAGCCCAAGTCTTGAACTTCATGAAGAAAATTCAACGCCAGTTTGGTATTTCCTACCTCTTCATTTCCCATGACTTAGGGGTTGTTCGCCACATGTGCAAGAATATTGCGATCATGACCCGCGGCCGGATCGTTGAGGTTGGCACCAGAGACGACATTTACAATAACCCGATGCACATTTATACCAAACGCCTGCTGGCTGCGATTCCGGAAACGAACGTGAATCACCGCGAAGCCCACCGCAAGCATCGATTAGAAATTGAGAAGATCTACCAAGAGCAGCAGAAAACTTATTATGATCAAGACCGCATGGCGTTTCCACTGGTCAAAGTCTCACCAACCCATTCGGTAGCCTTACCGCCCGAGTTAGCTAAGAAATTCGAACAACAATCTGAGAATAAGGGGGTCAACGTCTGATGTGGAAAACAATTTTACGCCGGGTCTTAATTATGATTCCGGAACTAATTATCTTGAGCATTTTGGTTTTCTTGCTGGCTAAGGCGATGCCCGGTGATCCGTTTACCGGGTCAATCAACCCTCGAGCTGATCCTGCTCAAATTCACCATTTAATGGCCATTCACGGACTCTATGACCCATGGTACCAGCAGTACTGGAACTGGGTGGCCCATCTGTTCCATGGCGATCTGGGGATGAGTTATGAGTATCAGGAACCAGTTGTTGATCTGATTCAACAGCGTGGTGCCAACACTTTGTGGCTCGCATTATTCACAATGGTCTTAACTTACGGGATTGGTCTGCCGCTTGGGATGTACGCTGCCCATCATGAAGGCAAACTGCAAGACACTCTGGTACGTGTATATACATATGTCACAATGTCGATTCCATTCTTCGTTGTTTTAGTTATCGGAATTTGGATTTTTGGTTATGCATTGAACTGGTTCCCAACCAGTGGATCGGTTTCTGCTCAGGCCAGTGGACTTGGTGGGACGGTGTTGTCCAGGCTGGATCACATTATTTTGCCAGGGCTTCTAGGAGCGTTGTTTGGAACGGTGAATATCGTTCAGTATCTGCGTTCTGAAGTGATCGATGCCAAACATTCCGATTATGTCCGAACCGCCCGCTCCAAAGGGGTGCCAATGAAGGACATCTATCGCCACCACATCTTCCGTAACTCACTATTGCCAATCGCGGCGTTTGCCGGTTACTCGATCACAGGCCTGCTGGGTGGGTCGATCTTTACTGAAATGGTCTTCTCTTATCCAGGTATGGGGCTCTTATTTTTGAACGCCATCAACTTCCGGGATTACACCGTCATTACCGCCTTAGTGCTGCTGTATGGCTTCTTGAACTTGCTGGGAACTTTGCTTTCAGACATTGTCTTGAGTATCGTTGACCCACGAGTTCGGGTTGAATAGGGGGTGCTGAAGATGAAACGAGATATTGAAGACGCAACGACCATTTCAAAAGCTGACCTCGCTAAACTAACCAAAGAAGCCAACGAAGAAGCCACCCCGTCACGGCTTAAAATCATGTGGGGGGAGTTCAAGGCTGACAAACCGGCGTTGGTTTCCCTCTTCTTATTAGTATTCTTTATTCTGTTTGTGATTATCGCTTCAGAATTCATTGATGTTCCCAAAATGATGGAAACTAACATCATGGGCTACTACAATAAGCCCTTCACCCCGGATTACTGGCTGGGTGCCGATGCCGGTGGTCGATCGATTGTCAAAGAATTAATTGTTGGTTCACGGAACTCAATTTCGATTGCGATTGGTTTGACGATCATCTCATCAACTTTTGGTATCTGCTGGGGCCTCATTTCTGGGTACTACGGCGGCTTGGTTGATTTGGCCATGCAACGGGTTTATGACTTCATGATGATCATTCCGATGCTGATGACGATTATTGTGATTGTGACGATTATTCCACATTACAACGCCATCACTTTGACGTTGATCCTGTCGATCTTCTATTGGATGGGAACGTCCCGGCTGATTCGCTCGCGGACGTTGGCTGAATCGCAAAAAGATTATGTCGCCGCTTCTAAGACCTCTGGTACCAGTAACTTTAAGATTATTTTCAGAGAAATCATGCCCAATATTTCTTCGTTGATCATCGTTGATACTACTTTGTCATTCGCGGAAAATATTGGGGTTGAAACTGGGCTGTCATTCTTGGGCTTTGGCCTGCCAATGGGAACGCCATCACTAGGAACCTTAATCGCCAATGCTAACGACCCTGAAAATATTACGCAATACTGGTGGACTTGGCTGCCTGCCGCAATTGAGATTATTATTTTGTGTCTGTCAATCAGTTATATTGGCCAAGTTATGCGTCGAACCACCAACGCTGCTCAACGGCGTGGTCAGGATCAAAAGTAAAAAATGAGCATTAAAGGAGATGATGCGGTTTTTGCATTTTGAGGTGAGGTTTCGTTGGTAGTGACGTTCGAATAAAGATTTGGAGGGATGTTTCATGAGCAAAAAGAAATGGCTTACGGCTGGAATTGCGATGCTGTCGGTTATGACACTGGCTGCCTGCTCTAATGGTAAGAGCAGTGAATCCGGCGCTGGTAAGCATGTATCAATGTCAGCTACATATAGTGGCCCTGGTAAGGCGACTACTGCAGGAAATAATAGTACACTAAAGATTGCAGAGGTTAACGATGCACCGTTTGCAGGAATCTTTGCTCCAACTTTGGTAACCAACGCTGAAGATTCAGATGTCTTTTCGCCTGGTGGCGAAGGTAGCTTATTCAATGTTGGCAAGGATTATAAGATTATTGATCGCGGACTTGCAAACCAAAAGATTAATCGTAGCGCTAAGACTATTACCATTACCTTACGAAAAGATGCTAAATGGTCAAACGGAGCAAAGGTAACTGCTAAGGATGTTGAATATCCATACGAAATTATTGGTAACAAGAACACCACTTCTCAGCAGTATTCTGCAGACTATGCCGCAATTAAGGGAATGGCATCCTACCATGCTGGGAAAGCTAAGACGATTTCCGGGATTACCTTCCCTGATGGTCAGAATGGGCGGACAACCGTTATTCATTACAGCAAGATGTCACCTTCAATGAAGTATGCTGGGAATTCATTCGTTTGGACAACGGTTGAACCCTACGAATACTATAAGGGAATTCCAATCGCCAAGCTTGCTTCATCAAGTAAAGTTCGTAAGAACCCGATCTTCATTGGGCCTTACAAACTTGATAAAGTGGTTCAAGGTGAATCGACTAGTTGGTCACCGAACAAGTATTACTATGGCAAGACACCCAAAGTTAAGCACATTACCATTCAAGTTGTTTCAACCAATAATGCGTTGGCAGCATTTAAGTCGAAAAAATATGACTTTGTTGCCGGTGGTGCTAACTCAGTGATGCCATCCAGTCAATACCCTAAGTTCAAGAAGCTAAGCGATTACGGTATTGCCGGAACGCCTTCGATGGGCTATGACTACTTTGGATTTAACGTTGGTCACATGGACACCAAGACTGGTTTGAATGTTATGGACAAGAATTCCAAGATGGCTAACAAAAATCTTCGTCGAGCAATGATCTATGCTGCGAATGTTAATGCTGTTGAGAAGAAATTTGGAAACGGTGTTTCTTGGCAAGCGAATACCTTGATTCCACCTGCATTCAAGGATGTTTATGATGCCAAGAATCCTGGCTTCAAGTACAACATGAAGAAAGCCAAGTCACTGCTTGATAAAGCTGGCTACAAGAAGAGCGGTAAGTGGCGGACTGATCCAAATGGCAAGAAGCTGGTCATTCATTTGGGTGCAATGCAAAGCTCAGCTGCTACCGAAGCTGAATATCAATTCTATCTGCAACAATGGCACAAGCTTGGTTTGAACGTCAAAATGACTGGCGGGAAGCCAATGGAGATGAACAGCTTCTATTCAACTTTGCAGAAGCCAAAGCAAACTTCAATTGATGTTTTCTTGGCTTCATGGTCGCTTTCAACAGAACCAACGCCCACTCAAATCTATGGTGTTGACGCACCGTTTAACATGGGTCACTTTGCAACTAAGAAGAATACCGCGCTGATGAAGAGTTTGAATAATAACAAGGCATGGAACGCCAAGTATCGGGCTCAACAATACAAGAAGTGGCAACGGTACATGAACAGTCAAGCTGCTTATGCGCCTGAAAGCTTCAGTATGGCTTGGAGTCCAGTTAACAAGCGGGTTAAGGGTTACAGTGTTGCACCAACCAACAACGAATTCTGGAGCAACCTCTCATTAACTGCCGCAAATCCAAAATAATTTAGATCACCTAGTGGTTTGAATTCGATAGTCTTATAGAAGCATCCTAAAAGTCATCTGGCTTTTGGGATGCTTCTCTATGTATAAATACCCAACCCAATTAGTCCTGTAACATTCTTGACATATTCGGCCGAAACGTGTATGCTCGCAATAATTGGAGATGTTTTTGGCGCCTCGCAAATTGCGCCCGTTACATAATATACAGTCCTGATGATTGGGGGATTATTCAGAACCGGTGTACTTCGACCAATATCATATTGAAAGAGGTTGGGAAGAATGAAGACAATCAATCGTTGGCTGGTCGGATTGGCCAGCTTAGCATTATTTGTGTCCGCAGCACCAATGACTCAAGCAGCAACGCATCAGAAAGCTGCCGGGAAAGATCCTTATGGGATTCAGAAGATCCTTAAGCAACTAATGGCCAAAAAGACCATGTCCCCTAACAAACAAATTCAGTTGGACATTGTTTTGAAGCCCCAAAATGAAGATCAAATTGCCAATCAGATTTATGCCGTGAACACTCCGGGGAATCCTGACTTCAAGAATTTCTATACGCCACAGCACTTCCGTGACCAATTTGGTCAGCCGGCAAGTGTCACTGGTCAATTCAAGCCGTTTTTCAATAAATATCATCTGAAATCAAGCACCTTTTCAAATGGGTTGATCATCAAGGTGAGCGGGAAGGCTAAGAATGTTAACAAGGCATTCTCAACCAACCTGCAGACGGCAACTTATCATTCCAATCCAGTCCAATTCTCATCAAAGAAACCGGTGATGCCTGCGAACTTGGCTGACAAGGTGCTGACCGTGTTGGGGGTAACCACCTTCAATCAGGGCGGCAGCGGCATGGTTTCCAGTAAAGCCAAAAGCAAAACGCCCACTGGCAAGATGAACCCGAAGAATGCGCCAAGTAAATTTGTTAATCACTACAATTTAAAGCCACTGTACGACAAAGGTTATCAAGGTCAGGGACAAACTGTTGGGATTATTACCTTTGCCGGCTTTAAGAAGAGTGACGCTGAAACCTTCTGGAAGGGTGAAGGGCTTGATGTGAAGCCAAACCGTCTGAGCGTTAAGAAGATTGCTTCACCCGTTTACAGTTCAACCGGCTCCGTCGGTCCGCTGGAAACGACACTTGATGTTGAACAATCAGGTGCGATTGCTCCCCAAGCCAACGTCCGTGTCTACCAGGCTAACTGGAGTGACGTTGGGTTGACCAATGCTTACGCAACCGCATTCGATGAGAACAAGGCCAGTTCACTGTCAATGAGTTGGGGCCTAAATGAATATGTCACCCATTATTTGAACCAGAAGAAATTGCTGACACCGGTTTATGGTCAAGCAATGAGTCTCTTAATGGCTCAGGGTGCCCTTCAAGGGATTTCCAACTTTATTGCTTCTGGTGATACTGGTGCTTATGGTATGGGCGTCGGCGGCACGTTTGGCCCGATTAACATTCCTAATTACAGCACCTATGCTGATTTTCCATCAGACAATCCATGGGTCACTTCGACTGGTGGTACCACGTTGCCATTTACCAAGAATCTTGGCGGTGGTGTCAAGATCTCTGTCGACAAGGAACGAGCATGGGGTGCCGACTATCTGTACAAAGCATATGCTAAGAATCGCAAGTTATTCCAGACTAACTTGACGGCACTACAAGCATTGTATAGCGCTGGTGGCGGTGGTATTAGTAAGCTCTATGATACCCCTGCATACCAACAGGGTGTCTCTGGAGTTAATACCTTTAACGCGCGTCAATACCTCTCTAATTTGATGCAGCCGAGTCCAAACCCGGTTCTGGTCAGCGGAACACAGTACGGGCGAAATTATCCTGATGTGTCAGCTAATGCTGATTCCTTCACTGGTTATCAGATCTACACCAAGAAAACTGGCTGGAGAACGGTGGGTGGTACCAGTGCCGTTGCCCCACAATTTAACGGTGTGACTGCTGTCATTAATAGTGGGAAGGGAACTCGAATGGGCTTCTGGAATCCACAAATTTATGCATTGGCACAGAATCCGGACAAGACCCCATTTACAGTGCTGGACAGTGATTCGAACAACTCTAACCTGTACTATGTTGGGCAACCTGGTAAACTTTATAACCAGGCAACCGGACTTGGAACCGTGAACTTTGAAAAGCTGTATGACAGTTATCAATAAATAGTTTTATGTATTCTAATAGAAGGAACTCTTCAAATGAGGAGTTCCTTTTTGGCTGACAAAGTGTTAAGAAGCATGTACAGTTAAAGCAATTAAGTTAGATGGGAGCGATTGTGATGCGTAAAACAATTAACAACGGGGATGCTTGTGCACTGCCCACTCAAAAGGGCGATCAGGCGCCATTCTCAAAGAAATTTTCTACGGGTGAACTGCCGGTCGAACCCAACCGTTATCACTACGTCTGGGCTAAGTTCTGTCCCTGGGCAACCCCAGCCGCCATCATGATTGACTATACCGGCCTCAATCAAGTGATTTCTAAGTTTGCGACCGATCCGTTGAGGCACCCCGGCATTGACGATGATTGATTCTTTGGCAAGCATGCTGACGATGAAGATCCGGTGCTTCACACGACCCGTTTATCTCAGAATTACAAAAAAGCCGTCCCAAATTTTTCGGCACGGCCAACGGTTCCAGCGTTGATTGATTCAACCACGGGTGGCGTGGTCAATGATTCTTCTCGAGATATTATGTTTGAATTGGGCGGATCTTGGCAAGCTTATTTTGATAAAAAGGTGCCTGATGTGTACCCAGATGATTTAAAGTCTGAAATTGATGCCATGAATACGCGAATTATCACCGACATCACGTCAGTTCCGGGTAAGATTAGCGACGTTGACTCACAGGCCGAGTATGAGATGCTCTTCAATCAGTACTTTGATCGCCTGGAGCGGTTGGACGAGCGGCTTGCCGATAAGCGGTTCTTGATGGGTGATCACATTACACTGTCCGATTTTTGGCTGGTGGTCAGCCTGATTCGTTTTGACGTGGTGTTTTATTTTAAAAGCAAGCTGAACAAAAAGCGCTTGGATGATTTCCCCAATCTTTGGCGGTATGCGAAGGAATGCTACCAGATTCCGGCATTTAAGCAGAACACTGACTTTACCGCTATTAAGCAGCACTTCTTTCAGGTGAGCGATGAGCCGGTAACTTCCATTGATCGCGTCATTCCTGGTGGGCCGGATTTGAGTACGTGGGCGGATTAATTGCCGGTATATTTGGTGAGCGTTATGCAGGCTGATACACTTGATTGGCATATTAATTCGTAACTGCATCGATTATCTATTATTGGCATATGGATTGGACTTTCCTGGAAGTTTGAGATTTAGATATTGCTGATGGCAACTTTTCCAATCATATGGTTAGTTTCAACTAGTTGATGAGCCTGCCTGAGGTTATCAACGCTGATTGGCTTGATAACTTTTGTCACTGTGGAATGAATGGTGCCGTTATCCAGTAACTGAGCGATTTGCTCCAAAATTTCGTGTTGGCTAATCATGTCAGCAGTGTGGTAATAGGATTTGGTGTACATCCACTCCCAGTTAAACGATACCGACTTTTTCGTCAGCTTCTGGAGGTCGATATTGTGGTGGTTTTCAGTGATCGCTGCAACCTTTCCTTCTGGACGAATTAATTCAGCAATCTCATTCCAGTGGCCGTCTAAATCGTTCAAATTCAAAATGTAGTCAACATACTGGTACCCCAGACTGCGGACTTCGTTCACCAAATTTTTCCGGTGATTAGCAGTTTTGTCGGCACCATTTTGTTTTGTCCATTTGATGGTTTCCGGCCTGGACGCTGTCGCGATGACAATTAAACCTGCCCAATGTGCCAATTGAGTGGCGATGGAGCCGACACCGCCTGAACCATTGATAATTAGAATCGTTTTCTGGTGGTTGGCATCTCGATTCTGAGGGTTGATTTGCAGCCGTTCGAACAATGCTTCCCAGGCAGTCAAACTAGTCAGTGGCATACCGCCAATTTCGGCCGGCTTGAGCTTAGTTGGGGCGTGGCCAACAATCCGTTCATCGACGAGTTGAAAGGCGCTATCTGACCCAGGACGGCTAAACGACCCAGCATAAAATACTGTGTCACCAGGGTGAAACAGGGAGACGTCGCCGCCAACCTCGGTGACGAGGCCATAGGCATCCCAACCAATCACTTTGGGATGTTTCAAGACCCCGTGTCCCCCTTTTCGCACGCCAATGTCCACCAGATTGACCGATGTTGAAATAATTTTGACTAATAAATCATGCCCGCTTGGGGTGGGAATTATTTCCTCAAATTCAACTAAACTTTCTGAATCTGTAATGGGTAAATGCTCTGTAAAGCCAATTGCTTTCATTTTTGTCATGGTTATTCTCCTCTCACCTAACAATTCAAGTCTAGAACGATTAGATTTTCTGACAAGAAGTGAATTTTTAGTTACATAGTTACAAATTTTTCACTGTGAGGAATTGCCACGGCGGCATAAAGGCCATATGATTGAAGTAATTAGGGAAGAGGTTGATGGGCATCAAACGTCATATTTATAATTGCCAAGCAGGCTGTCCGGTCGAAAGTACGCTACAGATTATTTCTGGTAAGTGGAAAAGTGTGATCATCTATCATCTTTTAGAGTCGACACAAAGGTTCAACGGCTTGCAGAAACAAATGCCTGACTGTTCAAGAAGGATGCTATCTTTGCAGCTTCATGAACTACAGGCGGATGGGGTTATTCAAAAAAAGGTTTACCCAGAAGTTCCACCGAAAACAGAGTATTCATTGACCAGTTTTGGTGAGACTTTGAAGCCGGTTATTCTGGCGATGGCGAGCTGGGGCGATATGTATAATCATCGGCAGGAATATGTCGACGATAACGTGAAATAAATGTTTGGGCTGGAAAGCTTAGAGAAAATTAACAAAAAATTGGATTAGTTCAGTGCGTGATGGTAGCAGCTCTTTGGTGATGGCTGTCTCATTAATTATTCCTTAGCCCCTATTATCCGTTTGACGACGCCATGACGTACAATTGACGTCACACCGTCATCGTGAGATAATACCATATAAGACTTGTGGTCAGAAGTCAAGTAGGTGATACGTAAAATATTGATAGTTCTAATTGTGAGGAGAGTATACTT
>NZ_BDGB01000106.1 GCF_002157585.1 Lentilactobacillus parakefiri
AATTGGTCTAGCGCGACGAACATCGCTAACATTGCAAGTTTCTAACCAGTGAATTTTTGTACTTCACTGGGCTGGGGGAAGTATACTCTCCTCACAATTAGAACTATCAATATTTTACGTATCACCTACTTGACTTCTGACCACAAGTCTTTCTCGGTGGTACGGGCAGTGTTGCATGTTTATGTCGTTCATGTCGTACATCATCAGTAAAAAAAATACTTTCAACAGTTTCGCCAAGCGATTGTGCAATCCGTCCGCCAAGATCGACAGAAGGATCATTCTTACCATTCTCTAGATTGCTCAAGTAAGCCCTATTTGTGTGTAATGCTTGAGCAAGCTGTTCTTGCGTAATATGCTTTGACTTACGCACTTCTGCAATTCGATTCTTCATTTTTTCACCTCCTCGTATTATTAAAAATGTATTCAAGTATTGACCAGCTTCGCTGTTTGGATGCTGTGTGATATTCTCTAATTGTTCATTGGATTCGGATCCAACTGGTATAGGCTTTCGCCTCCTGTAGTTTATCTACATTTTAAGAATGCCGCCC
>NZ_BDGB01000107.1 GCF_002157585.1 Lentilactobacillus parakefiri
TCTCTAACCAACTAAAGGATCGTTCGACTACCCAACGTTGGGGCATGACTTCGAATCGATGCAACTCATTGCGCTTCGCAACCTGCACGGTTGCGTTTAAATTACTGGCTACATCGAGCTGAAAATTAACGCCTGAATAACCACCATCAACGAAGACATTTTGAACCTGGCGTAAATGCATGGCATGTAAAGCGATCATTGCACTGGCCCCGTCTCGATCAGAGACGTTCGCTCGCGTCAT
>NZ_BDGB01000108.1 GCF_002157585.1 Lentilactobacillus parakefiri
CCCATTTGGATATTGGACAGCCCTAGTTCACAAAAGGTTTCGATTTTAATTCGTTCGGAATAGGTTATACTAGACAAAAGATCAGCTCCTAAAAGATGGGTTTGTGATAAACACCATTTTAAAGGAAGCTGATCTTTTTTGTCCGAACAGCGTTCGGATTAATTTTACAATCTACCGTTTTTATGACAAATTATGTCAAGATTTTTGATAAACCCAATCATGATTTGATTATTCCTGAAGGATTTAAAGCAGTTACGGCTGATCAGCGTCAACGAAACCACGAACGGGCGATGGTTGTTCGTTACCAGCGTCCAGGAAAGGTTGAACCGAATAATGCACATGTCACCGTTATTTATGGCAGCGATCAACGGTTGATCAGCTATAATAACTTTGCGATTGAGACACACGCTGATCTGCCGGGACAAAAAGTTAATTGACTCTTGTTTGATTATGCAAAAATAAGCTCCTTGATTCAACTTTCCATGTGCTCTAGGAGAATTGGATTAAGGCGCTTATATTCTGGGGTCTAACCGCTTGCTGGCCCACTCTGTTTCCTAGTCTTTATCGTAGTCGGAAACTTTGTTCGTAAGTCGGTTTGTCTTCATCTTATAATTATCACCAGATTTTTGGATGATTGCTTCATACTCAAAGACTTGAATGTGATCATGGCTGCCGTTATCAAAGGTATATTTAATATCGTAGGTAACCATGGTTTGACCAGTATCGTAAGGCACAACCTTCTTGATGGTTGGTTCCATTTCGTAGTCATCAATATGATCATTCTTTTGATAAGAGTCAACCATTTTGAGTAAGTCCTGGTAAATAATGGATGTGCTGCCGCCAGTAAAGTAATCGTCAAAATCATCATCGTTGGCAGAGTCCGCGTCAGTAACGGTACCGTCACTAATGTCACCCCAGATGTTATTGATTAAATCACTGACATCATCTGTACTGGCAAAACCGGAGAACACTGGTGTGACAGTTGATCCATCCATGGACATATCAATTTTAGTCTTGTCGGAATTGACGACTTTTCCGGAGGCAGTTTTCATTGAAAGTTGGACGGTCATATCCTGACTGAATGGATATTCTTTAATGTCGTAAAATCCGCTCTTATTCAGAGTGCCAATTTTTTTACCACTTAAAAAGACGGTTGAACCAGCCTGTCCTTTAATGGTGTAAGAGATGGTTTGTAAATCTAATGAGATATTTTCGTCATCACTAGTTGGGTCAATCCAAGCGTATTTGCCATTGTTAACCAATTTGTGGCCATTAACCGTATCGGAAGTTTGGACGGTGTATTCGCCAGGCATGCATGGACCAATCTTTTTTGGATTGGTTGTCCCAATTTTATTTGAGAGAACTTTTCCATTTACTTTTAGCTTTGCACCGGCGCGATTTGTTTGAATTTCTGGATAGATTGTTTTGAACTTGAGCTGGTAGTTATCGAACAGCAAGAATTTATGACCGGAATTGACAAAGGCCAAATGATCGTTCACATAGCCGGTACTGGTTAGTTGCCCTTTCAGCTTTGCTAACTGATCCTTATTTTGACTATAATAAGTAATCAGTGGTTCAACTGAAGATGACGTGATTTTAAAACTTGGGTCGTTACTTTTAACCAACGATGCCACGGTTTTACCTTCATCCTGCTTAATAGCTGTAACCAAACGATCAGCTGTGGCAGTTTTGCCATAGTAATGATTTAGAAAAAGATAGCCACCGATAAGTATAATAAAAACGACCACCACTGAAATGACCTGCCAAGGCTTCATTGCCTGCCGTGGTGTCCGACGGTGCGGCTGCTCAGGGCTTGCAGTCGGTTCAGCTGATGACGACGGCTGAGTTGGTGCTGATTGAGTTGGCCGCTGAGGATCATTATTAGAATGATTCGTTGATTTAGCCTGGAGACCAGCCAAATATTTTTTAACGTTGAAGCCGCATTCCGGACAAAAAATATCGCTTTTACTGATCGGCTTTCCACAATTGGGACAGAAGAATTTTTGATTATCCATTTTTTATTCCTCCACTCAATTTAATAGCCGGAAAATGTGTTTTGCAGCGTATTGGCTAAATTGGTCACCATGTCGTTGAGGTACTGCATCGAGATGAGGTAAATGACGATGGCAGGGAGAATTTCAGCAACCAGCATTGAATAAAAAGTGTTGAATTTTCCCTGAACGTCTTTTAGGACCATCACAACGCCGTAGTTAATGACAACTTGGCTGAGACCAAATAAGGCAAGAATCAGAAAAAGCAAAAATGCTGATGCGGCGACACTAACAAATAATGATAGCACGAATGTTGCTAATAACAGCACTGAACTAATATTCAAATAAATACCGAATAAATCTGTGAAGTCTAAAAAAGCGATATTGTCGTTGAGCATGAGACGACGAACGGCATATGCAATGATGAGATAAGCAGCTAATGAAATAATTAAAATTCCTGAAATTGCCATAATATTTGAAGCAATTGGTTCGGTTACGGAACTGACAACTTGTGAAGACAGATCGTTGCCGGCACTATTTTCAATGGCACCGACAATTCTTCTGGAAAAGACGCCAAACATGATTAACATAATGACAACGTAGAGCCCGATCGACATTAAACCACCATAATGGGGTGCTTCAATGTTATTATTAGGGTTAATTAGAGATTCCTTTATGTAACGTAGGAAAGAGTTGAATAAGTGATTAGTTGCTGCGTATCGGGTATTGGTCTGAGTTGCATCAGCAGTTGCCTGACTACCAGTTGAATTTGCTTGTTGCTGATTGTTATCCTGGTTGGTGCTGAAGGCTGCTGATTGGTTAGGATTGGCTTTTGAATCAGCGGCGGTCGAGTTCACTTTAGTTGTTTGTGAATCCGGCACCGGTGATTGTGGGGTACTAGAGTATGAGCTGGCTGCTGAAACATTTATGAGGTTAAAGCCGCAGTAGACACAGAACTTAGCATCCGCAAGATTCTCCTTTTGACAATTTGGACATACTTTCATAATAAAAGCTTCCTTTCATGTATCTTTAGTTAATGAAAATAGTCGTTACGATTTATTATAATATATTTATTAAGTGAATTGTTAACCAATTATGAATTAAGTGGGTCTCGTTTTAAAATATTGGAAAACGATGGTGATAGTTTGGTGAAACAGGGAAAATTTGCAAAATCCAGTCGATTAAAGCAAATTAAAGCAATTCAAAAGCGGCATCAACAACAGAATAGCCGGGTGATCACGGCTGACAAATTTCAGGCTTTTCTGTTAGTCCGCTATGGGCTCACGATGAAATCAAAGCTTCGCCCGGTCGATAAGGAAACAATGCAGCGCTTTTTGATGGCTTGGATTAAAACGGGTGGAACGGACAGCCCATGGTCAATGTCAAAGATGGCAGTGACCGTTTTTCAAAGGATCAACGTACGGGTCCCTTATCAGTTTTATAAACAAATTGTTCAACACTGGGAAAAATTTCAAAAGTTCATTAAACGAGAAGTGCCAGCCGTACCACTAGCGGATCGCGTGATTGTGAGTGATCTTCTTACGGATGATCAATTATCTAAAATTGTCGTTCGGCAGCTGGCCGCAAATTCACTTTTAAATACATTGGGCGGCAATCCCGCAATGATGAGTTTAATTAAACCTGAGCAGGTTAATGAGCTGACAGCCGGTTTAATGAGTGGCACCGCCATTGATTGGGATCAGGTTGCCGCAATGTTTGAACCAATTCCGTTTGACGTCAGCACGGCTCCTGATGAGCCAACCAAGCGGTGGTTGAATCAGTTATTAGCACTATTACTTAAGAGATTTTAGACAGCTTCTAAGAGGGTATCTCATTCGAAATACCCTCTTAGATTTAGCTAGTAATCCGCATTGAATTAAGATACTGGCTAGCTTAATTCAACTTTTAAATTGCTTACGATCTGTTAATAAAGCAATCGGTGAAAGAATTAAAATAATCACCGCTCCTACCAAATAAGTATGACTAAAGGCATGACTGATTTGTCGCTTTTTAGCATGCTTAATTTTTCCCATAGAATTCATTAAAGCTTCTTTTTGTGCCATTTGCTTGAGACCAACCAGCAATTTGTGTGGGCCTTGATTTATTTGTTGATTACTCGCATAATCTTATTTCCATGAAATAGCATGCAACAATATATCATATCATGATATATTGTTGCATGCTATTTCATAATATGCTATTATTTACTTGCAAATAAGGAGGCACACTATGAAAATAATTACTTTTTCAGCCATTAAGGGCGGAGTTGGAAAAACAACTTTAACTTTCAATTATGGTGAATGGTTATCTAGTAAGGGTTACAATGTTTTGATGATTGATAGTGATCACCAGTGTAGTTTGACCCAAACTTATGATATTTATAAAGATCATGATACCTTAGCTAATGTTTTTACAAAAGATAATGAAAAAGTAGAAATTATTGAGTTACACAAGAATCTGTCAATTATCCCTGCTTCTATGAATCTAGATACAATTAACAATGATCTTCAAACTAGAGCAAACAAAGAATTATTAATGTACATGTGGTTTTCAGATAACTATAATGAACTAAAAAAATTCAATTATGTATTGATAGATACGCATCCTGATTTTTCAACTATCACACAAAATATGATTGTAATTTCTGATTTCGTTTTCAGCCCAATTGAACCAAGTGAATACGGTTTTATTTCAAAAAGTAATTTGGAATTAAGAATGAAACAATTGAAACAAGATGTAATTAATGTCGAAACTCGACAAAGTTTTGTCACAGCGGAACTTAAATTCATTGGAAACCGGATAAAACATAATACTAAGTCATCTCATGAGTTTGTAGAACAAATGAAAAAAGACCCGCGGACAATTGCACTAATTCCTGAAAGAGAAATATTCAATAAAACAACTCTTAATCACAAACCGCTGATTAAGATGGAGCAAGAAAACAATTCAACACAAAGGGCCAAAGAATTTTTCGAAAATATCGACAATATCTTTGAAACCTTTGCGAAGCAATAGCGTAATATGATATGTCATGCTATATCATATTATGAGACAGAAAGGACTAGTATAATGGCATTTGAAGATAAAATGAATCAACTAAAAAATAGTATGAGCAGCAAACCTGCTAAAAATGAACCAACTGCACCTAGAATTTCAAAATCTTATACTTTGAAGCAAGATATTGCTAATGAACTAACTAGACGTGCAAAAGAGAAAGAATTAACAGCTTCCAGATATTTAGAGAAACTGCTAAAAAAAGAATTTAATCTTTGATTTTCGCTAATTGAAAAAGGGGTAAAATCATGGAAACTACAATGAACGAGATATTCCTTGTTGCTTGTATTATTATTTTTTGGCTATTTCCCGTTATCGGCATTTTGAAGAGACATAAAATAGGCAATCGTTTCTTTTTTAGACAATGATTATTCCCGTTACAATAATGGTTACAAGTACTATTTGAAAAATGGAGTGGTAATCGTCGATCAGTTATCCGTATATTACAAATGATATCCTTGTTTATTACTTATTTATGCGGACCGATCATGCTTTTGATTTTCAGTGCTTTCAACGAATACTTTCTTAAACACCCAGAGGCATTTATATTATTCGAATATTTACTGATATCTTCCGGCTCTTATTGGTTCAAACCCAAAGTAGGCAAAGTGTACAAGACCAAATAAAGTTGCCGGCGGGTAAGCGCTATGCTAGACTAAGATTAATATGACAACCGAATAAAAGATCAAGCTAAACAGAAAAAAGTCCCCAATTCACGAGGAATCAGGGACTTCAGGTTTAGCAAGTAGCTATCTGACAGCTACTTAGATTCAGTCGATTTAGACCGCCAAGTAAAAATCAACTGAATATTGTTCTTAATTTGTAGGTTAATTATACCGCAAACCGGTCCAAAAGGACAAGTTAAGGATAGTTAAAAAACAAATTAAATCCAATGGACTAAGTAGCCAACAGAAGCTGCCTAGTCCATTTTTGTTTAGTTGCTATAAATTAAAAAAGTTGCCGGTTGGGCAACTCACAAACAGACACATGCTGATGAAATTGCAAAGCCATCACTACCAAATGTACGCTTTGTAACTTAGTTAAAGCATATCAGATTTGTATTTTAAAGCAAATCAAATGTTTTGGCAACTCTCTTTTGGGACAGCAGGTGTCAGTCAAGAAGGGAGTTTTTATGATGGATCAAGCAAATTTTGATTTTTATAAAAAAGATAACGTTTATGGAACTTTATTTTTTCAATTTCCCAAGGTACTAATGTACGGAGAAAAATATAAACACCTAAGTAGTGATACTAAACTGGCTTACATGGTTCTCAAAGATCGGCTAGAATATTCATTACGAAATAACTGGGTTGACGAAAATGACAATGTTTATTTTGTCTTCACAAACGAAGAATTAAAAAAACTATTTGACTGCTCAAATACAAAAATTGCAAAAATTAAAAAAGAGCTTGAAGGTGCTCATTTATTAATGCAGAAAAGAATGGGTTTTCAACCAAAAGCCGGCCGCCAATTACCCAACCGATTGTATTTAGCGGAATTAAAAGTTAATGAAAAAGATGTTTATTTAAGAGAAAAGAATCTAAATAGCTCCCAATCCCTTGATACGAGCAGACTTCCGAAAAACGGAAATCAGCATGAGACCGTTGAATCCCTTGATACAAGCAGACTTCCGAAAAACGGAAATCAGCATGAGACCGTTGGTAACATATCCCAATCCCTTGATACAAGCAGACTTCCGAAAAACGGACACGATCTATATAAAGAACCTAGAAGCTTAGATACTAATAGATACAATATAGATACTCAAAAGTTGGACTTTTCCACAGCCAATTTCTCACCAGCAGAACTAGAAAAGCAAAACCATGATCTCATAAATCATGCTAATGACTTCTTAACTGATGATGATAGTGGCTTACCCGTTTTCTTAGAACCCGAAGCCGTACAATTACTTAGTTTCTGGTGCCGCACCCCGCAACAAATGCATCGTTTTATTGGCATTATTTTAAATGCTAAGTACCGAGTTGAAAAGGATCATCAAGATATTGGCGTCATAATCCCGCTTGACGACGAAGAACTAAAACCTTTGATGACTAAAGCCTTGAGACGCTACTTTAACGCCCTAAGAAGCAATGAAAAGCATATCAAGAACGTGGAAAACTACTTGTACGGCACCATGCAAAACCTATTTGGCGTTTGGTGGAATAAACAAGCGGCTAGAGAATATGCGGCCAAACACCCCGGAGAACAGAACACTGACAATGAGCGTTCTTGAAATCAAACGTCATATGGACTCATTTAAGCCGTTTTAAGTGTTACATGCATAATTATATTAAAACTGCTTTAAAATCGCTTAGAAGTAAAAATAGGTGCCTTAAGTGGCCAAATTGACGATAGCTGAGCTAGAAAAACGGGATAGGAGCTTTTTAAATGACCAAACCCAGCAAAGAAATCGAAACAATTGATCAATTGTTGGCTGACCCCTGGGCAGTCAATATTCAAGACATTTGGGAACAAGCGGCATATAATCCAGATCCTGATAAACGTAAGCTGTTTGACGCGTTACACACTTACCTCTTAGATAAACGCCAAGAGCAAATTATCAACGAAAAGCATTTCGTGATTTAACATGAGTGAGCTAAAAAGATACCTCATCGTAGCTGGTATAAACGGCGCTGGTAAAAGCACTTTATATCGCGCGAGACCCGAATTATTTACTCACTCCAAACGATTAAATGCCGATGAAATCCTACAAAAAATGGGTGGCGATTGGCATAAAGATCGTGATAACTTTAGGGCAATGCGCGAAGAAATAAAACAACTCCACGCGGCTTTAGATACCGGGCAGAGTATTCATGTTGAAACAACCTTGGCTGGCCAAGGAAAGGCACAATTAAATTTAATCGATCGGGCTCACCAAAATGGTTTTGAAGTAACACTTTTATATGTGGCTTTAAAAAACGAAAAAGTCGCAATTAATCGGGTTCATGAGCGGGTCAAAAAGGGTGGGCACGGTGTACCAGATGAAGATGTTAAATTTAAAAATTAGAAATCCCATTAATGATTCAGAAAATAAAAACGATCGGCCTAGTTATTAGGTTGATCGTTTTTGAATTTGTCCGGTTTATGGGCATTAACGTAATTGGCAAATATTTTTAAAAGTTCTTCGGCTTGTTCGACCGATAGGTTATCAGCTTGAAAGTATTTTTCGAGCAAAGCCCCTTTTTGAATTAATCGGCGAGAACGGGCTTTGCGGGCTTGCCGATTTTCGTAGTATTTAGATTGCCGTAATTTAAAATCTTCTCGCTCAATTTTTTGTTTTAAACGCGCTTGTTGCTCAACTAGTTTTTCATATTGATTAGGCATAGTCATTACCACCTAACTATTATCGGTTATTTTGAGCTTGATTTAAAAAGGCGGCAACTTTTTTAGCAATCATTTTAATCTGTGGAGTGGTAAGTGTCCCATAATCCAAATTGGCTGATCTAATGATTTGCTTACCGAGATTTTGTTCAATTTTATTTTTTTCAGCTTTAATCTTTTGATTAAGCTGTTTTAATTTGGCTTCTTGTTTTTCTAAGTTACTTTGAGACATAATGATCCCTCCAATCGTATTAAAAATAATCACCGACACTATATCATACAGAGAACGTTAAGTCAAAGGATAAAAGTTGAAATAGCGAAGCGGAAGGCATACACTATAAGTAAATTTAGGGGAATCAGCAGGCCGAGTGAAACGAGGTCAATGCGCACTTACACGTCATCAAAGATGACGTTGTGCTAAACCCATTAAAACCTGTATTAGAAGTCGCCGATGGCGACAACAAATTCAAACCCATAAACCCAAAGAAAGGTGAAGACCGACATGGCAATTTTTCACATGAGTTTTAGTAATATTAGTGCTGGTAAAGGACGAAGTGCGATTGCCAGTGCCGCTTATCGAAGTGGTGAAAAGCTATTTGATGATAAGGAAGGTCGCCACTATTTTTATGCCCGCTCGGTTATGCCAGAAAGCTTTATTTTAACCCCCAAAAATGCACCAGAATGGGCCAGTGATCGAGAGCAGTTGTGGAATGAAGTTGAAACGAAAGATCGTAAATCAAACTCACGGTATGCAAAAGAGTTTAACGTGGCTTTACCGGTAGAATTAAGTGAATCCGAACAGAAAGAATTACTGACAAAATATGTGCAAGAAAATTTTGTTGATGAGGGCATGGTAGCCGACGTGGCAATTCATCGCGACCACCCAGATAATCCGCACGCTCATGTGATGTTAACCAATCGCCCATTTAACCCCGATGGTACTTGGGGACAGAAAACAAAAACCGAATACATTTTAGATAGTCATGGTAATAAAACTAAGACCCCTGCAGGGAATGTGAGAAACCGAAAAATTTGGTTGGTTGATTGGGATAAAAAAGAAAAAATAACTGAATGGCGGCACAATTGGGCGGTTAGTGTAAATCAAGTTTTAGAGCAAAAAAATATTCCCGATCGGATCAGTGAAAAATCCTTTGAAGATCAAGGAATAAATGAAGTTCCAACTCAACATGAGGGAATCAATAGTAAGCGGCATGAAAGAAAAGAATTTAACCAACAAGTTAAGGACTATCGCAAGGCCAAAGCCAGTTATAAAAATAACCAAGAAAAAGTAATCAATAGAGGTCATTTAGATAGCCTAAGTAAACACTTCTCGTTTAATGAAAAACGGGTAGTCAAAGAGTTAAGCCATGAACTGAAAACTTATATCAGTTTGGAGAACTTAGATGATAAGCGGCGCATGCTATTTAATTGGAAAAACAGCGCCTTAATTAAACATGCGGTTGGTGAAGATGTGACTAAACAATTATTGACAATTAACCAACAAGAAAGCTCACTCAAAAAAGCAGATGAACTCTTAAATAAAGTAGTTGATCGCACTACGAAAAAACTTTATCCAGAGCTTAATTTTGAACAGACCACGCAAGCTGAAAGACGAGAATTAATTAAGGAAACCGATAGCGAACAAACAGTTTTCAAGGGTAGTGAATTAAACGAACGTTTAATGAATATTCGTGATGATTTGTTGACCCAACAATTATTGACCTTTACTAAGCGGCCATACGTTGGTTTTAAGTTATTAATGCAACAAGAAAAGGAAGTCAAAATCGAGCTTAAATATACGCTGATGATTCATGATGATAGCTTAGAAAGTCTAGAACACGTTGATCAAGGTCTACTAGAAAAGTATTCACCAACCGAGCAGCAAAAGATTACTCGAGCAGTCAAAGACCTACGGGCAATCATGGCCGTTAAGCAAGTCATTAAAACGCAATACCAGGAAGTTTTAAGAAGAGCCTTTCCTAACGGCAATTTTAATGAATTACCAATGATTAAACAGGAACAAGCCTATACAGCCGTGATGTACTATGATCCTGTTTTAAAGCCATGTCAGGCTGAAACAATTGAACAGTGGCAAGCAAATCCACCACAGGTGTTCAGTCCCCAAGAACATCAACAAGGACTAGCTTATTTATCGGGACAGCTGAGCTTAGATCAGTTAGAAAATCATCACTTACAACGGGTTTTAAAGCATGATGGCACTAAACAACTCTTTTTTGGCGAATGCAAAGCCGATCCGACGATTAAGAACAGTCAGATCGAGAAAATCCAAAAGCAGTTAAAAGGGCAACAAGCCAAGGACGACCAGTACAGAAAAGCAAATATGGGGCATTATCAACCGCTAAATTATAAGCCAGTTAGTCCAGACTATTACTTAAAGACGGCCTTTAGTGATGCGATCATGACTGTTCTATATGCTCGTGATGAAGATTACCAACGGCAAAAACAGGCGCAAGGTTTAAAGGAGACTGAGTGGGAAATGACGAAAAAGCAACGGCAACACCAAACCCGGAACCGGCATGAAGACGGTGGTATGCACTTGTAAGATAAATGTAATAATTAAATGGTATCAATGCACCTATTTATGTGCTAAACTAAAGCTAAAATAAAGAAAGGAGAATCCGCATGTGGCAAACAAACAAAAATGGCATAGTTTAGCACAAGCAAGTCGTGAATTAGGACATGGGCGCAACTATGTTAGTGCTTGGTTGAGCAGACATAGAGAAGAGTTTCCGGAAGAATTAATGCTTGGTTCTGGGAAAAGCAAGTTAATATCTGATGAAGGGATAGAGTGGATTAAGAAGCATATAAAAAAAGAGGGCGTCCTCGTCAGCAGTAGAGTTGCTAACGGGGATCAGCACCTAGAAATACGCCTTCTAGGTGTCACCCTCCTAATAATCCATTTTACAGGGCGGGATAGGGGAACGTCCAGAGAACAATTATCCCGATTGATTTAAAGGAGGTGATCCAATGAAAGTAGAAAGCTGGCAGGGCATTAATGGCAAGCTAATTCATAATGGCCAGAAAGCTATCGTGGTTAAAGACGAACAAGAATTGGCGGATCAAGACAAGTTACAAGACCGATTGAAACAGGAAGGTAAACCAATTGACGAGGTACGGAAAGCATTAATCAAAAATACCGTTAAGCGTCAGATTAAGACCGACCCATTAAAAATCAGTAGTTGGTTTAATCGTCATCAAGACAGCAAGAACGCCAAAAAAACTGAAAAGCTAGTTAGTGATAAGCCAACTCATCAATATAAGCAAATTAAAAATGAAATGACCTTTTTTGGTGAGAGTTTCCTGGAAGGCTTCTTAGGTTTCTATGGCTTAGAAGTTGATAACGCCTTAGACCGTTACGAACATAATTTGCATGTCTTAGAGACCCAAGAATTAGGCCAGTCAGAAAAAGAGTATTACTTAGCCACGAGTGAAAACGGCCGCGTCAACTTAGCCACCGATCCATTACCAAGCCAGCAAATTGCCGAGGAACAACTGGATAAGTTCTATCAGCGTGAGCCAGAAAAAACGCAGGCAGAACAAATTCAATTACGAACATCAGAAGACGATGGAAAGGAGGAATAACATGAAGTTAAACAAAGTAAAAGCGTTAGCAACTACTGGAGCTACTGCGATTTATTTGGGCTTGATGAACGCTCAGGTTGTTTTGGCGGCGGACGGTGGCGAAGTTAAAAGTAAGCTCACCCAAGCTGGTAAGACAATTCAAGGTATTTTAACCGGGTTGGTCGTTTTAGTCGGGATTTGTGTGGCGCTATTTATTATTATCAAAAGAATGCCTGACGCAGACGATCCGCGAGAGAAATCTGAAGTTTATCACGCGGTTGGTCGGGTGGCTGGTTTAGTGGCCTTAGCGGCAGCCATTATCTGGCTATTACCTTGGGTTTACAGCCTATTCACTTAATTTAAAAAGGAGCCTGCCAAATGAAGAAAGGAAAAGAATTTATCTTCCCAGAGAACGTAGATAAAGATTACGGGATCTGGAAAGACTACACCTTGAAGGATTTTGGCGTAGCGGGACTGGCAGGACTAGTGGGCTTAATTTTTATTGCGATCCCACCCTATGGTCTGATCTTAGTCCTGATAAAAATAGTGATTGTTGTCTTAGCCATGACGATTGTCATGGCTATTTTAACAATTCGGCCAGTTGCGGCGCGGAAGAATATTAAAGTGCGGGATAACTTTAAGTTGAAACGCCGCTATGCCAATGGTCAGAAACTGTTTTATTTAAAACCGAAGAAGCGAGGTGAACTAAATGCGTTTGAAGAAGAGCAAAACCGCCAATAAATCAGCGAAACTCGATTGGGATTACCAACCGCCTAAAATCAATGGTGGCAAAGAGACCATTGATGACATGAGCTTGGTGTTGGGTATGTATGGTAATTACGAAGTTACCAAAACGGGTAATCTCGTTGGCATTTTGGAAGTTAGTGGGATCAACCTTGATCTACTTAATGAAACCGAACAACAGGACGTTTTTGAGGACTATGGCGCGTTTCTCATGAGTACCTTAGGTGAAGGCGTTGATGACACATTACAGTTCTTAGAACCGACGATTCCCGTCAATATGACGGCTTATCTCAATGGTCTCAAACGGCGGTATCTCGCCTTACAAAAAGACCACCCGGAGCAACAGTTCAAAATCCAACTCATAGCCAGTTATTTGGACCACTTTACTAAGGTTCAGGAATCCAAAAACATGACAACTAAGCAACATCTGCTAATCGTTAAGGTACCGATTAAAGACAAGAGCGTTAAAAGCTTAAACTTAGCCGTCACTCATTTAGACGAAAAGATCGAACAGGTTAAACGAGACATTGAAAATGCGTTAACGGATTTTGATGTGACGGCCAAAGTTTTGACTAGTCAAGAAGTCCAAGAGATTTTAAAGAACTTGATCAATTTTAATGGATAGGGGGAAACAGGATGAGTTTTGGTGATAAGGTCATTGATTTATTTATGCCAACTAAAAAAGAGCATAACCAAGGCAACAGCGACCAAACGGGTAGTAAACCCAAAGCGGAGGTTGAGGATTTTACCAAGCTGATTGATCGCGATAGCTTGCATTCACTATTTCCGTTCAGCTGGGAACAGTACCCCACCTACGTCCAGTCGGGCGAGAATTTTATTCGGGTGTTAGCGATCGCTGACTATCCCAAGCGGGTTTACGGCAACTGGTTGTCAGAATTGAAGCGCAAAAAAGGCGTTATCGATATTGTGCAATATATCGACAGCGCCAGTAACAATTCAATGATTACCTATTACAAGAAGACGATTCAAAATAAAGAAGCGCAGAAGCTGAATACGTTCGACCCGTATAAAAAGAAAATTCTGCAAAATTATATTGATTCAGCCAACATGCAACTAGATAAATACCTTGATAATTCTACCACATTTGTGTACCAACATATGCTCATTTATCTACGGGCCAACAGTTTAGCAGAACTAGATGACTTAACCGAGAACGTCAAGAACACCTTGATTAAGCTACAGATGAAGCCCTTGGTGCCCGTTAAAGCGACTTTCCAAGCATTTTGGTCAACCATGCCAATTAACGAGAACCTCATGGGGGATTACACCTATAAAGAGAGTAATACCGAAGTCGCCAGCAGCATGTTTCCTTTTGATGACGCTGAAATTCTGGACTTAAAGCCGAGAAGCGATATTGAAGGGGTTAACAAAGATACCAACAGCTTAATTGCCGTAGATATGCTGGATCGCAACAAGACCCTAAATCAAAATCAAGTGATTATCGGGACCTCGGGGGTCGGCAAGACCACCTATATGATTCAGAAAATCCTACGCTACGCCATTCAAGACTATCAAATCTACATTATTGATCCAGAAAATGAATATACCAAAATTGTCGAAGCCCTGGGTGGGGCAGTCTTGCACCTAACTTCTAATGCTAAGTACAAAATTAATCCGCTACAAATCTTTTCCGAAGAAATCTTAAGCGCTGATGAAGCGGTCACGAACCTTGATTTACTAGTTAAAGATAAAATCCAGCGATTAAAGGGATTCTTTGAAGTCCTCAAAACTGGGATTACCCAAGTTGAGCTGGCAATCCTTGATGATGTCGTTAAACAAGCCTACGTCAACAGTGGCGTTTTGAAGTACAGCCGCTTAAAAGAGATTAAAGACGATCAGTGGCCGACCTTATCCAATGTTTATGATGAGTTGGAAAAACTGGCAGATAAGGATGCAGACAAATTCAATCGGGTTAAAGACTTCTACTACATCTTAGGTAGTTATACCCATGGTTCTAACAGCCTATTTGACGGCCACACCAACGTTAACTTAAAAGGGAAAATCATTTCCTTTGATTTAAAGCCCCTACAAAGTGAACAGGAAGTCCAATCAGCGGCTTATCTGAATACTTTCCAGTATCTATGGGACGAAATTACCAAAGATCGGCATAGCCGCAAGAAATTGTTTGTCGATGAATTTCACTTTTTGACCTTGCATAAAGCGGCCGCCACCTTTTTCCACCAAGCATACAAGCGGTTTAGAAAGTACAATGCCGGGGCGATTGCCGGAACACAGCAAATTCAAGATGTGATCGAAGGCACGACAGATACTGGGCAGAACATTGGGGAAGCCATTATTGGGAACTCCTATACCAAAGTGTTCTTTGGTCTTGACGGTAAAGGTGTCGATGATGTGATTACCAAATTACGCATGACCTTTTCAGATAAGGAAAAGAAGTTACTAGAACGCCGTAGGCAAGGTGAAGCCCTGATGATTTATGGTAGCCAACGTGCCTTTATGAAAGTCGAGTTGACCGAAGAAGAACTACGACTAATCGACCCAGAAGCTTACCAAGAAAAATACAACCGTGAGACAGCCGGGCAACCGGACTATCAAAAGCGCGTGGTCTTAACACCTAGTGAGATTGACGCTTTAACTACCTCCGAGGAGGAAGGAGGGACTTTAAATGAGTAAACCAAACCAGTTATTGAATATCGAGGTTGGGACATTCAAACGGCAAGGAAACAAGTTGATCCTAGAGCTTAATCACAATCAATTTCGATATGACCAGTTGAGTGAGCTAAACGAATTAAAGGAAGCTGATGCCAATTTCTTACAGTTGGTTAACGTGGTTGAGCAAGACCAGAAGGTTGTTTTAACTTATACCTTGCCGGATAAGGTCAGATCATTAAAGGAATTACCACATGAAAATAAAGCAATCCGGTCAGCAATTGCCAAGGAAATCATGGCGCAAAATGTGGTTAACGATAGCCAGTATCACGTTGCGTTGAACCCAGCCAACCTGTGGTATTACCCCATGCAACATGTTTGGTACGCCTACCGGGCCAATGAACTCATGCCTTATGATGACAAGCATAGCAATTTAGCCAAATACAAAGCGCTGATTCTATTTTGTTTGACGGGGACACCCTATGAACGGCTACTAAGCAATCCTCAAGAAGCCCTAGCTAAACACCCGGACGACTATTTACAACAAGTAGCTAAAGCTACGTCGTTAAATGAGTTAACGGAAGTGGTTAACGGCATTGAGGATTTTGTGAGCTATCACGAATGGCAGGCAGTTGAAACGGCCCAACAGAAAACCAAACAACGTTTATGGTTGAGCGTGGCCGGAGTGGTGATTGTGGCCGTTTTGGCTGTCGGTTTAGTCCATAAAAGTGACGAACGGCAATATCAAAGCTTAGCTAACCAGAACCAAGCCCAGGTCACACGATTAAAATATAGCGGTCAAATTCAGACCGCTTTAAATGATCAGAAGTGGTCAGAAGCGCAAAAAGATATGAAACGGGCCGGCTATCCTTCAACTAAGCAAGTCAGTGTCTTTTTAAAGCATCGTCAATACCAGCAAGCCTTGAAGGTTGACCCAAGCCAATTGAATAAGGTTGTCAATGCAGCTTATGACAATAAAGATAGCAGTCAAGTGGCTGATTGGCAGTTACCAACTAAGGCGACGAGCAAGCAAAAAGACCAGTTGAAACTTGAAAAAGCGATTGTTAATTATGATACCAATACGCTTAATAACCAATTATCCTTTACGACGAACGCTGATGTTTTATTGAGAATGGGACAAGCCTTCCTAGCCCATAACGATACGCAAGACGCCCAGACCGTCCAAACCAAATTAGCCGGTGTGAATAGTCCTAAAGCTAAGTATTTAAAAGCCCTGTTAAGTCTCAATGCCGCTAAGAACGAAGTTAGCGACGCGCAAAAGAAGTTAGATGACGCCAACAAGATTGATGGCAGTAAAGATAAGGATAAAGATAAGGATAAAGATAAGAAGGTGGATTCGGCTAAGTCGGACTTAAAGAATGCGCAGAGTGACCAATCAGCAGCGCAAAAACAAGTCGATCAGGCCAAGCACAAAGTGGGTGATTAAATGCAAGTACTGTCTTTCGAATATAAGAAAAAGAAGTGGAAGTTGATTGCTTATATTGTGGGCGGCGCCATTCTGCTAATCATCTTGTTAATTGCGGCAGTAACAGGTCAATTGCAAGAAAACAGTTGTGATAACTCAACCACTACAGAAACACAGTTAGATAGTAAGAGCATGACAGAAAATGCCAAAAACATCTATGCCCACTGGAAACAAAAGTATGGTGCCACCCCACAAGCGGCCGCCGGTATCTTGGGGGTCTTACAACTAGAAAGTCGCCTTGATCCCAAGTCCGTTAATTCCAGTTCCGGGGCCACGGGCTTAGCCCAGTGGTTAGGTGGCCGAAAAGATAAGTTGGAGGACTTAGCCCACAAAGAAAACAAATCAGCAACCAATCTCGGGGTGCAGTTGGACTATCTCGACCAAGAATTGAACAGTAGTTACTATGCGTCAAACAAGCAGATTTTTAAATATACGGACGTGCATAAAGCGACCAAAGCCTGGTTAATGGATTACGAGGGTATGAGTAAGAACCCGGAACAATGGTATTTAAGCCAAAGATACGGTTATGCCGATCATTGGTATTCCGTGTTGGGTGCAAGTGATCCCGTGGCCGGTAATACGTTAGATAATGCAAGTTCCGGCAATCTGACCGAACTAGGTTGTGATAGTGACCCGAGCTATTCCGGTGGTAGTATCGTCAAAAACGCAGAAAGTATGAAGGGCGATTTCTACTATGTTCAAACCCACCCCAGCCCCGATTTAGGCAGTGATTTAAAGAATCCCAGCAAAACTGGCGGAACTGATTGTTCGGGTTTTGTCTGGTTAGCCCTGAATAAAGCTGGTTACAAGGTACCGGCCAACATGGGCTGGTTTACCGGCACGATGGCCAGTGACGCCAAAGGCAGCCATCAATACTTGAAACAGATCAGTGAAAATGATGCGAAAGCCGGTGATATTGTGATTGTTAATCAAGGCATGGGAGCCGGCAACAACGGCCATACCGCCATTCTGTTAGATAAATGGCAAGGCAAAGCCACCAAAATCATTGAACAAGGTGGCGTAGGCGACAAGGTTAACGAAAGCACCTTTGGCACCGCCTTTTATAGCTTACTAAGTGGTAGCGATGTGACGTTAGCTCGGCCAATCAAGAAGTAAGGAGGACGAGTAAATGAAACGCAGCATGGTTTTAAATATTGCGATTGGTAGTTTGATCTTAATCATGTCATTAGGGGCGAATGCCTATCAACATAGCCAAGTTAAGCAGGCGCAACAGCAGATTAGTCGTTTACAAAAACAGAAGCGACAAGTTAACCAGCAATTGACTAAAGCCAACCAACAAAAGCAGTTATTAAGCACTCAAATTGACAGTTATAAGACCTACCAAAATAATAAAGACAAAAGTCAGGCTGAACTTAGCTTTAATACGGTAGTCACCAAGTTCTTTAAGGTCATGAACAACTTTAAGCCAAAGACCTACGGCCAGCGTAAAGATGGCGTGAAAGACTTGATTTCCGACAAGCTATATCAGCAATACTTTTCAAATAAGGGCACGTATGGTGATAGTAATAGTGTTTCAGCTAAGTTAAATCAACTGAACCTGTATACACAAAGTAAGCAAGGCCAAAACATGAAAGGCTTGGCCGTTGTCAGTTACGAAAGTAAGAGTGGCGACAACGACTGGCAAAAGGCGACGGTACTTTATCAAGTGACTTTCGATACCACCACGGATCGAATCACTGATGTACAGAATCTTGGGAACAGTTTTAAAGCGAGTGACCTTGATTAAAAAAGTAAGCAAAGCCCTAGCGGTGATCGTGGTGATACTTGCAGTATTAGGCTTTGCAGGTCATAGCTATGTGAACCATGTTGAGAAAGAGAAAACAGTTGTGACGCTGGCTAAGCACCCTAAAAAAGTGTTGTTCTTCTATCGCGATGATTGCCCGGATTGCCAAGCTATTTTTCACCGAATCTATTGGCACAACGTCATTAGCCATAACGTTGTTTTTATTAACAGGCAGATTGCAAGAAATAACTTGAACGAATTTAGTGACGTAGATTAAGCAAGAAGATCTCGATTGGTGTATGCCAATTAAGACATTT
>NZ_BDGB01000109.1 GCF_002157585.1 Lentilactobacillus parakefiri
AAGCGTTTCAATGACAACACGGTTCTGGAATGATAAAATAGTGGTGCTCATCAAGGTCCTTCTTTCTAATGGATTGTGTGGTAACACCATTAAAGACCTTGATGGATTTTTCTGTCCACTTAAATGTTCAACTTAAATTTTACAATCTGCCAACATGAATCAATCGCAGAATCGGCACTACATTCAGCAATATCAATTAACGTCAGTCCCAACCTTGATCCATGGTAAGCAACGGTACACCGGCACCAACCAACAAAGAATTAAACAGATAGTAGGTGATTAGATGAAAGACAAATTATTAAACAGCGTTAAAGCCAGTTGGCCGTACCTACTAACGCTAATCATTGGCTTGTATTTAGCGGAGATTTTAGCTGGCTCTGTCATGGCCTTGTCCCGCTATAAGTTGGCATTTGCAGATCATATGCCAACCGTATTAAAACAATTAGCCTTACACCCTTGGCACTATTACAACTTGTATTTGGGCCAAAAGAACCCAGTACTAATTATTGTCAGTGTCGCCGTGATCCTATACACCATCTATTTTGCCTTGAAACGAAATAGCAAGCACAAAGCGTGGGAAACTGCGGACACTGAAACCCACGGGAGCGCGACTTGGGGTAATCTAAAAGAATTGAATGACCATTATTTTAGTATCAATGCCAAAGATCTCACCACAGCATTTAACAAGAGTACCAAGGCAGAAATTCTCAAATCATTAGTGGATCGAGAAAAGTCAGCGAAGGGGGCAGATTAACATGAATGGGACAATTTTAGGGATCGTGGATAAACGGATTGTTTACCAGAATAACAGCACCAAACCCAACCGGAATATCTTTGTGGTTGGGGGCCCAGGATCGTATAAGACCCAGTCAGTCGTCATTACCAACTTGTTTAATGAAACGGAGAACAGCATTGTCGTAACTGATCCGAAAGGTGAATTATACGAAAAGACGGCCGGTATTAAGTTAGCCCAGGGTTATCAAGTGCATGTCGTCAACTTTGCAAACATGGCGCATAGTGACCGCTACAATCCCTTTGATTATATTCAGCGCGATATTCAAGCCGAAACCGTCGCCACCAAGATCGTTCAGAGTGAAAATGCCGAAGGTAAAAAAGATGTGTGGTTCAGTACCCAACGTCAACTTTTGAAGGCACTAATCCTGTTTGTCATGAACCACCGGTCACCAGAACAACGAAATTTGGCGGGCGTAACGCAGGTCTTACAAGAAAATGACGTTGAAGCCGAGGAAAAGGGTGCAGATAGTCCGCTAGACACCTTGTTTCTTGATCTAACCATGACTGATCCAGCGAGACGCGCTTATGAGTTAGGTTTCAAAAAAGCCAAAGGGGAAATGAAAGCTAGTATTATTGAAAGTTTGCTGGCGACCATTTCGAAGTTCGTCGACAAGGAAGTGGCCGATTTTACCAGCTTTTCGGATTTTGATTTAAAAGAGATTGGCAAAGCCAAAGTTGTGCTATATGTGATTATTCCGGTGATGGATAATACCTATGAAAGCTTCATCAATCTGTTTTTCTCGCAATTGTTTGATGAATTATACAAATTAGCCGCCGATCATCACGCTAAATTGCCCCACCAAGTCGACTTTATCCTTGATGAATTTGTCAATTTAGGCAAATTCCCAAAGTATGAAGAATTTTTAGCAACGTGTCGAGGGTACGGCATTGGTGTCACCACCATTTGTCAAACCTTAACCCAGCTACAAGCCTTGTATGGCAAGGATAAGGCCGAGAGTATCTTAGGTAATCATGCCGTTAAAATTTGCTTGAATGCCGCTAATGATGTGACCGCTAAATACTTTAGTGATCTGTTAGGAAAATCAACCGTGAAAGTGGAAACCGGTAGTGAGAGTACCAGTCATAGCAAGGAAGAAAGCCACAGCAAGAGCGATAGTTATAGCTATACGAGCCGTTCACTCATGACACCCGATGAAATTATGCGGATGCCCGAAGATCAGAGCTTATTAATCTTTAGCAATGCGCGACCAGTCAAAGCTACAAAAGCGTTCCAATTTAAACTATTTCCAGGGGCTGATCATTTGGTTAACTTGTCACAGAATGAGTATCAAGGCCAACCAGAAGCCAGCCAGGAAACCAACTTTCATCAAAGAGTAGAGAAATGGAAAGCAAAATTAAAGGAGACTGCTCAAAAAAACGCCGCAAACAAGATGTCTCAAACAGAGGAGGAGCAACAGCAGGACAACCTAGACAGTGACTTAGAGAGGGTTTCAAATAAAGATAGTCAAACAGAGGAGCCAGAAGAGGACGACGATAACAACTTACTTGGCTAATGGAGGACATATTAATGAAAAAATATCGGAAATATATAATCGCCGTGATGACGGTGTTACTGATTGTTGTTGGTCTTACCGCTTGTGGGAAGTCTACAGCACAAGATTTGCAAAGCCATCAGTGGACATTTGCTTCTAGCAAAGATAATGGTATGGCCGCTACTGCAAAGTTTTCAAAAAGCAACTTAACACTTACCCAAGCGGGCTTTAGCGAAGTTTATACTTACAAGTTGATTGAAAACAAGGGCAATGAACAAATTAAGTTCATTGGTAAAAATAGTGTTTCAGGTAGCACAGAAACACGTTTGTTTAAGATTAAAAAGCAGTCAGACAAATATAAACTAACACCAATTAACACACTAGCTAAAAGTGATACTGGTACGGTCACACTCATTCCCAAATAGACAAAGGAGGATTTTAAAATGACAGAAATTATTCAATCAGCTATTTCACATTTTTTCGAATGGCTACTGTCTGGTTTGTTAGATGGTTTATTCAACATCTGTAAGGCAATCATTGACCAAGCCAATCAAAGCTTGCCAGTTGTTAAAACGTGGTATGCCATCTTCCTGTCCTTTGCGACATCGTTAGTCGTTGTGGTCGTCCTTGGCCGCATTGTGATGACAATTCTAAAAGAGGCAGATGAAAGTACCGATGTTACTTGGGCTAATATCATCATGGACGGGATTAAATCAGCGGCCGTGATCCCGGTCTTCGTGTTCTTACAGGGCTTTATTCAAGGTTCAATTACCTTGCCCCTGCTAAAGTATATGTTTAGTTCTGATCAGCAGTTCACTGCTAAATCAATTACCGGCATGAATAAAGTTCCTGGGTTAAAAGATGTTGGCATTTCGCTACCTTTACAGATTTTGTTTCTGCTAATCTTCACTGTCGTAACCGTCGTGTTCTTTATCAAAATGTGTGTGTTTGTGGCTGATATGGCGTGGTATAACCTGACAATTCCTTTAGCTGCAATGAGCATGGCGACCGAAAGCTTTGATTATAGTGGTACGTGGTGGAAGAAGTACATTTATTACAATGCTTCCATTATTAGCCAGGTGCTTTGTATGTCATTATCAGTGTGGTGTTTCACTAATATGGCTAAATACGGGTTTATTGCTTTTATTGCTTCAATCGGATTCGGTTTTCTGGTGGTCAAAACACCTGACGCCGTTAAAGACTTTTGGGCTTCAACCGGTGTGACTAAAAGTACTGGTATGGGTGCCATGAGAATGGTTCAAAATTATTTCCGTAACCACTAGGAGGATATATAGTTATGAAGAAAATCGCACACTGGTTATTAGAAAAAGCCAAAAAAGATATGCGAACCGACCCTTTTACAACACCTTCACGGCGGACTAAGCTGTCTTACTATTTTGATAACTTAGTTAGCATGGTCTTCTATATAATGGGAATTTACCTCATGTTAATGGATTTATACCAAGAGCTTTTCACGGCGAACCATACCGATTTTTTAGAAACTGCGCTAATGGCCTTAGTTTTACTGCTGGGTGGCTTATTATTCCGTTGGTCAGCCTATGCAGATCTTAAAGCCATCAACCGGTATCAACAATATTTGAAGCAACAATCGATAGAGCAACAACAAGCATTACGCCGGCAAGAATGGTTAAAGTCGGCTGAACAAGGCAAAACAGAATTAGAACAAAAGCTGAATCATAAGGAGTGAACGAACATGACCACTGTTATCTTAGCTGAAAAACCTAGTCAAGCCCGTTCATACGTTCAAGCCTTTCAAAAGAGCACAAAAAAACAGGGTTACTATACGGTTAGTGACCCTGTTTTGCCCGAAAATACGCTTGTGACATATGGTCTCGGACATTTAGTTGAACTGGCCACACCGGATAAATACGATCAGAAATACCAGCAATGGGCCTTATCTAATTTACCGATTTTCCCCGACAAATACAAGTTTGAAGTGTCAGCTAGTAAAAAAGCACAATTCAAGGTCGTTAAAGGCCTGTTAACGAAAGCTGATACCATTATTGTCGCCACCGATAGCGGACGGGAAGGCTCCAATATCGCATGGTCAATCATGAACCAAGCCCAGATTGACGTTAAAAAGAAGACCATTAAGCGGCTATGGTTGAATAGCTTGGAAAAAGACGCGATTATTACTGGATTCAAAAATCTTGGTGATTGGCACAAAGACTATTTGGCTTATAAAGAAGCTCAAACCCGGCAAATTAGTGATTGGTTGATCGGTATGAATGGTAGTCCCTTATATACTTTATTGTTGAGGAAAAATGGGGTGCGTGGGGTGTACTCAATTGGTCGCGTGCAGACGCCAACCTTGTATATGGTCTATCAAAGAGACCAGGCAATCAAAAACTTTAAGCCGGAACCCTATTTTGAACTAAATGCTGAAATTTTAGCCAATCAGCAAAAATTCGTCGCAAAATTAGACCCCTATCAGCGGTTTAAAGACGAAACAGGGCTAATGACATTCATGCAAGCTAAACACGTTCAGAAAGGCTCACAGGGCGGTTTAATCAAGGACGTCCAAAAACAGGCTAAAAAGCGTGCTAGTCCCCAACTATTCTCACTATCCAGTCTGCAAAGTGCCATGAATAAACGTTATCACGCCAGCGCCAGCCAAACCTTAGCAGCCATTCAAAGTTTATATGAAGCCAAGTTGTTGAGTTACCCCCGCACCGATTGTGCTTATATCACTGATGAAGAATTTGAGTACTTAGTGGCTAATCTGACGAAGTATCTGGGTTTAGTCTCTAAGCAAGTCGCTGTAACCAATACAACCCCAAATAAACGTTACGTCAATGGGAAAAAGGTTGAAGAACATTACGCCATTATCATGACTAAAGTTGTGACGACTAAAGAGAAACTAGCCAGCTTACCTAAATTACAGCAACAAGTCTATGACTTAGTTTTAAAAACGACGTTAGCGATGTTTGCTGACCCGTACGAGTACGAAGAAACCACCATTATCACTCAGGTTGGCGACGCCAATTTTAAAGCAACCGTTAAGGTCCCAACTAAGCAAGGCTGGCAAGCTTTATTTGATGATCACAAAGCCGAGCAGCAAGAAACAGCCACTTTACCACTCGTTCACCAGGGTGACCAGGTTAAAGCAAATCTACAAACGCCGCAAAAAGAAACGACCCCACCAGTACCGTTTACCGAAGGGACATTAATCACAGCCATGAAGACGGCCGGTAAAACGCTTGATGATGAAGAAGCCCAAGCAATTCTCAAAGACGTGCAAGGCATTGGGACAAGTGCGACCCGGGCCAATGTGCTAGAAGTGTTAAAGAAACGCGGCTATCTCGTCACTGAAAAAAATAAGCTGCACGTCAGTGAAGCCGGGATCACATTATGTAAAGCAGTCGAACTCGAACCCTTGCTAACTAGTCCAGAAATGACAGCTAAATGGGAGCAAGCGTTACAGCAAATCAGTACCGAAGAACGCACTCAGGATAATTTTTTGAGCCAAATCAAAAAGTTCGTGGCAAAGTTGATCGCTGATGTTCCCACGCAATTAACTGGCAGTGCAGCCATTAAACAACAAATTGATCATCAACAGCAAGCGCAAAAAGTTGCCGAGGTGTTCTTAGAAACACCACAAGTAACTGTCATAAATAAACAAAAGTTTTACATTGTGAAACCCAAGCAAGGCGAAGACTTTACCCTGCCCAAGAAATGGAGCAGTAAGACCCTCGGGAAGACCGCGATCAAAGCACTGGTCACCAAAGGGGAAACCAGCAAACTAAAGGGTTTCAAGAGCAAAAAGGGGAAGTCGTTTGACGCCAAGTTAAAGCTTGACGGCCATAAATTAAGTTTTGATTTTGATTAGAACCTGCCTACCGCCCTTCACGTTGTTCCGGTTGGTGAACCCGTCATTTAGGTTCACTTTTATAAAGCTAAAAGTAAACCTAAACAACGGGTGAGATTAGCAAAGCAAAGGAGATCATAAAATGGATAATAAATTAGCAGTCATTGGGAGTGAATTACCGGTTTTGCAGACTAAAGGAGCCTACAAGTATTTAAAAGAAATCACTGGTGACGGCGCTTATTATCAAGTAGCCTGGCAAAAATTGTCTGACGGTTACGTTGCCCTTTATGGCACGACCCCGATTCAAATAAGATCATTGCCAACATTGAATGATATTTTTGAAGATGAGGAGGGGTAACTTATGCCAAATAAAGCAGATGTTAAGGCTTGGAAAGCACAATTAGTCGCCCAGGCTGAACAGCAAATCCTAAAATTAACTGATAGTGACCAATTTAAAAAGTATCTCAATACCCTGGCTAAATTTCATCGTTATAGCGCCAGAAACATTGATTTAATTTATGCGCAAAATCCTCAAGCCACTCAAGTCGCCGGTTTTAAGCAATGGCAGAAGGCTTTTAACCGCACCGTCAAACGAGGCGCAAAAGCGATTCGGATTGCGGCTCCGATCATTAAGAAGCTAACACCAGCCGAGCAGAAGCATCTTGATACCACCGATGAGCGCGCCATTGTCGGTTATCGCTATCTACCCGTCTTTGATGTGGCACAAACTAGCGGTGAGCCAGTGTTAAGTGCTAAAGACTTTGTCAAAGAAAATTTGACCGATCATCAGAATGTGACAAGCTTATATAACGCGTTCAAAGATTATTTAAACCAGCAAACCGACCTTAAAGTCAGTGAAGTGCCTTTAGCGACGCTAAATGGGGCTAAGGGGTATTTTCAACCCAGCACTAATGAAATCGTCATTGGTGGCGATGAGCCCGACAATGCTTTGAAACTAAAGACGTTATACCACGAATATGCGCATAGCCAGCTACACGGCCTAAAATCAGCCTTTAAAGATCGCCCGCGAGCCTATCAAGAAACGCAAGCCGAAGCGGTCGCATATGTTGCCATGCAAAATATTGGCGTTGATACCAGCAACTACTCACTCGGTTACGTGGCCACCTGGGCTAAAGATAAAGCCGTGATCCATAGTGCTTTAAGTGAGATCCAGCAAGTGAGCAACAAAGTGATTGAACTTAGCGATGGCTTAACCAAACAATTAGGCTTACAAGAAGCCCAAAAAGAGCCTGAGCATGATCTAAAAAAGCTAGCAGCCCAGTCACTGAATAAGTCCTATCAAAGCTTGCAACAACAAGTTCAGCAAGCAACGAATCCACAACAAAAATCAGAACTAAAAAATAAATTAAATGATGTACACCAGAAAATCAGTAAGCGAACTCAAAAACAGCTGCAAGCATTTGCTGAACAGAATCCAGGAATCAAACAACCCGAATCCAAACTTGATCAAAGTTTAAAACGTTAGCCAGTTTTTAAAGGGCATGCTATAATGTAATAGAAAAAGGAAGCCCTGCTGAAGACAGGACTTCCCATGCAAGCCGCTTCAAAGGCGGTGGCGAAGTTAATAAGACAGCATTAAGCTACCCTGTAACCTACCAAAGTTACGCAGGGCGGCTTTTTTATTTGTGGTGCTTGTCGATATAGCTGAGTAGCGCGATTAAAAACGTGCCAAACAGCAACATCAACGAGAGTGTCTGGAAGACGCTCATTGACTGTGAAACCTTCCTGAAGATTATTCCATGTTCCCATGGGCCTCACCTCGCAAGGGAAAAGACAGCCACCGCCCTTAAAACTTCCTGCGTAATCCATTATACAGGTGAATTAAGTGTTGACCAAGCACAATAAAAATTAAGTCATGGGGTTTCATAGGATCCTAAATTTGATCAAATTAAGAATCAGCAAAACATCTTTTGCAGATACCCTTTTTTAAGTTCTTGGAGTTTTTCAAGCTTACGCTGATGAAGAGTGATGGCTTTATTAAAATGTTCTATGAAGTCAACAATTTTCTTTTGCTCTTCGATTGATTTAGGAACTTTGATTATTCCTTCTAAAAATTCTAAATCTGTAATGTTAACATTGTTTCGTGCCCCAACATTTACAAGTGGAAACAAATAAAAATCTAATCTATTTTTGTCTTCAAAATACAATTGAATAATACTGGTATTGATTTCTTTTTGCGCTTGATAAACACAGTAGAGCGAAGGAACAATTCCCACATTACCTTTGTTTGTTCGAACGATTCCGTTTGGAAATCCTTTTATTGGAGATTTTGTATAAATTAGATCGCCATGTTTAACTACACGATAATTTTTTACAGATTCCTTGGTTGATTTCAGACCAAAAAATGTTCTTTTCGGAATCAACTCCGTACCCAACGAAGCTGCTAAAATATCTTTTTGATTATATAGATCGTTATTATTTTTATTTCTTGATGGCTTAAATAATTCTCCCAACTTACGCTGCTCCCAAGCGTCAGCAAACCCTGCAAATCTTAATTGCGGGAACTTGCTACCATTTCTGGGGAACAATTTCTGCAAATAGCCCTGTTTAAGTTCCTTAAGCTTAGCTAACTTACGCTGATGAAGAGCGATAGTGTCATCTAATTGTTTGAAAAATGAACCAATTTTTTGTTGTTCTTTTAAGTTAGGAAACATAAAATTTAATTTTTTAAAATCGACTGTTGTAAAACTGGCTTGATTAACAGCTGGTTTGGTTATTATTTTTATATTTATTTTATATTGATTGATTTGAGTCAATGCAAACCAATAATAAGAGTCGTATTCTTTTTTGAGACGTGCTCGAAGAATATTAGTTGTGTAAATAGTATCTCGAATAGGCGTGTTTTCAACAATTGTTGCAGTTCCCATTTTTGCTTCGCTATTTATAAAATTAATTAATATATCGTTCTTTCTAATTAGATAATTTACAGTATTAGCTCCTTGAGGATCATTGACATACCAATATTTAACGTCAGAATCTATATTAAATTGGCCATCATTTATATTATTAGCTCTAACCACAGGAAGTCCAATATCGTTGTTAGATAGCATTCTGGATAGACCACTTTTTAATTCTGTCAAAGTATCCCCCAACTTACTCTCTTCCCAAGGATCAGTGAAACCTTTAAATCTTAATTGCGGATATTTAGCTTGGTTATCTTTCATTGTGAGCCTCCGGTTTTGACTGATCATTAACCTGGGTGGTCACTAACTGGCTAGCTAATTCATTAAAGGCTTGTTCATTCTGACTGATTTCCTCGTCCAGTTGCTTTAGATCAGCTTTGACCTGGCTCAGATCAATCTCGGGTTCCGGTTCAAATGTATCAACGTAGCGCGGAATATTTAAGTTGTAGTCATTCTCCTTGATTTCTGCCGGTGAGGCCACATGGGCATATTTATCGACATCTTGCCGGTTTTGATAAGTGGTCACAATTTTTTGAATATTCGCTGCCGTTAGCTTATTTTGATTCTTGTCCTTTTCAAATTCCCGGGACGCATCAATAAACAAGACGTCGTCAGTGGTTTTGTGTTTCTTTAAAATCATGATTAACGTTGGAATACTAGTGGAATGAAAAATGTTAGCGGGTAGCCCAACAATGGCATCAATCCGGTTATCTAACAGGAGCTTTTGGCGAATCTTGCCTTCTTTAGCACCCCGAAATAACACGCCATGGGGTAAGACAATGCCCATAGTCCCGTGTTCCTGCAAATGATAAAAGCCGTGTAGCAGAAAGGCAAAGTCGGCTTTAGATTTAGGTGGTAAGACGCCATAGTCGCGGAAACGGGGATCAGACAAGCGTTTGTCACTGTTATCCCAGTGCGCCGAGTAGGGCGGGTTCATAACGACCGCATCAAATAAGTAAGGTTCGTCAACCGGCCAATCTTTACTTAACGTATCACCATTGCGTAAGTGCATATCATCATACGAGACCCCATGTAACATTAAATTCATTCGGGCCAGGTTAAAGGTCGTGGTGTTCAGTTCTTGGCCGTGATAACTCACTAAACCAGGTTCTTGCACGTGTTGTCCGACATTTAACAGCAGCGAACCAGAACCAACTGCTGGATCATAGATAGTCCGCACTTGGTTATCACCCGCATTGCGCTGATAGGTCACAATCTGGGCAATAATGTCGGACACCTGCCGCGGGGTATAAAATTCACCCGCTTTTTTACCGGAATCACTGGCAAATTGCGCGATTAAGTATTCATAGGCGTCACCTAGGACGTCGCCTTGATGATGGATAAGATCAATCGCATTTAAAGCTAACATAGTATCACTAATAGTTTGGTTCCGTTGTTGTAAAGAACTGCCTAATTTATTACTACTTAAATCCACATCGGCAAACAAGCCCGAAAAGTCTTGCGCTGAAGATAGATTTTGTGTCGACTGTTCCAGATCATGAAGTGCTTGAGATAAATCGTCTAACGCAAAAGTATGGGCTTGAATCTTGCCAATCAGGGTGGTGTACAACGCTTGTGGTTGAATTAAATAGCCGAGCGTGTTTTGCAAATACTCCACTAAACTGGGCTGCACCGAGACGCCTTCCAATTCAAACTGAGGATCCATATATTGAGCATATTTCTGAGTGACATTTTCGGTTTCACCCGCCCATCCACTAAAGGTCGTTAAGGTTTTCTCAGATAGAAACCGATAAAAAATTAACCCCAATAAATAATTTTTATATTCAGAAGCGTCCATTTTCCCCCGTAAGACATCGGCCGCATTCCATAGGGCGCTTTCAAGTTGACTAGCTTGCGTTGTTTTTTCTGACATTGTTTAACCTCACTTATTTTTGTAGATAAATTGCTAAATCGTGTTCAATAAACTGCCGCCAAGCGGCCTGGGACTTAATCCGGTATAGTGGCAAAATAGCTGGAATCTTCGGCCCAGCGGCAGTTTGAGCTTGTAAGGCCGCTGCTAAATCCGCTGACTGCGTTAATTCTTGTTCATGGTGCCATTCATCAGTCCCCACGGTGTGTTCACGCGCCACCCGTAATAGGGCTGCTTGATCTAAGCCCCACGTATGGGCAAAGGTCGTCGTTTTTTTGACCAATTGTTTCTGGGCGTAATCAGCCACCAACTCCCGAGCATTCAACGCTACTGGCGCTTGATTTGGGGTGCTCTGTTGCTGAGACTGTTGCATTTGTTGCTCAATATAGGGCATGGCTTCGCGAATTAATTGAGCCTGTTGCGGTTGCGTTTCCGCTAATTTATTCAAACTAGCCTGTACTTTGGCACTATTTTGCAGATAATCCGTCATATGCGCTTGGGCTTGATCAGGCGTCGAGTACCGTTGCTGTTCATCAATCCAATCTTGAATTAATTGCGTCAAATAATCATAATCCACCAAGACGACTGAACCAACGGCTAAGGAAAAGTCTAAAGCGGCCAACTCTTCGGGGACTTTCTCAGGCTCTTGGTTAGTAACCGCCGCTTTAATCCGCAGATATTTACCCGTATAGGATTCTACTTCGGGCTGAGCGATACCAAAGGCCTTTTCACTGTTTTCCCAAGTGAAATCGTTGTACATCGATAAGGAATTCAATTGTTGATTCACTTGGCGAAAGGCTTTCACAAACTGTACCTTGGCAGTAGTTCCTTTAAGGTCATCGGCAGCCGTCGGCGTTGGAGCAATGGCTTTTAAATCCACCACAGACTTTTGAAATTTTAAGACGGCCTGCTGATAAGTGGGACGAATGATGACATTAAAAGAGCCTTCGCCACTATATAACTTATAAGCTTCACGTTCATTCGCTTCCATGATTGCCGGCACCCGAAAGGTCACAATTTGGCCTTCTTGTTTTAATTCCCGGTTTTGGAGCCGGTTGGTGCGTGAGTAGGCTTGAATAAGTTCTTGATAAGCTAAGGTGCGGTCAACAAAGAGCGTGTTTAGCCGAGGGGCATCAAAACCTGTTAATAACCGTCGCACCACAATCACTAAATTAATTTCCTGATCGGGTTGCAAATGAGCAAAGACCGCCTCACGCCGGGCAGCCCGTTTTGCGACATCTTCGTTATAGAGATTCAAATCGGCTAAATCAAAATTAGTGTGATACTGCTGATTATAATCCTTTAAAATGGTGGCCATTTGGTCATGTTTGTGCGCACTCTGATCTTCGTTTTCACTTAATGAATAAGTAATCGCAATTCGGGGCCAATCAGGATCTAGCTGATTGTGAGTAGTCTTTTTCGCGGCTTTAAAGGCTTGATAATAGCGTTGCGCCATTTCAATGGAGCTGGTGGTTAAAATCGCATTGTAGTTGCCATGCCCCAAGCTGGTTTTACGTGGGCCTGTTTGTAAAATATATTGAACAACTTGTTGGATATGTTCATCAGTCTCAAAGTCAGCCGGAGTTAAATACGTTTCTTCCAAGTCCTTGACTGACATCGCCTGAATCTTGGCTTTAATTTTCGCTTTATCAGCCGTACTCAGCAGGCGGCCTTGCTTATCACGACGCGCTTTGACGCGCTGAATTTCTTTTTCGCGGGCCCGGGTTATTAACGTATTTTTGCCAATTGTTGTTACATGTTCGACGTTAAACGGTAACACGGCTTGGTCCTCTAAGGCATCTCGCAAGTTATAAACGTGACAGACTTTACCAAATAGCTCCTCAGTTGTGACCGCTAGATCACCCTTGAGCTGTTTCTTATTTTCATTAAAGATGGGGGTGCCGGTGTAACCATACCAATTACTATTGACAAACGCTGCCCGAATTTCCTTTTGCATCTTACCAAATTGCGACCGGTGGGCTTCATCAACAAAGAAGATCACCCGTTGCTTTAAAGTCTTACTAAAGCGGGATTGCTTACCGGTTGCCAGCTGGACTTGCGTTTTTTTGACCGCCCGATGAAGCTTTTGAATCGAGGTGACCAAGACCTTACCGTCATTTTGTTGCAATTTACGCATTAAATCACCGGTGTTTTGGGCTTCGTTAATGGCAATATCATCATTGGCGGCATAGGCACTAAAGTTGCTAGTTGTCTGTTCGTCTAAATCCCGCCGGTCAACTAAAAAGATGACCTTATCGACACCGGGATCTTGCGCAGCTAATTTAGCGGTTTTATATGAGGTGAGTGTTTTACCAGAACCCGTGGTATGCCAAACAAAGCCATCTTGATGGTCGTGAATCCGGTGCATCACGGCTTCAATCGCATAAATCTGGTAAGGCCGTAAGAGAATTAGGCTTTGCCGTTCTTGGTCGATGACCGTATATTCACTGACCATTTTGTGAGCCATGGGAATATTAAGAACTTGGCGCGTGAACGCTAAGCCGTTTTCCACGGGGTGATTATCCCGCGTCCGCCAATTAAACAAAAAAGCTTTATTGAAATGATCCGGTTCGGCATTCGCAAAATACGCCGTACTATCCGGCGTCATAATCACAAACATTTGCAGCAGCGAGTAAATTCCCGTATATTTACCTTCCTGTGCGTATTTTTCAATTTGATTAAAAGCCTGGTTAAGTTCGACCGTGGCTTTTTTTAGTTCCAATTGAATTAAGGGTAACCCATTAATTAATAAGGTTACGTCAAACCGGCGATCAGGGTCGACGTCTTGAGTACCAGCTAGCCGTGGTCGTACCGCTTGCCGTACCACTTCATAACTAGATTTACCACCAGCGACGTCCGCTTTCCAAAACAACTCAAGCGTCACCGTGCCCAGCTTAGCATCATCACGTTCAACTTCCACTTTGCCAATGCCATTTTCGGCGGCTAGTAACTTAGCTGCTTCGTAAGGTGTCCGGACCTCAATCGCCCGTTTAACCTGATTAAATTCGGTATCAGTTAAAGGGTGTCCCTGCAATTTAGCATAGTTATTGTTATTTAATTTATCACGAAAATTAGCCCATAATTGATCCGGCGTCGCACCATATAGGTCTTTTCGTTCCACCCATTGATTACTTCCGGTCGTTAAGGTTTTAACAACTTCTTTTTCAAACGACAGTTCCAACATAAAAACATTCCTTCCCCCACCTTTAAATTACTCACTAGTTTATTATACGCGAACAGATTAGCGTTTAGGCTTCATAATTTAATATAGCTGGGATAGAATAAAGCTGAAAAAGATAAACAGCTAAAAAGATAGGAAACTGTTTGATGTCTTTGAAGGGAAAATACATTTCGGTGGCCTTATTGATTAAAAAGTAAAATTTAAAACAGGCTCTAAATAAATATAATGGGTACTATGGCACACAAAATACTAGATATATAAAGGTGATTTTCAACCTCAATATGTCAAACTCCAGTTCTTTTTGGAGTGGCGTAAACTGTGTACTGCTTGCTTTGAAACACCTTGATAGTAGACGATTTTTACTCTGAACCCTACTGATATAATTTAATTTTAAAAATTGAACTTTTGTCCATTAAAAAACACCCCACCATTAAAAAAGGTGAGGCAAGGATAGCGAAACTGTTCCTATGTCAGGCTTTCGTAATAAAAAATTGATGTGAAAACAGTTTTTATCATGGAAGAGATAATAAACTTGCGTTTTTTAGAACACGAAGAGATTGTGTTTTGTTGATAGCTTATTAATAACTTAAAATCGATTTTTAAACTTAGTTAGATTATTCATAAGCTATCACCGTGACGAGTTATTAACTAATATGAAGAGGGGCTCTTTAAAAACTTATTGCCATTTATGATAGTTCTGGGAATTTACCATCAAATTGTTTTTTTAAATCTTCAGAGTTATCCGAAAATTCTTTTATTTTATCCATTAATTGCTTGGTTATTTCTTTTTCTACAGGGTTCTTAATATTTTCAAGATCATTAACATTAAAATCATAATATTCAGAGTCTTCATAGACATTCATAAATAATCCTACAAGTTGCTCACGAGTAAGCTTGCAAACAGAATATTTTTCAGATTTATCTTTACACAAATAAGGTGTTCCATCATTGATTCTTAAGATATTCATAATGTTCCTTCTTTTCTGAAAAAGCGTCTTCTCCAGCTTCCATAGCATCTAAAAAAGAATCAAAGCTATTGTACTTTTTGCCAACTAAATTAGTTAATTCCTTAGAAGAGTAATCTCCTGAAAAGATTTCAAACTTCTTTTGTTCACATTTAGTTAAAATTAAATAGTCAGGTAGTAGCATAGATCCTAATGTGGAGTTATGTGTAACAACAAACACCGTTTTTTCTTTTCCTAATTTTTTTATTGTTGGTACTAGTTTATTTTTAATGAAGTCATTGTCTAGTGATGCTTCGGGTTCATCAATTAAAATAATGTCTTTTGATGTAGAGTCTTCTAGACTGAGAGTTAAGGCTAATGCTACGGCTTGTCCACCAGAAGCTTCCATTCCATTCTCATTTAATATTTTTGTTTTTCTGTAAAATAAATAATTTACAATATCTTTAGGCACGAACAGATTTTTTTCACTTAATGCTATTAAATAATCTGTGAATTTTTTTTTCTTATACTTGTCAATAATATCGGCAACCGCTACTTTAGTTTTTGTAATATCTTTGAATTCACTTGCACTTTTGTAAGGTGCAATAGTTGTAATTATTTTATATCCCAGTAAATTTTTATTAGCAATATCTAGGGGCTGGAAGCTACTCATCCATTCATTTATCTTTTCCTCTTGGACAATTCTTCTCATTTTTGTTAAAAAATCAAATTCAGGTAATGTTCTCTGACCTGTTTGATGTGAAACAAAATCCTTTATAGAAGTTAGAGATTTATTAACTGCTATATATATAGATCGTAACTTCATTTGCTTTAAGTATTTTACCCGAATTGCAGAATATAAATTACATAAATTATTTTTATAAATTTGTGAATTATCTATATATGCCCACAATTGGTTAGAACTCCATATTTTTTTTATGGATCGAAGTATTTCCTCAATCCAATCCAAGTTTGGTATATCAAAGTTGGATTGACTAAATAGCTTGATTTTACTTTTTGATTTGCTTTTAACAAAATCAGTTGCGTATTGATTTAGTTCCTTTAGATAATCAGAAACACTTTTAAGTTGAGAACTATTCACATAATCTTTAATTTCATTTATTTTTAGAGAATTTTGATCACACCATGTTGCTAAAGCATGGTTTTCTCGTTCAGATTGCTCGTGTTTTAAAAAGTCATCCTGTTTTGTACTTTCAAACTGAGATATTCGATATATATCTTCTGGATATTCTTTTTCTATAGTATCAAGAAAATGTGTTTTGCCACTACCACGATGCCCAATTATTAAATTTAATCCATTAGATACTTGTAAACCATTTACAGTAAAAGTTGAGTGAACATTGTTTTTAAAAATGTTAACATTATCTCTACTACTTAACGCGTTTTTTATATGTTTAAAAAGCGTATCATCTACTTGAAGAAAAGTATTCTTTCCTACTAACTGGATGTAAGCTGATTCCTGAGACAACTTTTAAGAGAGCGTATAATGAATAAATCGTCTCTCAAAAGGAAGGAATTTTTACATGCCAACTCGTTACGACAAAGAATTCAAACAAAACATTATCAACCGATATAAGCAAGGCGAATCAGCTGCCCAAC
>NZ_BDGB01000110.1:0-7173 GCF_002157585.1 Lentilactobacillus parakefiri
CCTTGGTAAGTTCGCCGAGCAATGACAATTTTTTTAAAACTTGTTCCAATAAAGAATCAGCCGTAGGCTCAGCTTTAGTTGACCAAATTTTGTAATAGTTGTAAACTGACCGCCATTCTGGGAAATCACCGGGGACTTGACGCCATTGGCAACCGGTTTTCAAGACATATAGGACCGCACAGAAGACCTCGTAGAGGTCATATTTTCGAGGCTTAGTTCGCTTACGAAAATTTTCTAAAGCTGGTCGAATTAATTCAAATTGTTGCCGAGTAATATTGCTGGGATAATTTTTCATAGCTTAAACTCGCTTTTTACATAGAAGTATATCAAAAATCATAGATCTTGGACAGCTTCTTAAGCAATTGGGTGATTTTTGGATCGGAGAGGGTTGCTTTAGTCGATCAGTTGCTTTTCAGGAAGCTTAAGCAGCAACCATATTTGCATGGCGATGAAACGCCAATTCAAGTTTTACGAGAACCAGGAAAGTCGGCAACCTCAAAGTCATTTCTATGGGAAATGCGATCTGCCGCTAACGCGGCTACTTCGATTATCCATTTTCATTATGACCCATCTCGAAGTGAAAAAGTGGCCCGGGCGATTTACGAAGGCTTCAACGGAACTCTTGTCTGCGATGGCTATGCGGGTTACAATCACATTCCGCCAGGGATTCGGCGGGCTGGCTGTTGGGCGCATGGACGACGAAAATTTGTGGATGGCACTAATGGAATTGAGAGCCAAAGGAGTCTTGGCCGCAAATTTGTCAAAAAGTTCGATCAACTATTTGCGATCGAACGAAAAGCTCAGGGCTTTTCACCACAACAGTTGTTAGAGATTCGACAACGAGAGTCCAAGCCAATTGTCGATAGCATATGGCAGCTAATGAGTAAAACTACCCCTATCAACAAGTCTAAGTTGGGACGCGCTTATACCTACATGGTGAATCAGCGTGAACAACTAGAGGTCTTTTTAAATGATCCTGGGGTGGCCATTAGTAATAACATTGCCGAACGGAGTATCAAAATTTCGGTCATTGGTCGTAAGAATTGGCTTTTTAGTACCGGCCAGCGCGGAGCCAAGGCTAACGCCCTCTTCCTAGGCCTATTCGAAACGGCCATTGCCAATCATTTAGATTTCAAAAAATACTTAGTCTATCTGTTCACCTACTTGCCTCGGTTAGGAGATTCCCCAACTGACGAGGAGTTAGAGGCTTATTTACCATGGGCTAAAGCAGTACAGCAAAGCTGTGCAGCTTAACTGTAAAAACTTAAAAAGGCATTCGATTGTGTTATCTGAAGAATAACATGCTCGAATGCCTTTTTGAATACGTCCAATTATTTAGTGCTTACAACTGACCGGCATGATGAACAAAATGATCGCGCTAACTTAAATTAAGAAAAAGAATCCGCAATGGGATTCTTTTTTATTTAGGCTATTTAATTTTGTGAGAATACCAAGCACGATAATGGGTATGCTGATAGTTAGGCCAATAATACATTTCTTGCAATCCTGAATACCTATGGCCATGAACGGTATACCAGACGGGTTCATAAAATGCTTGAAAGGCATCGGATTGATTAAGTTCAACGGTATAATAATCTTTGTAGGGAGCGGACACGAATAATGAAGGTAAATGATATTTGGCCATTGACGGCCAAGTTCGCTTATTAGCGCGATTATTAACTGAATATAACGTTTTTTGGCCGGTTCTCGAATAAGAATATTTGGTAAACCGAATCCGGGCAAACTTGTGGGTCTTCTTGACATAATGATAGTAAGTTCCCCGCAACAGCGTTGGCACTGTCTTCGCACTGGCTGAAACCGGTGATAAAACCATCAATAACCCGAAGGTTAACAAAATTGTCAGCAATAACTTTTTGGATTTCAATGAAAACACCCCTCATGTATGTAATAGTTTAATTATATTACTAATTAAGGCAATTAACTTATATAATTTGATATTTGAAAATAATCTGCTATCTTACAGATGTCGAAAAGAGATTTTCGGCCCGGGTATCGTCTCCGAATATCCAAGTAATATTTCTGTGGAAAGTCACTTGTAAAGGTGACTTTTTTTTGATCCGAAATAACCATGAGTGGTTGATGGTCTTAAAACGGGGCGGGAATTATGACAAAACAAAAAAGTATCTCGATTCATTTCTTTCTTTTCGCCCGTTTCCATATCGCCTTTGAATTTTCATTGGGTTCCGCGTAAGCGGGTTCCAATGATGATGTCAGATGTGAAGTCGATAGTTTTCATCAAATAAATCGGCAAAAGGCTTGGGCGAACGAGTTACCGTAAAAGTTTTATCACCAGGAACTGATAGATGACAGGCATAACCGGTGCTTTTTTTGCCGTTGATGCGTTTATATAATATTTTGTCTAAATAGTTTTTATTGTGTTCTTCGTTAAAGATATTCATTATGTTAACATATTGGACTGTTCCCTCTTTTTCAAAATAACTATTAAGATTACCAGTCGCAACCAATAAATCATATTTTCCTTGTTTAGTTATTTGTTGAAGTAAAGCTTGAATGATTTTCTGGTTAGCCTTTAAGTAATTTGCGGTTGTAGTTCGGTTAGAGTCATTCAACCATTCTTTAACCTTAGTCTTTCGACTGTTCACATAGGGAAAGACGTTGATTAAATCAATGTGTTCATAAAGTTGATGTAGCTTTGGTTGATTTTCAACATTTTGGAGATAATATTCTTTTAGTAGTTTCAGGGTGGTTGGATCACCGTAGTGGTCATTAGCAATACTGGGATTCATCATTAGCACAATCAAAGTTTTGGTTGATAAGCCTCGCCAGTCCTCAACATTTTCGTGGTCAATATTAAAAGGTAATAAATATCGATAACAGTCATTAATTTCAGGTAATTGAATGTGTCGGTCGTATAAGTTATAACCGTTGAGCTTCGTCGATTCAACGGTCGCATAAATTGGATAAATTACTTTTTCCAGGGCTGATGTCATTTTAATTCCTCATTTCTATTGTTTTGATATCATCATAACCCACCCCAAAAGTAAAAGTTACTGATTAACCAATCCAATCACATTATTTGCTATAATTCTGGTGAAAAAATGTTGACCAGTTATTTGAGGGGGAATAGCTTTATGGTTAAGTGGAAACGACATTGTTAATATAACCTTTATTTTAACGCTTGAATTTTCAAATTAAGTGCAAATTCAAGCAAAGAAAGTTCTCCAGTTGCTAAAAACGCATATTATAAATTATTTAATAAAGAACAGTACGCCCATATTTTCCATTAGCTGCCCCATGATAGTCATCCTTCAACTTATATCGATACCACAAGGAGCAATTGTAACCGCCATCAACGCACACAAGGACAGTTCGATATTTTCCTAATCGATACAAATGACGAACTGCATAAGTATCCCCACCCGTATGATTAGGGTGATGTATAAATACGGCTCCGGACTTACCCCCTAAAACCTTTGTACGTGGCACAAAATACGTTTTTTCATTAAAACTTTTTGAACGAATAACTGCCGTTTTTGATGTTATGATAATTTTGGTATACTCTTTACCTATTCCATTATAGTCATATGTATACCATGTCCCCTTAGTTGAATTAGGAACATATAAGTATACCCTATTGGTTATTAAACTAACTCAGTGAAAAAGGAAAAATTCGCCTTCCTTTAGCTGATCTGTATTTAATCTTGAATCTATAACCTTCTGATCTCCATTTGCCATTTTCAATAAATCTTCTTTGGCTATAAAATTTGAATGAAGAGGAGCTTCTTGATAGGCGATTTCCCAATCTCTCAAAATGTTATAGTCTTCTGAAAACTCTATGTTCTTTTTTACACCCTCAAAATCTGGAAATAATTTTGTACTGGTGACGCCGTTTTCTTGTAAATATTTTTGTAAACAATTTCGATCCCTTTGCGGTAGTTTGTAGGTTATTTTTTCTAAAAGAGTTTCGTTCTTCCATAAGTATTTATTGTCTTTTTTTTCTAAAGAATCACTGGAGTTGTTAGAATGAAGCCAGTCGACTAATATCTGAATTTGAGAATCTTGAACCTTAGAACCTTGCGCCACATTATTTGTATCTATGCTAGATAGCAGCCCCTGTTGTGATTCCATTCTTTTGTTTTTATGATCAGTATCATATACTATTAGCGGTAATTTGGGATATTGCTTCTTTAATTCAGCATACAAGGTCTTATTAAGTCTATATATGCAATACTTGTGCTTATTGAAGTCGTCTCTAAGACAATACATTTTACAAATATCGATATCTTGATCTAAAATTTTTTCGTCAACAAACTGTTTAATATAACTAGTGAACGCAAAGTATAAAGCTACATACACCGAATAACTCCAGTCAAGATAACTAGTGTCTATCCCGTAATGCTGAGAAAGTTCGTTTGAGTTTCCATTCATATTAACTTCTCTATATCCCCGTTTAGCTGCATTTTCTACAATAGCAGCATAAATATCATATTGGCCAAAACTTATATCTTGATTTAGCCTTCCGGCTCCTAGCTTTCTAGCTAGGGTCGGAACTAAATCATAGGATTCATATGCACAACCTCGATAAATAAAATCATTATTAACTTTCGCTTCTGAAATGATTTCTTTCAACGTAGCCAATATTTTCTTCCTCCTGTATAATTAAAGCTTGTAGAGAAGTTAAGGCGGTGGCTATTTCCGATCGGAGGTGGTGCTTATGGTGTTAAACCTTTAAAGCCCATAAATCCTAACGAAAGGAGTAGCCTGATTGTCCGTTGCGGACGCTTTACAATTAATGCTGGCTTTCGGTACTTTTATCGTGGCCTTAATCGCATTAATTGTTGAGCTGATCAAAAGTCAGCAAAAAAAATAATCCGTCTTAGCTTTGGCGAGCAGATGGATTATTTTTGATCTAATCTATTAAGTTTGCCACCGTCTTAAACGGTTCTACATGGGAAGTCCTGTTCACTCGGGGCTTCCTTTTTCTGTCTACATTATAGCATGACTATAATTGACTTTCGACTATTTTTAATCAGCTTTCTAGCAGCTTTTAGGGAACACACGTTTGCCTTCTGTGCTACAATACAGGTAAAAGCTAACGGAAGTGATGAAATTGTTTACTGATGATGAACCGCATGGCGTGTTCTTCTTAATTGATAACAAGTCCTTTTATGCTAGTTGCGAAGCCGTTTCCCGGGGGCTAAATCCCTTAAAAGTCCCATTAGTGGTCCTTAGTGAAGCTGAAAATACCAATGGCGGACTCATTTTAGCCACGTCACCCGAAGCTAAGCACTTATTTCATCTTAAAGCCAACGTCTCCCGTAAACGTGACTTACCCAATGACCCCAGGTTGTGGGTCGTGCCACCGCGCATGAACCTTTATATTCAACGTAATTTGCAGATCAATCAGATCTTTCATCAATTTACCACTGAAAAAGAGGTTTGGCCGTATTCAATTGATGAAAGCATTCTTGATATGACCCATACTTGGCGGCTGTTTGGCAATTCCGTTCGCGAAGTGGCCCGCTTGATTCAAAAGACAGTTCGGCAAAAGCTAGGCTTGTATACCACCGTGGGAATTGGTGACAATCCGGTGCAAGCTAAATTAGCCTTAGACCTTTACGCTAAACATAATCATGAATTGATCGGTGAAATCCATTACGAAACTGTGCCGGATAAAATTTGGTCAATTACTGAATTAACGGACGTTTGGGGGATTGGCCCCCGTATGGCGAAACGTTTGAACCGCCTTCACATTCACAATATGTATGAGCTAGCCCATACCAACCCTTATTTACTCAAACAGCAGCTTGGCGTCATTGGTAGCCAGTTATTTGCTACGGCCTGGGGAATTGATCGCGCACAAGTCACGGAACCAACTAAGGTTAAAGAAGCTAGCCTGGGTAATTCGCAAGTATTGCCACGAGATTATTTTAACCAAGTCGAAATTGAAACCGTCATTAAAGAAATTGGGGAACAGGTGGCGGCGCGGCTTCGGCACCACCATAAACTGGCGGGGTGTCTATCGCTAAGCATTGGGTTTTCCTATGCCGCAGCCGAAGCAGATGGCCGCGGTGGCTTTCACCAAGCTTTAAAAATTGAACCAACTAACGACAATCAAGTTTTGACGCAACAATTATTGTGGTTATTCCGTCAGAATTGGGACGGTCAAGCTGTCCGGAATATTGGTGTTTATAGCAGTAAACTAAGTGCCAACTCCGGCCAACAACTTAATTTATTTGAAACCCCGCGCAACCAAATTCGCCGTAGCCGGTTAAACCAGGTGATTGATGAAATTCACCGGCAATTTGGGTTCACCAAACTAGTTTACGCGACCAGTTTATTAAAGGGGGGCACCGCTATCAAGCGGGCTTCACTAGTGGGCGGACATAATGGAGGTAATAGCTATGAATAGCGATATCGAGATTATTAAGGGGCGGTTAACCCTATTGTTTAAGCGGCGTCCCAAAACCCGCTATTGGTTAATGTTGACTAATGATACCTACGATCAGACCTATAATCTGTTTTTTAACAGTCAACGGGCTAACGAGCGCTTGCAATCCGTTCCCTTACATAAATTAGCACACTATGATTTAGCTGATTTAGAAAAGCTGTTAAAAGCATTACGACAAGATATAAAACTAACAATCGAATTTGTTGGCTTTACTGGGGAACGCTGGCCGGCAAGTCAAAAGCTGATTCAACGAAAGCGGGTGCCACTTGAGTAACCAAGACTTTGATTTAGACACGGTTAAGCATTTTTTTGAACATGATTACCATGACCGGGGCATGATGAAATGGCAGGGATTCTATTTATCCGACCATACTGCTGCTTTAAACCAACAGAAGCAGCAATTGAATGAAGTCTATGTTCCGCGACCGCAACAATCCTTAGCAGAGATAACCCAACAACTGGCAGACGCATATCAGCGTCAACAACCAGTGATCATTCAACTAAAAACGGTTGACCAAAACAACCGTCATTGGCCAGATATCACCACCTTGATTCATGGTTACAATGCCAATGATATTGTGGTTGATGCTGATCGGTTTATCCCACTACCAGAAATTCGAAATGTTTCAACATAAAAGGACGGAACGGTTACTTAATAATTAACCTTCCGTTTTTTTTGATGCTTGTCTATTTGGCTTTATGGTAGATTGCAAATTTAATCCGAATTTTTGGACAAATTT
>NZ_BDGB01000110.1:7479-7964 GCF_002157585.1 Lentilactobacillus parakefiri
AAAGTTAATAAAACTGCCTTACTATGCCCACGAGGACCAACGACTGTATCTAGTTCAAAATCGCCGATGCGCTTACGTTGATTAATCATCATGGGACGCTGTTCAATTGATCGCCCCAAAGATTGATTATATTTGGATCGTTGGTCAACGTTACGCCGTTGGCGTACACCATGTTCAGGTAGATCATTCAAGGAGAAACCAATTCTCCCCTGATTTAGCCAATTATAAATAGATTTAGTAGCTAAATTAAATTCGTGAGCAATCATTCCTGGTGACCAGCTTAGACGTAAATGGTTGAGAATTTTTTGCTTTAACTCATCGCTCAGCTTAGTTTTCCGACCACATCGTGATCGCTTGTATTCGGCATCTGTTTGTGCTAATTCAGCCTGATAAGGTTGACATCGAGATAATTCATAAGAAATTGTTGACGGTGATCGGTTCAGCCGAACGCCCATTTGGATATTGGACAGCCCTAGTTCACAAAA
>NZ_BDGB01000110.1:8088-10952 GCF_002157585.1 Lentilactobacillus parakefiri
TTCGTTCGGAATAGGTTATACTAGACAAAAGATCAGCTCCTAAAAGATGGGTTTGTGGTAAACACCATTTTAAAGGAAGCTGATCTTTTTTGTCCGAACAGCGTTCGGATTAATTTTACAATCTACCTTACTTGATGTTTTCACAGAATCCGTGTATTCTCTTATTTAAAGTAAAACCTACTTTTATTTTACTCGTTTAAAAGTACTTGGTACTTTTATTAATTGAAGGGAGCTTGCATTTATTATGGATAACACGCAACAACGCCCCACGTTCATCTTCTTAATTATTGGCACGGCTTGGTTATTTGATGCCATGGACGTCGGGTTGCTATCATTTATTATGCCCATCGTCCATCAGCAATGGGCACTATCTAATTCACAAACCGGCCTGATTAGTTCAGTCAGCACCATTGGCATGGTCTGTGGTGGATTTTATTTTGGCCACTTAGCCGATCGGATTGGCCGCAAGAATACCTTGATCGCCACCTTGCTGACATTCTCAATCGGCAACCTGATTTTGGCCATCTCACCAGGTTTTTACACATTTTTAGGCATTCGCTTCTTCGTTGGCATGGGGCTTGGCGGGGAATTACCGGTTGCGGCCACCTACATTGCCGACATTTACAGGGGGACTAAACGTTCGCAGATGCTAATTCTGGCAGATAGTTTTTGGGCCCTCGGCTGGTTGGTGGCGTCATTTTTATCATTTCTCCTAACGCCGGTTCTAGGATGGCGGGGAATTCTTGTGGTAACCGCAATCGCCGGGGTTTTTGCAATTGTTTTACGAAAACACATTCATGAAACAGCACCGAAGAGCACCGGAACTCAACACTGGCTTGTTAGTCTGAAAACCACTTTTAAACCCTGGACACTGATGCTTTGGCTTGCTTGGTTTATGGTGATGTTCAGTTACTACGGTATGTTCATGTGGTTACCAAGTATCATGGTTGATAAGGGCTATGGTATCGTGAACAGCTTTGGTTACACCACGATCATCGTCGTTGCCCAATTACCGGGGTACCTCTGCGCATCGTGGTTAGCCAAGCGCATTCGGGTCAAGTACGTCTTTGCCATTTATATGCTGGGAACGGCCTTTGGCGCCATCATGTTTGGCCAATCAGCGTCAGCCCTTCTCATCGTGATTTCTGGCTGTGTCCTTTCCTTCTTTAACTTAGGCGCATACGGGGCCATTATCGCATTGACGCCGGAACTCTATGCTCACAATATTCGGGGAACCATGACCGGCATGGCGCAAGGAATTGGCCGCATTGGCGCAATCTTTGGCCCCCTCTTAATTGGGGTCTTAATGGATCACCAAATTAGTATTAGTATTATCTTCGTCATTTTTATGGTTTCACTGTTGATCGGTTCGATTGCCGTTTTGGCATTGCCCAGCGCTGATCAGCAACCTAACGGGGAGGTCAACCAATGAATCCCATCGTCTTAAAGGAAAAAATCAGCGAATTTTTGAAAGAAGATTTAGGTTTCGGGGATCTCAGTGTCGCGTTTCTGCCAGGCGGAACCCCCCTATCTGGATCATTTATCGCCAAGCAGAGTGGCATTATTTGCGGTCAAGAAATTCCCCAGGCAACTTATGACTTACTGGGTCACGCAACCTATAAACCACGAATTCCGGAAGGCGCTCCGGTTAAGGCCGGCGACATCATTGGCACAGTTTCCGGGACAGCCCAAACCCTACTATCTGGTGAACGGGTCACCCTTAACTTAATTCAGCGAATGAGCGGGATTGCCACCCAGACGACACACTTCGTCAAGCTATTGGACGATGCGACCATTCGAATTACGGATACTCGTAAAACTGCTCCCGGCTTGCGATTATTTGATAAGTACGCCGTCAGCGTTGGCGGCGGCTTCAATCACCGTTTTGACCTAACTGGCGGGATTATGTTAAAGGACAACCATATTGCCTTAGCGGGCGGGGTGACCCAGGCGCTTGCGGCCGTTAAACGGCATGTCGGCCCCCTCACCCCAGTTGAGGTCGAAGTGGAAACCGAAGAAGAACTTCGCCAAGCCGTTGCTGGCGGTGCCAATGTCATCATGTTTGATAATCAGAACCCTGAAACGATCAAGCAGTGGCGCCAGCTCGTCCCAAAAACGATTAAGGTCGAAGCATCTGGAGGGATCACCGCCGAATCAATCAGCACCTTTAAGGGCTGCGGCGCCGACTTCATTTCGATTGGCAATCTAACCAACGACGTGACACCACTCGATATCAGTTTTCTGGTTGCCGGAGCCGTTAAAAGTTAGCCCAATACGGTTAGCGCTTCGCAGAATTTAAACAGACCAATTGGATCCTTCACTCGATTAAATCGTTGACGGTCTTTATCTTTTTATTAAGATTTATCAATAACCTCCGCGCCATTGCTCATAAACTGGAAGTTTGTCAAATGGTGTTGAAGGATAGTTTCTATCCTTTGGAGATCTCCTCGTGTGGGAGATCTTTTTTGTTGTTTTATTAGTTGCGGCGTTTAATCTGGTGTGTTGTCTGAATATCGTACTTGAAGGCATAACAAATAAGCCTACCATCGTGACGTTATTGTGGTAGATAATCTAGGCAATCAGCTGGTAGACGCGTGTGAACATATTGGCCTGATTGGAGAAGCCATAACAAGCACGTTTGAGCTCCTTGATCTTACGGTTGATGCCCTCTATCGGTCCGTTATAGTAGGACGATTTGGCGGCGTTAATTACTCCATTAAGATTCTTTCGTAGGGTATGCATGGCCGTATCTAGGGGCGTGCCGTTAGGCTGATAGTTAGTGATGATATTCTTGAGTTCATCAGCGTGACGCCCCATCAAAGCATCGTGGAGATCGATGTAGGTTTCATAAGCTGTTTTGAAGG
>NZ_BDGB01000110.1:11252-12694 GCF_002157585.1 Lentilactobacillus parakefiri
CCGGAAACGTATCGGTTCCAATATCAATAGCGTTCTGTTCGGTCGAGTACTCATTCAGGCCGAAGAGGTAGCGGCTCTTTTGTGCGTCAGGGTTGGCCTTGTGGAATAGGCGCCATAGTGATTTCAGTACTTTATATTCCCGCGAATGTTTGTCGAGTTGCTTTAAACATTGAGTGCGAATGGTATCCTGGTGTAAACAGTTTTAAAATATATTGTTTTTAACTAATTTAAATCGTCGCTGTTGCGTGCGTTTACTAATCCCCGTCTTTCGTTCAATCATTTTATAGGTCATGCCTTGTTTTCGTAACTCGTAGGCAAATCTGATTTGTTCCTCAGAATACGTTTTCGGTCGCCCTTCCCGAAACAACGGATCATGTTGCTTGGCATACACTTTACCTTCTTGTGTGCGCGTGACAATCATATCGCGTTCAAACTGCGCAAAGGCGCTAAATATTGTAAAGACTAGTTGTCCAGTCGGCGTATTGTCAATTAAGCCCATATTCAAAATGTTAACTTTGACATTTTCTTTAAACAACTCTTGGATAATGGCTAAGGCCTCGCGTGTGTTCCGCGCAAACCGATCCAACTTAGTGACAATCAAAGTATCGCCTGTTTTTAGAACGCGCAACAGTTTTTGAAACTCCGGTCGTTCGGTAGTTGTGCCGGTAAACTTTTCTTGAAAGATTTTTTCTGCTCCTGCCAATTTTAGTAACTCAATTTGATTTGCTAATTTTTGATCAGTGGTACTGACCCGCGCATAGCCATATTTCATCTTTTTATCTCCTTACTTATGTCATTAAGTAATGACACGGTTCTAACCCTTTAATTATACAGTATCAAAAAACAGGCCACAACTGTTAAGTTGTGACCCTCTTTTACTGATGAAGCTAAGTTTCAAATTTTTCTTTATACTAAACTAATGTAGAAAAGTTAAGGCAGTGGATGCTTTTTATGGTCTAACAGAGTAGACTTATATGCTTAAGGGGGTCACTGAATATGAAAAAGAGAAAGTTACTTGTCTTTGCTATTATAGCAGTTGCACTTATTTTTTTGGGGGGGATTTATCTAAATTCAGACGTCTACGTAACACATCAAGTAAATACAAAGGTCAATAGAGTTATCCAGGCAAGAAATACAAAAGAACTTAAAAGAATCTCAAATGATAAAACAACTTACAAATTTTTAATTAGTTTATCCAATTCCACTCGCTGCAAAGATACGTCAGATTTTCAAGGCGGGACAAATAAGAATGCTTATTATGTAACTACACTTAATAAACAAAAAATAGGGGTTCACATGTATAAGAAGCTGTCTAAAATCTCTTAAGTAATAGTGCTAAAAACGCTAAAACGACCATTTGCAGACTGGTGGTTAATTGACGCTCACAATTTTTCCAAAGTCGCCGACAATTCTCTAGCCAACTAAAAGATCGTTCGACTACC
>NZ_BDGB01000110.1:12705-14009 GCF_002157585.1 Lentilactobacillus parakefiri
GTTTAAATTACTGGCTACATCGAGCTGAAAATTAACGCCTGAATCACCACCATCAACTAAGACATTTTGAACCTGGCGTAAATGCATGGCATGTAAAGCGATCATTGCACTGGCCCCGTCTCGATCAGAGACGTTCGCTCGCGTCATGTGAATGGCCTGCGGAAAGCCATTGATATCAACTGCCATATGGCGCTTAATCCCCGAGATTTTCTTACCAGCGTCGTAACCTTTGTTTTCAGCAGTAGCGGTGTTTTTGACGCTCTGAGCGTCAACGATAATAAAGGAAGTTAAAGCTGAACGTCCTTGGTAAGTTCGCCGAGCAATGACAATTTTTTTAAAACTTGTTCCAATAAAGAATCAGCCGTAGGCTCAGCTTTAGTTGACCAAATTTTGTAATAGTTGTAAACTGACCGCCATTCTGGGAAATCACCGGGGACTTGACGCCATTGGCAACTGGTTTTCAAGACATATAGGACCGCACAGAAGACCTCGTAGAGGTCATATTTTCGAGGCTTAGTTCGCTTACGAAAATTTTCTAAAGCTGGTCGAATTAATTCAAATTGTTGCCGAGTAATATTGCTGGGATAATTTTTCATAGCTTAAACTCGCTTTTTACATAGAAGTATATCAAAAATCATAGATCTTGGACAGCTTCTAAGGCCAGTTTATTCAATTGGAGGATTAAAAATGTCGAAAAACAATAGAGTGTTTGTCATTTTCTTTTCGATTCTTTTATTTTTGACAGTTGGCATGAGTGAAAAAGCTTATGCCGAACAAATATCTGAGACTGTTCACAATGAGCTTGTAGGGACTTTTGATAAATCCCAAACGTCTAATAGAACTATTGAAGAAATGAAAAAAATTGCAAGAGATGATCACAACGTAACTTTATTGATTACAATAATCAAGTTACAATAAGTGAGAATATAGGTGTTAGTGATGGTGCAACATTAAGGGTACAAAATCAAGAAGTACCAATAAAAAACGGTAAATTTACCGTCAACACTAAGAAATGTTCAACAAGCAAATATAATTTTTCAGATGCAAATGTCAAAACTGATGTTACTGTAAAAAATAACGGTAGCGTCAAAAATCTTGTGTAAATGAAATGCCTTCGTACATATAATATGTATCTAACTTAAATAAATGATGCTTCCAAGGTGTCCTGGAGTCCTTTGAACCCTCGGTGGATCCGCTTCAGAGACTTCTCGTTATAAACATTAAACTGAGAAACCAGGAAGCGATCCAGTGAATCTTCCGTTGGAAATTGTTCTTTGTGGTGGGTGGTGCGCTTGAGATGCTTA
>NZ_BDGB01000111.1 GCF_002157585.1 Lentilactobacillus parakefiri
AACTTCAAAATGATTGGCGGCTTCGGTGTAATGCTTTTCGTGGGCAATTGTCCATTCCGCAATCTCAATTCGTTCAAGCTTGGTGGTTTTTCGTCCATTCTTCAATCGGGGTCTCCTCCTAGTAGAACTAGAATCTAGTGATTTCCCACTAATATACCGGGAAACCCATTGGGAGATAACTCCAACGTTTGAAACTTCGTATTTTCTTGTTAATTCTGAATACGATGTATCTCCGGCCAGATATTCCTGAATGACGCCAAGTTTGAATTCTTTTGAATATTGTTGCTTTGTGGTTCTTTTAAGACCATCAACTCCTCTAATCTGATACCTTTCTAACCACTGTTTTACTTGGTCGTGCTTAACCCCATATTGACTTTCTATTTGATGAGGGTTTGCGGTTCCGTCTTGAAGTAAACCAATGTAGAAGAGCTTTTCCTCTAAGAAGCTGTCTAAAATCTCTTAAGTAATAGTGCTAAAAACGCTAAAACGACCATTTGCAGACTGGTGGTTAATTGACGCTCACAATTTTTCCAAAGTCGCCGACAATTCTCTAGCCAACTAAAAGATCGTTCGACTACCCAACGTTGGGGC
>NZ_BDGB01000112.1 GCF_002157585.1 Lentilactobacillus parakefiri
AGTGGATGAGTTAGCTTCGGCGAAGCCCAGAAATGAAGCCCCAGTAAACGGCGGCCGTAACTATAACGGTCCTAAGGTAGCGAAATTCCTTGTCGGGTAAGTTCCGACCCGCACGAAAGGCGTAACGATCTGGGCACTGTCTCAACGAGAGACTCGGTGAAATTAAGATACCTGTGAAGAAGCAGGTTACCCGCGACAGGACGGAAAGACCCCATGGAGCTTTACTGTAGCTTGATATTGGGTGTTGACACAGCTTGTACAGGATAGGTAGGAGCCATTGAAGCCGGAACGCTAGTTTCGGCT
>NZ_BDGB01000113.1 GCF_002157585.1 Lentilactobacillus parakefiri
ACTTGAATTTACACTTTAAGTGCAACACTAATTAAATAAAGAATGGCCCATGGCCAAATTTCTGTAAAATGATGTTTGCGAAAACAATCATGAAAGGAATTTAGCCATGGATCACTACAAGCATATTACCATAGATGAACGGGAAACTATCGTTTTAATGAGGAATCATGGAAACTCACTTCGTGAGATTGCCAGCCATATCAAGAAAAGTTACTCAACCATTTCTCGAGAATTAAGCCGTAATTCTACTGGTAAATCCTATTCACCTTCGAAGGCTCAGGAGAAGTACAAACAGCGCAAAGG
>NZ_BDGB01000114.1 GCF_002157585.1 Lentilactobacillus parakefiri
ATGCCTTCGTACATATAATATGTATCTAACTTAAATAACTGATGCTTCCAAGGTGTCCTGGAGTCCTTTGAACCCTCGGTGGATCCGCTTCAGAGACTTCTCGTTATAAACATTAAACTGAGAAACCAGGAAGCGATCCAGTGAATCTTCCGTTGGAAATTGTTCTTTGTGGTGGGTGGTGCGCTTGAGATGCTTATTAAAGTTCTCAATCAGGTTAGTGGAGTATAGCGATTGCCGGATAGCTGGTGGAAAGTCCATGAAAGTGAGTAAATTCGGCATTTTAAGCAGATCTTTGATTAATTTGGGATAGGTCTGATACCAGTTGTTGGCGAACTCATTCAGTTTCAGTTCTGCTGCTTCACGGTTGGCGGCCCGATGAACTTGTTTAAAGTCACTGATCACGGCCTTGCGGTCTTTTACGCGAACTTTGTTCATCAGATTCCGCCCAACATGAACCAGGCAACGTTGTCGTTTGGCTTTAGGGAAATGCCGATTCAAGCCTTCATCAAAACCAACTAACCCATCGGCCACAAACAACAGCACATCTTTAACGCCCTGCTTGATCAAGGTTCCCAGCAGTTCAGTCCAGATTCCAGTCGATTCCGTTGGCGCCACTTGGTAGTTCAGCACTTCTTTCGTACCATCTGGACGAATGCCAATCGCAATATGAACGGCTTCTTTTTGAACGGTATCCCGCTTTAACGGCAAGTAAGTGGCATCTAAGAAGATGGCCGCATATTGTGAAGCCAGTCGACGTTGCTGGAAAGCTTGAACCTGTTCATTGACGGCTTTAGTCATGTTGGAAACCGTGGCTTTGGAGTAGTGAGCACCGTACATTTTCTCAATGAGTTCGGCAATTTCA
>NZ_BDGB01000115.1 GCF_002157585.1 Lentilactobacillus parakefiri
TTTTTCCGTGCTTTTTCGCCAGACAAATGAATACTTATTGGCATCGGCGAGGATTTTAGTGCCATCAATGAAAATTGCTTCATCACTTAACAGCTTGTTATCAATCAATGATTGGCGGAACTGCAGATACATGAGGGCAATTAACTTGGTGATTTGTGGATCAGTCCGGAAACGATTGATTGTCCGGTAACTGGGCACCACGTCAGGGTCACCGATTAACCATTTCATCGGAATGCTTTCCTCGGCCATTTGTTGAATTTTCAGTCCCGAAAACACTTTCCGTGAGTAGGCAAATAACATCATCTTGAGCATCATTAACGGTGAATATTGTGGTCGGCCAAAGGCTGACTCTTCTCCATAAACTAATTGATAGGGAATCGTGTCCACAAATGCGCTAATGGCACGGACAATATG
>NZ_BDGB01000116.1 GCF_002157585.1 Lentilactobacillus parakefiri
AATTGGTCTAGCGCGACGAACATCGCTAACATTGCAAGTTTCTAACCAGTGAATTTTTGTACTTCACTGGGCTGGGGGAAGTATACTCTCCTCACAATTAGAACTATCAATATTTTACGTATCACCTACTTGACTTCTGACCACAAGTCTTTAAACGGTAATTGTTATCATTACAAATATAAAACAATGTGGGCTTTTGTCAAGTAATGAAATTATTGTGCCGGGATCAAATCGAGATGCTTGGTGCGGCCATTGCGTGCTCTTAGTGCCCATAAAATTGTGACCGTATCCACGACTTCTTGAAATAACGCGCCAATGATTGCCGGAATGACGCCCACGCTTGCAACCAGCATCAAGAAGGTACAAATGGCAATCCCGATTAAAACCGCTTGGCGAGCAACTTTCATGGTATCGTGGGCGATGCTGACAGCCCTGCTGACCAAGCTCAAGTCATCCTTTAAGACAACGGCATCGGCCGACTCACTCGCCGCAGTCGCCCCGTGAGCACCCATTGCGATACCAACATCGGCGATTGCTAGTGAAGGTGCGTCGTTAACACCATCGCCGACCATTACGACGGGACGGAACTTCTTTTCGATTGTTTCAATAACCTGGATCTTTTCTTCCGGCAGTCGTTGCGCATACACCTTGTCAATGCCGACTTGATTGGCAATTTCTTCAGCAATCGGCAAGCGGTCTCCAGAAATCATCATGATCTCTTTGACACCCGACTCATGAAGTTCAGCCATTACATGGCCGGCTTCGGGTCTTAATTCATCCGCAAAGGCTACGTAGCCGGCATAGTTGCCGTTAACCGAAACGTAGACCGCGGTTTGTCCCAGTGGGGTGATCGGGTCATTTGAAACAAACCCTGGTTTGCCGACCTTCACCGTTTGATCATTGATGGTCGCCTTCACCCCTTGGGCCGTTATTTCAGTGACGTTTGTGGCGACCGGGACACCGTCTTTGGCTGCCGCAACCAAAGATCTGGCCAGAATGTGGCTGGATTGCTGTTCGGCTCCTGCGGCAAGTGCGAGAACCTGTTTTTTTGTATAACCACTAACTGCGGCGATTCGGCTAACGGTCAGGTGCCCCTTTGTAATGGTTCCGGTTTTGTCGAAAGCAAAGGTCTTTGCGTTTGCCAGCTTTTCAATCACCGTACCGCTCTTCACAATAATCCCACTCCGGCTTGCCCGGCTCATGCCCGATACAAGGGCGATTGGGGCCGCCAGGATCAGCGGACACGGGGAAGCGACGACCAGGACTTCGGCAAATCGAACCGGGTCTTTTGAAATGTACCAAGCGACTCCCGCAATCATGTAAGCTAGTATCGTAAACGGCACGGCGTAACGGTCAGCCATTCGAACAAAGTGGGCCGGTGTGGTTTCGGCCTGCTTCACCAACCGGATAATATTTTGGTATTGGCTGTTTCCAGCCGTTTTGTCGGCAGTCATATCAAACGACGCATCCCCGTTAACGGCTCCCGACATCACGGTGGCACTGGGAACTTTATCAATTGGCCGTGATTCACCGGTCAAAGATGACTCATCGACTGAGGTCACGCCGGTTATAATCGTTCCATCTACCGGAATGACTTCACCCGGCTTGACGACAAGCTGATCGCCAACCTGTACTTGATCAACTTTGACGTCAACAATGTCGTCATCTTTCAGCAAATGAGCGGATTGAGGTGAATTTTCCAGTAGGGACTGTAATTCTGAATTTGCTTTGTTGGCGGCAAAATCTTCCAAAGCATACCCGCCAGTCAACATCAACAGAACAATCAGCGAGGCCCAGTATTCACCAACGGCAAGTGTTGCGACGACGGCCGTAATTGCCAGCAGGTCGACCCCAAACTTCCCGGAACGCAGTATTTTGACCATGTCAATCAACATTAAAAGCGCGATTAAAGAGCCTAAAGTTGAGATCACAATTTGGGCGTAAAGGGGGACCCCCAAGCCAAATGCCAAAACGATGGCAATGGCAGAAACAATGAGGACGGCTATCAGCCGAGTATAATTTGTGAGTTTGTTCATAGAGTTGCCCTCCAATCCTGTGGCTTTCTTTACACAAATTATAACAATTCTAAAATTTGAAGGCTAATTATAGCGCTCAAAGCAATTTTGAAGGACTTTTTCAATAAAAAATAAGCCTGCCCAAATTCAGCAGACTTACTCAAGCATTGTTCATTAATTATTAAGGTTGCTCAACGCTTTGAAATCGTCATCGCTTAACTCAACATTTGTCGCGGCAACGTTATCTTCCAAGTGTTGAATCGAACTGGTACCCGGAATTGGCAGAATGTTTGGTGAACGCTTCAGTAACCAGGCCAAGGCAATTTGGGCTTCGGAAACCCCATACTTCTTAGCAATTGCGCTCAATGGGCTATCTGCGCCAACCAGCTTGCCGGTGTCAAGTGGGAACCAGGGTAGAAAGGCCATGTGCTGGTCGGCGGCGTAGTCGACCACGTCATCGTCTTGATGATTGCCAACGTTATACAGATTTTCAATCGCGTCGATCTTGGCGTACTTTTGGGCTTCCTTAATCTGGTCAACGGTTACTTGGCTCAGACCGATATGCCTGATCTTACCCTCATTTTGCATCTTCTTAAGTTCGCCAACTTGTTCAGCGATTGGAAAATGACTATCGATTCGGTGAAGGAAAACCAGGTCTTCGTGGTCAATCCCCAGAGTCATCATGGAGACTTCAACCTGTTGTCTCAAGTAATTTGGTTCGCCATGGGGGCTCTAGATGCCCGGCCCCTGACGAGTCTGGCCAACCTTATCGGAAATGAAAATTTGATTACGGTTAGCTGCCCGTTTCAATCCAGCGGCCAAGTAACGGTCAGCAAACCAAGGGCCATAGGAATCAGCAGTATCAAAAAAGTTAATGCCTAATTCGGCAGCGTGAGCGACCACGTCGGCCGCATGGTCAGCATCCGGGTAGGGGCCCCAGGTGCCTTTACCAGTCAGCTGCATGGTTCCGTAACCCAAACGGTTAACAACAAAGTGATCGTCAAATTTGTAAGTGCCGGCTTTTGCGGCATTCAGTTCAGTCATCAAAGCCACTTCTTTCTGATGAAAATTTAGTACAATTCTGTACATCATTATTTTTAACCGGAATTCAAATGTTGTCAATCAAATCGATTGGTGAATGGCAAATTATTGACATCGATCAGCCTACGAAAATGAATCTTGATGGGAGATTGACAATGCCAAGTCGTCAACCGAATGAAAAATATTGTATACTTACATTGAAAAGAGAATTCTCCAACATAGGGAATACAAATAGAAGGTGAGACCATGGCAGCAAAGTATTATGGTGTGATTATGGTTAACGTGCAGGGATCTGAACTCCTCATTGTTAACGTCAAGAACCTCAAAACCTTGGAACATGTCAAAAAAGATATCAACTTAGGCGAGGATGTTTACCAGGACCAACCCGTTAAGTACGATTCGGTCAGCCGAGTCTCTGAAGCGGTGACTGGCTTTATTCAGATTTTGAATGATTACGGGGTAACAAATTACAAACTATTTGGAAGCAGTGCGCTTCATCAGGCATTTAATTCCGATTTTATTGCCGATCAGCTTTTTCTACATACCGGTATGAACATCGAATGGTTGTCAACAAATGAAGAAACGTATTTTCGCAACCAGAACATTTCTCTGGAATTGGCTAAGAACGAGGCGGATAAAAATCGGACCGTCTTTTTAGTTGGAATCACTTCCGGAAATACGGCGATCACTGAATTTAAAAATGGCCAGTTTGTTGACTCAACCAGCTTTGCACTCGGCCCAATCAAAATTGCTGAAGATCTGCAAAGCCTGCGGGAGACGGCCCCTAATTCAATTGGGCTTTTGAATGATTATATTGATTCTAAGCTTAACGACTTTTATATGGGTAATCCTGCCAGCGTTGTTTCAAGTCAGGAACCAAACAAAATTATTTTATTGGGATCTTTGCCGCTTCAAAGATTGGTTGAGAATTATGAACATGCCAAGGTTGGGGATGCAATTTCCGCAGAGCAATTTGCAAAGCTGGTTGACGAGCTTGTTGATGCCTCGGATCAGTATTTGATCGAACGTTTACAAGTTGAACGGGATTACATTCCGATGGTGCTGCCGGAATTGCTGCTGACAAGGCGGATTTTAAGGTTAGCGAATGCAAATGAACTCGGGTTTTCTGATTCGGGAGTCGTTGACGGCTTAGTGAATCAAGAAGCGATGGAGCAAGGATACGCCAAGCATGATTTTACGCCCGAAATTATCAAGATGGCGCTCAACTTGTCTGAACACTATGACGTCGAGCCGGTCCACAGAGACTTGGTTACAAAATTCTCCCTGCATTTATTTGACCAATTAAAACCGCTTCACAAACTGGGCCGTCGGGAACGGGTGCTTCTTCAGGTTGCATCCATTCTCCATGATGTCGGCAACTATGTTGGCATTCATGAACATTACCTGCACTCGGAGTACATTATTTTGCATTCAGAAATTATCGGCCTGTCTGCGGATGATATTCGCGTCATTGCAGCGATCGCAAGGTATCACAGTTCAACCACCCCAAATGAAGATTTAATTCACTTTCAGCACATTTCTGCGGAAAGCCGGCGATTAATTGCCAAGCTGGCCGCAATTTTACGGTTGGCTGATGCATTGGATGACGATCGGCAGCAGAAAATCAAGAAAATTTCTGTGTCGATTAAGGAAACCAAGGTGGTCATCACTGTCTTCAGCAATGCCAACTTAGCTTATGAAAACTGGATTTTTAATACAAAGAGTCATTTCTTTGCAGAAGCGTATGGATATCGAGCCGTTCTCAAACAGAGGGGAGTTAAAGCGAAATGACAGAAACAATTGATTTCAAAAACCCAAAATATTATAACAACCGGGAATTAAGCTGGCTGGACTTTAATGAACGCGTTCTTGATGAGGCCCGGGATAAGAATAATCCCCTCCTTGAACGCGTGAAGTTCTTGGGAATCACTCAAAGTAATCTAGACGAGTGGGTCATGGTTCGAGTAGCATCACTTGCCAAATTAGTGGAAGTCAAATGGGATGGCCGCGATTCGTCGGGCCGCTCCGCTGAAGAACAGTTAAGAGACGTCAACGCGAAAGCCCACAAGATGTTGATCCGCCAGTATAGTACCTTGAATCGATCACTTCTTCCGGCGCTCAGCCAAGTTGGCGTGCGTTTATTGAAGGTTGAGGACTTAACGGCCGAACAGTACCAGTTTATTAAAGGGTACTTTCACGATGAACTGTATCCCGTATTGACGCCAATGGCCGACGATAGTTCAAGACCATTCCCGTTCATTAACAACGATTCACTTAATTTGTCATTACGGCTTCATAAAAATGATGATCAAGATGGCAAAACACTCTACGCTACTTTACAGGTTCCAAGTATCTTTTCGCGAGTTGTCAAATTGCCAGGCGGCGATAATGATTTTATCTTAATTGAAGACATCATCAAGGAATTTGTCGATCAATTGTTTATTAATTACACGATCAAAGAAGTTTCCGTCTTTCGGGTTATCCGGGATATGGATCTGGATGTTGCCGAAGAAGATACATCCGACCTGCTTAAAAAAGTACAGCAGCAGTTGAAGCTTCGAGAGCACGGCCACGTTATCCGCTTGGAAGTCGACTCAACGATTAGCAACAAGCTCCGTAAGCGATTGGTTAAGGAACTGCAAACGGCAGAAGACTCAGTTTATGAAGTCAACGGGCCGCTTGATTTAACCTTCATGAGCAAGCTGGCCAGTCAAGTGGTTGGCCACGATGATTTGAAGTATCGGCCATTCAAACCCTATCAGCCAGAGGAACTCAACGATGAGCACAACATCTTTGACGCTATTCAAAAACATGATTGGTTGATGCAGCATCCTTATGATAAGTTTGATTCCGTGGTGGAATTTATTCGTCAGGCATCAGTTGATAGTGAGGTTCTGGCTATTAAGATGACGCTTTACCGAGTATCCGGTGATTCACCAATCATTAAATACTTAGGCAGGGCAGCTCAAAACGGCAAGCAGGTCACCGTTTTGGTTGAGGTCAAAGCCCGGTTTGATGAGAAGAATAACGTTCATTGGGCCCGCCAGCTGGAAAAGATGGGCTGTCACGTTATTTATGGCCTTGTTGGGTTGAAGACCCACTCCAAGCTATCCTTGGTGGTTCGTCGAGAAGAAAATGGGATTCGCCGCTACGTTCACATGGGAACTGGCAACTATAACGATGTGACCGCCCACTTCTACACCGATTTGGGCCTGCTTACCTGCAATACGGATATCGGCCTTGACGTTACGAACATCTTTAACATGCTGTCAGGTTATTCACGGCCGCCTTATTTCCACCAGCTTCATATTTCCCCACATGGCATTCGGGACTTCATCGACTCCCAGCTGTCGGAAGCCAGTAAGTACGCTAAGGAGGACAAGCCGGTTCACGTTCAAATGAAGATGAACTCGTTATCTGACCAGGATATGATTGCTAAGTTATATGAGGCGTCACATGCGGGAGTTAAAATTGACCTGATTGTGCGGGGAATCTGCTGCTTGAAGACCGGCATTAAAGACGTTTCTGAAAATATCTCCGTTCATTCAATTGTCGGTCGTTTTTTGGAACACAGCCGGATTTATATGTTTAATTTTGACGGCGACCAACAAGTTTATCTATCAAGTGCTGATCTGATGACCCGAAACCTGAATCGTCGAGTTGAGCAGCTGTTTCCAGTTCTTCAGCCGGACTTGGCGCGTCGAGTGGTCGATATCTATAACACAATGTGGAACGACAATGTTAAAATGCGAATGCTGGATAAGGATGGTGTTTACAAACGAGTTGATCGAAGAGGCCGTGAACCGCTTGACTGCCAAGAGTTCTTTGCGGCACAGGCAACTAAAATGACTAAGAATCAGCAAAGCGACTTCGGGTCAAAAAGCGGTATTCAGTTTCAACCGATGATGAGTCCCCAAAACCAACCTGACCCTTTTAACGATGAAGATGGGAGCGATAACCAATAATGGAAAATTTTGCGGTGATTGATTTGGGGTCCAACTCAGTTCGAATGACCATCAGCCGAATTAGTGATGATGGCACGTATGAGACTGTGGCCGAAGAAAAGGAATATGTCCGCCTCTCAGAGAATATGGGGGCAGAAAAGATCTTGCAGCCAGAGGCAATTGAGCGGACAATCGCTGCTTTAAAGGGCTTCAAGGTGATTTATTCCAAGCTGGATAACTTAACGATTAAAGCCGTTGCGACTGCTGCAGTGCGTCAGGCCACCAATCAAAAACAGTTTTTAAAACGTGTCAAAAATGATATTGGCATCAACTTGACGGTTATTTCCGGCGCTAAAGAAGCTTATTATGACTACGTCGGGGTTAACGAAACGCTGCCGGCAACCAATGCGGTGATTATTGATACGGGTGGGGCCAGTGCCGAAATTATTCTGGTACAAAACGGTAAAGTCAGCAACCTCATCAGTATTCCGATTGGTTCGGTGACCTTGTCATCTAAATTCGACTTGGCTGATGTGATTTCGGCAAAAGAGGTCTTCAAAGCGATGATCTTTGTGAACGAAATTTTCCAAAATGTTTGGTGGCTCAGAAATGGGTTGAATCTCCCCATTATTGGCTTAGGGGGCAGTAATCGAACCTTGGCCAAAATCAATCGTCGATTTAATAACCTGTTGGATACGAATGATATTCACGGCTATCAGCTGCGTGACAGCTTAATTAATGAGACGTTTGAGCGGATCATTGATATGAATTTGGAAGAACGCAAAAAAGTCCCCGGAATCAATAAGGAACGGGCAGATATCATTGTTGGCGGGCTGATTCCAGTCATTCTATTAATGAATTATCTGGATTCTGATCGGATCATGTTTTCAACCAGTGGCTTACGTGAGGGTATCTTATTCGAAAAGTTACATGATATTATTCAAACCAATATTGCTGAAAAATAACTGATGATTATCATTCAGCTTTAAACGTATAACGGCCTTTGGCAGTCGTTCCCAGATTGGGAGCGGCTGCCAAAGGCCGTTTGCTATTTTAAATGGCTCATGCTGGCTTGGTATCTGTTCGACTTAACCATTCAAAGAACAGTAAATGTTTCTTTGAGAACCAGTCAATTAGCAGGTCCACAAAGACTAACAGTAAGAAGAACGAGAGGACCAACACAAGATGGAAAATAGTAGTTAATTGATTATAGGGTGCGGTGGCTGTCATGTCTAACAGTCGGCCGACCGTTGCAAAGAGGCCGCCGATAATCCCATAACCGAAGAGGTTGCGCACTAGAATTTGAACTCGACTTGCGTCTTGGCCATCTCGGTTAACGATTCTAATGTGCACCAACCGCATCCCGATTGTCTGTTGTTTCATCAATTCGAATGCGAGGATAAAGATAACAAATCCAATAGCGGTAGTGATCCATTCCGGTTTAACAAAGATACCCAGAATCGAACTGAAAATTGAAATAATGATCCAATCACTTGCCAGAGCAACAATTCGTCTAACCGGGGATACATTATGGCTGAGTGCCACTGTCCGTTTTGTAACCTGCTCCTTAGTTGGCAGATACCGCCCAAGCCAGGCTGCTCCTAATGCCCCAAGTGTGCCACCGGTCGTGTTAAGCAGTAGGTCGTCGACATCAAACAGCCGATATGGACGGGGATAGTAGCCATAAAGGCCACTAAGCTGGGTCAATTCAAAGAACAGTGATAGACAGAAACTAAACAGAATGGTTTGTTTCCATGACCGCTGAAAATAATAATGCATGTAAAAGCCAAACGGAACGGTCAAAAAGATGTTGAACAATGGCTGAATGACGGTCGGTGCCTTTAAAGCCGCAATCCAAGTGCCCGGGTGGGTCAGTGAAAATGGATTGTATTTAATGAATTCCCGGACAAAGGTAAACGGCACAAAATTATGGGTGGGGGTAGTCAAATGGGCAACATAAGTCCGAGTTGGCAACGGTAGAATGGTTAAGAAGTAGGCGCACATCATGTAGAACACAAATGTGTAAAGCATGAAGATGCTCCACTTCGGCAAGGCGCCATACTTATGGTAGTTCACCAATAAGATTGGCAGTGTAACAAAAATTGAAAGCAGTGGGAACAAAAAAGCCGCTGTATAAATAACATGAATGTATTGTGACATGTGAGTCTCCTAAAAAATTATTTGAGGGTTTCGCCCGGAATAAAGTACTGCAGCAGGCCGGCGCCAATTGCAATCAGTAAGATCAATCCGATAATGGCGAGATTTGAGCGCTTATTCATCACCAAAAGTGCCAGGTGTTCACGAATAACGGCATTGGGTAAGAAGTAAAACGGCGTCGGGGCCCCAACACCAACAGCTGCAAACTTCAATTTTCTGGCAAGGACGCCGGCTCGCAGCGTGTGATAATTGTTGGAGACAAAGATGACCTGATTGTCGTCTCGGCCGCTGTCCTTTTCAATGATTGCCCGGGAAAACTGCAGGTTCTGCAGGGTGTTAACGGACTTTCCTTCGACCAGAGTATCTGATTTGGAAATGCCGTGCTCCAAAGCATATTTCTGCATTGCTTCTCCTTCAGGCAGCAGTTCATCACCACCCTGGCCGCCAGAAAAAATCAGCTTTGCGTGTTTGCCGGTCGCTTTGAGTTGATCTTGATAAAAGTCAATGGCTTTATCAATGCGATTACCTAGTAGGCGACCGACTTTGTAGCCATCAATTAGGCCACTGCCAAGGACAATAATGTAGTCCTTATCTTTCTTGGGAAAATAAAGCCGATAGAGCAACATTGATGAGATCGTGTTCCAAACCGTGAGTAAGACGTATGCAATCAGCAGCGTTAGAAAAGTGGTGACAGCCGACTGTAGCGGCTTGGGTCCAAACGATGGGTTGGTGAAGTACAGAATGTCAACAACGACAACCACAATCCCGGACAACATTGTTAGTGAACTGCTTAAGCTGTAGCCTTCACGTTTCCAGACAACAAAGGCGTTGATGAAGAAGAAAACAAAACTCAGTGCCAGCCCTAGGAAAACCAGGGCACCAACGATAAAAACCGCAACGCCCAGAATGATCCCCCAGGATTGGCTGTTCAGGACCGAAATCAGCTGAACTAAAAAAAGCAGAAGAACCAACAGTGATAGGTTGGCTAGTGCCCCCAGATACAATGAATTTCGAATTTTAATCAAGTATGTACAGAATAATCCAACGACCACAATCAACACAATTGACGTTGGCAGCAGTAAAGCCATAAAAAACACCCCTTTGAAACATTATATTTCAAAGGGTGAAGACGAACAAGCAAAAAAGGGTGGCTGAATAATCGTCAGCTGGCGGTTGGCATTCAAATTGGTCATTGGATGGCGGCTGCTTGCGTTAGCAGGTTAGCTAATTGTTGCTTTCTGGCCTGTCTGGGAAGGAAGCTTCGAATATTATCCTCGCTAAAGCCAACCTGCAGCTGCTGGTCATCGAAAATGAGCGGTCGGCGAATTAAGTCGGTGTGCTGAACCATTAGGTCGATCAATTGTGATACAGTAAGGTTATCAAAATTGATTTTGAGCTTTCGGTAGCTGGTGCAGCGAGTTGAAATTAAGTCTTCAGTCCCATTTTCCGATAACCGAAGGAGGCACTTGATATCATCGGCAGTTAACGGCTGCTTGGAAATATCACGTTCGGTGAATTCAATATCATGATTGATCAGCCATTTTTTTGCCCGTCGACTGGATGAACTGCTGGGTGCTAAATATAAGTTGATCATGGTTGCCATCTCCTTTGATGACTACGACAACAGCGGGTTTGCTGCATTGATCTAAAACCCTCTCCCCACTTTAATTTTATCATATGTATAATTGAAGTCAAATGTAAACTATAAGCAAATCGTTAAAAATAAGCCCTGAATTTTTTTGGACGCGTCGTTAGGACACTGGTTATGAAAATAAAATCAATTATTAAATTAAAAGGAGTGGTACTAAATGAAAATTGCCGGATTTGGCGTTGAAGAATGGTTAAACCAATGGGAAAAATCCGCCACGATAGATATTTCTCAGAGCACAATTTCATCGATGACCATGCAGGAAGCTCTGGCACTCGATGGTAATAACGGGGTGGAATTTTACGAGTTGCTGGACAAGGCCAAAATGAATTACGGTTGGATTGAGGGCTCGCCCGCTTTTAAAAGCGAAGTGGCGAAACTTTATCAACACGTTGATCCCGAAAATGTTCTCCAGACAAATGGGGCGACGGGGGCTAATCATTTAGCATTGTACGCTCTAATTGAACCGGGCGATCACGTCATTTCCGAGTACCCGTCTTATCAGCAGCTTTACGACATTCCCAAATCACTTGGTGCTGACGTTGACTTTTGGCAGATTCATGAGGACAAGCAGTGGTATCCGGATATTGATGAACTCAAATCACTGATCAGGCCTAATACCAAAATGATTTGTCTGAATAATGCGAATAATCCCACCGGCACTTTACTAGACGAGGACTTCTTAAAGCAGGTGGTTGAGTTGGCCAAACAAGTTGGCGCCTACGTCCTGGTCGATGAAGTCTATTTGCCACTGGATCATCCTGAAGCCTTTACGTCGATTGTCGATCTCTATGATAAAGGGATTGCGACCAATTCATTGTCCAAAACCTATTCGATGCCTGGTATTCGAATCGGCTGGACGGCTTCCAATCATGAAGTCGCAGACATTTTCCGAAAGTATCGGGATTATACGATGATCTGTGCCGGGGTTTTCAACGACTTAATGGCAACCTACATTTTGAAACATCGAAAACAGGTCTTAAAAAGAAACCAACAATTGGTGATGAAGAACCTGGCAATCTATCGTCAGTGGATTGATGATGAACCGCGGGCGAGTGTTGTGATGCCCCAAGCAGTGTCGACTTCCTTTCCAAAACTGGATGTTCCAGACGAGATTGAAGATTTCTGCCTGCGACTGCTAAAAGAAACCGGAGTTTTATTAGTACCCGGAAATCGGTTCGACATGCCTGGGCACGTGCGCTTGGGATACTGTGCTGATGAAGCAACTCTGAGAACCGGTTTAAAGCGGCTGTCAAAGTTCTTAAGACAGTACGACTAAAATCGATCATTCTGGCAGGATTTTCTTATAAGGTGGTAAAGTTGGTTGCGATTTGCTTAAGGATTAAGAGAGAAATCTGAATTGTCGGGTACTTTAAACTTGGGTTAAGCTGGCACTTGTAATCTAAGGACAATCAAATATGAAAGAAGGGATCAGCAAGGCTTCAGGTTAAGTACCGTCGGTGAATTGCACTAACGTCAAAAAGTTGAAGAAAGTCTCCTCCAAGATATGATCTTCAAAATAATCGTCAAGCGTGCTTATGAGAAAGGAAGTTGGTTAATGAACCGAAAAAAATTGTATTATACGTCAGGGATTGCTGCGACAGCCATGGTATTAATGGTTGCCCGCCGGATCTTTTTCCGATCACATTTAACGCTTCATGCAAACTAAACTAATTCTTCTCCTCCAAGAAAGAATGGTTATTAAAAATCGCTGAGTTCCATAATTGTTCAAGCCAATTATGAGACCTAGCGATTTTTTGATTGATTGCTTTTTGTTTTGTCGGTTATTCTCTGAGAGCCAGCAGACAATTAATTAAAGATTATGAGTAAAGCGGTGGTATTCTTTGGTTGAGTATGTACGCTGTATGACGGACAATAAAGGATGAGGTGATTGATATGGCAAGAATTGAAGCGAGAATTGATGAGGAAACGAAGAAAAAGGCAATTGCGGAATTACAAAAGCACCAAATTACTTTGTCAGAATTTGTCCAAGCACAGGTAGCTACGGTGGCCTTGGACGGTTTGCCGCCTTATTATTCGATGCCCAATGCGGGACAAGACAAAGCAATTCAAGAAATTGCGGATGATTTGACTGGTAAGCAGAAATTGCCGGGTGTCACTACCCCCGATGATTTGGAGCGGTTGTTAAATGAATGAAGTCAGGTTTACCTCAGCGTTCAAAAAACAGTATAAAAAAGTCCGTCGTGGCGCGCAATGGGATCGAGTTTTTAAACGCCCGCTGCCTGAGGAGATCAATATTGAGAAACGGACTCCTTGGGAATACATAAAAAATTGTTTTTAGTATGTCAAAGGACTGCACAATTACAGTCCTTTCGCTTAATGTAAGATCAATTTATAATTTTTATCATTATATCTCGCAATACGTTCTGACGACCCAGAGGCATACTGCATAAGCAGTTAAGGCTAAGGTAGTTACTGCATTGGTCCCACACAGAAGGGCACGTTTGTTAGGTCCTTATGTGATCCCTTCGGCCTTGAAAATACGCTCCGACGACCCAGGACCCGGCCACATAAACAAAAAAATTCAACGATGAACCAAAACCGTTCATCATTGAATTTTTCTGCTTATGTTCTGGGTCCTAACCGGGTCTCGTCGCGCTCTGACTTGATGCCTCAAACACCGATCTGGTTTCCTCCCAGATTCGTTTGGCAATTTTGGACTTATTCATCGTATAGAGGTGAATACCATCGACACCCTGTGAAACCAAGTCGATGATTTGGTCAACCGCATAGGCAATTCCAGCGTCCAACATGGCTTCTTTGCTGTCTTGATAACGATCCATAATTGCCGCAAACTTCTTTGGAATTGGAACCCCGGAAATTTGGGTAATCCGTTCGATCTGATTTTTGTTGGTACAGGGCATAATGCCGGCCTCAATTGGCACGTTGATTCCAGCAATTTCTGTTTTTTCTTTGAAATCATAAAATGCCTGATTGTCAAAAAACAGTTGGCTGATTAAATGGTCAGCACCGGCATCCACTTTTTCCTTGAGATGGCCGATATCATCGACAAAATCGGCAGCTTCCGTATGGCAATTGGGATAACACGCACTGGCAATGCTAAAGTCAGGACGCCGTTCATGAACAAAATGGACCAGTTCATTCGCGTGACTGAAATCGCCAACCGGGGTTTTGCCAGGGATTCGATCACCACGAAGGGCTAAGATGTTTTTGACGTTGATCGAATCAAGCCGATCGAGGAGTGCCAAGACTTGCTCTTTAGTCTGATAAAGTCCCGGAACGTGAGAAACAGCCGGAATGTTGAGCTGATTTTGAATCAAGTCAGCAATGGTGACCGTCCCATTGCAGTGGTCAGTTCCGCCAGCTCCCAAAGTAACCGAAATGAAATCCGGCTGCAGTGATTGGAGTCGTTTGAGAGTGGGCAGAATGGCATCGGTGGGAGAATCCTTTTTCGGCGGGAACACTTCCAGTGAAAAGACCGTTTTTTGTTTAAATAACCCCGTTAGGCTCATTGATTTCACTCCTAACCTTCTTGGTGGCATCAACGATATTCTTTAAGCTTTCAAACGATTCGTCTTCTGAGCGGGTCTTCAGCCCACAGTCAGGGTTGATCCAAACTTTCTCAACGGGGAGCTTGGCAACTAACTGCTTAATCAAGCCTTCAACCTCTTGCTCAGACGGAATTCGTGGTGAATGAATGTCATAGACGCCGGGACCAACTTCTGTCTGGAATTTGGCAGCAACCAATTGATCGATCAAAGTAAAGTCGGCACGGGAAGCTTCAAATGAAATCACGTCAGCATCCAGGGCGTCAATCGCTTTAATGATGTCGCCAAATTCGCTGTAGCACATATGGGTATGAATTTGGGTACTTGGTTGGACCTTGCTGTGTACCAGACGGAAGGCGGGAACTGCCCAGTCCAAGTATTCTGAGTACCAGTTGGACTTTCTGAGCGGCAGATTTTCACGCAGGGCTGGTTCGTCAATTTGAATGATCTTAATATCATGTTTTTCCAAGTCTAAGACTTCATCTTGAAGGGCGAGGGCAATTTGAGTGACGGATTCTTTTGGCGTGACATCTTCTCGTGGGAATGACCAGTTGAAAATGGTAACTGGGCCCGTTAGCATGCCCTTCATTGGCTTGTCGGTTAAATTCTTGGCAAAGACAGAAGCGGCCACGGTGATTGGGGCAGTTCGGCTGATATCGCCCCAGATAATTGGTGGCTTAACCCCCCGGGTTCCGTATGATTGAACCCAACCGTTTTGGGTAAAGACAAAGCCGGCTAATTTTTCACCGAAGTATTCAACCATGTCATTTCGCTCATACTCACCATGAACCAATACGTCCAGTCCAATTTCTTCTTGGATCTTGACAATTCGGCGAATCTTATCTTGGTTAAATTTGTCGTATGCTGCCCTGGTGATTTCACCGTGGCGCAGTTTGGCCCGGTTTTGACGGACATCCTTGGTTTGAGGGAAGGAACCAATGGTGGTTGTTGGCAAAATTGGCAGGTTGAATTCCTTCTTTTGAATCTTCTCTCGTTCACTTCGAGCCGGCAGACGGGTGTAATCGGCATCGGTCAAATCGTTGACCCGGTCGTGGACGGCTTCGTTATAGGGATGCTTCACATTTTTAAACAGAGTATCGTTTTTTTCGAGCGCAGCCTTACCGTCAGCTTCGTCATGGTAAATGGTATCGAGTTCCTTTACTTCAGTCAGTTTTTCGATGGCAAATGCCAAGTGCTGCTTGACGTCGACAGGAACTTTGGTTTCATCCGCAGCACTGTATGGGACTTGCAGCAGGGAAGCCGAAGTGTTCAGAACGACTTTGGCATCGGTGTTGAGATTGTTCAACAAGTCAATGGTCTTAGCGTAGTGGTTCCGCCAAATGTTTTTGCCGTTAACGACACCGGCAAATAATACCTTGTCGGCAGGAAAGCCGTTTTGCTTCAGCAATTCAACGTTATAGTGGCCCTCAACAAAATCAAGGCCAATCCCGTCAAAGTCGAGGCTGATCACATCATTATAGATATCACGAATATCGCCAAAGTAGTTCTGCAGGAGAATCTTGCTAGAACCCTTGGCAGCCAGGATTCCTTGATATAATTGACCAAAGCGGGCCTTTTCTGCTGAATCAACGTCAAAACTAAGGGCTGGTTCGTCAATTTGGATCCAGGTAACGCCCTGCTTGTTCAGCCGTTGAATGACTTTTGAGTAGGCAGAAATTAGATCGTCCACAAAGTCGTTCGGGGTGGTGCCATCAAGAAAGCGGCTCAGCTTGAGTAACGTATACGGGCCAGTGATGACCGCTTTGGCATTAACGCCCAGCTTGAGTGCTTCATCGACTTCATTAAATAGTTTGTCACCGACTAGCTTAACGTTGGTGGTTTTAGTAAATTCCGGTACAATATAGTGGTAGTTAGTGTTGAACCATTTTTTCATCGGCAGTGCCTTAACGGTTTCAGTACCATTTTGATAGCCGCGGGCCTGGGCAAAGTATTCGTCAAGCGGCGATAAGTTAAGTTCCTTGTAACGTTCAGGGACAATGTTCAATAAGTTGGCGGTGTCTAAAACACCATCAAAAAATGAGAAGTCGCCAACTGGAATCAGGTCGATGCCGGCCTTTTGTTGGGCCTGCCAATGATTTTTTCTGATTTCATAAGCTGTTTGCAGTAATTCAGTTTGGTCAATTTTGTTCTTCCAGTAATGTTCAGTTGCGAATTTTAATTCGCGATGGTGACCGATTCTTGGAAAGCCGATAATGGTAGTTGTCATGAATGTTTCCTCCGTTTGTTTTGGTTGATTACTTTCAATTATTTTTGTGTTTGTTGATCGCTTTTGACGCTCATTCAGCTTCGAAAACACGTTTGTTAGGTTCTTGTGTGCTCCCTGAGGCCTTTAAAATACACTCTCTAGACTACGTGACGTTCATAAGGATCGTTTGAGATCCCTTCTTCGAGGACCTTCTTGCTCCATTCCTTGGCTGAGAACAGCGAATGGTCGCGGTAATTGCCGCAGCTATATTTATCTACGCCAGGGACATCCTTCCATTCCACTTTGTTGGCGATCTCGTCAAGGGAGCCTTTGAGTGCTTCGGCGACTTCGGTGGTGCTGTGTTCACCCCAAGTAATCAGATGAAAGCCGGTTCGACAGCCAAATGGGGAACAGTCGATGACCCCGTCCAAACGATCACGCAAGAGGCTTGCTAAGAGGTGCTCAATCGTGTGAAGGCCAGCGGTTGGAACTGCGGTTTCGTTGGGCTGGGTTAATCGGAGGTCAAAATTGGAAATCACGTCGCCGTTAGGACCGGTCTCCGTGGTAATCAAACGGACATAGGGTGCTTTAACCAATGTGTGATTCAATGTAAAACTTTCAACTTTTGCCATAATATAATCAATCTCCCTAGATAAAGTATTAATTTGTTTTTAATGCTAGAATAGTCATCTGAATTGATGGCAATAAAAAAACATTCGTCCCTCACATCAGAATTAATCTGACGGAGGGGCGAATGTTTCGCTTTACCACCCTGAATTTGTATTGCCCTCACAAGCAATACCTCTGAAAGTACCAGACATCGATACTCGGCGATGTAACGGTCGCACCCGGAGATCAAGCGTTAACTTGAAGTCGCTATTCAGAGTTCATCTTCATGCGCTTACGGACCATCCTTTTTCATCAACCGGATTCTCTAAGGGTTCGTTGACTCACTACTCTTCTCTTCAGATCTTTCACTAACTAGCATTAAAATTTAATGATAATAATAGTCGTTGTTCTAATGTTTGTCAACCAGATCGTCAAATTAAATTATTTTTCTGGCGAAAGTCCTTTAACCAAGAACTCCACAGCTTGGTCAATCACCTGGTCGATATCAAATTGGCGGTCAAACAGAATCATCTGGGCACCAAAGCCGGCACCAATTGAGAGAACGTACTCGAGAATTCGTCCCGTTTCCCAATCGACGAGGAGGTGCTGCTGTTTGAGATTATCAATCACCTTGGGGATGGTCGTGGTGAGAACGTCTTTGACCGGAGCAACCAGTTCTGCCAACAATTGGGGATCATTGACCGCCTGCATGAATAAGATCTTGAGAATTTGCTTATTTTCTGTGGCAAACTTCAGTCGGTTCTTTAACGTTGGCTTAAGGAAATCTGCCAGACTGCTATATTCAAACCGACTGATGTCGTCGGCAAATTCCTGAGCGGCTCTGGGGATCGTTTTTGAAAATAGAGGATGAACCACCGCTTGGAGCAATTGCTCCTTAGTCTTAAAACGTTTATAAACGGTGCCCTGACTGACTCCAGCCTTGTCAGCAATATCAGCCGTGGTGGTTGCCTCGAACCCCTTAGCGGCAAATAATTCCAAGCAGGCTTTGAGAACCTGTTTTTGCTTTTGGGGTAAATCGGTTGTGGAATCAATATCTTCTGAATAAAATGATTCAATTGAAGTTGAAGCCATCCTTGTCACCTACACTTTCCGATACTTGCGCATACCAATCATATTCAACACGATGAATACCACTAGGAATGCTAGTATAGCAGAAAATTGCGGGAGAATTGAAGCGAAGGTCGCCTGCTTTTGAATCACATCGGTCAGCGCACTGGCGCCGTAGTATAACGGCATGATGTGGGCAATTACTTGCAGCCAGCCGGCCATGTTGGCAACTGGAATCAAACCGGAAAAGAAAATTTGCGGAATGACAACGATTGGAATGAATTGAACCATTTGAAATTCCGAGGCGGCAAAGGTCGAAACAAACAGGCCCATCGAAAGTGCCACCATTGCCAGAGCAAAGCAGATTAGTAAGACGACCCAGATGCTGCCTAGAATCGAGATTCCCAGGACGTAGATACAGAATAGGACAATCACTGCGGTTTGGATAATCGCGACGGCGCCGTAGCCGGTCAAATAGCCATAAATAATTTCACTTCGTTTTACCGGTGTTGCCAACAAACGGTCCAGGGTTCTGGAGTTACGTTCATTCAGCAATGAAATGCCAGAAATTAGGAAAACAAAGAAGAAGACCATGAAGCCTAAGAATACAGGCAGCATTGTGGTAAAGAATGACGAATTGCTTTTACCGTAAAGGTAGTGCTGGGTCAACTTGAGGCTAGTTGGATTTTGCAGATTTTTTGGCGTGGATGGGGCGGAAATCCGGTTACTAATGGTTGCCGGCAGCTGCTTTTTGATTTGTTGCAATTGAGCCTGCATCTTTAGTAGACCTACCTTGGATTTTTGAGTGGCAGATACAAGCTGTTTAATCTGAACGTTGATCAGCGCCATTTGAACGGATTTCTTAATGATGGCCGTTTTGTTCTGGTCGGCGTTTTGATAGGTCACGACCAGTTTACCGTCGCTTTTTTTGATAAAACCGGCGTAGTCCTTGTCTCGGATCACTTTCTTGGCGGGCGTATCTGAGCTTATTTGATGAATCTTGAGGTGTTTGTTATCAATTGTTTTAATTAGCGAGCTGGAGATATTGTAGCTACCCATGTCAGCCACTGTATTGGTATTTGATTGGAACAAAAAATACATCAGTGACAAGATGAACAGCGGGGCAATACACATCAGCGCCAGGGTCCTTTTGTCACGAAACATTTCAACGAAGATGCGTTTAGTGATTGTTAGAATTCTCATTTGATTTCCCCGCTTTCAAAAAGACCTGTTCCAAATTATCAACGTGATATTCCTGTTCCAAGCTGTGAGGCGAGCCGTGGGTAATGATGTGACCTTCTCGAATCATCAGTAATTCGTCGCATTCGGCTGCGTCTTCCATGACGTGGGTGGTGATGATAATTGATTTGCCATCCCGAGCGTATTTTCGCAGCTCATCCCAAATTTGGCGGCGGAGTTCCGGATCAATGCCGACGGTCGGCTCATCCAAAACTAACAAATCGGGGTCTTGAATCAAACTGATGGCTAACGACAATCGACGTTTCATGCCACCGGAATAATTGCTGACCCGTTTGCCCAAGTCTTGGTTGAGATTAACAACGCCTGCTGTATAGTCAATGCGGGCGTTAAGCCGGTCCTTTTTGACGCCAAACAGCTGGGCAAAGAACTTGAGATTTTCGCGTCCGGTTAAACTTTCGTATAAGGCGTCATCCTGAGCCATAAAGCCAATTCGCTGCAAGACTTGGCGGTTGGGCATTGGATTGCCAAAGATCGTGACTTCACCGTTATCAGGTTGTTCCATCCCCATGATATTTTTAATAATGGTTGTCTTGCCGGCACCTGATGGGCCAATCAGTCCCAAAATTTCATGAGCGGAAGCGGTGAGATTGACATCGTGTAAAATGCGCTTTTTGTTGAAGCTCTTATTGACGTGAGTCACTGTTACAGCAGCATCCATGATTAATTTCTCCTTATGTGAGTGAGTACTAACTCACTTATGCTTTTAGTATACCTCATCAAAAGTGAGCTAAGTGTATAATTTTTTGCGGTAAGTTGAATAAATAATTAAAAAAGCTCAAATCCTTTGAAATTGGACTTGAGCTCAAACAAAAAGACCAGTAGTCTGATGTTAAGAACAAAAAACACATTAGAAGCCGGTCTTTTATGGAATCTATTATAGCTGATATCGTAAAAATTATTAAGTCTGAAAATAATGTTATTGCCCGTGAAAAGGCATTAATGTGCTACTTCTTTGATTTGATTAGAGAATTAATTAAATTAGCACTAGAAGAAGTTGATGCCGGCTTAGTTGAAGAAACTAAAAAGCAAGGCTATCAGATTGAAAAGAAAAATAAGCGCTCAGTTGTGACTGCCTTTGGTGAGATTAGCTATTGGCGCAGAAGATATGTCTGTCCA
>NZ_BDGB01000117.1 GCF_002157585.1 Lentilactobacillus parakefiri
TCTCGGTTGAAATTATATTGAATACAATTTCAAAAAATTATTACAGAAAATTAATATTATCTAGTTTTCAAAGAACCAAGTCTGACACTCTCGTGTCAATGGAGAATAGCGGGATCGAACCGCTGACCCCCTGCTTGCAAAGCAGGTGCTCTCCCATCTGAGCTAATTCCCCATGTTACTCCGGTGATAGCTAACTATCAGGCCGTGGATGGGCCTAAATGGACTCGAACCATCGACCTCACGCTTATCAGGCGTGCGCTCTAACCAGCTGAGCTATAGGCCCAAAAAGCGTAACTACTTTTGAGAGTAGACCTCTCAAAACTAAACAAAACTTTCGACAATGTGCAGGATTCCGTTTTTCCTTAGAAAGGAGGTGATCCAGCCGCAGGTTCTCCTACGGCTACCTTGTTACGACTTCACCCTAATCATCTGTCCCACCTTAGACGGCTGGTCCCCGAAGGTTACCT
>NZ_BDGB01000118.1 GCF_002157585.1 Lentilactobacillus parakefiri
AGCACCGTTATCCTATGTCTCAATCGGCGATACTTTCACTGTAAGGCCTGCCAAACCAACTTTCTGGCACAGACGAGTGCAGTGCCGGCGCACTGCACAATTGCGAATACGACCCAGAAACAATGTTTAGAAAAACTGACCGAACCCGTTTCTCTCAAACACATTGCTAATGAATTATCCACTTCAGATTCATTCGTTGGTCGGCAGCTCTTGCGCGCTGAACGGGACTTTCAAACTAATTGGCACTATTTGCCCAAAGTTTTGCTCATGGATGAGGTTAAAAGCACTAAGAGTGCCACCGACGCGATGAGTTTTGAATTTATGGACGCCGAAACGCACGAATTAATTGATCTATTGCCCTTTAGAACCATCTATCAGCTTCAAAAGTACTTCCAGCATTATGATCAGGTTGCTCGGGAAAATGTCAAAATTATTGTGACTGATATGAATTATACCTATCCCAAATTGGTTGGTCGAATTTTCCCTAATGCCATTGTCGTCATTGATCCCTTCCACCT
>NZ_BDGB01000119.1 GCF_002157585.1 Lentilactobacillus parakefiri
AAGCAATACTTGCGGCTCGACAAATCACAAGTTCAAAATTATGACGGGCTTTGTGGCCATTTAGCAATTGTCATGATGACTTATGACCTATTAGCTTGGCAGGAACGGCAAAATCAGGATGATCGCACCATTGGGGATTTATTCTTTATAATGAACGAAGCCATGCCAGATATTGAGTTGTCTCAAGCACTGGTATGGCTTCTAAATTCGTTAAAAACGATTATTAATCATGAAGTTTATGCAAGAA
>NZ_BDGB01000120.1 GCF_002157585.1 Lentilactobacillus parakefiri
CCTTAAGGTCAAAATCATTCAGGAGGGCCTGGGTAATCCGCAGAACCCCCATGTGTTGGTCGTGATTCCAGATACGAGAAATAAAGGGTTTCAATTGGCAATCCTTGTCTGGTTTCTTAAATTGGCGTTTCCAGTAGAAAAAGGTCTCTGGAGAGATTGGCAGGACCCGTAAAAGGTCAGCCAGATTGAATTTGGCCTCGAGTGTGCAGATTACTTGGGCGAGTTCTTTGTTCGTTGCTTCATCGAGGCCAATAATTTTAACGCTTCATTTTTGATGCGTAACTCTAGGTTCTCAGCTTCTAATTGTTTAAGACGATTTTGTTCCGGAGTGAGTTTCTTCTTGGTTGACCGCTTCTTAGTCGGTTTCTTTCGTTTGTTTGTCATTTTGGGTT
>NZ_BDGB01000121.1 GCF_002157585.1 Lentilactobacillus parakefiri
AACACCGCGTTATTTTGAGTTTGTTAACTAGAAAAAAATCGCAAATACTCAATTAACTTTGCATCACTTCGTGATGTACAGGTTAAGTTAAAAAGGGCGCATGGTGGATGCCTTGGCACTAGAAGCCGATGAAGGACGGGACTAACACCGATATGCTTCGGGGAGCTGTACGTAAGCTTTGATCCGGAGATTTCCGAATGGGGCAACCCAGCAGTTTTAATCGACTGTTACTATATGGTGAATTCATAGCTGTATAGAGGTAGACGTGGGGAACTGAAACATCTCAGTACCCACAGGAGCAGAAAGAAATTTTCGATTCCCTCAGTAGCGGCGAGCGAACGGGGAACAGCCCAAACCAATGAGCTTGCTCATTGGGGTTGTAGGACTGAACATTTGAGTTACCAAAGTTGTTGA
>NZ_BDGB01000122.1 GCF_002157585.1 Lentilactobacillus parakefiri
GAAAAATCGTTTGAATCCCTTGATACAAGCGGACTTCTCAAAAAGAGAAACCCGCATGATACCGTTGAATCCCTTGATACAAGCGGACTTCTCAAAAAGAGAAACCCGCATGATACCGTCTCTTACACGTCTGAATCCCTTGGTACAAGAGGACTTCTCAAAAAGAGACAAGATCTAGACTATACTAATAATTTAGATACTAATAGATACCATATAGATACTCAAAAGTTAGACTTTTCCACAGCTTATTTCTCATCAGCAGAACTAGAAAAGCAAAATCGTGATCTAGTCAAACATGCCAACGACTTCTTAACTGATGAAACTAATGGGTTACCAATTTTCTTGGAACCAGAGGCCATTCAACTACTGAGTTTTTGGTGCCGTACGCCTCAACAAATGCACCACTTTATCCGTATCATTTTGAATGCTAAATATGCTGTTGAAAAAGAACACAAAGATTTAGGCGTTTGGATTGCTTTAGATGATCCTGAACTAAAACCTTTAATGACCAAAACCCTACGCCGGTATTTCAATGCCCTGAGAAGTGATGAAAGGCATGTTAAGAACGTTGAGAACTACTTATATGGCACGATGCAAAACCTATTTGGTGTTTGGTGGAATAAACAGGCGGCTGAAAACTACCAAACTGACCACCCTAACGATATAGCGACAGAAGATAACAATTGGTATTAGGAGACCATATAATCACTTCTAAGCAGTTCTATTAGGAAAAGATATAAATACACTCGGCTCATAACAAAATTGATTAGACAAAAGCATGTGACCGTTAATGACCACGTAAGTCACCATGGCTGGGATAAACAACAAACCATCTTCAAAGATCATGCAAGTTGAATTACTACTCAAACAGTAGTATAATTTGAGTAGTAATTGAAAGGAGTGAGACAATCATGGCGGTTAAAGAAAAGAAACGAGTTCAAGTCCAGATTGATAAAGATTTGGCCAATGATACCGAAACAGTTTTAAGCGAGTTAGGTCTAAACCCAACCACAGCGATTAACATGTTTTACAAGCGGATTGTTGCTACTGGTGCTTTACCTTTTAATGCGTCTTTAAGCGAAGAAGAAAGAGCTAATCTACGCTTTTTAAAGGCGACCGAAGAAACACCAGTAATAGAGTTCAAAGACGCTAAAGAAGTCGCTGATTGGCTCAATGATCCAGATGAGGACTAATGACTTAATCAGCTTATACGTTAGTTTTGTAGAAACTAACGGTGGCAAGTCTCGACCAGTATTAATTCGTAAGGTATCAGAGCAAACGGTCGAAGCTTTTAAAATTACTAGTAAGTATCGAAATAAATCGGCTTATATCAAACAACAATATTATCCAATTAAAGATTGGAAAGCGGCCGGATTGAAGAAACCTTCATGGGTTGATCTTGGCAATCTTTACCGTTTTCCTAAAGCCGGTTTAAACTTTAAAGAAATTGGTCATTTAAGTCAGATAGATCAAAATAAAATTTCAGATTTTGCCCTTGACTTAAAATTCAAAAGAAGAGGTAAGGGTCAAAAAAATATTCAACAGCATTTCGGTAAAAATAAGCGTCAAAAAGAATTTACACAAAGAATTCAAAATCAGTTAAAAACTTTTTCGGATAAAAATCCAGAAGTCAAGCCAAAAAATAATTCAGAAAATAAAAACGATCGGCCTAGTTATTAGAAGCTGTCCAAGATCTATGATTTTTGATATACTTCTATGTAAAAAGCGAGTTTAAGCTATGAAAAATTATCCCAGCAATATTACTCGGCAACAATTTGAATTAATTCGACCAGCTTTAGAAAATTTTCGTAAGCGAACGAAGCCTCGAAAATATGACCTCTACGAGGTCTTCTGTGCGGTCCTATATG
>NZ_BDGB01000123.1 GCF_002157585.1 Lentilactobacillus parakefiri
TGAGTAAAAGTGTTGCCAATTTCATCACGATGAACTGCCAAGGTTTGGAGGACTGCCAACATTTCTTCCGAGCAGCCTTGCAGGTGGTGAAAGGCTTGATTATAGTTGGGCCAGTCACGGGTTTTGATGGTTTCACGTAACTGATTCATCATAGCGTATGTTTGCTTGAGCTCGGGATCAATGCCTAATAAAGCATCAACCACATCAGTGGCAGTCGCCAGATACGAGAAGTTCGTCCATTTACGGAAGACCTCGTAGTTGAGGTGACTTGCCGGAGTTAATAATAATTTCCAGTAACGCTTT
>NZ_BDGB01000124.1 GCF_002157585.1 Lentilactobacillus parakefiri
GACTGTGGTCACCTTGAATCCTAAAGTGACGCACCGTTACAGTAAGTTATTTGATGATGATAAGACCGATACCGTTGATGCCTTTCACATTGCCGATTTCTTACGGATCGGCCGGTATCAAGTTCCGGTTACCCGCGATGAAAAGCACATCGCTTTACAACGCTTGACCCGGGAACGGTACCACTTAGTCCATCAGATCAATGATTGTAAAAATCACTTTTTAAATAACCTGTACTACAAGGTGAACACCATCGATACGGTCTTGCCTACCTCAGTCTTTGGGTCAACCATGCTTAGCATTCTGAGTGATGAGAAGTATTCCCTAGATGACCTGGTTCAGATACCCTTGTCAGCCTTAACTGATGAGCTAAATCATTTATCTCATGGCCGGTTTGGCGATGCCAAAAGTGTTGCCAAAGCACTGAAGAAAGCCATTAGAAGTTCTTATCGGCTTAGCAAGACGGTTGCCGATTCCGTTGATCAAGTATTGGCCATGTACGCTAATCAGTTGCGGATGCTTAATCAACAGCTAAAGCTGTTAAATAAAAGCATTTCTGATCTGTGCTCGGTCATTTCAGGTGCAGA
>NZ_BDGB01000125.1 GCF_002157585.1 Lentilactobacillus parakefiri
ACTTAACAGCTTGTTATCAATCAATGATTGGCGGAACTGCAGATACATGAGGGCAATTAACTTGGTGGTTTGTGGATCAGTCCGGAAACGATTGATTGTCCGGTAACTGGGCACCACGTCAGGGTCACCGATTAACCATTTCATCGGAATGCTTTCCTCGGCCATTTGTTGAATTTTCCGTCCCGAAAACACTTTCCGTGAGTAGGCAAATAACATCATCTTGAGCATCATTAACGGTGAATATTGTGGTCGGCCAAAGGCTGACTCTTCTCCATAAACTAATTGATAGGGAATCGTGTCCAC
>NZ_BDGB01000126.1 GCF_002157585.1 Lentilactobacillus parakefiri
TTTTACGTATCACCTACTTGACTTCTGACCACAAGTCTTATCTATTTGGCAGATTGCAAGAAATAACTTGAACGAATTTAGTGACGTAGATTAAGCAAGAAGATCTCGATTGGTGTATGCCAATTAAGACATTTAAGTGGCCGTGAATTCAGATACCAATTGATTTGAACCAGTTGGTAATCACTTAGTTCTTCAATGGCTTGTCCCTTGGGAATAAACCGTCGCAAAACTCGGTTACGGTTCTCATTACTACCGCGTTCATGTGGTGAATAAGCATGGGCAAAATAAACCTGAGTACCTGTTAGCTGTTCAATTGTCTGGTAGTTAGCGAACTCTTTACCATGATCCACAGTAAGCGTCTTGAGCTTGTCTTGAAGTTGACTAGCTAGTTCAAGTACGGCTTGAGTCATGGACTGACTGTCGCGACCATGGAGCCGTTTAACAATTGTCAGGCGACTTTTACGCTCCACAAAAGTAGCCACAGCTTGACCTTTACGTTTACCAGAAAGTACGGTATCAGCTTCAAAGTGGCCGAATTCCTGGCGAGTTTCGACTTTATGAGGACGCTCCTCAATGGAGCGGCCGTGATTGAACGTACCACGCTTTTCTTTAGCACGATGACGACGAATTCCATGATCAGGCAAATCGGGCAACTGTATATCAAGCCATCCTTGATCAATCCAGTTATAGACCGTCTTGTAGGCAATCCCCACCACATGGGCAACTTGTTCAGGGGACCACTTCTGGACTTGAATCTTTTCCTCGATCAAGTGTTTAAGGTTTTTAGTGAGCGAAGACTTCCGCCCCCGTTGACTAACCTTTCGTTCAAAGTCAGTTTGCGCTAGCCCAGCCTGGTACTCACTATTTAGCCGGTGAAGTTCGTTAAAGATGGTGGTCTTACTAAAGTCTAAGTAGTTAGCGATGTATCGCAAGGAACGTCCTTCATTATG
>NZ_BDGB01000127.1 GCF_002157585.1 Lentilactobacillus parakefiri
TTGCCAGCCATATCAAGAAAAGTTACTCAACCATTTCTCGAGAATTAAGCCGTAATTCTACTGGTAAATCCTATTCACCTTCGAAGGCTCAGGAGAAGTACAAACAGCGCAAAGGCAACTGTGGCAGAGTCTCTCTTTTGAGTAATCCTCAGGTGTTTGAAGTGGTGAGAGAACACTTCTGCGAAGACCTTTGGTCTCCGGAGGAAATATCGAATCGCTTGGCAGTCGAAAAGTATCCGGTGCAGATCAGTACCACGACTATTTACCGTGGGATTTTCAATGGCTTATTTGATAATTTGTTTAAATCTGGCAGCTCTAGTGCCGTGCGCCATCTAAGGCATCACGGCAAGTCTCGCCACAATAAAGCTTATCAAGAAAAGCGAGGCAAGATTCCAATCCCCAACAAGATTCATGATCGTCCGCGAGAAGCTGACAACCGTGTAGAAATTGGTCACTGGGAAGGTG
>NZ_BDGB01000128.1 GCF_002157585.1 Lentilactobacillus parakefiri
GTGGCGATTTGCAGATTGTATCCCGGCTTCAACTGGCCGTTTTGCATTGGATCTTCTTTCATCCGCATAAAAGTCGCGTCATGATCCGTTTTAGAGAAACTGTTCCGATCACCGAACCACTCATGATATTGGCGATACTTTTGTTTACGAGGCAAGTATTCATCTCTTACTAGATGCCGGAGATGTTTTAGTTTCCGCCGGCGTTGTTTACGTGGTGAACCACCGGGAATCACTTTTTCAGTTTTGATTTGCTGATCTAGTTC
>NZ_BDGB01000129.1 GCF_002157585.1 Lentilactobacillus parakefiri
GGACGCCGAAACGCACGAATTAATTGATCTATTGCCCTTTAGAACCATCTATCAGCTTCAAAAGTACTTCCAGCATTATGATCAGGCTGCTCGGGAAAATGTCAAAATTATTGTGACTGATATGAATTATACCTATCCCAAATTGGTTGGTCGCATTTTCCCTAATGCCATTGTCGTCATTGATCCCTTCCACCTAGTTAATGCTTTAAACCGCGCCTTTAATAAGACGCGGGTGCGGCTTATGAAAACCCTGGCGACTTCTTCACGCGAGTATCGTGCCTTAAAGCGTTACTGGAAATTATTATTAACTCCGGCAAGTCACCTCAACTACGAGGTCTTCCGGAAATGGACGAACTTCTCGTATCTGGCGACTGCCACTGATGTGGTTGATGCTTTATTAGGCATTGATCCCGAGCTCAAGCAAACATACGCTATGAT
>NZ_BDGB01000130.1 GCF_002157585.1 Lentilactobacillus parakefiri
TACTAATCGGTCGAGGACTTAACCAAGTAGAAATGGTGTTCAAAGGCAGAAAATTAATATTAGCTAGTTTTGAGAGAACGAAGTTCTTTCAAGGAAAAATAGTGTGGTGGCGATAGCCAGAAGGATACACCTGTTCCCATGCCGAACACAGCAGTTAAGCTTCTGCACGCCAAGAGTAGTTGGGGGATCGCCCCCTGCGAGGGTAGGACGTTGCCACGCGATTATTCCGGCATAGCTCAGTTGGTAGAGCACCTGACTGTTAATCAGGTTGTCGACGGTTCGAGCCCGCCTGCCGGAGCTTTGCCGAAATGCTAACTTAATTGTTAGCATTTTTTGTACAATGGATTTGCCGACTTAGCTCAGTTGGTAGAGCATCGGTATCGTAAACCGAGGGTCACAGGTTCGACTCCTGCAGTCGGCATTATAGTTCACACGCCGAGAGAATATCCACAAACGTTGATTTGTGGATATTCTCTTTTTTTAGTTGTTAAAAAACAATCTTGGTAGAAAAGTGATGTCTGCAGAATGACAAAGGGCCAACTAATGCGTTTTGGCGTCTAAATGGAAAATGAGAAAATTCAAGACCGTTAATTAAGCTTGCTTATTTTTATATATTTTGCGAATTGCAGGAGTCAATGAAATAATGATGGATCGGTTTTGTTGAATGAAGATCCTAAAAAGCGAACCCATCCAAATTGGTATATACGATTTCATTAAGAGTGGTACATAAAACATGTATAACGACTAACACCTACAAATCAGAGGTTACGCGTAAAAAAATAGAAATCGTGGCTTGTGGTATATGCCAAAAAGCGGTATGCTGTATTGGTAAAATATAAATTGTTTGGGAGTGGAAAAAATGAAAAAAGTATTATTGATTTGTGAAAGCGGCATTTCTACCAATTTATTGGCCAGATCAGCTAAACCGTTCGTTGAATTATATAATGCCGATGTTGAACTGATTCCAACCGATATTGATAATGCCAGTGAATACTTGGATGAGGGGGTTCAACTGGTCCTTGTTGCTCCTCAGGCCACCTATCTTGATAAAGAACTCAGTTTATTTGGTGAAGGGATCCCCGTGAAAACAATTCCTGACGAAATTTATGGTTGGGCAAATGGCGAAAAGCTCATTAAATTCATTATGGCGCAATTATCGCCCATCGAGGCTGCCTGATGACGAACGACCAGCTAAACGAAATTTCCATGGACATGCTGAGCTGCTCGGGTAAAGCAAAGAAATTGTTGTCCGAGGCGATAGATCAAATGACGACCCCTGGGCATGATGAAAGTCCAGATGAAAAGCTCATACAAGCCCACCAATTGCTGACTCAGGCCCACCGATGGCAGAATCTGGTGATCAAAGAAGCCAACCAGCTGAATTATTCACTTTTATTTACGCATGCCCAAGATACGCTCATGAATACTGAGACCATTGAGTTTATCATTAAAAAATTGAGACCTGCCCTTAAACATGATTAATCATTTAGTGGGCGTGCTGGGTGGATCAATACCAGCTTATTAAAATCGCCTCTTTCCAGGTTTTCCGTTACTGTATAATCCCGTGTGATTCCCGATATTGTTGAATTAAAATGCAAACTAGCCTATAATAGTTTGTATGATTTATTCTTGTAATGAATTTCAGGAGTAATTTAAAATCGATAATCTAATCTGATTAACTCGTTTCGTTAATAAGATTAGATTTATTTTTTGGAGGGTATCACATGCAACAACAAGATCAAACAGACCAGCAACGTCGCGCAGATGCCTCTTTCTTTGGCCAGCCTCGGGGACTTTCGACACTGTTCTTCACCGAAATGTGGGAACGATTCAGTTACTATGGAATGCGTGCCATTCTTCTGTACTACATGTACTATAGTGTGACTAAAGGTGGTCTGGGGTTTGATAAACCGCTAGCTGCGTCCGTCATGTCAATTTATGGTTCATTGGTGTACTTAACTTCGGTTATCGGTGGCTTCGTGAGTGATCGGATTCTCGGCAGTCGTCGGACTGTGTTCTATGGTGGAATCCTGATTATGTTCGGACACATTGCATTATCATTACCAATGGGCGCTCCAGCATTATTTACCTCAATTGTCCTGATCACGATCGGAACTGGACTCCTGAAACCAAACATTTCTGAAATGGTCGGAGGTCTGTACACAGAGTACGATACACGACGGGATTCTGGATTTACTATTTTCGTATTCGGAATTAATTTAGGATCTTTCATCGCGCCTCTGCTGGTTAGTTGGCTTGGGTTCAACGTTAACTTCCATCTTGGCTTCTCGCTGGCTGCCATTGGGATGTTCTTCGGATTACTTCAATATATCCGTGGCGGTAAAAAACACTTACCAAGTGCCAGTCTTTATCCGAGTGATCCGTTGGAACCTAATGATGCAAAAAAACTGACAATTCGGATTGGCTTAGGAGTGGTTGTCTTTGGCCTCATCTTGTTGCTCATGCAGGTAATGGGATCCCTATCCCTTAGTTCGTTTATTACTTTGCTGAGTATTATCGCTGTTGCCACGCCAATTATTTACTTTGTCGTTATTATTTCCAGTAAAAAGATATCTTCAACCGAACGTTCCAGAGTGGTTGCCTACATTCCATTATTTATTGCGGCGGCAATTTTCTGGGCAATCGAGGAGCAGGGTTCAGTCGTTTTGGCATTGTTTGCAGGAACCCAAACCAATAATAATGTTGGGGGTATTTTCAACATTTCACCGGGTTGGTATCAATCGTTGAACCCACTGTTTATTATGCTCTATACACCGTTCTTTGCTTGGATGTGGATTAAACTTGGCAAAAAGCAACCCAGTTCGCCATCCAAGTTTTCACTGGGGTTGGGCATTGCAGGATTATCTTATCTGTTTATGGTCATTCCCGTAGCCTTATTCGGTGCATCGGCCAAAGTTAGTCCATTATGGCTTCTTGGAAGTTGGGCAATTGTTGAAATTGCAGAATTGTTGATTTCACCAATTGGTCTTTCCGTCACTACCAAGCTGGCACCAAAAGCATTCGAATCTCAGATGATGAGTATGTGGTTCTTAGCCGATTCTGCTGGCCAGGCCGTTAACTCACAAATTGTTAAATACTATACGCCAGATAATGAAATTAATTATTTTATGATTGTTGGCTTAGTCGCAATTGTGGCCGGAATTTTGTTGGCGTTCCTGGTTAAACCAATCAAACGGCTAATGGAAGGTGTCAATTAGATTCAAGCACGCATGAATGTGTTATCCTAATTTGGATAGCACATTTTTATTTTGGGGAGAAATGATGATGGTCAAGATTGCCGTAACCAGCGATAATCACTTGGATTTAAATAAGGTGGCACTGGACGATACAATTAAACAGCAAGCCGACTTTCTTAAGGCGCATTCGGTAGATATCTACCTGATTGCCGGTGACTTATTCAATGACTTTCAGAAGTCGGCCAATTATGTTAAGCAGCTGTCAGCCGCCGTTGATCCCGTTCGCGTCTTTTTCATTGCTGGAAATCACGATATGATAAAAGGGGTCAGCTATGAGGAACTAGAAAAAGGGCGGTCGCCTGGATATCTCAACAATCAATTTTTTGACATTCAAAATACGGATTACCGAATTATTGGCATCAATGGCTGGTACGATTATACTTTTGCGGCCAATGAGAATAAGACGGAAACCGAATTTCACAGATGGAAGATGGCTTACTGGATAGACGGGCTGATTTCACAGCCTATGAGCGATCCTGCTCGTGAGCAGGTAGTCCTTTCAGAATTAACCAAACAGCTCCGAAACGCGCAGTTAGCCGGCAAAAAGGTGATTTTGATGACCCACTTCGTTCCAAATCAATTCTTTATTCACTATACGACTGATTTTCGCTTCTGGAATATGGCTAATGCCATGATGGGCAGCTTGAATTTCCAACATTTAATAGATGACTATCAAGTTGAAATCGTTATTTTTGGTCACATTCATAAGCGACTTCAACCCATTAAAATTAGGGCGACAACGTATTACAATGCGGCTGTCGGCTACCATAATCGTCGGCATAATGAGTGGCAAACCGATACGTTTCTGTCTGAATGGGAAAAGCAGTTGAAAATGTTCGAACTTTTTTGATAATTGCGCTTGACGGAATCACTAAAATTTTGTATTATTATATTCGTTGGTTTGATAGCAACACTCTTTTGGAGGGGTAGCGAAGTCTGGCTAAACGCGGCGGACTGTAAATCCGCTCCTTCGGGTTCGGTGGTTCGAATCCACTCCCCTCCATTTTATTTTTGGGCTATAGCCAAGTGGTAAGGCAACGGGTTTTGATCCCGTGATGCGCTGGTTCGAACCCAGCTAGCCCAATTATTAAACGTCTGTGACGAAAGGAACTCGTCGCAGGCGTTTTTTGTATTTTCAAATATCGACCATTTTGATATTGCAAAATTTCTCATTTTCCGCTATTGTCAATGTTAGAAGAATTGGAATAGTCCGATTGGACAATCAGGAGGTAAGTTATGAAAATTGGTTTTATTGGCGTTGGGTCAATGGCCCAAGCAATTATCCAAGGTTTGCTGAAAGCGGAATTTGTGCCCGCCCAAGACATTTTGGTACATAGTGCCCATCGTGATCATTACGAAAAGTATGCCAGTCAATATGGACTGACTCCACAAGAATCAAATGCGGCGGTCGCCAAGGAAAGTGACCTCGTAGTTCTGGCGGTGGTGCCAGCGATTGCGGCTGATGTGCTGGCTGAAATTCGTGGGGAACTGTCGGTAAAGAAAACTTTAATCTCACTGGTTTCCGGTATTTCCTTGGATCGACTGGAAGAATTGACAGATTATAATCTGCCAATTCTGCGTAGCCTGCCAAATATTAACTCTGAATTTGGCCAAGGGATGACAGCGGTTTGTGCCAATGAGAACTTGAAAGGTGACAGAAAAGCCCAGGCAATCTCAATGTATGCTGCAACTGGTAATGTGGCCGAACTTGAAGAAAGTCAATTTTCCGTTTTCAGCGCGATTTCGGGGAGTGCTGTGGCTTATGTCGACTTCTTTATTGATAGTCTCAGTCGTGCAGGGGTCAAGTATGGCTTCACCAAGCAACAAGCGACCCAGATCGCGGCTCAAACAACCCTCGGTTCCGCACAATCACTGATGGCTTCAAAAAAGTCTCCGGCTGAAATGATTGATAAAGTCAGCTCGCCGGGCGGTGATACCATTGCCGGCATTTTGGCGATGGAAGAAGCTGGATTTTTGCCTGCTGTCATTAAGGGAATCGACGCTACAATTGCCAAATCAACCGGCAGCAATTAGTCAAATTTTGGAGCGGATATGCCAACAGTATTGATTCATGCAACTATCTATACAGGTAAACAAGTGATTGAAGACGGCTATGTCAGGTTTGATCGAACGATCCTCGCCGTTGGGCCTTCATCGACCTTTAAGCAGCATTCTGACGATCAGATCATTGACGCCTCTGAGTGCATCATTATCCCGGGTTTCATTGATGTCCATACTCATGGCGGGTATGGGGCCGATTCCATGAATCCGGATCCTGAAGTCATTAGCCAAATGGTCGATCAAATGGCGTGTGAAGGGGTCACGGGCGTTTTTCTCACGACGATGACGCAAAGTGCGGACCTCATTGCCAAAAGCATGCAGACAATTAAATTGGCGGCTGAGGTCAACCCGCGAATCTTGGGCATTCATCTTGAGGGCCCCTTTATTTCACCTAAATATCATGGTGCCCAGCCAACCGCATTAATTCAAAAGCTCGATGCTGCTAAAATTGTCCAGTGGAATCACCTATCGGGCGGGATGATCAAACTCTTGACCTATGCGCCGGAAATGGGCGTTGATAGAAGCACCATCAGTGATTGCCAAAAACTGGGCATTCAACTTTCGGTCGGCCACTCTGATGCGACCTACCAGCTGCTTAAAGCGGTCAGGCCGCCACACGTCACTCATTTGTTTAATGCCCAGCGGGGGTTCCACCATCGAGAAATTGGTGTCGCGGGGTATGCCATGCTTTCCCAAGCCAAAGTTGAGCTGATTTGTGATGGATTTCATGTCGTGCCTGAAGCAGTCAAAATTGCTTATCAAATGATTGGACCTGATCGATTGGAATTGATCACCGACTCGATGGAAGCTAAGGGAGAGCCGGATGGCATGTATCAACTTGGTGGCCAGCCAGTCAGTGTTCAAGTTGGAAGAGCGACCGGCTCAAATGGTCATTTGGCAGGATCGGTTCTGAAATATTCCGACGCTTTCAAAAACGTTATTCGATTTACCGACTGTTCAATTGTTTCGGCTGTTAAAATGACCTCGACCAATCAAGCTGTGGAATTTAACCTAAAGGGCAAAGGATTCCTTGAGAATGGGTATGACAGTGATCTAAATGTGTTTGACAATCACCTAGACCTTATGGCAACCTATAGTTATGGCAAATTAGTGAATAAAAACTAAGGGAGTTGGTATCAGTGGGTTTACCAATTTATATTCAAATTCATAATGAAATTAAACGAAATATTGAAGCAAATCGGTGGAAAATTGGTGACCGAATTCCCTCTGAGCGTGAGTTGTCGACCGACTTTGGTGTCAGTCGGATGACGCTGCGTCAAGCTATTCAGACTTTGGTTGACGAAGGTATCTTAGAGCGCCGAGTGGGTTCTGGAACCTTTGTGGCCAATCAAAAGGTTCAGGAAAAAATGTCCGGCGTTACTGGGTTTACTGATCTGATGCTGGCTCAAGGAAAAAAGCCATCAAGTAAGACGATTTCTTACCATACGATGGAACCGTCTTTGAGTGAAATGGAAAAATTACATATCACTCAGGATCAAGCCGTTTTGCGGATGGAGCGAATTCGTTACTGCGATGAGATTCCAATTTGTTTTGAGGTTGCCACGGTTCCGGAAAATATTGTTGCGGGTTTGGAAAAGTCGGAGGTCACCAGCTCCCTTTACCGAACACTGGAGCAGAAAAAGAATTTACAAATCGGCAAGGCTCAACAGACGGTGTCAGCGATGCTGGCATCGGAGCGGATTGCGGAGTATCTGAACATCAAACGTGGTGACGCGATTTTGAGGCTTCGCCAGATAACATCGCTTCAGGATGGCAGACCGTTCGAGTACGTTCGCACCCAGTATGTGGGTGATCGATTTGAATTTTATTTGGAAAAAGAGTAGTGGGCGACGAGACCCGTTTAGATGTGGTTTCTAAGGGGGCTTGGATCTAAATCCCGGGTTTGGGGATTTTGATTCAAGCCCCCTTAGAAGTTAGCATCAGGGTCGTCGGAGCCCTCCTCAAACCAGACAAATCCAGCAACACAAAAAATCATTGTTAGACAAAGAGGCTGGGACATAAGTCCCGCCGATAAATAAACTGAGGCGCATTTTCCACTTTCTCTGGAAGATGCGGCTCAGTTTTTCCATCCAACCAAAAATATGAGTTAAATTAGCTATCATTTTGGCCAATTTATTCATATTTGCTGCCATCAAGATAATTCCTAATTCATTATTGACTTGTCTTAATCCACGTACCGATAATCGACGGAAACGCAAATTAGCCTTCAGGTTACCAAAGGCTG
>NZ_BDGB01000131.1 GCF_002157585.1 Lentilactobacillus parakefiri
AGGAATGATTGCTCACGAATTTAAAATAGCTACTAAATCTATTTATAATTGGCTAAATCAGGGGAGAATTGGTTTCTCCTTGAATGATCTACCTGAACATGGCGTACGCCAACGGCGTAACGTTGACCAACGATCCAAATATAATCAATCTTTGGGGCGATCAATTGAACAGCGTCCCATGATGATTAATCAACGTAATCGCATCGGCGATTTTGAACTAGATACAGTTGTTGGTCCTCGTGGGCATAGTAAGGCAGTTTTATTAACTTTAATCGATCGCAAATCACGGTTCCTTTGGGCATACCGGTTAAAAGATCGGACGACAGCGACTGTTAATGAAGCACTAACTAAGTTCCTAACCACTTTTAATGGTCCGGTGCACAGCTTTACTGTGGACCGTGGCACTGAGTTTAGTGGGCTAGTATCACTTGAATCACAATATGGTATTAAGACCTATTACTGCCATGCTTATACTCCAGCTGAACGTGGTAGTAATGAACGATTTAATCGGAACTTACGCTATTTTTATCCTAAGGGGACTTATTTTGAGCACATTAGTGCTCAAGGCTTGAAAACCACCTTACTCGAAATTAATCAGAGACCACTTAAAATACTTGACTGGCAAACACCTTATCAGGTCATGCTGACCAATTTGTCAAAAAATTCGGATTAAATTTGCAATCTACCAATTAACTTTTTAATTATCTAATTTTGCTAATTGATCTAATAGATTCTAAAATCTATTAGAATATAAATAACCATACTTATTAGTTTCAAAATAGTATTTATTTTCAGTATAAAAATTTTAATTGTCTATGCCCTTTTACGCTTTTCTTTATAAATTTCAATAGCGAAATATAAGATGCCAATAATAGCAATCATGTTATAAACATATGATAACTTACTTGGCACAATATGAATTTTTATATTTTTAACTTCCCGTGATAATTTATTTAAGGTTAATAAATGTGTACTACTACAATGAAAGTTAACAGGATGGTGATCTTCGTAAACCTGATAATGGACAAAATTATAATAAACGAATGGCATTTCGAAGTTTCTAATATCATGTAAATGGTGTTCAGCAATCCGAAATTCACCATTTCCTAATAATTTCAATTTTATAGTTTTAACCCCGTAAACACCGACATCTTTTGATAAATTTTCTCGTTCAATAAATGACTGTTTAGGATAGTAATCAGGGTAGTCATTCACTGGAAACTGTGATTTAATTACGTAATTAATCTCATTAGCATTTGATATATGGTAATTTAGATATGGTTGATTATTTTTAGCATTATATGGTTTATAATAATCATCATTTTTGAATAATGGGTGTAATAAATTATAACTCGTATGACGGTTTGCCAGACTAATAACTTGTTTTTGTGCAGATAATTGACATGTGAGTGTTACAATTAACACCAATATAATGTATGGTGGCCTTGATTTAGAATTTAAATACTGAGTCAAACATGTTGCAAAAATATAAGTGAATAATAATTGTGGAACAGTGTCTAAACGCCAAGGAAATTGAATAATGCTTAATGGTGTATGTGATAAAGATTGCTCCCATGGGAAAAGTCCCGTTGAAAAAATTGCAAATGCAAAAGATAACCAATATAATTTTTTTATTGTTGGGGTAAATTTATGGTAAAAAATAATGGGAGCAAATATGAAGCCAATAGTTGCGAAAACACTTAACCCCCAAGACATCATGATATTGTTAGTCATTGATGTATATAGTAAGGATAGTAAATCAAGACTGCTTGGCATTCCGAAATTAATTGGTTTTTTTATGTCATTAGTCAATAGAAAAACAATAGCAGGAATCCATATGAAGGATGTTAAGAGTGTAACGGATAAAATAGCCTTTCCTAAATTAATCATCTTGATTTTGTTTTTCCAAATCTGTTTAAAATCAACAAGGAACCACACAAATATGAACAAAAAAACTAAAATACTGCTAAGAACATGTGAAAAGATAATTAAAGTCACACCAATTGTTAATTCAATCCACTTATCATTTTTTATAAATTCCGAAAATCCAAAAATTACTAGTGGCATGTAAATAAAGGATAAAAGAGCCCCAAGATCCATATTAGTAAACGAAAATGTCATGAAAATAGATGAAGTACAGTATAGTATTGAAAATACATAAGAAGTTACACTATTGAGACTAAGAGTTTTACTACTGTAAAAGCTAATTAATAGTCCTTCAAAATATATAATTGCAAAAAAAATGTAAAATAATGAAATTGAAAATTTAACAAAAAGTAAAATAACCACAAATGGTAAAAGTGTGAAATATGGATATAACAGCATTACAGATGTACCATTCCCCCCCATAGAATTAATATTAAAATGAGGTAAAAATACATGATTACGAAACGACTTCACTAGTTCATATATTCTTCCCCAATGAAATGGAAGGTCCCATGCACCATTGATTATATTTGCTTTAAGGAGAAAATAAACGCAAAAAATTGAAACACAAAAAAAAGAAAAAATAATGGCCATGTTGATTTCAATATTCTTACGGTTATTAAATATTTTCTTAATCAATTCGTCTGCGCTTCTTTCGGTTCCTAAATTTGATTATACATAATTTAAATTTAATCATCAAAATATTACTTATAATACTAACTACACCCAATAAAGTCACAATCCTAGAAACATAAAAAACGTGAGGATATATTACTTTAACGTATAAATGGTGGAAGCCATGCATTAAGGCTGGAATAACCAACAAGTGATCTTGCCCCATAAAATTTTTGATTGGTTTTCCATCAAGATAAGTCTTATATTTAAGAGTATTGTACTCAACAATTGGCAAATTTAACCCATAAATTATTTTAGGATTAATCTTAAATTTATATAGACCATTATCTAAAGATTCAATTTTAACTATTTTAGTTCCCTTGTATGAGCCAAAGCCATTAGATGTAAATAAGTTCATTGGCATAGCAGCGACAGGATAGTAATCATAGATTGTTGATACAGATGTTGGAGAATTAAGAACATATTTTAATTGCTTATTCTTATTGATATAATAGCGTGTTTTTGTATATCTTAATCGATCATGGTAAAAAACTGATGATCTTATTGGAATCACTTTACTAGCTCTAGCTTCATGAATTACTTGTAACTGGTTACTAATTTGGAAAATAATAGCAATTATTATTATGCTTGGTACTAACAATTTATGAAAATTAATAAAGCGAACTAATATAAAAGCTAAGATATATGATAAACATAATTCAGGAATCATATCTAACCGCCATGGAAATTGAAGAATTGATAATGGGGTTTTAGTCAAAACAATCCACGAAGCAACACCAGGTTCACCCCAAGGTAGGATATTTGTTGTTAACCCTAATGATATTATTGCAACGATTGCAAACTGTTTAACATACCTATCAAGCCTCTTCCAAAAAATTATTAATAGTAGAAGCCCAATTACAGCAAAGAAGCTGATGATATCTGCCATATCAACACTATTATGAAGTCCTATTGTAACTAAATGAACAATGTCTGTAGCCCCTGTTAGGCCAAAAGAATTTGGATATTCCAATTGATTTTTAAGTATTAAGTCCAGACTTGGCAACCACCAAATTGCTGTAGTTAAAAGGATGAAAAATCCTGATTTAAACAAATTAATCCACTTATGAATATTCATTTGTTTATAACTACACAATGTCCAAATAATCAAAGTAACAGTCAAAATTAATGTTGTTAAAACATGAGAAAAAGTAAGCAAAATCATTCCAATTGTTAATTGAATCCATGAATCATTTTTTAACAGATTGACATATCCAAATATTGAAATTGGCAAAAAAATCATCGCCATCAAAGCTCCAATATCAACAGCCTCAAAAGCGTAAAACATCATCATTGAAGATAGACAATATAGAATTGAAAAAGTATAGCTAATCAATCTATTTTTTGTAATACTTAGACTACTAAAATAACTAACTAATAGAGCAACAAACATCAAAATCATGAAAACAAGATAAATAGACGAAATTGTTGGCTTCATGTAAAGAAAAAACATAGCAATCGGATATAAAGTAAAGTATGGGTATAATTGCATCATCGCGTTAGCATTACAACTCATGCTATTAAAAGTTAAGGAAGGAAAAAAATTTTGACCTTTAATTGCCTTAGTTAGATCCATTATTCGTTGAAAATGAAACATCATGTCATATCCACCATCAATGCCATTACCACTGAAGATGATGTGAGAGTAAAACAAATACGAACCGCTAATAAATGCAATTAAAATAAATGAAACAATAATTAGTGGATTTAAAATGTACCTTTTGTGTAATATAATTTCACGCATATGTGCATAATCATGCCCGTGTATGTAACGCATTTTTAATAGATTCCCCATTATATATTGCATTTTAAAATATAAGCTATTCTCACAATAATGATATTTAAGGTAGCGTCAAGAATCTTGTGTAAATGAAATGCCTTCGTACATATAATATGTATCTAACTTAAATAAATGATGCTTCCAAGGTGTCCTGGAGTCCTTTGAATCCTCGGTGGATCCGCTTCAGAGACTTCTCGTTATAAACATTAAACTGAGAAACCAGGAAGCGATCCAGTGAATCTTCCGTTGGAAATTGTTCTTTGTGGTGGGTGGTGCGCTTGAGATGCTGATTAAAGTTCTCAATCAGGTTAGTGGAGTATAGTGATTGCCGGATAGCTGGTGGAAAGTCCATGAAAGTGAGTAAATTC
>NZ_BDGB01000132.1 GCF_002157585.1 Lentilactobacillus parakefiri
CTTGTCGAGTTGCTTTAAACATTGAGAGCGAATGGTATCCATCGTCCGGCCCATTAATTGAATAATGTGGAACCGATCAATAATGAGTTCGGCGTTAGGGAATAGTTCGTGCACGAATGCCTGATAGGAGGCGTTCATGTCCATGATGACGCGTTGAACCGCGGCCCGTTCTGCGGTGCTGTACTGACTAAGAAAGAACTGTTTGATGGTTCTATTAAGGCGGTCGCTAAGTACTTTAACTGATTTGTGAGTGTCGGCGTCAATGCAAATAAACGACATGGAGCCGTGCGTGGAACGGAATTCATCAAAGCATAGATTAATCGGTAACCGGCGGCTCGCGTGTGGATGAATATTAGCCGTCAAAATACGCTGAACTGAGTTTGTCGAAATACCGGTGAGACTGGCGATAGTCTTAGCCGGGAGTGATTTACTGGCTAGCTTCAGCACATGAGTCGCTAGTCCGTGACCGATGGCGTGGTTGGTTGATACCACTGGAGTGGTGGCCGTACAAGTGCTATGGCAGTTACTACAACGCCAGCGTTGCTTGTTTAGCTCTAGAATTA
>NZ_BDGB01000133.1 GCF_002157585.1 Lentilactobacillus parakefiri
ATATATGCTAAGTGGAAAAGGATGTGGAGTTGCATAGACAACTAGGATGTTGGCTCAGAAGCAGCCATCATTTAAAGAGTGCGTAATAGCTCACTAGTCGAGTGATTCCGCGCCGAAAATTTACCGGGGCTAAGCATATTACCGAGACTGTGGACTTGACCTTCGGTCAAGTGATAGGAGAGCGTTCTAAGGGCAATGAAGCCAGACCGGAAGGACTGGTGGAGCGCTTAGAAGTGAGAATGCCGGTATGAGTAGCGAAAGATCAGTGAGAATCTGATCCACCGAATGACTAAGGTTTCCTGGGGAAGGCTCGTC
>NZ_BDGB01000134.1 GCF_002157585.1 Lentilactobacillus parakefiri
AAGCGACTGCAGGCCTCAAAATATCAACCCAAGCAAGCTTATCAATACAGCTGCTTTGTCGAAGCGCACGTCGGGAACCCAAAATTCAAGCTTCGCTTGGTATTTGTGGCTAATCGGGCCCGTCAAGATGACTACCTAGTACTGGCAACGACTCAGTTAGGCCTTCAGCCACAAGAGATCATTCAACTATACGCCCGAAGATGGCAAATTGAGAATTACTTTAAAGTTGCC
>NZ_BDGB01000135.1 GCF_002157585.1 Lentilactobacillus parakefiri
CAACTGTGGCAGAGTTTCTCTTTTGAGTAATCCTCAGGTGTTTGAAGTGGTGAGAGAACACTTCTGCGAAGACCTTTGGTCTCCGGAGGAAATATCGAATCGCTTGGCAGTCGAAAAGTATCCGGTGCAGATCAGTACTACGACTATTTACCGTGGGATTTTCAATGGCTTATTTGATAATTTGTTTAAATCTGGCAGCTCTAGTGCCGTGCGCCATCTAAGGCATCACGGCAAGTCTCGCCACAATAAAGCTTATCAAGAAAAGCGAGGCAAGATTCCAATCCCCAACAAGATTCATGATCGTCCGCGAGAAGCTGACAACCGTGTAGAAATTGGTCACTGGGAAGGTGATACCGTGTTAGGCAAAAGCGGAAAGGCTTGTGTCGTTACATTGGTTGATCGAAAATCTCGTTACCTGCTTATTGGTAAAGCTGCTAAAAGAACTTCAGAAGCAGTCACGGATACTTTGAGCGACTTA
>NZ_BDGB01000136.1 GCF_002157585.1 Lentilactobacillus parakefiri
GAGAAAATGTACGGTGCTCACTACTCCAAAGCCATGGTTTCCAACATGACTAAAGCCGTCAATGAACAGGTTCAAGCTTTCCAGCAACGTCGACTGGCTTCACAATATGCGGCCATCTTCTTAGATGCCACTTACTTGCCGTTAAAGCGGGATACCGTTCAAAAAGAAGCCGTTCATATTGCGATTGGCATTCGTCCAGATGGTACGAAAGAAGTGCTGAACTACCAAGTGGCGCCAACGGAATCGACTGGAATCTGGACTGAACTGCTGGGAACCTTGATCAAGCAGGGCGTTAAAGATGTGCTGTTGTTTGTGGCCGATGGGTTAGTTGGTTTGGATGAAGGCTTGAATCGGCATTTCCCTAAAGCCAAACGACAACGTTGCCTGGTTCATGTTGGGCGGAATCTGATGAACAAAGTTCGCGTAAAAGACCGCAAGGCCGTGATCAGTGACTTTAAACAAGTTCATCGGGCCGCCAACCGTGAAGCAGCCGAACTGAAACTGAATGAGTTCGCCAACAACTGGCATCAGACCTATCCCAAATTAATCAAAGATCTGCTTAAAATGCCGAATTTACTCACTTTCATGGACTTTCCACCAGCTATCCGGCAATCACTATACTCCACTAACCTGATTGAGAACTTTAATAAGCATCTCAAGCGCACCACCCTCCACAAAGAACAATTTCCAACGGAAGATTCACTGGATCGCTTCCTGGTTTCTCATTTTAATGTTTATAACGAGAAGTCTCTGAAGCGGATCCACCGAGGATTCAAAGGACTCCAGGACACCTTGGAA
>NZ_BDGB01000137.1 GCF_002157585.1 Lentilactobacillus parakefiri
GTTGGCTAGAGACTTGTCGGCGACTTTGGAAAAATTGTGAGCGTCAATTAACCACCAGTCTGCAAATGGTCGTTTTAGCGTTTTTAGCACTATTACTTAAGAGATTTTAGACAGCTTCTTAGAGGAAAAGCTCTTCTACATTGGTTTACTTCAAGACGCCAGGCAGATCGACAATGACCGCTCAGCTGCCTTTCTAATAACCGCGTTTGGAGCTTATTTAGGTCACCATGTCGAATGGTTTGTCGGCAATCGGTGAACCCAATTTTAGCGCTTAGCGGATATAAATATCGATTTACGCTAAGCAATCTCACTTGATTATTTAACGGTAACCAGGCATCTAAGAACGCCATTAATCAACCAGAGGGGGGTGTGGATTACGTTTACAGATCCATGTAGTGACAAGTGTCAGAGAACGCCCAGGCGGCCCTGATAGATAAATTCAACGCCATGGGCGACAAAAAGGATCGGTTCCTATGCTAGTTAATCCAAAATAATGGTTGTCGGTTTGGCTGGGTCTAAAACTTAAACCATTCAGCTTGGCAGCGGATACCACAAGTGCAAAGATGTTAGGGATCCCTTAACGTTCATTTTCTAAAACGATAAACCGGAATAATGCCTGAATGGGACGTAACGGCAGCTTCTGATCTACAAGCAATGTGAAGATTTGCCGACCAACCGCTATTGGACAAGTGCGCAATTTTAACCCCTCCCACTGTGCGGCAACTAACGCCATTAAAGCGGCCCTCAAGCCCGAAAACGATAAGATCATCCGGAATTTAGGGCGTGCAAACTAAGCCTAGCTAGCACTGGTCTTAGTTAGTAAGCATACGCGGGCGTATAGGAATCTTCGGGATAGTTTGCGGGATCGTAATGCAATTCCTGAAGGTATTTATCACAACTTTCTTCAAAATAATTTTTTAGTGAGACCATGATGTATTTCTCAACCCCGACCGGATTAGCAGTTTTTCGGTTGGCACTGTATAAGATTCGCTGGAGGGTATCTGCAAGTTTGTCTCGCATTTCGGTATTTTGTTCCAGCGATACCGCCAGCCCCATGTCTTGGACTTCGCTATGCCGTTTGTAAACCGCTTTCTTGGCTTTATAAACTAACCCGCCATAAGTGTACAGCTTTTTAGCATCACCAAACGAAAGACTTCTCATGATGGAGACTGCCCGTTCCGGGAGTCCGCCTTGTTTAACTAATTGATCGGCAATAATATCCATTTCCATGGCATCAAGCCCCTGGTTTTTAGTAGCCCCTGGTTTTTTAGGTTTCTCTGGTAGTTGCGTTGGTTGGGAGTTGGGGGCAACATGTTTAGTTGAGTTATCCACAGCCCGGGGTTCTTTCCTTGGAAATCTTGCGAGAATCGAGCTATTTTCCCCATTTCGTGTATCATTTGTATAATCTGTTTTATATGTCAAAATATGATTTAAAGTCTGATTTGGTAGAAATTTTTTCCACCCCCCCCAGCAAAAATTACCAGGGGTGTACCAGAATGGTGAAGTTGCCGTGGCAAACCGCGGAATGAAAATCCGGTAAGTTGCGTTGGTTTTGGTATTGTAACGAGTGATCCATTTCTCATCGACCAGTTGATCCATATAACTAGCGACTGTTCTTACCGAGACGTTGATGTCCTTGGCCATCTGTTCATTGGAGTAGATAATGAAGAATGCCCGTTTGTCTGTGTCAAAATAATCGAGAGGCCGTTTAATGGACGATTCCATGCGATCATATAAATGATTGAGGATGGAGCACTTGGTTGGGTTAAACCCCTTTTTTTCAAAAAAGTTAAATTGGCGAATAAATTGTTTAGTTCCCTTGATGATGTGCATGATTAATCTCTCCTATCAAAAAAGAGCGACAAGGTTACTTTCCTTGCAGCTCTTTTTTAACGAATTAATCATAACGCATCATGATTGGATTGGGATTCCTAAGGGGTATGTATAGAAATCGTTGTCAAAATATGGTATACTTTCGTTGTTAAAATGACGGGTGTGTCTAACACCCACAAAACAATTTGAAAAATATTCTCAATATTTTTGACTGAACGTTAAAAAGGTCGTGCAAGAAGGGGTGCTTCTTGTGTGGCTGCATGAATGGTATGGCCATACCATTCATGCAACGTTCTCTTTTTTTATCTTTATTTTTTATGGGTTCGCAACTTTGCGTTCCCTTTTTTTATTTACAAGCATATTGTACATGACGCCAGTTGGCGTGTAAAGCCTAAATTAAGCGTTATTGGTGTCTGTAAACATTAGCAAAAGTTCACTTGTGTAACAAGTAAATAATATTTACAAGTAAACTATATTTACAAGTAAACTTTATTTACATGTAAATGGATGACTGCCTATATCCGTTACGATATAGCTTTCACACATGTCGTAAATAATATTTACAAGTAAACTATATTTACAAGTAAACTTTATTTACATGTAAATAAACATAAACTTTTCTTTAAAAAAGTTGGAATTGACCAAAATGTTTTCTCGTATACAGTTGAAAACGCAACTTCGAAAATGTATACTCTTGCTGAGGAGATGATTGTATGAGCGCAGACGTATTTGTTGTAGGGAATTTTAAGGGCGGCGTTGGTAAGACGAAAACCGTGACGATGCTTTCCTATATATCAGCGGTAAATAAACACAGGAGAACTTTAGTGGTTGATTTGGACCCACAGGCCAATGCTACCAGTATATTAGCGAAAACAGGTAATATAACAGATATTAACAAGAATATTACCGATGGTTTTACGAACGGTGATCTTACTAATCAGATTACTCCGATTATTCCTAATCTTGATTTAATTGCGTCTAATACACAATTTAGTCGTTTACCAAAAATGTTATTACAGTCTTTTCCTGACGATGATAAAAGACAGGTTACATATTTGAGACAATTGTTAGAACCATTGCGAGAACAATATGATGCCATCTACCTAGATGTGCCACCAACCATTAGCGATTTTTCGGATAATGCAATGATGGCATCAGACTACTGTATTATAATTTTACAAACGCAGGAACTGAGTTTTGATGGTGCCAAAACTTACATTAACTACATGCAATATCTGATTGATAATTACGGAGCCAAATTGGACATTGTTGGAATACTGCCGTGCATGTTACGTGCTGGTGGGCGTGTTGATAAGAAAGTACTTTCAGATGCACGCCAAGAATTTGGGAATAACGTCTTGAATACAATAGTTACTTATCAAGAACGACTTAAAGCATATGATGCTGAAGGTATATCAATGGGTAAAATTTATACTGGTCAAAACGATCAGTGGGATCAACGGGCACATAAAGTGTTTGAAAACGTTTTAGACGAAATTGATCTTCATAAATTAGCACTACAAGAGGAAGAAGGTTAAAAAATGGACGATAGTCAAAAGAAGAAATTGCCACAAATCAAGCCGGTACTTGAGCATCCTCAATCTTCTCTTAAAAGTAAGAGTGTTAATATTAAAGGGCAAAACAGTTTTGGACCTATTACTGGTATGCAGACTCGACCAAAGCAAACCGACAAAAAGAAAAAAAAGGCTATGACAGTGCAACGTGTTTCTAAAGAAAGCGTTGAGAAACTACGTGTTTTGTCGTATTTTCTCCCCCCAGAGGAGGCTCATGAAAAGAAAACTTTCGATTCTCTTCTTAACCGTTTAATTCAGACATACACTGAAACGTCTATGAATAACCGACAAAAAGATATGTATAATACTCTACTTGAAAAAGAGCGAGAACAGTAACCTTAACAAATGCAAACGATATTTATCTGTGCTACATGTTATACAAGTAAATATTATTTACTTGTATAACAATTGCTAGTCTTTCTTGAAGAACATATTTATTGATCTATTGTTTTAGGGGTCAATGGAACATCCATGCGAAAAGTAGCGGTAGGCTGGTTAATAAAAAGGCAGAAACGGAGCTACCCCGGGTCAAGTAGACAATTAAATAATTAAAACTGTTATGCAGTTTCTTCAACGGTATGATTCCGGTATTCCACTGGGGTCATGCCGTTGAGTGTTTCTTGTCGTCGTTCGTTGTTGTACCAGTTAATGCACTTTTGAATTAAAGTGATCATCTCGATCTCAGATAACGGTTGTTCGAAGGCAAAAAATGCCGTCTTGATGTGACTCCAGAAGCTTTCCATTGGGCTGTTATCCCCTGGAGTTCCTGGCCGCGACATACTATGGACGATGCCCATTCCAGCCAATGCAGTAGTATAGCGTCCGGATGTATAGCTTGATCCCTGGTCGCTGTGAATCAACCCTGGCTTGACACCATGATTATTCTTAATGGCAGC
>NZ_BDGB01000138.1 GCF_002157585.1 Lentilactobacillus parakefiri
GCCAATTAGTTTGAAAGTCCCGTTCAGCGCGCAAGAGCTGACGACCAACGAATGAATCTGAAGTGGATAATTCATTAGCAATGTGTTTGAGAGAAACGGGTTCGGTCAGTTTTTCTAAACATTGTTTCCGGGTCGTATTCGCGATTGTGCAGTGCGCCGGCACTGCACTCGTCTGTGCCAGAAAGTTGGTTTGGCAGGCCTTACAGTGAAAGTATCGCCGATTGAGACATAGGATAACGGTGCTGCCCAATGTTTTAGCAAATCTAATCGTGGTCTTCCGCCAACCATAGCCAA
>NZ_BDGB01000139.1 GCF_002157585.1 Lentilactobacillus parakefiri
CAAAGGCTGGCTCATCCTCAAGTTTTCGCTTAGCGAAAATGGCCTTGCCCTCTGGGCTTGAAAGCTGTTCACGAATATATTCTTTTTGGGATTCCCAATTCGGGTTAATGTTGATTCTGCGTTGGTTACCCATGCGGGTGGTCGACCAATATTAACCTTCGGGGTCATCGTAATCGTCGGCCCGATAAACTTTAAAGTTGCGGGTAAACCCATTTTTATCAGTTCGATGGCTCATGCCGTAATATGAAAAGCGGATGTGGTGATTATCCACGTAGTAATCGTCTTTGACATGATATTCCCAAT
>NZ_BDGB01000140.1 GCF_002157585.1 Lentilactobacillus parakefiri
GAGGCGTTGGTGGGATACTACCCTCGCTGTGTGAACACTCTAACCCGCGCCACTAAGCGTGGCGGGAGACAGTGTCAGGTAGGCAGTTTGACTGGGGCGGTCGCCTCCCAAACAGTAACGGAGGCGCCCAAAGGTTCCCTCAGAATGGTTGGAAATCATTCAACGAGTGTAAAGGCAGAAGGGAGCTTGACTGCGAGACAGACAGGTCGAGCAGGGACGAAAGTCGGGCTTAGTGATCCGGTGGTACCGTATGGAAGGGCCATCGCTCAACGGATAAAAGCTACCCTGGGGATAACAGGCTTATCTCCCCCAAGAGTCCACATCGACGGGGAGGTTTGGCACCTCGATGTCGGCTCATCGCATCCTGGGGCTGTAGTCGGTCCCAAGGGTTGGGCTGTTCGCCCATTAAAGCGGTACGCGAGCTGGGTTCAGAACGTCGTGAGACAGTTCGGTCCCTATCCGTCGCGGGCGTAGGAAATTTGAGAGGAGCTGTCCTTAGTACGAGAGGACCGGGATGGACATACCGCTGGTGTACCAGTTGCGCCGCCAGGCGCACCGCTGGGTAGCTACGTATGGATGAGATAAACGCTGAAAGCATCTAAGTGTGAAACTCACCTCAAGATGA
>NZ_BDGB01000141.1 GCF_002157585.1 Lentilactobacillus parakefiri
ACACTCTTTTCCCGTGAGTACGCCACCCAAACCGAATTACTAGCGCGAGTCTTTGACCATGACAACCAGTTATATATTAAGGGATACCGGGCTTTAACTTTGGGTTGGAGTGACGCCAATACATTCTTACCGATCAACTTTGCATTAATGTCTTCCAAGAAGCCACAAAACGTCCTTGGAAAATCAGCTAAAACAACCGATCAACGAACAATTGCTGGCCGGAGACGTCGCCAAGCACAGCAAAAACTGAACCTCGTTTCATTGCAACTTGTCAAGCAAGCCCTCGCAAATGGCGTTCTAGCTGACTATGTGTTATTTGATAGCTGGTATAGCTCACCAAAAATGTTCTATGAATTAACCAAGTTGGGATTAAACGGCGTGGACATGCTTAAACGGTCCAGCAAAATTTACTATCAATATCGCGGACGGCAATATTCAGTTAAAGCATTATACAAGCGACTGCAGGCCTCAAAATATCAACCCAAGCAAGCTTATCAATACAGCTGCTTTGTCGAAGCGCACGTCGGGAACCAAAAATTCAAGCTTCGCTTGGTATTTGTGGCTAATCGGG
>NZ_BDGB01000142.1 GCF_002157585.1 Lentilactobacillus parakefiri
ACACTCTTTTCCCGTGAGTACGCCACCCAAACCGAATTACTAGCGCGAGTCTTTGACCATGACAAACAGTTATATATTACGGGATACCGGGCTTTAACTTTGGGTTGGAGTGACGCCAATACATTCTTACCGATCAACTTTGCATTAATGTCTTCCAAGAAGCCACAAAACGTCCTTGGAAAATCAGCTAAAACAACCGATCAACGAACAATTGCTGGCCGGAGACGTCGC
>NZ_BDGB01000143.1 GCF_002157585.1 Lentilactobacillus parakefiri
CATGATATTCCCAATTCATCACTTTACTCAGCTCAGTGCGATATTTCTTCGATTGTTCTTTCAGATACATGGTGTAAGGAATCAAGGGAATCTTACCCAATTTCTCTTTAACGACTTGATAGTTTGGCTCACTGCCGTAGCCCGCATCGGCAACGATATAGTTGACGGGCGTTTGCGTGAAATTCATTGATTTTAAGAAAGGAATGAAAGTTCGCTGGTCAGTGGGCCGTTGATTAACTTGGTAATAGAGAACGAATTGTGATTGG
>NZ_BDGB01000144.1 GCF_002157585.1 Lentilactobacillus parakefiri
TAATCGAACAATCTGGGAAGGTTGGCGAAACCGGGTGATAGCCCCGTAGGTGAAATCAATGACCCTCAGTTCAGGATCCTGAGTACGGCGACACACGTGAAACGTCGTCGGAATCCGGGAGGACCATCTCCCAAGGCTAAATACTCTCTAGTGACCGATAGTGAACCAGTACCGTGAGGGAAAGGTGAAAAGCACCCCGGAAGGGGAGTGAAATAGTTCCTGAAACCATGTGCCTACAAGCAGTTAGAGCCCGTTAATGGGTGATAGCGTGCCTCTTGTAGAATGAACCGGCGAGTTACGGTAACATGCCAGGTTAAGGTTTAAAAGCCGGAGCCGCAGCGAAAGCGAGTCTGAAATGGGCGTTTTAGTATGTTGCTGTAGACCCGAAACCAGGTGATCTACCCATGTCCAGGGTGAAGGTGCGGTAAAACGCACTGGAGGCCCGAACCCGTGTACGTTGAAAAGTGCTGGGATGAGGTGTGGGTAGCGGTGAAATTCCAAACGAACTTGGAGATAGCTGGTTCTCTCCGAAATAGCTTTAGGGCTAGCCTCGGA
>NZ_BDGB01000145.1 GCF_002157585.1 Lentilactobacillus parakefiri
CTCACTCCAAAGTATTCCGGGAATTGGACCAGTGTATGCGGCCGGATTACTGGCTGAAATCGGCCAAATTGACCGTTTCCCCAATGATGCTAGTCTCGCCGGCTACGCTGGCTTATCATGGCAACGCAGTCAATCAGGAAATCATGAGCGACAATTAACGCCGCGAACCAAAAGTGGTAACCAATACCTACGTTATTACTTAGTTGAAGCTGCCAACTCAGTAAGGCGCTATGATCCCACTTATGCCAGGTACTACCAGAAGAAGTTCCGGGAGGTACCAAAGTATCAACATCGTCGAGCTTGTGTGTTGACCGCTAGGAAGCTGGTTCGGTTAATTATTAATCTACTAACTGAACATAAACTGTACACGCCTCCTA
>NZ_BDGB01000146.1 GCF_002157585.1 Lentilactobacillus parakefiri
GAAATCACCGGGGACTTGACGCCATTGGCAACCGGTTTTCAAGACATATAGGACCGCACAGAAGACCTCGTAGAGGTCATATTTTCGAGGCTTAGTTCGCTTACGAAAATTTTCTAAAGCTGGTCGAATTAATTCAAATTGTTGCCGAGTAATATTGCTGGGATAATTTTTCATAGCTTAAACTCGCTTTTTACATAGAAGTATATCAAAAATCATAGATCTTGGACAGCTTCTTAGCAGGTGTTCTATGGTTTATCCCAGTAACACGGGCATCTGGTGAAATGGCATCAATTGATGGTTGGAGTAAAGGTGGAATCTTTACTTGGGCTAGAAATATGCTAGGTGAAAAGACCGGATGGGCAGCATTATTCTACCAATGGATTCATATTACGGTTGGAATGAATACAATGATGTTCTTCATCATTGGATGCCTATCAATTTCATTTGATATGCCGATTATCAATAATAATCCGGCAATCAAGTTCATGTTAATGATGGTAATTTTGTGGGGATTAATTTTTGCGCAGCAGCATGGAACAGCTGTTACAGGTAAAATTGCACAATGGTGTTTCAGCCTTGGTGTTATCATTCCGGTATTTTTCCTTTTAATTATCTTCGTTATCTATTTGTTACAAGGTAATCCAATGCTGATCAATATTAACATGCATACCTTATTACCTAAGAGTTGGAGCGGAAATGTTTTAGTTGGATTTGTTCCATTCATGCTTGTCTTTGCTGGCGCAGAAGGTTCAGCACCTCATGTAAAGAATTTAAAAAATCCACGAGTTTATCCAAAGGTTATGATTGCCTTGGCAATTTGTGCAATCGCTTCAGATATTATCGGAAGTATGGCAATTGCTGGTACGATTCCCGCAGATAAAATTCAATTAAGTGATGGAATTGTCTACGCGTACGGTGAGCTGGTAGAAAAATTTGGAATTAGCGTTGTAATCGTTGAAAAAGTAACTGGCTTCCTTTTGGCAGTCGGTGTCCTTGGCGAAATAAGCAGTTGGGTTGTTGGTCCAAATGCAGGAATGTTTGAAGCAGCAAAATCCGGCTTCTTACCACCAAGATTTTCAAAAGCAAATAAATATGGAATTGAAACGAATGTCATGATTTTACAAGGTTTAATTGTTTCAGCTATGGGAGCATTACTAACGTTTGGTTCAGGAAAGAATTCATCAAATCTTTCTTTCCAAACTGCCATTAGTTTGACCGTTGCTCTTTATACGCTGATGTATGTATTACTTTTTGCGAGCTATTTGGTACTTCAATTCAAGCATAAAGAATTGAACAGAACATTTTTGGCAGCGAACAGTTCATTATTCAGAAAAATATATGGCGTGCTTGGTCTTGTTTTGTCGGCATTTGGGTTTGTTATCACATTTTTCCCACCTGCAGAACTTGCACCTTCAGCACAACGGACGTATTTACTTTTGCTCGGAATTGCATTTGTGATTGTGGTATTCATTCCGTTTGTTCTTTATCGATATCACAAGAAGTGGGCTGGAGAATTGGGAATTCCTGTTGCACAGGAGCTTTCCAAGGAGGAAAAAAACATTCTTCCTGCTGGTTCTCAAACGGCACATGATGTATCTGGAACTCATGATAATAAGTCGTCACATTAATAGAAGAAAGGTCGCACAACATTATGACAAATAACGATGAACAGAACTTAGACAGAGTAGATCTAGAAAAAAACTTTTTGAGTAGTATTGAATCTGGTATGTCATTGCCTACTGATACGATGCCAGAACATCCAATGGCACCAGATGTTGCTGCGCAGCTTGTCCAGCATTACCGACTAAATGAAGCAAAAGCAGATCAGAATTTGGCAACATTCTGCACAACTGAAATGGAACCCCAAGCTGACAAATTAATGTTAAGTGCTTTAAATACAAACGCAATTGATAAGTCGGAATATCCCAAAACAGCTGCTATGGAAAACTATTGTGTATCATTTCTTGCTCACCTTTGGGGGGTACCAGATGGTCAAAAGATGTACAAAGACTTTATTGGCACGTCAACTGTTGGCTCCTCTGAAGGATGCATGTTAGGCGGATTGTCACTTTTGCTTGGATGGAAGCACAGAGCAAAGGATGCCGGTTTTGATATCGATGATCTTCATACACACAAACCAAATTTGGTTATTATGTCTGGTTATCAGGTTGTATGGGAAAAGTTCTGTACTTATTGGAATGTTGAGTTACGTCAAGTACCTATTGATGGTGAACACATGTCAATGGATATGGACCATGTAATGGATTATGTCGATGAAAACACAATCGGTATTGTTGGTATTCAAGGAATTACCTATACCGGAGCTGTTGATGATATTCAGAAATTGGATAAGTTGGTTTCTGAATATAATAAGACGGCGCTATTACCTTTAAGAATTCACGTTGATTCAGCATTTGGTGGACTGTTTGCACCGTTTGTTGATGGCTTTAAACCTTGGGACTTCCGTTTGAAGAATGTTGTTTCGATTAACGTTTCTGGACACAAATACGGAATGGTTTACCCAGGCATTGGTTGGATTGTATGGAAGAAGAACAATTACGATTATTTGCCTAAAGAAATGCGATTCCAGGTTCCGTACCTTGGCAAAACTGTTGATTCAATTGCCATTAACTTTTCACACAGTGGTGCACACATTGTTGCTCAATACTATAACTTTATTCGCTTTGGTGTTAACGGATTTAAAGCTATTATGAATAACGTACGTAAAGTATCCTTGAAGTTGACTGATGAATTAAAGCAGTTTGGCATCTTTGAGATTGTAAATGACGGTTCACAGTTGCCGATTAATTGCTGGAAATTAGCCGATGATGCTAATGTTGGCTGGACATTATATGATTTGGAATCAGAACTTACAAAGCATGGTTGGCAAGTACCTGCATATCCTCTTCCGAAGAATCGTGATGATACAACTATTAGTAGAATTGTTGTACGTCCTTCGATGACAATGACAATTGCCGATGATTTCATCGATGATTTGCATTTAGCAATTAATGATTTAAATAAAGAACACCCAGCATCACAAAATATTTCTGTTGATCAGAATACGGTTCAACATAGGGTGACAAAATAAACGATAATATAACAATATGTATCCAGTGGAGGAATGAGTTGATCATGAATAATGAAGATAATCATAAAAATGTGAGGGTGAGGTATGCACCAAGTCCAACGGGATTTTTACACATTGGAAATGCACAATCAGCGTTATTTAATTATCTTTTTGCCCGTCATTTCAATGGAACGATGGTGTTGAGAATTGAAGATACCGATTCAAAAAGAAATGTTCCGCATGGGGAAGAAAGTCAAAAAGATAATCTAAAGTGGCTAGGAATTGATTGGGATGAGGGTGCAGATAAACCTAATCCAAAGTATGCACCATATCGTCAATCTGAAAGAACGGAGATTTATTCTAAATATATCGAAAAGTTACTGAAGGAGGGCGTTGCATATAAAGATTACACAACTGAGGACGAGCTTGAAGAAATGCGTAATGTGCAAAAGGCTCATGGTGAAGCGCCTCATTATGATGGCAGATGGTATGGTCGAAGTGTTGAGGATCAAGAGAAAGCTGCTGCGTCTGGATTAGCACCGAGTGTAAGACTTCATTTACCACCGCATTACACCTATTCATGGAATGATATTGCAAAGGGTCATGTTTCCTTTGACAGTGATAACATGGGCGGTGACTTCATTATTCAAAAAAGTAACGGTATTCCAACCTATAATTTTGCAGTTGTAGTTGATGATCATTTAATGGATATCACTCATGTCCTTCGTGGCGATGATCATATTGCCAATACACCAAAGCAAATTGCGATTTATGAAGCTTTGGGATGGACTCACCCAAACTTTTGTCACATTTCTTTGATTTACAATCCAAAGACTCGGAAAAAATTAAGTAAACGAGATAAGGACACACTTCAATTTATTAGTGAGTACAAGCGTCAAGGCTATCTAAGTGATGCAATCTTTAACTTTATTGCATTTCTGGGTTGGTCACCTGTTGGCGAAGATGAAATCTTCTCAAGGGATGAATTGATCAAGCGATATGACCCAGATCGAATGTCGAAATCACCAGCATATTTTAATCAAGATAAGTTGGATTGGATGAATGCAGAATACATTCGAAAAGATACAGTAGATGACTTGGTAGACAAAATTACTGAGTTAATCAATGAAGGCGAAACCGAAATTGCAAAGAAATTGCAAAAACTATCGCTTACTAATTTGAGAGAATTTATTTATCAGGTTACTAAGATTTATCAAAATGAGTCTTATAAACTTACGGATATCATGAAACATATTGGCTTTTATGCTAATGTTTGTGATCAGCATATGGATCTCAGTAAGCTTGATAAACTTTCAAAGGGTGATACATTATCAGTGTTGAACACCTTAAGTGATAAAATTAAAAAGCTAAAAGACAGCCCTGATGATGAAGTTGATTTCAAGAAAATGATTGACATGGTGAGTGCGGAGACTGGTATTTCAGGACGAAAGTTGTACTTCCCACTAAACATTTCATTTACTGGAAATCAATCAGCACCACAAATTAATGAAATTATGAATCTTTACTCATACAGTACCATTTTGAAACTGTTAAACAATTCAATTAACTATCTTCAAGACAGTTCGGTTCAATATTCATAATTACCGTTATGAAAAGCCTAACGTGCGCACAGCAAAAGCTGTAATGTTAGGCTTTTTTGCTGTGTGGCGAATATGTGCTCCTTGAATTCATATTCATTCAATATACTCGAACGTGGAATTAAGGTAGCGTCAAGAATCTTGTGTAAATGAAATGCCTTCGTACATATAATATGTATCTAACTTAAATAAATGATGCTTCCAAGGTGTCCTGGAGTCCTTTGAATCCTCGGTGGATCCGCTTCAGAGACTTCTCGTTATAAACATTAAACTGAGAAACCAGGA
>NZ_BDGB01000147.1 GCF_002157585.1 Lentilactobacillus parakefiri
CATATTTCTGTTTCGTGTCCGGATTTACTTTTTGGGAGAGTGTTTGAACGGCTTGATATTTTTGTTGGGGGCATCCTTCCTTTCGATTTCCTGAAGTTTTTTTAGAATAGCTGCCTCAGTTGAAACATATTCCAATCGTGCCTTCAGACGCTTAATCTCCAAGTCCTTCTTTTCCAATTCAGAAAGATGACCATTATCTTCTTTAGCTTTTCCACGACGATCAGCTAATCCGTCCGCACCATCTTTTTCATATTTGTTACCCCAGCTATAGACCTGGCCATACGA
>NZ_BDGB01000148.1 GCF_002157585.1 Lentilactobacillus parakefiri
TGGCAGTCGAAAAGTATCCGGTGCAGATCAGTACTACGACTATTTACCGTGGGATTTTCAATGGCTTATTTGATAATTTGTTTAAATCTGGCAGCTCTAGTGCCGTGCGCCATCTAAGGCATCACGGCAAGTCTCGCCACAATAAAGCTTATCAAGAAAAGCGAGGAAAGATTCCAATCCCCAACAAGATTCATGATCGTCCGCGAGAAGCTGACAACCGTGTAGAAATTGGTCACTGGGAAGGTGATACCGTGTTAGGCAAAAGCGGAAAGGCTTGTGTCGTTACATTGGTTGATCGAAAATCTCGTTACCTGCTTATTGGTAAAGCTGCTAAAAGAACTTCAGAAGCAGTCACGGATACTTTGAGCGACTTAATGAAGCTATGGCCTGGCAGATCGTTAACGATTACCCCGGATAGGGGTAAAGAGTTTGCCAAAGTTCAATGTTTAACTGATAAGTTTGGTACGCCCTTCTACTTTCCCGATCCTCACTCTCCTTGGCAACGAGGAACTAACGAAAATACTAACGGCTTGCTTCGCGAATATTTGCCAAAA
>NZ_BDGB01000149.1 GCF_002157585.1 Lentilactobacillus parakefiri
GATAACAGGTTGAGATTCCTGTACTAGTTGATGATGTTTGAGCGATGGAGGGACGCAGGAGGCTAAGTTGTGCATCCAGCTGGAAACGGATGTTCAAGCCACGAGTCAGTCAAAGAGTCAAATGCTTTTTGGCGGGTTGACAAGTGGTGATGAGGACCGAAATTTAAGTAGGGAAGCAACTGACGTCACACTGCCGAGAAAAGCTTCTAGTGAGTCATCAACTACCCGTACCGCAAACCGACACAGGTAGTCGAGGAGAGAATCCTCAGGTGAGCGAGTGAACTCTCGTTAAGGAACTCGGCA
>NZ_BDGB01000150.1 GCF_002157585.1 Lentilactobacillus parakefiri
TCTTCATGGCCTTTTTGACTAGTCTGAATAAAGAACTGGTCTAGTAGAGCAGGTGTTGCACTTCAATTTTAAATCGAGGGGTATTTTTGTGGCTTGGTTTTAGCAATTAAATCCATATCTAACATTTTTAAGGAATCCTGATGAACTGGGATCATGTTGTTTAGCAGTAAGAAGGATAATGGACCGGCACCATAACCCCGGGCGTTTATCCCAGATTTTGAAAGTTAGTTGACTATTAACCCTCTTGTTTGTTTTGGCAGTTTCAAATGGGGCAAAATAATCAACGCCGTGGACACGTAAAACTACTCCAACGTAAGGCCGATGGGATTTATTGAGCATCACGTGGGAATCAAATTGTCTTAAATAGTTTATATAGTCAGTTTCAATATAGTAAATTCTCATGCTGGGTTCTCCAAAATTCCAATAAAAAAGAGGCTGATAAATCAGCCCCCACGCCTATCGGTCGCACTCATGGTAGCGAATCACCAATGAATATCGCTCACACTTGTGGTAGTGAGTCACCAATTTTTATCGGTCGCACTTCCGGTAGCGAATCACCTATTTTAAACGTTAATGTTAGTTAATTAGAAGGGATTAGCCCTTCATAGACATAATACTTGACCCCGACATGGCTGTCAAATAAAATCATTTGTTGCCAAGTTACCCTATTTTTTGCTGAGAAATAAATTAAGCTATTATTAAGACAAAATGGCCAACATTTACTTGGACAAATTAACATTGGATGGTGGGCGCAAAATGAATTCAATTTGGAATTATTGGCGAAAACTAAATATTAAATCGACCGAATTAATTGGCGTCGCAGTGGGGGCGTTCATCTATTCGATGACTTATAACTATCTGCTGTTGCCTTCTCACCTTGGTGAAGGCGGGGCGATGGGAATCACGGCACTGTTATAATATGCTTTTGGTGTGCCATCGTACCTGTCAAATCTGCTGATTAACGTTCTTTTAATTGTGATTGGCTACAAGCTGTTTGAAAAGAAGACTACCTATTTAACGATTTGGGCAATTGCCTGGATGACGGTCTTCCTCAAGATTCCCGTCTTTTATACCTATCACACCCGCGAGTTGATTGTGCCGACACTGTTAGCCGGCGCTTTAACGGGCATCTCAATCGGGCTGATTTTTCGCTTCAATGGGACAATTGCCGGTGATACGATTATTGGTAAGATTCTCAACTACTTTTTTGGTATTTCACTTGGAACCGGCAGTTTGATATTTGAACTGTTCATTGTCATTCCGTTCATCATGATTATTGGGTTCACCAATACTGTTTTAACGGTGATTTATCTGTACGTTTATTCCGTGTTTACCAACCAGTTTTTGGCGAATATTGGTGCTAAAAAGGCGGTCTTGGTGGTTTCACCAAAGTATCGACAAATTGCGGTGACCATTTCCAAAGAGTTAGATCAGGAAATGACGATTTTTAATGGCACCGGTTATTATAGCGATGCCGACCAGCACATGCTCTACATGATTGCTGGTCCACGTCGAGTCACCAAGTTGGTGCCGATTATTGAAAGTGAGGATAAGAATGCGCTCATTGTGATTGAAAATATTCGGAGTGCCCGTGGATTGGACATGCGTAGGATTCTTTAAGTAAGAGTTTGACCAGCGAATCGTCTCAGTTTCAATTTAGATAGCAGTGAGACTCAGAAGAAATCAGGGCGTATCTCCGTCTTATAACACAAACTGGCCCACAAAATCAGCAAATGATTTTGTGGGCCTTTTTAGGTTAAACTTTCAAAACAGAATGTATCTTATAACTGCGACTTATGAAAGCCATTTTCCATCTTCGAAAGCGGTTTAACAAACACTCGTCTAAGAGGCGCCATCAGTAGGAAGATCCCGCCAAATGCGGCCAGAATCAGCATTGCGTGCCAGTAGACGCTTGGAATTGGGCCGGCAATGGCTTCTCGAAATGCTTGGATGACGTAGGTAAACGGTAGGAATGGCGCCAAACTTGCCAAGTGTGATGGAATTAGTTCCAGTGGGTAGACGCCGCCGGTTCCAAATAGTTGGGCAATCATCATGAGGACACTGAGCACTTTCCCGATATTGCCAAACATGTAGACAAAAGTAAACATAATAATGGTAAAAACCGTCGTTGCCAGATAGGCTGTGGCTAACATTGCCAATAGGCTCCGTGGCCTTAATCCTATGATGACCAGCTCGCCGAGCATGATAAAGGTTGTCTGGGTGAAGGATAAGATCAGGTATAAAAGTAGTTTACCGACATACTGTTGGATCCGATTTGCTTTAGGGAAACGCTTATCTTCTGGAATCAAGTACTTCCACGAAACAATCGTCGTTAGGAGCAGCACACCGACCCACATCGATAAGACGGTATAGAAAGGTGCCATTCCGTAACCAAATAATCCCATGTTATACAGTTGTTTTTGCTTCAATGTAATCGGGGAGGCCAGCAGGTTCGAAAGCTTGGGATTTTCCCACAGCAAATTCATGAGTTTGTTCAAGTTCTTTTCGTTGATGAACTTGGTTTGGTCGTTTAAATCCTTCAGTTTTCCTTCAATTCCGTTCAAGCGGCTTTTAATCCGATTGACCTGGGAGACCGAAATTTTACTAATGGCTTTTCCGCCAGTTGTGAGTGCGCGCAGCTGCGGCAGCAAGGTCCTCAAAGATTGAAGAACATCGTCGTTTCCACTAAGCTGGGTATCCAGCGTATCATTGAGGTTATCAATGCTTTGGCTAATTGTATTCGTGAAGGTGTCGCCGGCATTTGTGAGACTGTTTCCAAGTGCGTTGGCGGTTGTTGCCACCTTCTTGATAAGCTGGGCGATTGATTTTTGCGATCCCCCAGCATTATTTGTGGCCTTAAGGCTTGCCAAATTGCGTTGCTGTTGGTGGATGTGCTTCTTGGCGTTGCTGAGGTTAAGAATTAAGGCCGTCGTTTGGTTGTTTGGCAGTAAATTATTCACAACGTCCACGATTCGCAAGGCGCTGTTGATGTGGTTCAGGGTGGACGTATTGAGGCTTTCGAGCGGATTGATTTCATTAGCTAGCAGCGTTTTGCTGGAAGTGCGGCCACCAGTCTGCAGATCATTGACCAGTGAGTTCATCCGATTATTATCTGACTGCAGGTCGTTCAAACCGTTTGATAAATCATTCTGAGCCGAACTCAGGGTTCGTTTGGTAGCCTTGGTTAGATTTTGCCCGTGGTTAACAACATTTTGAAGCTCGGTTATCTGACGGGAAATTTTGGGGATATCACCTTGAACGGTCTGCAAATATTGTTGGACGTTATCTGAGTCCCTGTTCGCTTTATTCAAATAGCCATTGGTTTTCTTCACGGTCTTAATCGCGTCCAGTAGTGATGAGCGGATTTGGAGAATTTCCGGTTTATGGGTGTTGATTTTGGCACCGGCCGCGTTCATTTCTTTTAACGCGGCTTTGGTACTGATCTTAATGAAACTGTCTCGAACCTGCTCAGTTAACGTATCGACCGCCTGACCGGTAATTTTGGTTGCCGCCGGGTTTAGCTTTTCGTTAGACTTATAAATGATATTTGGCTTCTCGGGATTAGTCGACACCAGGGTGGCCAGCTTGCTGGAAAAGTCATTGGGAATTTCAATTAATGAGTAATATTTCCCTTCATCCAGGCCGTTGTTTCCCTGCCAGTCGTTGGTCATGATCCAATTAATGGCGTGGTTTTGCTTGAGCTCTCCGACAATCTGTTTACCAACATTGAGTTGTTTGCCGTTAACGGTGCTGCCTTCATCATCATTCACCACTGCGATGGGTAGGCGGCTGGTATTGGCTTTGAAATATGGGTCCCACGAAACCATGATATTTGGGACGGCATAAATCGCTGGAATCAGACAAAAAGCCAGCAGGGTTATCCACACCGGCCGGCTATGAAATATATTGTGTAGGTCTCGTTTGAGTAAGGTTAATATTGTTCGCATAAATGGGTCCTTTTAATTGATTCGATCTAATATTCCCTGAGCCAATGCAAATACTCGGTTATTCAGATTATGAATCAAGAGAATTTTGGGGTAGAGCTTGTTGATGCCCTCGCCCAATAAATAATTGAGTGTCTGGCCGTCGGACTTGATCATGTCAAAAATTTGCTTGAGTTTGGCAATGTCTGAATTGTTAGTCGTTGACTGGATCAGATCGTTCAGCTGGGTTAAGAGGTTGGGTAATGTACTTTGGCGGTTCATCAGATTCAGAATTGAAATCAGATTGTTCTTGGTGTTGGTCGATAAAGTGTCAATCAGGACAATAATTTGGTTAAGCTGTTGCCGTTGTTGATTGATATTAATCATTCTAACCAAATGGCCGCGCCAAAGCCAGCCAGAGACTTTTCCGTTGCCATTTCGAACATAATAATACACTGCTCGGTTACCGTTGGCACGCTGGATATTGGCAGACTTATAAGCGTAAAATGTGGTCAGAGGGTAATTATCTGCATTATGGACTTTTTTAGTGAGCTTGGCAGAACTGTAAAGATAACCACTAACCGCGCGGTAAGATGCTTTAGTTAAAGTTTGGGTGCTGCTAGTCTTAGCAGCGGTGGTTTTAGCTGATACTGCAGTTGGCTGCATGACGGCAATCCCCAACAGAATGGATAGGCTGAGCAGCCATTTAAAGATGATTGAACGTTTCATATTTTGATAGCTCCCTCGTAAAAGTAGGTTCATGTTGTTAACTATAGTTACCATTGTTAATCATTCGCATACGCGTTATTATCAGTATAATGCATTTTTCGACAGAAACAAAGCAGCAAGAAAATTTGAGGGATTGAACAATGTTTAAAAACATCAAACTGATTTATCAACGGGATATCAAGGCAATTTTTAAATATAAAGCGGCACTACTGACAATCACCGCGCTTTGTGTCCTGCCCTGTTTGTATACGCTGGTCAACGTCAAAGCCATTTGGAATCCTTATACCTCCCAGGAGGTGAGCAAGATTCCGGTTGCCGTAGTCAATAATGATCAGGGGACAACTGTTCAGGGCAAACAGATGAATTTAGGCAATCAGATTATTGCCCAATTAAAACATAATAATCAAATCGGCTGGCGGTTTGTTGATTCTAAAACGGCCCAGAAGAAAGATCGGGCGGGGAAGTATTATGCTGAAATTCGAATTCCTCAGAACTTCTCTGCTGACTTGGGGAGTATGGTAACTGATAACCCCAAAAAAGCCCATATTGACTACATTGCTGACACTAAAGCCAGCCCAATGAGTTATAAAATTACCGAGGCAGCATCAAAGACCCTGCTTAACACGATAAAAAAACAGTTCATTTATCAAGTCAATAGTACAATCTTTTCCTATTTAAATGTCGCCGGTAAAAAAGCAGGCGACAATCAATCAGAAATTCTTAACCTAAAAGATTTGATTATCAATCTTGGTGACAGTATGGAACTGGCCACCAATACACTGGGAGATATTAGTGAGGCCACGAGTGGTCTGGCAATGGTCTTTTCTGAACTTAAGCCGGTCGTTGCCGCCTCCTCGGACGTAAACATTAATCAGGCGGTTGGCATGTCCAATCAACGGCTAATCAAAAGCGTAAATCATTCTGTCAACCAATCATTCAGCAATGTTCAAACCAGCCTCAACTCGATTCAATCTGATGCGACTCGACTGCGGACACTCACCAGTCAGCTGAATAAGTTGACGACACCGGCTACTCGTAATCAGGCATCCGGTTTGGCTGGGCAGATTTTGTCGCAGATTAAGCTTTTGCAAGGACAGATTACGCCGCTCATTTCATACTTGCAAACCATCAACCAATCTCGGCGGCTAACCGGGGTAACCAGCTTAATTCAGCAGCTCAATGATGTGAACAATCTGTTAGCTAGCCAATTGCGGCAGATTAGCGAGCTTTCGAACAATCTTAATTCCGGCAGAGCTGCAAACAGCAGTCTGCAGAACAAAATTGCCAGCCAATCTTACTCTGTTGCGGCAAGCCTTAATCGGTCGTTATCAGATTATAATCGGGATGTTAAATCAGAGCTGAATGGCATTCAACGTAATTTGCTATCGGCCAGCAACCGTGCGTCAAGGATCCTTAATAATGTCAATGACATTCGCAGCCTGAATGAGAAGTCACTGGATACCATTATCTCCGGCAATCAATTGGTCAGCAGTTCTACTGGCAACTTGGAGAACCAGTTGCTTCAATACCGGGGCTTAATTCTGCAGGCAAGCAACCAGTTAAAATTGACATCGGATAATAATATTGCGGATATTATTAGTATTTTGCAAAACAATCCGAAGCTGATGGGGAATGCTTTGGCCCAACCGTTCAATGTTAAAAACGAGAACATTTATCGGGTTCCGTCATTCGGAGAAGCCTTCGCACCAACTTACATGGCATTATCAATTTGGGTCGGTTGTGCGATGCTGGTCGCAGTTCTACACACATCGGCACCGAAGTACCATCGCTTTAAGAATTTGCGACCGCGTGAAGAATATATTGGCAAGTTGCTGTTATTTAACACTCTGTCGATGATTCAAACAATGGTCATCGTCCTCTCGACCGTTTTTATTCTCAGAGTGCACGTGGAAAGCTTGTTCCTAATGGTGATGATCGGCGTGGTTTCGTCACTGACGTTTTCGGTCATTGTGTATACGATGGCGTCAGTGTTCGGTAATTTAGGTAAGGCGCTGGCCGTGATGATGGTCGCGTTTCAATTAGCTGGAAGTGGGGCCATTTACCCAATTCAGCTTAACCCACTGTTCATGAGAATCATTCAGCCAATTTTCCCATTTTCATACAGCGTCAGTGGCTTCCGTGAGGCCGTTGGTGGGCCAAACGTTGGAACTGTGGTCCTCGATTTCTTTGTGCTGATCTGCATGCTAATCGGCGGTTTGATCATCGGCCTATTCATGAAAGACTTTTTTAAGCGGGTGACGGCTCGTCTATTGAACGACTTTACCAAGAGTGGCATTGGTCAACCGTAATTGAATACAGAAAAGAGTGGGAATTAAAGCGGTTAGTTTCCAGAATATAAGCCAGCAATCTGAATATCCCGGGTTTGGATATTTAGATTGCTGGCTTATATGGCCGGAAACTGCTTTAATTCCCACGTTTCTGCAATGAAACATTCGAAATGATAAAGTACGGGTAAGACGATAATTATTTTTTCCCAGCCCCGTTTGCGTCCTACTGGCATCTAGATTAAACGTGGAACCATCGGCTGATCCCGGCCATTTAAGCCAACAATCCGGTTATTCCTAAAAACAGGAATAACCGGATTGTTGGCTTAAATTCTGGGATCAAAGCGCCTCGTGTTCCACTCTTTTCAGGTTTAAACGATTCGTGGATTTATGCAAATGAAGTGGCAACACTGCCGACGACAATCAGGGCAATGCCGGCAATTGTGAAGATCATTTCCCGACGGCTCTTGTGTTCATGGAGAACTGTAATCCCACCAAAAGTCGCAATGATGACACTTAACTGGGTCCAGATGAATGCAGAAGTGTTTCCGTTTGCCTGGGCAGAGTAAATGTAAGACAGAGCAGCGATTCCCCAAAGTAAGCCAGCAATAATGTTGAGGTATTGCTCACGCTGCTTAAATGACTGGCGATCGGTGAACAGACCGAAGATGATCGCACCAATCAGGATCCCCATCATTTCCGGCAGGAAGACTGAGGTACCGCTTTGCGCTTTAATGATTGGGATATTTGGAAATGAAGAATAAATCCAGTAACCAACAGTCGTGCACAGCAGGAACATGGCATCTTTAAAGGTAATTTTGCCGGCCTTTTCGTCACTAACCGAAGTCAACAATGCGCCCGCGATCACGATAATCAGGGCGATTACCCCAATGATTTTGGATTGGGTCCCCTGCCAGTCACCGAAAATCAAAACGCCAAGGATTGAATTACCAACCAGTTGGAACACGGTTGATAGCGGGTAGGTATTGGAGACACCGATTCGTTTGAAGGAAATAAACTGACCGATTTGTCCGATTGTCCACAAAGCACCGCAAACGATTGCAAAAAGGAAGGCAGTGGCGTTGACGGCTGGTCGAGTAACCATAAAGACAATCAGACCAACGATCGTCGTTCCAGCCCCAATTCCAAAGATCTGGTTAGCCGGCGAGCCGCCGACCTTACCGGTTATAAGTGGCATAATCCCCAACCAAGGGCGGGAAGTAACGCAATAAGTAAATTCATAATCAAAACGCTCCTCAACTTTAATTGATACCAGTCATACTATACCTTATGAAATAAATTTTCTACTAAAACGTTTACAAAGTTTAGAAAAATCTAAAAATTTACTCAGCGCATGATCAGAAATGCGTGCCAAAAGAGGCCCAGTAAAGCCTGCAAGACATCATTTTATATCAAAGTCGGGTTACGCCAAATGACCTAAAGAAGTCAAAAATAAAGAGCTGCTGACAAATTGTTATTTTTGTCGCAACTCAGTAAATGAAAAATATTTTCAGGTGAAATGATTAATGACGATTTTTGTACGGCTGTACTTGTGCGCGCTGGTACAGCAGGTAAATGCCGTAAACAGCGGCAACAATCAAGCCGATGATCAACAGTTTGGACAAAAGCAACAGGCCAATCAGAAGTAAAATCAGCCATGCTGACGTTTTAATGAAGAACCAACTGAGGTTTAGAATTAAAGAACCGACTAAAAATAAGATTAGCAGCATAATAATCATTGTTGAAGTTCCTTCCTCTTGGTAATTAAGTCTGACTTAGTTACGTTCAATTTACCATATTTATACAAAGATGCAACTGGCATTACCTGTCAGTTAGAGGTTCATTTTTTGGTACTGTCTCTTGAGCCGAAGTGGGAGAAGATTGGTGACAACGACCGCTAGAACAATCAGGATAACCCCGATTATTTGGGTGAAGGTGACAGTTTCTCCTAATAAGATAAAGGCAAAGACAACCGAAGCCGGTAATTCCAAAGAAGAAATAATCGGACCAATTCCCAATGGCAACTGGGGCATAAAAAAGGAGAAGCAAGTCAGTGGCAGCAACATGGCAAAAAAAGACGTGATACCGCCCCAAGCCAGCCCAGTTGCTAAGTGATGAACTGGGAGAATCGTTGGCAGCCAAATGACTAGGATGACGATCAAGGCGCCACCACTCATGAGCTGGGCTTTTGTGAGGGGATGCAGATTAGCGCCCACATTTCCTGTGAACTGAATTGTCAAGGCGTAGGCCAGGGCGGACAGAAAGCTCAAGCCCATACCCTTCCAGGATATACTTTGGCTGAGTGGAAACAAACCAGTTGCTAGAATGGTTCCCAGTAAAATTGTGATCACACTAATCACTTGGGTGACGGTTGGACCTTTGCGGTGAACCAGACACGAAATGGCAATTGACAGCCAAACCGACTGCATCATCATGACGGCTGCGATGGCCACCGGCACGTAGGCCAATGATAGAAGATAGAAGGTGTTCGTGAAGCCCATCGAACTGCCCGAGATAACGACCAGCCACTTTAATTTGTGGTCAGGAACTCGGCGATTGGACGGATTCAGTAAGCAACGTCCCAAGCTGAAGACGAGAAAGGCAATCAGAAATGTCGCACATAGCAATAAGCTGTCAGTGACCCGGTCACCATGAGCCATTTTAAATAAAGAGCCGGGGATGCCATAACTGATGGCACCAAGGGCAACAAACAGGGGTGCAATGCGTTTCAAAGGATTATCACCTTTCATAATAGGATAGCACGATAAGGCCTAGGTAACCCGGCTTGTGCGACAAGGACTCGTCTAGCCGCCTTAATCATTCCCCAAAGTCTTAAAGTTGTGTTTTAAAGTCGGCCAAACCCATCGATCCGCAGTTTGAATAATCAAGCCATTGAAAAGAATTGAAAAGATGGTCCCAACGTTGACGGCATATAAATTGCGGGTCACCGCAAAGGAAATGACCATGGCAATAATCGGCGGCACAAAATCGACCAGCTGGGCGGCTACCGCGCTCTTTTTCAAATACATAAACCGCAAGATGTTGGTCGTATCGTCATTTGGATGCATGAGGATGTTTGCCCGCTGATACAGTGAGATAACCAGTGACTGTAGTTGACAGCAGAAGCGGTCCAGACCGCACTTCCCATGTTTGCTGAAATTGTCAGCGCATTGCCAAAGGCGTTTAAAATCAGCCCCGAGATGAGGCCGACCCAACGCTGAGCTTTTGTATTTTGGATGATGACTTCCCCCCTAGTAATGATGAATTTTGCATGAGTCGGTGCTGATTGTTCGATAACCAGCAGGTCAGAATTTAAGTATACGAGTAATTTAGGATTCGAACAAGTTGCCTGAAGCTCTGCGGCATAGAGAGGGCTGGGCAGACAAAAATTAATCGTTTCGGATATTAAGCCGCATAAGCTTTGCCAGAGTCGTATAATATAATTAACAAATTTTCAAGGAGGCAACTCATGGCAGAACAATTAACCCATTTCTATGAAAAATTTCAACCAAGTCATTACGACATTTATTTAGATATCAACCGAGCAACTAAGCGGTTTTCGGGGACTTCCACGATTACTGGTGAGGCCAAAACGACCGCAATTTCGATTCACCAAAAATTTCTCAACATTGTATCGGTCCAAGCTGATGGCAAAGACGTTTCATTTAGCAAGGATGATGCTCATGAAGCGATCGATATTGATTTGCCGACAACGGGCGATGTGTCCTTGACCATTCAGTTTAGTGCTAAATTGACCGACACGATGATGGGCATCTACCCATCCTATTATGAAGTTGACGGGATTAAGAAGCAGTTGATTGGAACCCAGTTCGAGACCACTGCGGCGCGACAAGCTTTTCCATGTGTCGACGAACCCGAAGCTAAAGCGACCTTTGATTTGGCAATTAAATTTGACGAACATGACGGCGAAACAATCATCAGCAATATGCCCGAAGTTCGCACAGAAAATGGTGTCCACTATTTTGATACGACCATGAGGATGTCAACTTACCTGATCGCCTTTGGATTCGGTGAGATGCAGCGTAAGGAAACGACTACTAAGAGCGGCGTTAAAGTTGGCGTGTTTGCTACCAAGGCACACAAGGCCGATGAGCTCGATTTTGCTTTGGATATTGCTAAACGGTCGATTGAATTTTATGAAGACTTTTACCAAACGCCATATCCACTCCCACACTCCTGGCAGCTGGCATTGCCCGACTTCTCTGCAGGTGCCATGGAGAACTGGGGCCTGGTAACCTACCGTGAAGCATACTTGCTTTTGGACCCCAAGAACACGTCATTTGAAATGAAACAGTTAGTTGCAACGGTGATTGCCCACGAATTGGCTCATCAATGGTTCGGTGACCTGGTCACAATGAAGTGGTGGGATGACCTCTGGTTGAACGAAAGTTTTGCCAATATGATGGAATATGTCGCCATCGATGCCATTGAACCCGACTGGCATATTTGGGAAGTCTTCCAAACCTCCGAATCACCGGCTGCCCTGCAACGGGACGCCACTGATGGTGTTCAGTCGGTTCACGTTCAGGTTGAAGATCCAGCTGAAATTGATTCGATTTTTGACTCGGCAATCGTGTATGCCAAGGGTGCCAGAATGTTAGTGATGGCAAGAGCTTTGGTTGGGGATAAAGCCTTACGCGAGGGCTTGAAGAATTACTTTGCGGCCCACAAGTTCCATAACGCCACCGGGGCAGATTTATGGTCGGCATTGGGCAAGGCATCCGGCATGAATGTCGGTGCGATTATGAACTCCTGGTTGGAACAGCCCGGATATCCGGTTGTGGTTGCCAAAGTTGAAGACGGTCAGTTAACCCTGTCTCAACAGCAATTCTTTATTGGCAATGGCAAGGATGTTGACCGTAAGTGGCAGATCCCACTTAACAGCAATTACGACGCTGTTCCTGAAATCATGGCGGACAAAACGCTGACGGTTGGGGATTACCAACAGTTACGCGAGAAAAATGACAAACCATTCCTCCTGAACGTTGGTAACAACTCGCACTTCATTATTCAATATGATGAAACCTTGATGGCTGACATTCTTGATCATGTTGCCGACTTGGATGCCATTTCTCAACTCCAGATTCTTCAAGACTTGCGGTTGTTGGCTGATGGCCGCCAGAACTCGTACGCCAATATTGTGCCGTTACTGAAAAGATTTGCCGACAGCCATTCTAATATTGTGAATGCTGCTTTGTACCGGGTTGCTAATAATTTGAAGAAGTTTGTCGCACCCAAGTCTCAGGAAGAAAAAGAACTCAAGCAACTCTTCGATCGACTCAGTTCTGCTCAGCTCGATCGACTGGGCTTTGCTCCTAAGACGAATGAATCAAATGACGACCAACTGACTCGGCCGTACATTTTGAATGCGTCATTATATGCTGAGAATGCTGACGCCATGAGTGCTGCTCACACGCTGTTTAAAGAAAACGAGGCCAACTTGGCTGCTCTATCTGCCGATATCCGGGTGTTTGTTCTCCGAAACGAAGTCAAAAACTTTGGTAGTGACGCGTTGTTTGATCAATTACTGGTCGCATACCGGCAAACTGCCGATGCCAGCTATAAGCAGGATATTTGCGCCGCTTTGACGAGTACGGCTGATCCTGATTTAATTGCTAAGTTAGTGAGTCAATTTGAAAATGCTGATACGATTAAACCACAGGATTTGCGTGCCTGGTTCCGTGGCGTTCTTGCCAATGATGATGGTCAGCAGGCTGCTTGGGATTGGATTCGCCAGGACTGGCAATGGTTGGAAGACACAGTTGGCGGAGACATGGAATTTGCCACCTATATTACCGTGATTTCCGGAATCTTCCACACGCCACAACGGCTGGCTGAATTCAAAGAATTCTTTGAGCCGAAGATTGATACGCCGGGTCTGACCCGTGAAATCAAGATGGATATCAGCGTCATTGATAGCCGGGTTCAATTGGTTCAGGCTGAACAAGCAGATGTTAATGCTGCAATTAGTCGAGCTATTAAATAGGATTAGATGATCTTGAGAGAGTGGGAATTAAAGCGGTTAGTTTCCAGAATATAAGCAAGCAATCTGAATATCCCGGGTTTGGATATTTAGATTGCTTGCTTATATGGCCGGAAACTGCTTTAATTCCCACTTTTTTGCTGTGGAACATTCGAAATGATAAAGTACGGGTGAGACGATAATTCTTTTTGTCCGAACCCTTTTGTTATCGGCCGATGTTGATCGAGGCACACATTCCGATTTATTCATTAACGATTGTGAGAGCTATATTTTTTCAGTCATGTTACACATTTATAACATGACTGAAAAGAAGTGAGGGCGGGCGCTTCATGGCGCGTATTGACACTGTAATATTCCCCGTGGTCCTGCATCTGCTTCTTGTGCTCGAGTTCATTCTGTCATATGTTGGTAGAGAAATTAACGACAACTGTTTAGCTGATTGAATTTAGCATAAGCAAATAAATAAATGCGGAGTGGTTTTAAATGAGTTCATTGAGGAAAAAGGGACGGACGATCATCCTATCGATTCTGACCGTCATCTTATCGGTTTCAATTTTTGGCGCGGTCAAAGCATCAGCAGCAACCACCGTCATTCCTGACATTTCAGAGTGGCAGGGGAAGTTGACTGCATCAAAAGTGTCCAATTTAAAGAGTCAGGTTTCGTTTATTATCAATCGTCGCCAATATGGTGCGAATTATCAGGATAAATACGCAACCAACAATACCAATCTATATGTTCAATATGGCATTCCATTTGGTGAATATGATTATGCCACCTTCACCAGTGCTGCCAGCGCCAGAAATGAGGCCAACGTCTTCTACCAAAATTCCAATAAGAATGCTAAATTCTATGTCTTGGATTACGAGGAAAATGATGTGACATCTGGGACTAGCAACGCAGCTGTTAAAGCATGGTACGATCAGATGCGTTCACTCACCGGGAAGAAATTAATTTTTTACTCATATCAATCATTTGCAACAGCTCATGCCAACACCGCAAGAAAGAATTTTGATGCCCAATGGATTGCCAACTATTCTTCACGGCCAACCATTCAAACTGATCTCTGGCAGTATACCAACAAAAAATACGTTCCAGCATTGAAAGAATCAGTAGATGCCAGTACAATTTTGAATTCAAGTAAACCAATTACTTGGTGGATCGGCGGCGCCCAATCAGCTGATACAGCGCACCCAACTTACTTTACTGATGCGGTAACCAGTGTCATGACGACCAAGAAACTGTATTTGTATAACTCAACCAGCTTTAAGAAGGCTAACCGAGTTGTTAAGGTTCAGCCAGGAACGACAGTGAACGTCACCGCTGTTCATAAACGCGCCAGTGGTTCATACTATTTTGAAACCGCAGACGGCCGCTATTTAACTGCCAATAAGAACTATGTCCAATAATTAGGAATCAACAAACTGGAGGGAAACGATGAAACTCTATAAATTAGGTGGAGTGTTATTACTGAGTCTGGTGCTTGTTGGCTGCAGTAATGGCAATTCCGGTAAGCAAAGTTCCAATAACGAATCAAAAACTGATATGCAGAATTCAAGTAGTGCCGCCAATAGTTCCAATTCGACTAGTACCAGTCAGAGCGACACATCAACCGCTTCTTCTGATAACAATTCCCAATCGGATGGGCAATCTTATGACTTTTCATCGCTAACTAAAGATCTTTCAAGCAAACTATCAGATACGCTGTTCCCACAAAACGCTGGGTTGAGTGATTCAGCTAAGAACATTCACATTCGATATAATGGTAATTCTGCTGACAGTACGATTTACTACAGTACTGGTAGTGATGCCTTGGCACTCAATGATAGTAGCCTGAAGGGTGAAAAGCCATACGCCGTCTTAGCTAAACGCAGTTATTCCTCAACTTCAGAGGCTCAAAGCCACTTAGACTATACGGCTGCTTCAGAGATTAAAGGCTTGCCAAAAGTCGATCTTGGCCACAGTATCGTGGGTCATACCCAATCAGGAGCCGGTCAGCAGTATATTTCTTGGAATGAGGGCAACTGGTCGATTAGTGTGCACGGCAGCCCCGTGAATAACACAACTCCAAAGAAGTTGGCTGTTTCAAGTGTCAATATGTTTGAGAATTATTCACTACCAGCCCCGAATACACAAGGAGTTGTTAAATTCAACGTTGGCAGTTCTGCTCAAGTGATTACCTGGCAGGCCGGCAATGTCGTCTATCGACTCCAAGCAACGGATCCCGCCGTCGCAATTCGGATGGCTGCTAGTATGAAGTAAGACTGGGACAACCGGCGTTTAGATCCCAGAATTTAACGAAGAAGTCCAATCATTCCTGGTTTTGGAATGGTTGGACTTCTTCGTTAAATGGCGGGGATCTGCCGGTTGTCCCAGCTTTCCGCAATATAAAAGTTGTGATTAAAGTTGTCGTTACAAGCTAAAGAAGAAGGAATGTTTCAGTCTCTTTCTATGCTTCTGACACCATGACGTGATATTGCGCCTTGGCATTTCCTGACGTAAAATGTACTGATAATACAAAAACGAGGTCTTGTAATGCCAGTCAAATTTGAATGCGCCACTCACGATGAGCTTCCTAGAATTGTTGAAATCTATAATGAAATTATTCCCAGCCGTCTCGCCACGGCTGATTTAGAGCCAGTTTCCGTTGCCTCACGTGAGGAATGGTTTGCTGAATTTAACCATGAGTCGCGGCCACTGTGGGTAATGAAAGTCGACGACCAAGTTGCCGGCTGGGTTGGTTTGGAATCGTTCTACGGTCGGCCTGCCTACCACAATACTGCCGAGATTAGTATCTATATCGACGCTGATTATCGCCATCATGGGCTGGGCCAGCAGACAATTAATTTTGTCAGTGGTGAATTGGAACGCCTCAGACTGGATACTTTGGTAGCCTTTATTTTCAGCCACAACCTGCCCAGTCAAAAGCTGTTTACGCATAATGGATTTACAGTTTGGGGGCATTTGCCCGATGTTGCTGAAATGGATGGGCGACGACGAAGCTTGGATATTTTGGGGAAACATTTTAATGAACTATAAAGTGATTGGGACGTGTCCTAATCACTTTTTTTGTGGTTGATAGGGCCTTTTTAAGCAGAAATGGTTGCATCCTTTAGGCTACAGATGTAAACTGTTCTTATTGAGAGCTACAAATGTAAACTTTAAAACATAAAATGAGGTTAAAACAATGATAGATGCTAAAAATGTCACCATCACAGATTCTGAATGGGAAGTTATGAGAGCGATTTGGACAATGGGTTCGACTTCCAGTCGTGAGTTGATCGACGCAATGAATGAACTACAGGGATGGTCTGATTCAACGACCAAGACCTTATTGCGCCGTCTAATCAAAAAAGGGGCCGTTGAACAAACCGGTGAGAGTCGGCCGTTCACCTTTAAACCGGTGGTTGGGGAGAAAGAATCGATGTCCGCTGCTGCCGATGACTTGTTTGATCACATGTGTGCGATGCGAGCCGGTTCCACGATTGCCCAAGTGATTAAGACTCGGAAGCTTTCAAAAAGTGATATTGCAGAATTACAGCAGATATTGGCTGAGAAGGCCAAGGATGCTCCGGAAATGGTGAATTGCAACTGTCTGCCGGGGAAAATGACGTGTGAGGATGATCATTAACATGGCGAACAATAAAGACAATATGAATATGGATCATGATATGAATAAGATGGACCATTCCAAGATGGACCATTCCAAGATGCCTATGGATCATGATATGAGCAAGATGGATCATTCCAAGATGCCTATGGATCATGATATGAGTCACATGGACCATTCAAAAATGCAGATGGACGATGGCGATATGGACATGTCCGGCATGGATATGGGTGGCGACATGATGATGCATGGCGGCCAAATGATGCACATGGGTAACTTGAAACAAAAGTTCTGGGTTTCCGTTGTATTGGCGATTCCTGTACTGCTCCTCGCACCGATTATGGGATTAGATATCTCAGTTCTGAATTTTCACGCCCCACTCATTGAAGAAATTGCAATTTTACTATTTGATACGGTTCTTTACTTCTATGGTGGTGAGCCCTTTTTGAAGGGAGCCTGGGCTGAAGTTAAAAGCAAAGAACCCGCCATGATGACATTGATCACGTTGGGGATTTCGGTGTCGTACTTCTATAGTATTTATGCCTTTATCGCAAACAATTTTTTGCATCTCGCTACGCACGTGATGGACTTTTCGTTTGAATTGGCTACCTTGATTCTGATTATGTTGCTGGGGCACTGGCTGGAGATGAACGCCGTCATGGGTGCCGGAGATGCCGTTGAAAAAATGGCTGCTCTTTTACCTAAGACAGCGCACCTAGTCACTGAAAGCGGCGAAACAAAAGACGTGGCGGTAGCTGATCTACAAGTTGGCCAATCATTTCAAGTTCGTGCCGGTGAGAGTATTCCTGCCGATGGCACCATTTTGAAAGGTGAATCAACCGTCAACGAAGCGTTGGTAACCGGTGAATCAGCCGCGGTTACGAAGACTATTGGTGATAAGGTCATTGGCGGTGCGACTAATAATAATGGCACGATAACCGTCAAAACGACTGGAACCGGTGAATCAGGATATCTGTCTCAAGTGACGAAAATGGTTCAAGAGGCCCAACAATCTAAATCAAAGGCTGAAGGTCGGGCCGATATTGTCGCTAAGTATTTATTTTATGCCGCCCTGTTTGCCGGAATCATTGCCTTTGTCGCATGGGTGCCACAAGGCTTATCGACTGGGTTGTCTCGGATGGTAACGGTCTTTGTCATCGCTTGTCCACATGCCTTAGGCTTGGCGATTCCATTGGTGGTTGCCCGCTCAACGGCAATCGGTGCCCAGAATGGTTTGCTGGTCCGCAATCGTCAGGCGATTGAAGCCAGTCAGCACGTTAGTCATGTTCTACTGGATAAAACGGGGACCTTGACGGAGGGCAAATTTACTGTCAACGCATTAGTACCAACTGAGGACACTGATGAGCAATCACTGCTCAGCAAATTGGCAGCTCTCGAAAGTAACTCCACTCATCCATTGGCACAAGCCATTTTGACCGCTGCTGAGGATAAGCATATCAAAGTACAAGGGGCCAATAATTCGCAGAATATTCCGGGTGTTGGGATTGCCGGTAAGATTGATGGACAAGATTATACAATCGTCAACGGTAACTATTTAACAAAAAACGGCATCTCGTTTGATCACGCAATTGCCGATCAGTGGGCAGCCAAGGGTAATTCCGTCAGCTTTCTTATCCGCGATAAACAAGTATTGGGAATGGTTGCGGAAGGCGATACAATCAAGCCTGGTGCACAAGAATTAATTGCTGGTCTTAAACAGCGCGGGATTACTCCTGTGATGTTAACGGGTGATAATCAACAAGCAGCTCAACACGTTGCGGAACTTCTTGGACTAGATGAATTTCACGCAGGCTTGTTACCTGACGACAAGCAGAAGATTGTTTCCAAGTATCAAGAAGAGGGTCATCACGTCATTATGGTTGGTGACGGTGTCAACGATGCACCCAGCTTGGCGGAAGCTAACATTGGCGTGGCAATTGGTGCAGGGACCGATGTTGCAATTGATTCTGCCGACGTTGTTTTAGTCAAATCCGAACCAAGTGATATTCTTCATTTCCTCGATTTGGCGAAGTTGACTAACCGAAAAATGGTTCAGAACCTTTGGTGGGGAGCTGGTTATAACATCATCGCTATCCCACTGGCTGCAGGTGTCTTGGCATTTGCTGGCATCATATTGGATCCAGCGGTCGGGGCTGCGGTCATGGCAATGTCAACGATTATCGTGGCCGTCAACGCGATGGGGTTAACCGCTGACAAAATCAGAAATTAATCATCCGTTTTTGACACGAGACTGGCGTAAAAAGGCAGTTTTAACTCTAAGGAAAGCAAAACACGCAATCATTTCCTCATTTGGAATGGTTGCGTGTTTTGTCTGTATAAAAAGTGATTAAGGTATCAATCTTTTGATGTAAATCAGTTTAATCTTGAACAACTACCAAAGACTTAATTGCTTCACGCTTAGCCATTGCTTGGTAAGCATCATCAATGTTATCAAGATCGAATCGCTGCGTGAAGACTTTGCCTGGGTGAATGTCACCGTCTAAAACAGCCTTCAGCAAGACAGATTTATCGTAGGTAGTGACTGAAGCTGGACCACCAGCGATTCCCAGGTTGCCATAAAACGAGCTGCTGAGGTCGGTTTTCTTTGTGTGGGGTAGGCCAACTCGGCCGACAATTGCACCTGGACGGGCAACCGGCGGTTTCGGTTGAAAGCTCAGAGCCAACGCACTCAAGGACCGCGTCAGCACCATTGGTTAAAGCCATTACTTTGGCAACTGCATCCTCGCCTCGTTCGGCAACGATATCAGTGGCACCAAATTCAGTTGCCAACTTTTGACGGTCTTCATGTCTGCTCATAGCGATGATCCGACTAGCACCACGCATTTGAGAAGCAATGACACCGCAGAGGCCCACGGCACCATCACCGACAACGACAACTGTATCACCTGGCTTAACGTTAGCTACTCGAGCGGCATGGTAACCGGTTGCCATGACATCAGCTAGAGATAAGAGTGAATTCAGCATGCCGTCACTGTAATCTGCCGGTTTACCCGGAATCTTGACCAGTGACCATTCAGCGTGCTGGTAACGCACATATTCGGCTTGGTAGCCAGAGCTGAAGTTGTCGCTGTGGCTTTGACAGCTGCCTTCATAACCGGCACGGCAGGCAGCACAGTGTCCACAGCCATGGGTAAATGGCGCAATGACGAAGTCACCGGGCTTAACCGTTGTTATGTCTTTACCAACTTGGTCAACAATGGCGATGGCTTCATGACCACTATTCTCGGAGTTGGGTTCCTTGTCCTCCAACCCGCGGTATGCCCATAAATCAGAACCACAGACACAAGCGCGGACGATGTGCAAAATCACGTCGTCATCGGCTTGGATGGTTGGCTTGTCAATCTCTTTAATTTCAACTTTTCCTGGTTTTACAAACAGTGTTGATTTCATTAATATAATCTCCCCTTTGATTGATTTACAAATTCATTGTAGACCTTGAAGTCCACTTTAAGGCAACCACCATTTTAAAATTAATCCTCTTTGGCGAGTCGAGCTTGCAGCTTAATATCATATTGCCGCATGAGTGGGATCATCAACGCAAAAATACCACAGATGACCGTGCCAATCCCAGCGATGACAAACAGCATCTCAACCCCCAATGCATCGGCCAGCGGGCCGGCAAAAATTAAGCCAACCGGTCCGGTCAGACTCATCAGGGAATTCAGTACGCCCAGGATCCGTCCAAGTTGCTGAGGCGGATAACTCTGCTGAATCATCGCCATCAGCAGTGTGTTGAAAAACGGTGTGGCAATTCCCTCAACGACGTTTAAAATCGCAAACCACATAAACCCGGTCTGATTGCCGGGGAGTAGGCCACTTAAGCCGGTGGGGATGCCCACGAGGAAGAACGCAATAATTACAGGCTTCATTGTATCTGACCAGTTCCCCCAAATGCCGATAATTGCCCCGCCAACCAGCATCCCGCCGGAATACAAGGCTTCAATAAAACCAGCCTGGCCCACGGTTCCCTGAAAATACTTCATTGTCATTAACGGATACATGCTGGCAGCAGGCATATACAGCAGGGTGAAGACTGCGCCTGTAATAGTGATGTACCAGAGACCCTTATTATGCATTAACTGTTGGACACCCAGTTTGGTGTTGTGCAGCATCTGCAGAGCAGCGTCGATTTTTTCGTTGTTGGGGATGCTTACCCAAATCAGAATGCAGATTCCCAGAACGGCACAAAGCACATCTAACAAAATGAGGTATTGGAGCGGAATAATTGCAAACAAAAATGCCCCTAATGCCGGCGCGATGATCATATTGGCAGACTGAACCATTCCCAACTGGCCGTTAATCTTTGTCAGCTCTTTGTCCGGAACCATGGTGGGGATAACTGATTGAATGGTTGGCATTTGAAAGGTTTGTGCGATCGACCTCATCAGTAATGAAACAAAAATCAGCCAAATTGGAAAAACGTGAAAGACGCCGCCGGAGACTGATAAGATGATGGCAAGCATTGCAGCCACCACATCTGGGACGATCAGCAGCGCTTTTTTATTCCAACGATCGACTAATGGCCCAACAAACGGACTCAATAACGCCATCGGCAGCATGCCCAAAATTGTGGCGATACTTAGAATGGTTGCCGAACCGGTTTCTTTGGTCAGGTACCAAATGATGGCATATTGAACAATCATACTGGTAGTTCCAGTTAGAAATTGACTCGATAAAAATAGATAAATATTTCGGCGCCAATGTGCTGGGTTAACTCTCATCACGAATACCCCGTCATTCCATAAATTCAGCTTTATCCACATTTTACCGTAACTGGCATTAAAACGTTGGAAATACTGTCAAAGTTCCTGACTTTGACCGCGGCTTATGATAAGCTCATTGAAGAAAGATTTTGTAAATTAAAGGAGAAACGACATGACTTTACCTCAATTAGATTTAGATAATGCAAAAGGCCCCAAAGCAACAATCAACACCAATCACGGAGACATTGTGGTCCAACTGTTCCCTGAACAGGCACCAAAGACAGTGGAAAACTTTGTTGCCTTGGCTAAAAAGGGCTACTACAACGGCGTGATTTTTCACCGGGTGATTCCTGATTTTATGATCCAAGGCGGCGATCCAACTGGAACTGGGATGGGTGGCGAAAGCAGCTTTGGCGGCAACTTTGCTGATGAATTTTCACCGGAGCTATTCAATATTAACGGGGCGTTGTCAATGGCCAATGCTGGCCCAGACACCAACGGCAGCCAATTTTTCATCGTTTCCAACGAGCATGTTGACGATGGAATGATTTCGCAGATGAAGACGGCTGGATATCCCGAGGCGATCATTGACGCCTATAAGAATGGCGGAACACCATGGCTTGACTTTAGACACACGGTCTTTGGGCAGGTTATTTCTAGGATGGACGTGGTTAAAGAAATCAGCCAGGTTGAAAAAAACGCCCAAGATAAGCCAAACGAAGATGTTGTGATGGAATCGGTCACGATTGACGAATAATTTTTTGAAGCCCACTTTTTGCAGGTGGGCTTTTTGTTCAAATTAAAGAACAAAAATTCACAATCCAAAGTCAATTCGCAGTACGATGGATTTGTAAAGATCGTAATTTGTGATTGAGGCGGTGAAATGATGGCAAAATTTGATGCGACGTTTAGAAATGAAGTCAATGTGACCCAACCATACATTCAAGGAGAGACTGAAGACGAGGTTGCCCGGAAGTATCATTTGAATAAAGTGGTTAAGCTGGGATTTAACGAGAATCCTTATGCGCCATATTACCATTCCAAGAATGCAATGATTAGAAGTATTAGTACATTGAACCGGTATCCGGAGGATGATTTTGTCAACTTGATTCAGTTGTTGGCCGACGAAAATGGGCTGAAACCGGAGAATGTGGCACTGGGTAGCGGTGCCGGCAACATTATTGAAACGGTTGCCAAGATGTTCATTAATACCGGTGATGAGGTGTTAATTGCCAAGCAGTCGTACCGGTTGTATCGGGAAGTGTCTAAGTTGATGGGTGCCAAGGTGATTGAAATTCCGCTGACGGCCGATTACCAGTTTGATTTGGATGAATTCCAACAACAAATCACCAACAAAACCAAACTGATTTGGATCTGTAATCCCAACAATCCAACTGGGACCTTGACGGATGCCGCTAAACTCGAAGCGTTCATGGATCAAGTGCCAGACGACGTTTGGGTGATTGTTGATGAGGCGTACGCCCAATTTGCCGATCATTTGAGTTTGGCCAATTTTATTCGCTACATTGGTCATAAACGGGTCATGGTCGTGCGCACTTTTTCTAAATATTACGGCTTGGCAGGTGCTCGGATGGGGTATGTATTGGCGGATGCACATGCAATTCAGGCCTACGACACGGTTACTGAACCACTTAATACCAGTAGAACCGCAATTGCTGGCGCAGCTGCTGCACTTCAGTTTGACCAAGCGGAGGCGGATGCTGCTCGAAAGAAGATTCTGGGTGACCGGGAAGGGTTGGTTGAATCACTAGGTCTGCTTGGCTTTAGCGTTGCCCCCTCGCAGGCAAACTTTGTCTTTGCCAAACTACCAGATGGAGCTCCCAGTGCCACCCAGGTATGTAATGAGTTAATGAAACGTGGTGTTATTATTCGTGACTGCACCCCTTGGGGGTATGCGGATCATATTCGGATAACGATAGGGACCCATCAGGAGTTAGAAACGCTGTTGAGCCAAATGACGGCTGTGTTATCAGGACATTGATTCAATCAACAGCAGATTGTCAGTAACTGAACATGTATAGTCAATGAACAAGCAGTATAAAAACCAAAAAGAGCTGTGGGAAACAATTGGTTTTCCGCAGCTCAACTTTATTTTAAATTAAATTAACTAACAATATCAACTGGACCGTGGTCATCAACATGACCATCGTGGACATGTTGGAGACGACCGTTAACTAAGTAGTCCATGTGATCGCCGTGTGGAATTTGTTGATGACCGCAAAATTCGTTGTGGAGTTCGCCTTCTACTGGATGTTCGCCATCGGGGTTTTGTTCTGAAACCTCGATCTTACATTCGTCCCAGTGATCTTCGTGCTTGTGGTGTAAATGGCCGTTTGCTTTAACAAAATCAATATGATCGTGATGAAGAATCTTGGTATGTCCACAATGCAAGCTATGGGTATGGTTTGAGTTAACTTCTGCTTTTAAGTCTGCCATAAGATAATCTCCTCCTATAAATCTACTTTAACAACGTTTACATTATCATATAAACATGTCTTGATACGTTAGTCAAGAAAGGTGCTTATAGTTCTGTAATGTGCTGGTTCATCAGAGCAAGAATTTCAATCACATGAGTGTCAGCAAGCTGATACAGTTTTTCTTTGCCAGCCTGTCGATCGCTGACTAGGTTTGCATCTAGTAACAGCCGCAAGTGACGGGATACTGCGGGCTGGGTGACGTTTACCTGCTGGACCAATGTGGTGACGTTACTTTCGCCATGGTTCATTAAATAGTTTAGAATTTGAATTCTGATGGGATGATTCAGCGCCCTGGTGAGCTGGAAGAAGCGTGGATTCAGGTCTTCTGTCATAGTGATGACTCCCTAGTTTATTGAATACGGTGTAAATTTCCGGTAGCCCTACAAAAACGTTTAGCGTACACAAGGCTATTATACCATTTTGAATGTATTGATAGTTGTGTAAGCATTCTTCGGTTACAATAAAAGATGATCCAATAAATAATTTACAATAACCCCTAGACGAAACCGGCAGGGGTATGTATAATAAACAGTAACCATTACCATTTAACTTTGATAAGCCTTTTCGTAAGAATTTATTTTCAAACTAATAAATACTTCCAAATCTTGCCTCAACAGCTTGTGAATGCATAATCACCTTATCAAAGTACCCACTCTAACAAAATTGAATGGCTGGTTTAGGTCACTTCATGTTCTGGCGAATATTATTGGTCAGGACATGAAGTGGTCTTTTATTTTACTCAGAAGAAGGCGGATTTTATTGGCAATACGAACCAAATGGATAAAAATTTGCTTGATGTTATTAATTGGGATTGCGATCTACTTCGTCACGATTAACGATGCACCCCTTTATCATCAAACTATCGCCGAGGTGGTCAGCGAACAGACGGGCAAGCCCAAGCGGCAAACTGATCAATTTGATAACCACGATCAATTACAATCCCAAACAATGCCATTACGGATCCTTAATGGCAGCAAGCAAGGAACTTTGACTTCCGTCAAGAATTCTTTTTCTCAGTCTAATGCTCAGGACTTACGGTATCACGCTGGTCAGCAATTGCTTATCCACCTGCGCCAGTCACATGCAAAGTACCAGGCTGAAATTATCGATGTCAAACGTGATGCCAGTGTTGTCCTAACTTTGTGGTTAATGATGTGCTGCTTATTCATTGTACTGGGAACGTATGGTATCCGCTCACTTTTAAGCCTTACTTTAAATACACTTTTCTTTTTTGTCGCCATTCAATTTGATATTTTGATGGATGCGGATAGTGCGCTGGCATTGTTTGCTGGAGTTGCGTTGGTATTCTTGGCTTTAACCAGTGGGATGTTGTTTGGCTGGCATAAGAAAGCTGCTGTGGTCATGCTCTCTTCTGCCAGCGGCTTATTAATTGCATTTGTAATTGAAATTTTTGTGCTTCATTTGACAGATGGTGCTGGATTAAAGTTTGAAATGATGAATTTTGTGACTCAATCAAGAATGCCGCTATATTTATCTGCCAGCCTATTGGGTGCTCTTGGGGCAGTCGTTGATATTGCGGGGGACGTGTCAGTCAGTTTGGCAGCCTTAAAACGGACAAATAAGGAAATGTCAACCAAGGCCTTGTTCAAAGCTGGCTGTCGATTGAACCGATCAATCGTGGGCCCATTAACTAATGTCTTATCTCTCATATTTACCACCAGTACACTCCCAACGATGATTTTGTTTTTGCGTAACGGTAATTCAATTGGTTACTCAATAACAATGATCATGTCACTCGGTATTTTTCAGACATTGGCCAGTGGTATTGGAATTGCTGTCACCGGTCCATCAACGAGTTTATTTGCCAGTTACGCTTTGACGAAGGAAGGAGGTCCATCATGGGATCGATCACACTAATGTGGCTGATTTTAGGTGCTATTATCATCGCGGTAAATGGTGTTGACGGGATTAAATCATTTGCCAGCCTGGCAATTAACTTCGCTATCATCTTGTTGATGATTCGACTCATCTCAATGGGTTTTTCATTTATTCTGGTGGTGGGCGTGTGCACTTTGGTGATCCTTTGGTCGACAATTTACTTTGGTGTCTCTAATTTAGATGTTGCAGATATTGCTTTTATCGGATCACTGATTGTGATTGCAATTGTCGGGTGCTCATTTTTGGAATTTTTCAGATGGCCCAGGTTCAAGGATTTGGCGAAGAAAACACCTCTGAACTGGAAGACATGTCACTTTATGTTGGCATTAATTATCAAAGCATTTCTATCACCATGACGATTTTAAGTTGTTTGGGAGCAATCATTGAAGCGTCGGTTTCCGTTTCGGCAGGGATTTGGACGCTGATGGACAAGAAAATAGATAATCGGATACATATTGGTGCATATGGTCGACAAGTGGGCAGCCAGATGATTGGAACAGCATTTAACACATTGTTCTTTGGCTTTTTTGGCGGCTCACTGGCTTTGTTCATCTGGTTTGTTAAACTCAACTATTCATTGGGACAATTTATCAACAATAAGATTTTTGCCGCGGAAGTGTTGGTAACGATGCTGTCCGCAATTGGCGTTATCTTGGTTATCCCAGTGACAATTAAAGTGTTTAAATTTGTTGCTCGAAAGAAGAGCTCGGGTCAATGAATTGATCTTGCCAGATCGCACAAATAGGCAGTTGTCCTAAATTCAGAACAACTGCCTATTGTTTGATGCTTTGAGATCGAAATGCCTTCTAGCTCAATCTCTTTAGTACGCTATTTATTGTTTAATTTGTGTCAGCACATTCTTGATAGCCTGTGCCTGGAACTCAGCTTCAGCCTGTTTCACAAGTTTGGCTCGGTCAGCGGCAGACATTGTTGGATTCTTTTTCATGGCAGCTGTCACTTGTCTGGTGACAAATGCTTTGCCTTGGGCCTTAAGCTTAGCTTGATAAGACTTGTTTGCCATGATTTTTTTAAGGGCCTTGGCTTGCTGAGTGGAAAGCACTTGGACTGATTTGTTAACGTAGAGAATGTTATGACGTTTGACAAATTTGTGACTTTCACCAGCGATGCCAAACCACAACTTGGCAGTATCACTCTTGTATTCCCAACGCGTAGTTTGAGTCACCATCCGGTTTGCACCATTGGTTGTGACAACCTGATTGGTGGTATCAGTGGTTTGGGTATGGGACTTCTTTCTGGTATTCTCTGATTTCTGGTAGATGTATACTTGGTGTTTATTGGCAGTGCCAATTGGCTGGTACAAAAACATTTTCACCTGCTGATTACCAATTGGGTAAATATCTTGGGTAGTTGTCTTGGTAACTTCGTGCATTCCGTAATGGTCATGGTCGTTTCTGATGATGAAGACCATCGAGACAATTGCCATCAGCAGTGACAATATTGTTAAGGAGCAACTGGCTGGCTTATTTGAAATATAGATGAAGAAAATGAAGGAAAGCACGACACCTAGTGTAAGGGTAACAATGATCATTAGTCTTCACCTCCATTTTTGGTGTAATCACTTGATTGGCCGCGATTCTTCAAGAAAAAGGCGGTAATCAAGGCTAAGATACAGAAGAGCAGCGAAATGGCAAAGGCTGCATGATAACCGGTCAAGGTGGCGTTGATCATATGATCACGGTAACCAAGTGGGTTAGACGTCAGCATGGACTTGCCGGGCTGATTACTCTTAGTGACGTTGGTCAAGATACTGATTAATACAGCCGTTCCGACAGAAGAAGCAACCTGTCGCTGGGTGTTGTTAACAGCGGTTCCATGGCTCAATAAGTTGATTGGCAGCGAGTTCATACCAACTGTTGTAGCTGGCATCATTGTCATTGAAATTCCAAACATTCGGATCGCATAAAAGAAAACAATGTAAAGAGTTGAAGTGCTTTTTGTAATAAAAATAAATGGAATGGAGCCCAGGGTTAATAAGGACATGCCTAAAATTGATAGGCGCTTGGCACCAAAGCGGTCAACAGCTCGACCAGTGATTGGACTCATAATCCCCATCATTAAGGCTCCTGCCAGCAAGGTTAATCCAGAATGGAAGGCTGACATGCCTTTAACAATTTGGAGGTACAGTGGGATCACCATTTCAACGCCGACCATGGCCATCATTGTAACTGAACTCAAAATTGCGGATACGGTAAATGGGGCTGAGCGGTAAACACGAAATTCCAGGAACGGTGTTTTCATCGTTAATTGACGCCAGATGAATAGCACAATGAAGATAACTCCAACAATTAGTGTGGAAATAACTGTGGTGCTGCCCCAACCGTCTTCACCAACGGACGAGAAGCCGTAAAGCAAACTACCAAATCCGATAGTCGACATTACGATAGAGAGAAGATCGATTCCAGTCTTTTTGGTATCTAATACACTTCTAACAAACCAAAAACTGGCCAGAATGACTAGGAACATTAATGGAATGATCATGCCGAACAAATCACGCCAAGTCCAGTTGTCGATGACCCATCCGGAAAGGGTGGGGCCAATGGCAGGTGCCAGACCAATAACGATCCCGGCAAGCCCCATGGCAGTCCCACGTTTAGCAGGTGGGAAGATGGACAACATAATTGTCTGAAGTAATGGCATCGTCACCCCAACACCGAGGGCTTGGATCAAACGACCGATTAATAAGGTCGCAAAGTTTGGTGCGATGTAACAAACGATCGTTCCAGCGAAGAAAACGGTCATGGCGCTAATATAGAGCCACTTGGAGTTGAATCTGGTGCTTAACCAAGCACTAACAGGAATCATGATTCCGTTAACCATCATAAAACCAGTGGTCAGCCACTGAACAGTCGAGGTGTTGACGTCGAATGCTTTCATAATGGTCGGAAAGGCGGTTGAAAGAATCGTCTGATTCAAAACGGTACAAAATGTTCCAATTAGAATAACGATAATCATCAAACCACGGTTGTATGACTTCCCGTTTTTATCTACTGCGTTACCCACGATTTACGACCTTCTTTATTTAAAATTTTGATTTCTCTCAAAATCGAACATGGACTAATATAAATGATTCAGTATAATTGTCAAGTAAGTTGACAAACATATTTAAAAATATATACTTAATGTTAATTAATGTCTCACTGGTATCAGACGATTTAATAATTGAAATGCCGGTTATAAGGCAATGGAAGCAATTACAACTTTTAAAAATGAGAAACGAGGGATCACTTTGGATAAAGAGTTCCAGCAGAAGCTGGCTCAAATTATGAAGGAAAACGACTGGCATCTTGGAATTGGCGACGTTTCAAACGCAACCGGCGTTTCCCAGACCAAGCTGCGCTATTGGGAGCGAAAGGGCTACATTGAGAGTACCCAGGGAAAGGGCCAGAATCGAAAGTTCACCTATAGTATGCTGATGAAGGTTTATCAGATGAAGTTGTTATTGGACCAGGGACACACATTGGCAGTGGCAGCTCAAAAGGCAGAATCGAAAAGCCACGAACTCAAGCTATTGAAACAGGTGTTGTTTGACCGCTTCGAAGGCATGGCCGAAATCGATGGTCATCCCGCGGTTAATCTTGGTTTTCTCGATGATCGTGAGGATTCGCTGCTCTATGCGGTGGTTAAAAAAGATGGCACCAAGTTCAAGGTCGTGCCAGTAAAAAAATAAAGTTAAAAGAATTTATGCTTGATTTTTATACCCCTAGAAGCGTTAAACTGTTACTGATAGAAAATTGATGGAGGAAAATTCATGTTAGAGAAGATCACTTACAAAGAGCTGCTTAGCCATGCGTTTGATATTCCAGTATCCGTTACTTACTGGGATGGTAAGACCGACAATTACGGAGATGGCGAGCCGCAAGTTAAGATTCAGATTAAGAAAGAAATTCCATTAAAGAAAATGACTTCGCAACCCACCTTGGTGTTGGCAGAAGCTTATATGAATGGTGATATTGAGATCGACGGCAGCATTCAAGAACTGGTTGCCTCAGCATTTCGTGCTGACCACAGTTTCCTCACCAACAATCCGTTTTTGAAGCATTTACCAAAGATCTCTCACTCTGAGAAGGCCAGTGAGTCGGATATCCAAAAACACTATGATATCGGGAATGACTTCTACAAAATGTGGTTGGATAAGACTATGACCTATTCATGTGCCTACTTTGAGCACGATGATGATACTTTGGAACAAGCCCAAATGAATAAGGACAGTCATATTTTGCACAAGCTCAAGCCGGTTGCTGGCAATACTTTGCTGGACATTGGCAGTGGCTGGGGAACCTTGTTGTTCATGGCTGCCGAAGACTTTGGCTTGAAAGCAACTGGGATTACCTTGAGCCAGGAACAGTATGATTACACCAAGCAGCAAATCAAAGAACGCCACCTTGAAGGCAAGGTTGACGTTTTACTTGAAGATTATCGTGAAGTCAAAGGACAATTTAACTACGTTACTTCCGTTGGGATGTTTGAACACGTGGGTAAAGAAAACCTTGGCCTCTACTTCCAGAAAGTTCATGATTTCTTGAAACCTGAAGGACGGGCACTCATTCATGGGATCACTGGTCAACACCAGGGAGCCGGGGTTGATCCGTTCTTGAACAAGTATATTTTCCATGGCGGCTACATTCCAAATGTCGCTGAAAACATGATCCACATCATGGATGCCGGGATGCAGATGAGTGATTTGGAGCCATTGCGCCGTCACTACCAAAAGACGTTGGAAATCTGGTACGCCAACTACATGAAAGTCATTGATAAGGTAAAAGACAAGTACGGTGTGCCATTCTCCAGAATGTGGGGCATGTACTTACAAGCCAGTGCCGCTTCATTTGAGGCCGGTAATATTGATGTCATGCAGTATCTGTTGACCAATTCACCAAGCGGAACCGGTCTGCCAATGACGCGTCAGTATGTTTACCAAGCTGAGGGCGAATAGTTTAATAATTTATAAAATACTAAAGGGAAACGCAATTTTGCGTTTCCCTTTTTGTCTGCCAATACGTTAATACAATTGATGAAGCTTGGACACCGTAGTTACTATTCTTCATGGCCGATCCGCTTTAAATAATTTGCAAACGGTTCTTGCCCCGTATCGATACCTGATTCTTTGGCCTGGTACCAATTAATTTTATCATTGAGAATCTGCAGATGGTGCTGGACCTGACGATACTGATCCATAAAGTCTGTTCTGGTTTGTTTCAACAATTCAAGCCGGTTGAGAATGGTTGAATCGCCTTCAGCCCGCCAAGTAACGTATTGTTTGAGGTCGTTGATGCTCATTCCGGTGCCTTTAAGGTGCAGCAGGAATTTGACCCACTTGATGTCTTCGGGGTTGTTTCCACAACTTGAGGCCCATATGAAAATGGCCAAGTCAAATGGAGTCACAAAAGATGAAATGGTTGAGATCATCACCCATTTGGCATTTTATGCTGGCTGGCCAAAGGCTTGGTCGGCGTTTGGGATTGCTAAGAAACTTTTTGATTAATTGATGGATGAGAATTCATGAGCAGCCGGAAGCAATTCTGACTCCTTTGTTTATAAAAAGACTAAATTATCTTGAATCCATACAAATTACCGAGTTATCGATGATTGGTGATAATTAATCCACAAAGTGAATGCCAGTTTAGAATCATTATTGAAAACCGATTAAAAGTATCGTACACTTGAGTCAGTTAGTAAATAACTGACATAGGAGGAATTGAATATGAATTTCATTGGTAAAGAAATTGATGATTTTAACGTTAACGCATTTCAAGATGGGGATGTTAAACAGGTGACCAAGAAGGACTTGCTCGGGTACTGGTCGATTGTGTTCTTTTATCCTGCTGATTTTTCATTTGTTTGTCCGACTGAATTAGGAGACTTGGCAGACAATTATGCTGATTTCAAGAAAGCCGGCGCTGAAATTTATTCCGTCTCAGAAGACACTGAATTTGTTCACCAAGCTTGGCATGAACGCAGTGAGGAAGTTGGTAAAGTTCAATATCCAATGATTGCTGATCCTGCCGGCAAGCTGGCTCGGTTTTTTGACGTCCTAGATGAGGATGCCGGCCAGGCTTATCGCGGGGTCTTCATTATTGATCCTGAGGGCAAAGTTCGTTCATATACAATCAACGATATGGGGATTGGCCGAAATGCCAAGGAAGTGTTGCGGACCCTTGAAGCTGCTCAGTTCGTCGCTGAACATGGTGATCAGGTTTGCCCAGCAAACTGGAAGCCTGGCGAAAAGACATTGAAGCCTGGCACTCAATTAGTTGGTAAAATTTAATCGGTTCTTGAGTATGGAACGACAAGAGGAGGGTGGGACAAAAACATTTCGCGTCTCACCCGTACTTCAGCAGTTTGAATATTACATTGCAGAAACGTGGGAATTAAAGCAGTTTCCGGCCATAGAAGCAAGAAATCCAAATATTCAAGTTCAGGATATTCGGATTTCTTGCTTATATTCTGGAAACTAATCGCTTTAAGTCCCACTCTCCTCTGTTTGCGTTTGAATGTTGTCTAGCCGAATTGTACGCCAATAATCCCTTATACATTGAAAGCTAACCGCTTATCGTCCCACGCTCTTAGTGTCGGTCAGTTTTTCTTTCATTTCTCGGGTTAAAATTTCCAGGTTTTGAATGAATTGATCTGATTGGGCTCCCAAGATTGTACGAAGTTGTTGTTCCGTTGCGTCATAAAACGTCCGGCCACGCTTAGCGGATTGTTGGGCCTTCTTAGTTAATTGGATAACTTTGTACCGGCTGTCAGTCTTAGACGGTACTCTGTGGATTAATCCTTTTTTCTCCATCAGCTGAAGAAGGGTGGTCGCAGAAGATTTCTGAATATTAAATTCTTGTTCGACGTCAGTCTGATAAAGGGCGCGATCAGATTGATTTCGATACAAAAAATCAATGATGCTCATTTGGACTTGAGTCAAGCCCATCTTCTTTGCCTCTCGTGAAGAATATCGCTGTAGATCGTTATTTAAATTTTTCAGAAGAATTCCGATTTGCTCAGTCATAGGTCCCATATCTCACTTTCGCAGGCAATGTCTAATCAGTTATTTTAGCTGATAGCCAGTCACATGTAAATAACGAAAATAGTTGCAGTGCGTTCAAAAAGGTGATAAAGTGTCTAATTAGTTCCATATAGAACTAATTGCTTAGTGGAGGATTGTATGACACGAAAATTATCTTTAAAACTGTATTTATCAATTGTTGCGACCGGCTTAATGGCCTTTGTGGGGTGCTGATCGAAACAGCAATGAATGTAACTTTTCCTAAACTTATGACTCAATTCAACGTTGATACTGCGACCGTGCAGTGGCTGACAACTGGGTACCTGCTGATTGTTTCGATTATTGTGCCGATCTCTGGCGTTTTAAAGCGCCGATTTACGACAATGAGATTGTTTATTGTCGCTAGCGTCTTTTTTATCTTGGGGCTGCTAATTTGCACACTGGCAAACGACTTTGGCATTTTATTGGTTGGCCGGATTATTCAAGGTGTTGGAACCGGAATTGCATTGCCACTGATGTTTAACATTATTTTAGAGCAGGCACCATTGGATAAAATTGGCCTGCTGATGGGGATTGGTACTTTGGTGACTGCCATTGCACCGGCATTGGGACCAGGTTATGGTGGCCTGTTAATTGGACTGGATTGGCATCTTATCTTTGGGATTTTGTTGGTTATTATGGTGATTGCGCTCGTACTTGGATTAGTATCAATTAGGCAAGTCTCGCAAACTGAAAAGATTTTTCTAGACCTGTTGTCTTGGTTGATGGTGTCAATTTTCTTTGCCGGCGCAATCTTGGCTTTTAATAATATCGAAAGTTCACTGGATACTGCGGCAGCATATGCTATCATCGCGATCATTGGGTTAGTTGCTTTTATCGTCCGTTCAAAACGGATTGATAACCCAATTGTCAAATTAGCCGTTTTTAAAAATCGATCCTTTAACCTTCATGTGTTAAGCTTCGTCATCTTTCAAATTATGAATGTTGGGGCAGCGTTTGTTTTACCCAACTATCTCCAAATTGTTGCCCATACGTCGTCACTGACGGCCGGATTGTTATTACTTCCCGGCGCCGCAATGGGGGCGGTCCTGGCTCCGGTAAGTGGGACAATTTATGACCGTCTCGGGGCAAGAAAGCCGATTACAACCGGCCTTACCCTTCAGGTTGTTGGGATCATCTTGTTAATGGTTGAAGCGCTGTCGGCCAACCCGATTCCACCTTTAATCGGGTACATTTTGATGATGCTTGGAACAGGATTTGCAATGTCGACGGTCATCACCAATGGGCTTGCGCAAATTCCATCTTCACAAAACGTTGATGGAAACGCCGTCTTTAATACGCTCCAGCAATTTGCCGGTGCTCTTGGGACTGCAGCTATCGCATTGGTGGTTGCACTGGCTCAAGTTAAAACAGATTATGTCCACACAACTGCCCTGGGAGCCCAACATGCGTTTATATTGTTGCTTATTCTGCAGGTAATTAATATTATCTGCATTTTTGCGGGGTTGCATTATGGAAAGTCTCCCCAAAAAGCAAGCGTGGGACAATAACGGGCATCCCCTTATACGCTCGGAATCTGCTTATATGGCCGGAAACTGCTTTAATTCCCACGTTTCTGCAATGCAATGTTCAAACTGCTGAAGTACGGGTGAGACGCGAAATGTTTTTGTCCAACCCTCGCCTCGTTCCTGCTTTTGGATTAATAAAATGACGGTTTATCCCAGTTAGTGTTAGGCTCGTTAACCCCGAGACTCTTTCTGGCAAACTTTCTTGAATTGTCGCTTAGAATATCAACAATCAGCTGGGCAACAGCTTGGCGCGTAACTTGAGTACCGCCAAACGGTTCATCGCTTTGAGTTAATTCGTAATTGGTATTGCCGTCCTTATTGTACAGCCATGCTAATCGCAAGAGGGTGTACGTCAGATCAGAATCCTCGATCGCTTTGGCAGTGGCTTTGCGCTTGATGATTGAACTTTCAATCATGCTGGTATTCCAGTGACCGAAGGCGCCTTTGACCTCGTCTTCAATGCCGAGAACAGTGGCTCCAATAAATTGGCGGACATGGTTGGCATCCATTGCTTCAATGATATTCTTCACTGATGTGATGTCCCGCATTTCGTTGAGATAGACAGCGTCCACGCCGTCCATGGCCTGGTTCAAGGTGTCGTGATCGTTAAAATCACCATCAATAAGCGTTTCACGATTGGGATCGCTTATGGTTAGTCGGCTGCTTGCATTGTGAGCGTATAGTTTTACGTTAAAGTCAGTTTGTTTTAAGAGCTGGGGGATTAAGAAACTCGAAATTTGCCCGGCAGCACCAAGAATTAAGACAGTTTTCAAAAAAATTCCTCCCTAAAATGATTTTGGGTACGCCCTTACTATAACGCAGATTTGTATTTGCGTAACGTTGAGCAATCATTTTAGCGGGGAATTTTGTGATTCAACTAGTCTGTTAAATCATGTAATGCCTTTTGAGCGGCGACGTTCATGATGTTCCACGGCCGGTCAAATCCTGGTTGGAAGAAGAAGTCGGCGTAGGCCAAGTCATCCAAGGTCATTTTTGTCTGAACGGCCAGACTAATGGCGTTGATGTTGGCAGTCACATCGCGTTTCGACATGATTTGCGCACCCAAGATGCGGTGATTGCCGGGATCAAAGGTGAGTTTGAAGTAGACCTTTTGATTGCCAGCCTTACCTGGGACAAACGGTGGTTGAGTGGTGTCAGTGACAAAGATCGATTGGCTCAAGATACCGTTGGCTGCTGAGGTGCCTTCCTTGATGCCAGTTGAGGCAAAATGATAATCAAAGACTGACAGTGCCGATGAACCAGAGACGGCTGGCATTTTCATGTCGTCACCAAGAACATTTTTGGCGGCAATTCGACCCTGACGACGGGCGTTAGTGGCCAATGCGATCTGGAGCGTCTTTCCTGTTGGCGCAAACGGAACTTTCGTGCTGTCACCCACTGCGTAGATGTCAGGCTGACTGGTTTCCAAATGGTCATTGACTTTGACCAGTCCCTTGTCGGTTAGGTCAAGGGTACCTTTTAGCCAGTCGGTATTTGGCTTAATGCCCGCAGTCTCAATAACCAGGTCACTTGGATATTCGGCCTGGTCAGTCTTGACGGTGCTGACCTGACCATTTTCGCCAGTAAACGATTTTACCGTTTGGCCGGGTGCTAAGTAAATATTGTGATCTTTCAGGGTATCTGAAAGAATATCGGTAAATTCCTGATCCAAGTAAAGGGCTAATGGTCTCGGAAGGATATCGATTAAAGTGACGTGCTTGCCGGCCTTTGAAAAGACTTCGGCGGCTTCAATGCCAATATATCCGGCACCCACGACCGTCACGTTTTGAACGGTCGGGTCAACCGTCTTTTCCTTTAATTTGATTGCCCAGTCGCGCCCACGCATTGCATAGACGTTTGCGAGATCACCACCGGGAACTGGAATTTGTGCTGGAACGGCGCCTGCCGATAGGACCAATTTGTCATATTTTTCTTCCCGCGTCGAATCATCGTCCAAATTATGGACCACAACTGTATGCTCATCCGGATTAATTGAGGTCACTTCTTGGTGAACGAACACGCTGACTCCCTTGGCACGCATTTGCTCGGCCGTTGCATAACGAACGGAGTTGACATCCTTGACGACTCCTTCAAGATAAAGCTGCATGCCACAGGAGAGAAATGAGATGAAGTCACCCCTCTCATACCATTGAATTTCGGTATCGGGCTTTTCTGCCAAAATCCCCCTAACAGTTTCAAACCCACCGTGAGATGAACCAATCACAATAACTTTCATCAACGATTCCGCCTTTCTGTATTCTTCATTTACAAGTGATTCACTTGCCAAATACAGCGTAACATATTTTGACGTTGGTTTGGGTAACAAATTAGAATAATTATAAACTACGTGTAAAGTCTCCTGCCAAACGACGATCATTCAATTGGTTGGACATGAAAGAATGGGTGACGTTTACCGACCATTCACTGAAGGGCTTCCTGGTATGACAAACTATTTAGAATCGTTATAACGGAAACGCTATCACCTTGAGATAATTTTAAGCAATTGGACAATAAAAAGGACACCCAAATTTGACCTGGGCGTCTTGAACGGTTCCGTTCTTAAATAGGTCGTGACAAATGTTAGCTTAATGTTCCTGCTGGTTGGCCAAAAAACGAAGTAAAAATGGCTTAATCCGATAAAAGATGACTTCGGCGACCACAAACCCCACTGCCAAGGCGATGGCAATTGTCAGCGCGTTGAACATATACTGCCCGGTGCGAATTTCATTGCCCAGGGTAAAGCTTCTCATCCCCAGATACAAAATGCCACCGGGAACGAGTGAGACGAGGCTTGGAACATAGATAATATTGACGGGAACCCGGAACATGACGGCGGAAATGTTGCCCAGGATGCCGATGACAATTGCCGCGGTAAAGTTCGGTAAGATCAAACTGTTATCGATTTGGAGAACTAAATAATATGCCACCCACGCCAATGACCCAGTGATCCCGGCAGGCAGAAGTGAGCGCCGGGGAACGTTGGTGACCAGACCGAAACCGACCGTTGACGCAAAACTGACAACCAATTCAATCAGAACTTTCATAGGCCGCCTCCAATTATGTTGAAAATAATGCCAGACAGACCAGCCCCCAAGACCACGCCAGCACCAATTGATCCGGCAATGATTAAGGCGTCAACTGCTCGGACGACCCCCGAAATGGTGTTCCGATCGATAATTTCTCGAAATGAGTTGGTAATGGCAACCCCCGGAACTAAGGGCATCAAAGCACTGACGATAATGTTGCCGGCGTTTGTGGCAATTCCAAGAGATTGTAAAACGGCTGCTAAAAAGCCGACGGTAAAGCCACCTAAGCCAGCAGCGACATACGGCGTTTTGATCCGCGGGCTGGAGAGAGCGGCCGCTAAGTAACCGAAGATGCCGACAAAAAATGCCAACCCCAAATCAGCCCAAGTTGCCTTGAATAGCAGCATGGGGGCAACTGAAACCAAAGCGGCCCCAAAGACTTTCTCTGGCCAGGTAAAGTCAATGACTTTTTTGTCGATTTGGTTGATGGTTTGTTTAAGTTCATTGAAGTCAATTTGGCCAGTCACAAAATTTCTTGACATGGTATTAATTTCATCGACTTTTTCCAAATTAAAATCTCCCAGACGAACTTTGACCAGGTGGGTTTTGGTCTGATTTTTAACCCCCACAAACAAAGCGGTAATCGTGGCGTGGCAGCTAATATCGTAATGGGCAGCCCGGCCGATATATTCAACGGTGCCTTCAACCCGTGATGTTTCGGCGCCACTGGTGAGCAGAATCTTACCAACCTTGCCGCAAACGGCGATTAGTTCATCTTCAGATATTGATTGGTCCATGGTTTCACCCCTCAAAATTTTTTCTTATTCTCTATTATAAACTCATATGATTTTAATCATGCCAAAAAAATTTAACAAAATGTGGTTGACAATGCCCAATTGTGATGATAAAGTTATGAGCAATTATTAAAAACAAATTAGACGTTGAAGAGAAGAGTAACGTTAATGCATTCCTAAAGAGAGCTTCGATTGGTGAGAGAAGTGGTTTGCAGCGACGTGAAGATGAGCTCTGAGTCAGGTATCCGGTCGACTGGCTAGGATATCCGCGAGTCCGCGATACAGGACCGGGTATTCCAAGGAGTACTTATTAAGGCTGTCATTGTGAGGTGGCAGTAAATCAGGGTGGCATCACGAAGCTTTCGTCCCGTAGTTAGATAACTATGTGGACGGAAGCTTTTTTATTTTATCTAAGGAGATGAGTTGGATGACGGCAAACGCAATTAACGGTTTTTTGAAAGCAGCACAAAAGTGGGACAGCCACGAAGTAACGAATCCTCTATCAATTTTGGTGTTGAATCTGATGCCGACTCGGGAAAATACTGAACGGCAATTTTTAACCCGCTTCAGTGAAATCAGTTCAGATGCAGAATTGACGTTTATGTACCCGTCATCCCATCATTTTCGGGGGATATCGAAAACAGCCATCGAACGGGACTATGTTTGTTTAGATCAAATCCGAAATGCCCATTATGACGGGCTGATTGTGACGGGCGCTCCTGTAGAAACCCTGCCGTTTAATTAGGTTGATTATTGGGATGAGCTTGGAGACATCATTGACTGGTCAAAAGATCACGTCACCGAATGTCTATATGAATGTTGGGCCGCGCAAGCCTGTTTGTTCCACGACTTTGGTGTTCGGAAACACTTGCTGCTGAGTAAATTGTTTGGCATCTATCCGGCTGAAACCATCAACTCGGAATCACCAATTGCCCGTGGCTTCGGTGCTGGCGGTTTGCTGAAAATGCCACAATCCAGGCACACTGGCATTGTTCTGGACGAGGATCATTTGCCAAATGGATTGACGATTGATGTTTCATCCCCAAAGACCGGGCCAATTATTCTATCGGCGACGGATCGACACAGCACCTATATTACCGGCCACCCAGAGTATTCGGAAGAAACGCTGGCATTAGAATACTACCGGGATTTATATGAACAGATGCCAATCAGACTTCCACAAAACTACTTCATCGATCAGGATTCAGGAACGGTGGATTATTCCTGGAAAGCCAGCAGTATTCAAATTTATGATAATTGGACGAAAATCATCGCAAATCAGAAAGTGGGTTTATCAATATGACAGAAGAAAATCACAATTTACATTTCGAAACGCTTCAAGTACACGCAGGCCAGACAGTTGATGAAACGGGTTCGAGAGCGGTGCCAATTTATCAAACGACTTCCTATGTGTTCGATAATCCGGAGCAGGCAGCCGGCCGATTTGGATTGACCGATCCCGGCAACATTTACACACGCCTCACGAATCCCACCACGGATGTTGTCGACAAACGGGTTGCGGCTTTGGAAAACGGAACGGGTGGTGTGACCTTAGCAACTGGTTCGGCAGCTATCACGGCGGCAATCCTGAACGTTGCCGGCAAGGGAGATGAAATTGTCTCGGCCAGCACTTTGTATGGTGGAACCTTTAACCTTTTCAATGTGACACTACCAAAATTAGGGATTAAAACCCATTTTGTGGACCCAGATGATCCGGCTAACTTTGAAGCACCCATTAATGAGCATACCAAAGCGCTCTACATTGAAAGTATTGGCAATCCAGGGATCAATTTGATTGACTTTGAAGCCGTTGCCAAAATCGCACATAAGCATGGCATTATCTTAATTGTCGACAACACGTTCGGCACTCCGTATCTTGTTCGGCCACTGGATCACGGTGCTGATGTTGTCGTTCATTCGGCCACCAAGTTCATTGGCGGGCATGGCACTACAATGGGCGGCGTGAAGTTCGATTGGAAAAAAAGTGGCCGCTATCCTGGCTTCACCGAACCCAATGCGCAATATAACGGTTTGGTGTTTGCCGATCTCGGGGGCGGCGCCTTTACAACTAAAGTCCGCGCAGAATCCTTGCGAGATTTGGGAGCCACGATCAGTCCGTTTAACTCATTCCTGCTGCTTCAAGGCCTTGAGTCACTTTCATTGCGAGTTGAACGACATGTGGAAAACACCAAAAAGATTGTTAACTTTTTGCATAATCATCAAAAAGTCGCTTGGATCAATTATCCAGGACTCGAGGATAGCCCATACCACGCGTTGGCAGAGAAGTATTTTCCAAAGGGGGTCGGTTCAATCTTTACACTTGGTCTAAAGGGCGGTGAAAAGGCTGGCAAACAACTGATCCAAAACCTCAAGTTATTCTCCTTGCTGGCTAACGTTGCGGATGCCAAATCATTGATCATCCATCCGGCATCTACGACCCATGCCCAATTGAACGAAGAAGAGCTGCGTGAAGCAGGGATTACGCCCGATTTGATCCGAGTTTCAGTTGGCGTTGAAAATGCGGATGATTTGATTGCTGACCTCAGTCAGGCTCTGGATAAAATTCCAGAAGGTGTCGAGGAAACGGCTGGGGCACCGAAACCATAAATCTAATTAGTCTGATGAAGGATTAACTGCAATATGCGGTTAGTCCTTTTGTTTTATAGGTTAATGTTGTCTGCCATTATTGCATTAGCAAGATTGGTCGGTTTTAAATGTTCTGAAACGTTTGTGATTTTGCCAGCTGGGCTCCGCCTGCCATAGTGGCTTTGATTTCAAGCCTGTAGTCTTGAAATACAAAGGTGCTGTAATCGCCGCTTTCAGCGACTCAACAGCACTTTCACTATGGCTGGCAATGCCCAGCCGGCAAAATCAGGCAACTGAGAGGGTCAAATTGCCGATGATTGGTTCATGAGCTTTTCAAGCCAGGTTGAAGTATAGTCCCTCGGAGCTTTTGATGTTCTACAACCGTTTAGCGTAATTGCTCTTGTATGTGTCAATATGCGGCTCCAAGCGTTTGAGTAATGGAAATTATAAACCATGGGTGGATTGACTTGTCATGTAACGTTGCATCAGCGTTTCAAAGAAGTGGCGCTCAGTTCGTTGGCATTGACTACCATAGTGAAAGGTGTTGTTGAGTCGCGAAAGCGGCGATTACAACACCCTGGCATTTCGAGACTACAGGCTCGAAATCCAGGCCACTATGGTAGGCAGAGCCAACGTGCTGAGCGCCACGGCAGTCCAACCTAAAACTAAATGGAATATGAGCAAAACGATAATATTATTCATGAATACAGATGTGAATAAATTTCCTTCACAGGACAAATATACATCTTTATACTCAGTTATATGAATAAATATCAATAAGCGAATAAAATCATGAATAATACTTAAAAAACGTTGCATTATCCTGCATGCTGTTGTAAGATGTTTTCAATTCATTAATATTCAATTAGAAGAATATTTAGAAAGATGAGAGGCGATTTATTTGCAAGTGGCTTTAGTCGGGATTACGGGATATGCAGGAATGGTGTTGTATCAACTCCTCCGTCGGCACCCGGAAGTGGACGGGATTAGCCTGTACGATCATAAATTAACTGAAAATGAGAAGTTGTCGCAAATGGTATCGGCTTTTTATACAGATGACACAGAGGTGCAGCCATATGATCCCGGAACAATTATGGCGGACAATCAAATGGTGTTCTTCGCAACGTCGGCTGGCGTTACTGCTCAGCTCAGCGAGCCATATATCCAGGCAGGTTTTCCGGTCATTGATCTCTCTGGGGACTTAAGACTGGAAGATGCCAGCGAGTACCAACGCTGGTACCATAAACCAGCTGCTTCACAACTGGCAATGCAACAAGCCCATTATGGCTTAGCCGATTTCAAATCGGCTGCTGACCACACTTACGTTGCCAATCCCGGCTGTTATGCTACGGCGACACTATTAGGTTTGGCCCCGCTGGTTCAAAACGATTTGATTGACCCGGAGTCAATTATCGTTGATGCCAAATCAGGAACCTCGGGGGCCGGCAAAAATCCCGCCAAAGCCACTCATTTCACCCAGGCGAATGACAACCTGCAGATTTACAAACCCAACCAACACCAGCACATTCCAGAAATCGTGTTGGAATTGCAGCGTTGGAACAAAGACGTGGCTGCTATCCAATTTATGACGACATTACTGCCAATCACCCGCGGCATCATGAGTACGATCTACGCTAAGACTAAGCCTGGTGTTGACAGTGCTCAAATTGATCAAGCCTATAACACCACATATGCCAACAAGTCATTTGTTCATTACATGGGTGAGCAGTTACCTGACATTAAGCAAGTCGTCGGCACCAACAACTGCGATCTTGGCGTTATCTACAATCCCGTCACCCGGACAGTGACTGTCGACAGCGTGATTGATAATTTACTCAAAGGAGCGGCTGGCCAAGCCGTTCAAAATTTTAACCAGATGTTTCATTATGAACAAACCAGCGGCTTGAACCTACAAACGTTTTTGCCGTAAAACAAGGAGAGATTTGAATGCAGATAACAGGTAACGCATTGATTGAAACAAGTCAATTCACATGGCCGAAGGGCTTTTCCGCTGATTCGACCCACGCCGGGTTCAAGCCCGATCAAGATGATATGGGTTGGCTGTATTCCAGTACGCCGGCAAGCTCCGCTGGGGTATACACAACCAACCAGTTCCAAGCGGCACCAACTAAACTGACCAAGCAAACGATTAATTTGGCACATCAATTACAGGCGGTGGTCATGAACAGTGGCAACGCCAATTCTTGCAATGGCACCCAAGGAGAAACTGATGCCTTGATGATGCAGAAAATGGCCGCCGAACGCCTTCAAATCGATCCAAAATTAGTGGGAATTGCCTCCACTGGGGTGATTGGTGAGCCGTTGCCAATGGATAAGATTAAGGCAGGTATTTCACAACTGAAGCTGACCGAAAACGTTGGCGTCACCAAGGCGATCCTGACGACCGATACCCATCCCAAAACGATAACGGTGAAGTGCTTGATTGACGGCCAGAAGGTAACCATTACCGGCTTTTGTAAGGGATCAGGGATGATCCATCCCAATATGGCCACAATGCTGGGATTCGTCACGACTGATGCGGCGATTGCCGGAGTTGAACTTCAGCAGCTTCTCAGTACAACGGTCGATGAAACCTTCAATCAAATTACTGTCGATGGCGACACATCAACCAACGACATGGTTGTCGTGATGGCGAACGGTGCAGCCGGAAATCAGCCGTTAACAAAAGATGCCATGGATTACCCAACCTTTGTGTCAGCCTTCAAGAAAGTACTAACCCATTTAGCCCAGGAAATTGCCGGTGACGGCGAAGGGGCCTCCAAGTTGGTCGAAGTGAACGTTTCTGGCGCATACGATCATCAGGAAAGCCAACAGGTTGCCAAAGCAATTGTCGGATCAAATTTGGTCAAAGCGATGGTCTTCGGCGAAGACGGCAATTGGGGCAGAATCATGCAGGCAATCGGCCAAACAAGTGCCCACGTTGATTTAAACGGCGTCAGTGTCGCTATCAATCACTTACAGCTGGTTCACAACAGTTTGGGGACTGGCATTGAGGATGATAAAGTCGCAGAGACCCTCAAACAACACAAGGTTGTGATTGACGTCGACCTGCACGCCGGCAAAGCAACTGGGACTGCTTGGGGTTGCGATCTTACTTATCAATATGTCCAAATTAATGCATCATATCGAAGCTAGGAGGTGAAGAAAATGAGTCAGATAATTGTCGTCAAGGTTGGCGGTCACGCCACGCATCAGCTGACCGAAGAATTTTTTGAACAGCTCCGCATCTGGCGTAACATGGGCAAACAAATTTTGATTGTCCACGGTGGCGGGCCACAAATTTCGGAGTGGAGCAGCCAACTCAATTTACCGGTGAAAAAAATCGATGGGGTCCGAGTTACTAGCGCACAAACCCTCAAAGTCACTCAAGCCGTCTTGCTAGGACTGGTTCAGCCGGCATTATGTCGGCAGTTATCTGCTCATGGCCTTCCTGTCGTCGGATTAAATGCTGGCGGACAAAAAAGTGTTGGTTGGTGATTATTTAAATCAGACACTCTATGGCGAAGTGGGGCAGGTTACTGAGGTCAATCAGGATTACATAAACCACGCCCTGGCCAGTGGCATTGGCGTGTGTGCGCCGCTGGCAGTGACTGAATCAGGGCGGTATTTGAACGTGAATGGTGATGTGGCCGCCGCGGCAATTGCACGATTAATGGGAGCAGAAAAACTATATTTGGTAACGGATGTTCCGGGTGTAATGATTAACAGCCACGTCATTGATCAATTGAGCCTGCAGAAGGCCAATCAGCTGTTTGAGGCTGAAATTATTCAATCGGGGATGCAGCCAAAAATCAAAGCCGCATTCGATGCTTTAAAGCATGGCGTTAAAGAAGTTAAAATTACTAATCAGCTGCAGCATTCAGGGACTCGTTTATCGGTCAAGCAGCTGGCAATTTAAGGAGTGTCAGAATATGGAACATATTTTTCCAACCTATGCCCAATACCCAATGGAAATTGTCTCGGGGCATGATTGGCATTTAGTGGACAGCAATCACAAATCGTATTTGGACTTCACCAGCGGAATCGGCGTTTGCAGCTTCGGTTATAGCAATGACTGGATTGAGCAGAGTGTGCTGAATCAACTCGGAAAAGTTTGGCATACCTCGAATCTGTATCCCAGCAGCTTACAGGATGAAGTCGCGGCTTCTCTGTGTTCGGACGGAATGCTCGCCTTTTTCTGCAATTCAGGAACCGAGGCCAATGAAGCGGCGTTTAAATTGGCCCGCAAGAAAACTGGAAAGGGAAAAGTCCTGGCATTTAACAATGGCTTTCACGGCCGAACTTATGGGTCGATGTCGTTGACCGGGAATCCCGACATCCAGGCCGGCTTTAAGCCACTGGTTCCAGAGGTAAGTTTCGCTGATTACAATGATCCCCACGCACTTGAGGCGATTAATGATGAGCTGGCTGCCGTGATTTTAGAAGTGATTCAAGGTGAAGGCGGCGTGGTTGATGGCAGCGGTGAGTGGCTGAAAAAAGTCGCCGCTAAATGTCATGATCAAGGGGTGTTGTTAATCATCGACGAAGTCCAGACCGGAATTGGCCGAACCGGGATGAAGTTTGCCTACCAACACTTCAGTCTGGATCCTGACATTATTACGTGTGCTAAAGCGTTGGGCAATGGCCTGCCAATTGGTGCCATGCTGGGTAAAAAGGAATTGGCATCGGCGTTTGGACCCGGGTCACACGGGACCACCTTTGGCGGCAATAAGATTGCCTTGGCCTCTGCCAAAGCTGTTTTGGAGCAGTTAACCCCGGATTTCTTGGCTCACGTTCAAGAAAAGTCCAAGGTTGTCTTTGCAGCCATCCACAAACAGATTTCACCACTGGATGTTGTGGACAGTGTGAGTGGGTTAGGCCTGATGATTGGGATTCATCTGAATCATGCCGTTAACGTCGAGGATATCATTGGTCAACTTCAAGACAAGGGGTTGCTGACGCTATCAGCCAAGCACAACACACTGCGTTTACTGCCACCATTGGTAATGAGCGAAGCCGATCTGTTAGCGGGTGTTGACCAGATTGCTGGTGTATTGGCAACTGTTGATGCCAAGGTTGGCACCCAATCGGTATAAAATGTGAAACAAATGTGACTATCTCTAATATTTTCTTTACTTCCCTCATGGCATCGGGTATCTTTAAGATAATCTATTGCCATTGAGAGGCGATCAGCTTGAAGACAAGTAAACAACTATTGAGGTATTGTTGGGCCTTGTTGGGTGGCTTTGTCGCGCTGCTGTTGATCTACCTTTATGACGGTGCGGTAAAGTTGCTTGACTGGTACGCGAGGGGCAGCTTTCGGATGGTATTCAACTTATCTCCTTGGGACTGGTACTTCTTGCTAGAGACCATTTTGGTGGTACCGATCGTTAGGATGTTGATGACGTCAATCTACAGCCAAAAATCAGTTGAATTTGAAACATACAAGGATAAGGCCTTGCGCCTGCATCATGCAGATGTCCAGGCAAATCATAAGCACCATGATTGGTCAGCTAATGGGGTTCGAGTGAATCCTTGGGAATTTCGTTATTCACAAACCCAATCATACAAGGGCGCTTCTGATTTTGGTTTCAGTATTTTCAAAAATTTGGTCTTAAATTTAATCGTCATTGTTTCCGGCCCAATTTGGCTGATCTATGCACTTGTTAGGCGGACAAAACATACTAAAAGAGATTGGGACGAAAGGCGCTTTGATCCCAGAATTTAACAAATAAACGCAGTTATTCCGGATTTTGGAATGACTGCGTTTATTTGTTAAATGGCCGGGATCAGCCGTTTGTCGCAAGTTTTATCAATATAAAAGTGGTAATCAGAGTTGCAACAAAAACTACCGTAACAACTAATGTCCCAGCCCCTTTTATCGTATGTTTAGGATGATCGGGTTTAATTCAGTGGTTCGGTACTTTTCATCAATTCTGCCGGCCACAATGCGAGGAGGTGTCCATATCCCTGCGAGTCAAATGCCAGACACTCCCATTCCCGTTTGGATTGGAAAACGGCGTAGTTGACGTCATCCGGCGTAGCGGTCCCGGCAGTCAACTTATCAACGGGGATTGAGGTCAAGACGTCGTCTGAAACCACGTAAATTCGATTATTGACGTTGTTGAAAGCAACCCCTTGATTAGGCGAGCCGCCACGAGTCTTTAATTTTTCGGGTGCGGCGGCAAATTTGACACTATTTTCGTCGAGTCGACCATAGAAGAACATGTAGCCCATGCCGTTCTTTCGGCCCCAGTAGGCGTTACCGTTCTTATCAAAGACTAGCGTATGCAGCTGGAGGTTGCCCTTTGTTCCCTAGAACATTTTGAAATTGTATTGTCTGATTGGTGCCATCGTGTTAGGATCCATTTCCAGAACGGTATTATTTTCATCTCGGTTGCGCAGGTCGGTCAACGTATTATCTTCAACCAGGTACAGGTGCTTATTTTGTGGATTGAAGGTTAGCGTTTGGCCGTGGCCAATATCAACTTGGGGACTGAGCTGAACCGTTTCAGCAATTTCGATATTCTTGAATAGCTCGGGATTTTTGGCCTTGATTTTAGCAATCCGGGACTGGCCGTTCGCAATTTGTTTTTGTAAGCCAGCAAGTTTGGTTCGATCTGCGGCAGCCTTTTGAGAACTTGTTTTCAAGCTGGTTGCCAAACGTTTCTTGACTGTGCCGTGGGCCTTTCGATAGTTGGCTTGGGCTGTTCGTTTGGCGTTGTTCAGATTATTAATCGTTGATTTTAGAGTTTGTTCCCGGCTAGTCAGTGACTTGACGTTTTTAAAGGTGTCCTTCATCGATTCGTACAAGTCGTCATATTGGTTGTTATGAGCGATTCCTTCTTCGGTGTACGGATTAAAGTAGTTAAAGGCGTTCCACAAAGCCATCGGATCATTTTCCAATCCCAGTTGTTTGAGTTTGTTGGTATCAAATTTGATGATGACACCAAGATTGGTATCACTACCGTTGGATTCGACAAAGTACACGTTACCGGAATCGTCTAATGCAACACTCTGGAAATTGCCGTGCTGATAGTCAGTGACGTTGAAACCGTCGGGGAGGAACCACTGGGTTTTAAACGAATTGGCGGTCGTCGTAGTCGCATTGGTGGTCGCAAAGGTGTCCCCAGCGTTGTCTTGCGTGGAATCGATGGTTCCTTGATTATATTGACGATCCATATTGCCAATCGGCGAAGTATTATCGATATTCTTGAGGTCACTTGAATCATAGTTGGTGAGGACATTTCCGGCGTTGACCTGGGGAATTGATTTGACCGCACCGGGAACGTCGATGATATCTGCTTGAACGTTTGTTGAAGCGACGAGGACACCAGCAGCGGTGAAGGCTAAGGCAAACGTCAGCAGGGTTCTTAAAGGTTTATTCATCTTATCTCGTCCTTTTCTAAATGATTGATTATTGTGCGTCGACGGTGTAGGTCACGCTGAGTGATTGATCGTTGGCATTTTGTTTGACTGATTGAGCGTGGTAGGTCATGGTTTGCCAAGTAATCCTAATTGACCCGTTCACGTCTTTAGTGAAGCCCGGATATTTTGGTGATTGAAGGGTTGACCAACTACTGGTCTTCAAATTGTTTTTGACTGAATCCAAATCTGTCTGATTTAAGCTGGCTGTTTGACCATTATCGACATACTGCATCTCGGCTGCAGATTTGAAACTGGTGTTAATGGTGGTTAGCGAATCGGCACTGTACTTTGCCAGGGCCTGTTTGAAATTAGCCAGGTTAGTTGCCGACAGTCCAGCGATGTCTACTGCACTTAATTGGCTGTAGGTTGGCTGACTGCTGCCACCAACGTCTGGGAATTCCCAGCTGCTGTTCACGTACGTTAGGCCGGTTGGTGTCAACTCTTGGGTGTTGGCACTGTCCGCTGAAGCGTCGGTGGCGTATAAATTGACGTGTGTCGAATTGTTTGGCTTGCCGACATTGATCGAAACGGAACTGCCGAACTTAGCCTGGGCTAAAGTGCGCTGTTGGTCGTCGGAGAGATGTTCTTGATCCAAGAGATAACCCGTTCCGGACAATGATGATGCGGCCAGTGCGTTGATTTCAACCACGTCACGATCACCAAGAAGCCACTTTCCGGATTTTTGGGATCCCAGGGTGGTTCCTTTCTTGGCCGGGTTATCCGAATCGGTGTTGACATAGTCAATTGACTTGATGATTTTTCCACTGCTTGGGTCGACAAAATTAATTCTGACGGCGTTATCGGCGATTGGCGTATCTGTGCTGGCAGCCTTGAGGTAGACAGCACTACCAAATTTGGTTTTCGCCAGGTCGGAGATTTGATCTGTAGATAAGTCGGTGAGTTGGTAGCCGGAATCCTTTAAGGCGGTTGAAATAGCGGACTGAACTGCTTTTTGATCCGTATCATTTAATGAGGCTGATCCATTTGAATTTGTACCCAGCAACTGGCCCGGCTGCCCGTTCGTTGGGGCGTAGTCAACTGTATCGATTACCGCGTTGACGTCATTGACCAGATTAATGCGGACTGCGTTACCGGGAATTGGACCAGCGCTTTTAACGGTCAGTGAAGCACGATGACCAAATTTAGCCTGAGCAAGAAAGCCAGCTTGATTGGCAGAAATCGTGTCCAGAGTGTAACCGGTGCCTTGAAGCGCTTGTCGAACGGCAACTTGAATGTTGGCTAAATCATCATTGCCAAGTGTCCAGGAAGTCTCATATGGGACCCCCAGCGGTTGATCATATTGGGCGTTGGTACTGGTGTAGTTGATGTAGCGAATCAAATTTCCCTTGGCATCAACCAGGTCGATTCTCAAGGCGTTATTAGGAATTGGCGCTTCTGCTTGGCGAAGGCCCTTATACAAAATCCAACCATTTGCTTTGGCATCGGCAGAATTGATGGCACTGATGTGAACCCAAACGTCACCTTCACGGGCTCGGGTGCCCATACCATCAATTTTAAAGGTGGCGTCGGCATATCTGACGGAGTCACCAATTTGTTTGCCGGCTTGATAGGTTGTGTTGAGTGGGGCTTTGTATGTAACGGTTTTACCATCGTTTTGGAAGCCGGGAGCCGCAATTTTGAAGGTGTATTTGCTTAAATTAGTTGGTGGGGTCGTTTGGTTGAACGTCTTGAAGGCTTCGAGGCCACCGCCAAAATGGCCGGCTTTTTTGCCGCCGTAAATCCAGCCGTGGTATTGGCCGCTAAAAGCCGTCACTTTGTAATAAAGGGAGCCATTTTTGGCGGTTAACTGACGTTCAGCAACAAAATTGTCGGCTGAAGAGGTCGATTTGGCAAGCTGACTTAAAGTTGCCTTGCCGGCAACAATGTGGGCACCCCTACTAACGGGTGGTTTGGAGTAGAGGGCGAAATTTCCGGTAAAGGTAACGTTTTGAGGGGCAGAATTTCCAGTCAAGGGGCGATCAGCCGGGAGCAATTTGGCGGCACTTCCGTGGGCGGGTGGAACACTCACGCAACTAACTCCAAGGAGCCCCAAGGCAACGGCTGAGATAAAGATCGAACTTTTGAACTTAACAATCATTAATTTCATCTCCATGAATTTCCAAGATTTAGTTCCTGCCATTTCATAGTATCGTGAAAATATCTATTTGAATTAAAGTTGGTTAAACTTTTACGGGGTGTTTACGGAACCTTTACAAAGAGTGCGAAGGGGGGCGTTTAGCAATTGGTTTCTAAGCCTCTCCGGACGGAAGCCGAGTCTGGCTTTCGGCAGGAGAGGCTTAGAAACCAATTGCTGCCCCCCGAAGCACGTTTCAACAAAATAGCAGGAAAGAACGGCCAAAAGCCGAGTCAGGCTTTTGGCTGGCGAGGCTTATCATTCAATTGCCTCCTGAATATCTTTCCAAAACCATAGAAAAAAGGCCCGAAGACAACCTGCCTTCAGACCTCTAAATCAAAAAAATCTATTTATTTATACTTAATCGCAGTCCCATAAGCCGCCACCGACTGCATGTCAGCGCCAATTGAACCGGAGTCAAACCGCATCATGACAACCGCATCGGCACCCATTTCAATTGCGTTTTGCTTCAGTCGGTCAACGGAAATGTTTCGGGCTTCATCCAACATCTTGGTGTAATCCTTAATTTCGCCACCAACAATGTTTTTCAAGCCAGCACCGATGTTTCGGACAACGTTTTTAGATTGGGTGGTTAACCCAAAGACTTCTCCGATCACTTCGTATTCTTTTCCTGGGATGTGTTCGGTCGTTGAAATGATAAAATGGTCTTCTGCCATGATTGCTACCTCCAATTTTTGTCTGAATCTGTCATAAGTGTAGCATAAATTGCTGACAGAACAAGCCTGATATAAGAAAACCCGCCGGACCAAGGTCAGACGGGATGCATTTGTGAGACGCTAAATGTGGTTTAGAAAGATCGTCATCACCATGCAGTAAATATTATAACGTGCTTCAGGTTGATTTGAAAGCTAAAATGTAACGTAAGTGTCAATATTTTTGCGGTAGGCTATTAACCATTAGTCTGACCTTAATTTCTTAAATATTTATTTGACTTAATTTTCTGCCGAAATCATCCAAATAGCTATGACCTGCTGTTAAGCTTTCGATTGCTCCATGATGAATGCCTAGATGAGCTTCATGCGTCTTTCTTAGGCTGGCACGAACTGCACCTTTCAATTCTTCCTGATCACCAATATCGAGTTGTCCACCTGCAAACTCACTGCTAAGCCAGTATTCCAGCTCATTGTTTTTGATACAAGTTAGTACACGCAGAATTCCTTCGGCACCATCTTCTGACCAGTATTTTCCTTGCCCTTTGACGCGATAAGTATACTTGCGGTGATTGCTTTCACAGCAGCCAATTGCCTTAATTACTGACAAATGACGCATTTTGAACGGCTTAATATCCACCCAGCGACGATGAAGATAGCTGCGCAGCCGCTTTAGGTTTTCATGATTTTCTGGCGTATTCAGCTCATCAACCAGATTGCTTTCAATCGTGTCTAAAATCACATCAGTTAAGTGACGGTCATATTTAAACTCAACTGCACTGATCAATTTGCTTTGCATAGCCGGCATAAAGCCTAAACGGTCCTTGATCTTTTTATTCAAGTGAAAGACATCCAAGAAGTGTTCGTGCTGCCGGCAATAGCCAACTATTTCATCAAAATCTTTCTTGGCATAGCCAGCACCGCCATCGGCATTACTGATGATTAAAGTATCGCTTAAGTCATAGGTATTGGCTAAATAAGCTTTAATTTCTTGTAAAGCATCCAAGCGGCTTAAAGAAACAAACTCTTTTCCTGCGCGTTTTGCTTAAATTAATAATATCCTCGCAGACCTGATAGCGATGAAACTTGGTGCCCTTGATCACAACGCCATCGCCTTCAAGATAAAGCACTGGCGCCTTTTTCTTTTGGGTAATGCCATCGTATCTTTCCTCAGACTGCTGCTGTGCTTTAATCTGTTTGCCTGCTTGCACAATCAGCTTGCCAACTTGGCTGTGACTAATCTTAAAACAAGAAAGGGTATTAACTGCTAGAGCGGTATTGCGGTAAGTAGCCACAGCACTAACTTGCAAAACATCTTTTACTGCCAAAACACTGTAACGCTTGTATTTGTCATAACCCATTAGCTTATCCAGTGGGTATTGGGCCTTCTTGCCTGGACAGACATATCTTCTGCGCCAATAGCTAATCTCACCAAAGGCAGTCACAACTGAGCGCTTATTTTTCTTTTCAATCTGATAGCCTTGCTTTTTAGTTTCTTCAACTAAGCCGTCATCAACTTCTTCTAGTGCTAATTTA
>NZ_BDGB01000151.1 GCF_002157585.1 Lentilactobacillus parakefiri
AAAAAAATAAACACAGGCTCTCCTGCGTTGTATACTTTAGTCGACCAAAACCAAGATACAAAGGAGACTTACGTCATGAATATTATAAGACAAAAAAATACAGAAAACGAGCTTCACAATATTGTTCATCAATTTACTTCCCTCATTGGTCTATCTAAACTCACCAAGTTGGTGAATTATCGCCGGAATTCAGAAATCAGCTTGATGAAGGTCATTGAATGGCTGCTCACGACAAAGTTCCTGGGACGCTCGCTTTATCGAGCCCATGAAACACCTAACTTTACCAGTCGCACCGTCAGAAATAATTTGAACGATGGCCGGATCAATTGGCAACGCTTGATTTGTCAAGTTGGGAGTCATTTAATCAAGCATTTACGACCGTTTATTGACCGCCGGCGGCGGTTAGCATTGATCATTGACGATACATTCTTTTCCCGTGAGTACGCCACCCAAACCGAATTACTAGCGCGAGTCTTTGACCATGACAAACAGTTATATATTAAGGG
>NZ_BDGB01000152.1 GCF_002157585.1 Lentilactobacillus parakefiri
GGTCATTGAATGGCTGCTCACGACAAAGTTCCTGGGACGCTCGCTTTATCGAGCCCATGAAACACCTAACTTTACCAGTTGCACCGTCAGAAATAATTTGAACGATGGCCGGATCAATTGGCAACGCTTGATTTGTCAAGTTGGGAGTCATTTAATCAAGCATTTACGACCGTTTATTGACCGCCGGCGGCGGTTAGCATTGATCATTGACGATACACTCTTTTCCCGTGAGTACGCCACCCAAACCGAATTACTAGCGCGAGTCTTTGACCATGACAAACAGTTATATATTAAGGGATACCGGGCTTTAACTTTGGGTTGGAGTGACGCAAATACATTCTTACCGATCAACTTTGCATTAATGTCTTCCAAGAAGCCACAAAACGTCCTTGGAAAATCAGCTAAAACAACCGATCAACGAACAATTGCTGGCCGGAGACGTCGCCAAGCACAGCAAAAAATGAACCTCGTTTCATTGCAACTTGTCCAGCAAGCCCTCGCAAATGGCGTTCTAGCTGACTATGTGTTATT
>NZ_BDGB01000153.1 GCF_002157585.1 Lentilactobacillus parakefiri
ATTATCGGTTATTTTGAGCTTGATTTAAAAAGGCGGCAACTTTTTTAGCAATCATTTTAATCTGTGGAGTGGTAAGTGTCCCATACTCCAAATTGGCTGATCTAATGATTTGCTTACCGAGATTTTGTTCAATTTTATTTTTTTCAGCTTTAATCTTTTGATTAAGCTGTTTTAATTTGGCTTCTTGTTTTTCTAAGTTACTTTGAGACATAATGATCCCTCCAATCGTATTAAAAATAATCACCGACACTATATCATACAGAGAACGTTAAGTCAAAGTATGAAAGTTGAAATAGCGAAGCGACAGGACTACACTACAGTTGAATTAATAGAATTCAGCAGACCGAGTGGAACGAGGTTAATGCGCACTTACACATATAATAAATTCTATGTTGTGCTAACCCCAAAATCCCGTATTAGAAGTCGCCGATGGCGACAACAAAGTCAAGCCCATAGAATCAAAGTAAAGAGGTGACTAACATGGCAATATTTCATATGAGTTTTAGTAATATTAGTGCTGGTAAAGGACGCAGTGCCATTGCCAGTGCCGCTTATCGAAGCGGTGAAAAATTATTTGATGATAAAGAAGGTCGCCACTATTTTTATGCCCGCTTGGTTATGCCAGAAAGCTTTATTTTAACCCCAAAAAACGCACCAGAATGGGCCAGTAATCGAGAACAGTTATGGAATGAAGTTGAAAAGAAAGATCGTAAATCAAACTCACGGTATGCCAAAGAATTTAACGTGGCTTTACCGGTAGAATTAAGTGAATCCGAACAGAAAGAATTACTGACAAAATATGTGCAAGAAAATTTTGTCGATCAAGGTATGGTAGCTGACGTAGCAATTCATCGCGATCACCCAGACAATCCGCATGCACATGTGATGTTAACCAATCGCCCATTTAACCCCGATGGTAGTTGGGGATTAAAAGCAAAGACGCAGTACATTAAAGATGAAAATGGCAAGCAACTTTTAACCAAGAGCGGGTTTCCAAAACAAAGAAAAATTTGGTTGGTTGATTGGGATAAAAAGGAAAAAATTAATGAGTGGCGGCATAATTGGGCAACAAGTGTTAATCAGTCTTTAGCACAAAAAAATATTCCGGATCGGATTAGTGAAAAATCGTTTGTCGATCAAGGAATTCAAGAGACACCTACCCAACACGAAGGCATTAACAGCCAAAGAAAAAATCGAAAAGCATTTAATCAACAAGTTAGAGCGCAAAGAAACGCTCAAGCTAAATATCATAATCTTGACGAAAAGATAAGAAACCATGAACATTTTGACGCGTTAACTGACGAGCTATTGTTCTCTGAAAAACACACAATTAGTCATCTAAGTCAGCAATTGAAAACCTATGTCGATTTAGAACATTTAGATGATAAACAGCGCATGCTGTTTAATTGGAAAAACAGCTTATTAATCAAACATGCCATTGGTGAAGATGTAACCAAGCAACTGCTGACTATTGACCAGCAAACGACATCACTAGCACAAGCTAACCAGTTGTTAAATAAAGTGGTGGAACGAGCAACGAAAAAGCTTTATCCGGAACTTAATTTTGAACAGACAACCGCAGCTGAACGACGGGAACTGATTAAAGAAACTAATAGTGAACAAACGATTTTTAAGGGTAGCGAATTGGCAGAACGGTTAGCGGATATTCAAAGTGACTTATTAACCCAGCAATTATTGACGTTTACCAAGCGGCCATATACCAGCTGGCAGTTAGTTAATCAGCAGGCCCAAACAATTGAGAAGCAATTAACCACGGTACTAGCCAAACATGGTCACCAGTTAGACGATTTGAAACATACTGATCGGGGCATGCTAGCCGCTTATCAACCTAACGAACTCGAATTCATTTCTAAAGCGGTGAAAAATTTACGGGTCATGCGGGAAGTTAAAGCCGTAGTGCAAACTCAATACAACAGCATTCTAACGACTGCTTTTCCGGACAGTGACTTGGATAAGCTAGAGACGATTGATAAGGAGCAAATCTATACCGCTGTGGTTTACTATGACCCAGAATTAAAGCCATTAAGCGCCGATGATCTTAGTCAATTACAAGAGCAGCCACCGGTAGTCTTTACTAGTCAGCAACACCAAGCCGGTTTAAATTACCTGTTAGGTAAAATGGAATTAAAAGATATTCAGGATCATCGACTGCAACGGGTCTTAAAACATGATGGCACCCGGCAACTGTTTATTGGCGAATGTGGCCAAGATCCTAAGTTGGATCACCAACAAATTGAAATGGTGCAAGCCCGTTTGAAACAACAGACAACACGGTTTGATCAATATAAGCAAGACCAAATTAAGGACTATCAGGCCATTAATTACCACCCGACTAGCCCCCAAAATTACCTGATGAATATTTTGGACGAAGCCTTAATAACCATTTTATATGCGAAGAACACGGACTATCTAAGAAAGCAGCAACTACGTGGCTTAAAGGAGACCGAGTGGGCAATGACGAAAAAGCAACGGCAACACCAAACCCGGAACCGGCATGAAGATGGGGGCATGCACTTGTAATCACAAAATTAGCGACTGGTTAATTGGTATGAATGGTAGCCCATAATGTATTTTATATTGATAAAAATTTGGTACGTAGAGCGTGCTCGATTAGTTACCTATAGCTGCCAGCCTTGTGTATGGTCTATCAAAGAGACCAGGCAATCAAAAACTTTAAGCCGGAACCCTATTTTGAACTAAATGCTGAAATTCTTGCTAATCAGCAAAAATTCGTCGCAAAATTAGGTAGGCCCCTATCAGCGATTTAAAGATAATGACATTCATGCGAGCTAAACACGTTCAGAAAGGCTCACAGGACGGTTTTATCAAGGACGTCCAAAAACAAGGCAAAAAGCGTGCTAGTCCCCAAC
>NZ_BDGB01000154.1 GCF_002157585.1 Lentilactobacillus parakefiri
TGGCTTCATTGCCCTTAGAACGCTCTCCTATCACTTGACCAAAGGTCAAGTCCACAGTCTCGGTAATATGCTTAGCCCCGGTAAATTTTCGGCGCGGAATCACTCGACTAGTGAGCTATTACGCACTCTTTAAATGATGGCTGCTTCTGAGCCAACAGCCTAGTTGTCTATGCAACTCCACATCCTTTTCCACTTAGCATATATTTAGGGACCTTAACTGGTGGTCTGGGCTGTTCCCCTTTTGACGATGGATCTTATCACTCACCGTCTGACTCCCGGATAAAAATCAATGGTATTCGGAGTTTATCTGAACTTAGTAACCCATGACGGGCCCCTCATCCAAACAGTGGCTCTACCTCCATGATTCTACGTCCGAGGCTAGCCCTAAAGCTATTTCGGAGAGAACCAGCTATCTCCAAGTTCGTTTGGAATTTCACCGCTACCCACACCTCATCCCAGCACTTTTCAACGTACACGGGTTCGGGCCTCCAGTGCGTTTTACCGCACCTTCACCCTGGACATGGGTAGATCACCTGGTTTCGGGTCTACAGTAACATACTAAAACGCCCATTTCAGACTCGCTTTCGCTGCGGCTCCGGCTTTTAAACCTTAACCTGGCATGTTACTGTAACTCGCCGGTTCATTCTACAAGAGGCACGCTATCACCCATTAACGGGCTCTAACTGCTTGTAGGCACATGGTTTCAGGAACTATTTCACTCCCCTTCCGGGGTGCTTTTCACCTTTCCCTCACGGTACTGGTTCACTATCGGTCACTAGAGAGTATTTAGCCGTGGGAGATGGTCCTCCCGGATTCCGACGACGTTTCACGTGTGTCGCCGTACTCAGGATCCTGAACTGAGGGT
>NZ_BDGB01000155.1 GCF_002157585.1 Lentilactobacillus parakefiri
TTAGTTGCCAGCATTCAGTTGGGCACTCTAGCAAGACTGCCGGTGACAAACCGGAGGAAGGTGGGGATGACGTCAAATCATCATGCCCCTTATGACCTGGGCTACACACGTGCTACAATGGACGGTACAACGAGTCGCGAAACCGCGAGGTCAAGCTAATCTCTTAAAGCCGTTCTCAGTTCGGATTGTAGGCTGCAACTCGCCTACATGAAGTTGGAATCGCTAGTAATCGTGGATCAGCATGCCACGGTGAATACGTTCCCGGGCCTTGTACACACCGCCCGTCACACCATGAGAGTTTGTAACACCCAAAGCCGGTGAGGTAACCTTCGGGGACCAGCCGTCTAAGGTGGGACAGATGATTAGGGTGAAGTCGTAACAAGGTAGCCGTAGGAGAACCTGCGGCTGGATCACCTCCTTTCTAAGGAAAAACGGAATCCTGCACATTGTCGAAAGTTTTGTTTAGTTTTGAGAGGTCTACTCTCAAAAGTGGTTACGCTTTTTGGGCCTATAGCTCAGCTGGTTAGAGCGCACGCCTGATAAGCGTGAGGTCGATGGTTCAAGTCCATTTAGGCCCATCCATGGCCTGATAGTTAGCTATCACCGGAGTAACATGGGGAATTAGCTCAGATGGGAGAGCACCTGCTTTGCAAGCAGGGGGTCAGCGGTTCGATCCCGCTATTCTCCATTGACACGAGAGTGTCAGACTTGGT
>NZ_BDGB01000156.1 GCF_002157585.1 Lentilactobacillus parakefiri
TTAGTTGCCAGCATTCAGTTGGGCACTCTAGCAAGACTGCCGGTGACAAACCGGAGGAAGGTGGGGATGACGTCAAATCATCATGCCCCTTATGACCTGGGCTACACACGTGCTACAATGGACGGTACAACGAGTCGCGAAACCGCGAGGTTAAGCTAATCTCTTAAAGCCGTTCTCAGTTCGGATTGTAGGCTGCAACTCGCCTACATGAAGTTGGAATCGCTAGTAATCGTGGATCAGCATGCCACGGTGAATACGTTCCCGGGCCTTGTACACACCGCCCGTCACACCATGAGAGTTTGTAACACCCAAAGCCGGTGAGGTAACCTGCGGGGACCAGCCGTCTAAGGTGGGACAGATGATTAGGGTGAAGTCGTAACAAGGTAGCCGTAGGAGAACCTGCGGCTGG
>NZ_BDGB01000157.1 GCF_002157585.1 Lentilactobacillus parakefiri
CGATTTACCGGATTGAGTTTTGGCCTGGCCCTGGATCCACTTATGAACTGTTGAATAGCCAATGCCATATTCTCTGGCCAGTTGGGCAGCTGATTCGCCTTGCTTATATAGGTTGATAATGTTTTGTTTGAATTCTTTGTCGTAACGAGTTGGCATGTAAAAATTCCTTCCTTTTGAGAGACGATTTATTCATTATACGCTCTCTTAAAAGTTGTCTCAGGAATCAGCTTACATCCAATATTAAATAATAAAAAATTATGTTACAATTCCACTTAGAAAGGAAGTGTTTATTATGTTAGAAAAAAGCGCAGATTTAAGAGACTACGGTCCAGCACCCTTTGCACCTGATTTAAAATCGGCTGCTTTGGAAAATGAAAATTATCGAACTACTTTGTGGACCGGGGATCATTTTCAAATCACATTAATGGCTATCCCAGCCGGAGGTGGTGATATTGGTATGGAAATTCATCATGGTAATGATCAACTTATTTACTTAGTAGCCGGTATTGGCCACGTTAAAATGGGGAAAGATAAAGATCATTTAACAGTTGATCAGGAAATTCATCCGGGAGAGGCTGTAGTTGTTCCTGATAACACTTGGCATAACGTGATCAACGCTGGAAAACAGACCATGAAGGTCTTCTCTATTTATTCACCGGTCAAGCACCAAAAAGGAACTAATGAAGCCACTAAAGCCGATGCAATTAAGCAGGAGGGCCCTCTGGAGGGTACTGGTGAATAAGACAAATTATTTATCAAAAGATATGATTTATGTCAAGAACTAATGGTATTCTTTGATAAATAATTTGAATTAGAATTTTTTCTGAACTATGCAATTAATAATTTTTTAGTTGCATTTAGCAATCGGGACTTATACAACCGAAAGAGTGGAACATAGTTCCACCCTTTTAATTTCAAAATATGTAAAGAGCTGTTATAAAAATTTTTAGTGGAATTTTTATAACAGCTCTTTATTTTTTAC
>NZ_BDGB01000158.1 GCF_002157585.1 Lentilactobacillus parakefiri
CCACTTTTTGACAGCCGTTATCAATTCCTCAGCGGAATTGTAATTGGCTAAGTCGCCTAACTCAACTTTTAACTTGTTAAAGAAGCTTTCCATACAAGCGTTATCTAAGCAGGTTGCTCGTCGAGACATGCTTGGTGGGATGTGAGCGCTTCTGAGCTTCTTCTGCCATGTTCGATGTCGGTACTGCCAACCTTGGACAGTGTGCAGGAACTGCTTGTATGGTTGGTTTGGTATTAACTCAATTAGGGAATTCAATGGTTTCATGGCAAATTCAAGATTGGGACTGCCGGCAGTAATGGCAAAGGTTAGGATCTCATTATTGTATAAATCCATTATTGGTTCGAAATA
>NZ_BDGB01000159.1 GCF_002157585.1 Lentilactobacillus parakefiri
GAAGAACCGTTGTCAGAGCAACTGTTGACAGCTTGACGGTATCCAACCAGAAAGCCACGGCTAACTACGTGCCAGCAGCCGCGGTAATACGTAGGTGGCAAGCGTTGTCCGGATTTATTGGGCGTAAAGCGAGCGCAGGCGGTTTTTTAGGGCTGATGTGAAAGCCTTCGGCTTAACCGGAGAAGTGCATCGGAAACCGGGAGACTTGAGTGCAGAAGAGGACAGTGGAACTCCATGTGTAGCGGTGAAATGCGTAGATATATGGAAGAACACCAGTGGCGAAGGCGGCTGTCTGGTCTGTAA
>NZ_BDGB01000160.1 GCF_002157585.1 Lentilactobacillus parakefiri
GAAGAACCGTTGTCAGAGCAACTGTTGACAGCTTGACGGTATCCAACCAGAAAGCCACGGCTAACTACGTGCCAGCAGCCGCGGTAATACGTAGGTGGCAAGCGTTGTCCGGATTTATTGGGCGTAAAGCGAGCGCAGGCGGTTTTTTAGGTCTGATGTGAAAGCCTTCGGCTTAACCGGAGAAGTGCATCGGAAACCGGGAGACTTGAGTGCAGAAGAGGACAGTGGAACTCCATGTGTAGCGGTGAAATGCGTAGATATATGGAAGAACACCAGTGGCGAAGGCGGCTGTCTGGTCTGTAACTGACGCTGAGGCTCGAAAGCATGGGTAGCGAACAGGATTAGATACCCTGGTAGTCCATGCCGTAAACGATGAGTGCTAAGTGTTGGAGGGTTTCCGCCCTTCAGTGCTGCAGCTAACGCATTAAGCACTCCGCCTGGGGAGTACGACCGCAAGGTTGAAACTCAAAGGAATTGACGGGGGCCCGCACAAGCGGTGGAGCATGTGGTTTAATTCGATGCTACGCGAAGAACCTTACCAGGTCTTGACATCTTCTGCCAACCTAAGAGATTAGGCGTTCCCTTCGGGGACAGAAT
>NZ_BDGB01000161.1 GCF_002157585.1 Lentilactobacillus parakefiri
ACTCCGGGCCGCCTAGGAAAGACAAGCAAATATTTACTTTAACTTTGGGGGTACACCTCAAAATGTCCGCTTTTTTATTCTAATGATAAATAAAAAAACTGTCATCAGTAATAGATAAAAATCTATTACCAACAACAGATATTGTAGAACCATTTTTTGTCTTATGTGGCCGGGGTCAGGGTCGTCGGAGCGTATTTTCAAGGCCGAAGGGAACTCAAAAGAGTATAACAACCGTGCACGTCCGAACGAGACCAGGTTAATATCCACCCAGTAGGCTAGGCCGGGCTCTGGGTCGTCGGAGCGTATTTTCAAGGCCGAAGGGAACTCAAAAGATCATAACAATCGTGTCCCTAAACGAGAAAAACAGTTCACCTCACGCCAAGTAAACCATCCAATTTTCACCCAGCCCACAGCCCATAAAAAAACGACAAACTAAAAGGACCAAAGACAGCCCCCCGCTTCGATCCTATTTTTTACGCTTACTGCCCTTCTCCGCCCGATACCGGCTCATCCCTTCCTTATAGGGATTACCAAACAGCCGGTTCAGGCCAGTCCACCACGAATTAGTGCTCGTCTGCTGATCATCGGCGACTGGCATTTTTTTGCCGCAATTCGGACATACAACATCATCCGGCTTCAACTTTGCCCCGCAATACGGACAAAATGAAAATTTCTGTTCTGCCATTTTGCTTACCTCGATTGCTGCTGACCTCGATTGCGATTGGCGTTTCTTTGACGGCGCTTTTCTGCTTCTACCTGTTCCTTAGCAGCACCAGCTTGGCGAATCTGTTCTTCCCGCTCTTTTTTGGCCTTGTCTTCGGCAACAATTTGATTGTGCATGATATTCAACCGATGAGACAGAAAGTTCCAGCCGCCAATTAAAAACAGCGCACCAAACACTGAGTATGGAAATGTCCACCATGGAAAATAACTCCCATTTTTGAAAACCATTGGCCCAAGAAAATTATATAACGCCATTAATACTGTGACCATCAAAGTCACCTGCAGGGTGTTGACCAGCCACTTTGGTAATTTAAATCCTGTTTTCTTTGCCACCTGTATCCCCCCTAATCAATGTCATTTTCAGTCAGGAAAGCCTTGAAATAATCAAAGGCCATCTCGCGGATACTTTCGATGCCAATCTGTCTGGTTGGCAGATCGCCATTGTCATCAACGTCCAATAATTCTACATTCAAGACGCCGGTTTGTAGATCAATTGAAGTTGGATAACCAGCAAAGTTGTCCTCATCGACGGTCTCAAATCGAATCACCTTTTGATACTGAATCGATTGCATGATGATATGAATCAAGATGTTGTCAGCGTTATCAAATGCCCGATCAGAATTCAGAACCGGCAAGGCAAAATGCTTGTTGTGCTTATTCTCAATTACGAATTTATCGATCACTCGTAAATAATCCGAGTCCGTAATAATTCTACCAATATCATCATACCGAATCCAGACGTAACCGCCAAATCGGCCATTCATATCGACAACCATCATGACAAATTCTTTTTCGTTACCGGAAATAATTTTGCCCACATAAAAATACTTGCGGTCATCATTCGTGTCAATTACGACCCAATCCCCGCTGTTACGCAGTTGTTCAATCCGATCACGAAAGGCACTCGGATCATCAATGATCTCATTTTCCACATGATTTTCCGGCTTAATCATATCTAGAACGTTTTGGAGCAACTGCAGTTCAGTGCCGCCAAACTCAATTCCCCGAATATCATCAAATGAAATGTTGAACATCGACTGCTTGGAAAAATCAAATTTATTAATGTTGGTGAAGGCCATTCCGTCATCTTGGAGTTCCGAAATAAGCCCTTCATTATATTTGAGCTTGCCGGCCTGTTCAGTAATAACCAGCCCAACTTTTTGATCATCGTGCAATGTTTGGATGACCCGGTCAAATAATGAATCACTCATCTTAATCGGCAAATCAAAAGAAGGCTGGGAATTAAGGTGATGCTTCTCATCAAACTCAATTCGCTCCTGCATATTGGCCAAATCGTAGCTGTCAGTGTCAATTGATTTAACTGATGAAATCTTCAAATAAACTTCACCATCCTGAATGCCATAATCATTGTAAGTCAGCATAATGAAATCTTTGTCGCTTAAAAACTGGATGACACCGGTGTAAACGATATCGGAGTCATTTTGAAAGGCGTTAATTAACTGCTCATCAATTTGGGCGGTGCGCAGTTTATCATATAGGGTTTTCAAGGTGTCACTTCTTTCTGGTTGGTTATTTCTGTGGGTTAGCTTGCGGTGTTTGTTTGTGGTTTCGTTTTTAGGTTGTTTTGAGTTTCAGGGTTTGACTTTCCTTAGCAGAAGCACGTTTGTTAGGTCCTTATGTGCTCCCTCCGGCCTTCAAAATACGCTCCGACGGGCCAGAGGCTAACTTCTAAGGGTACTTTGATTAAAGTTCCAGGACCAGGAACTTCAATCAAAGTACCCTTAGAAACCGCCTCTCCCGGCCCTCGTCGCGCTCTAGGAAATTGCATTCCCCATAAACTCCCTCAACTCATCTCCGGACATATTATCACTCAATCCAACTAAAAGCTTGATTCTTGCTTTTTGCCCGTTCAATCCCTGACAGAGAATCGTTCCCATCTTCATTAGTTGGATGCCGCCACCGGCATAATCATAGATATCCTGGGCAACACCGTTATAACATCTTGAGACTAAGACGATTGGAATGTTGTTATCCAATAATCGTTGGATTGCCGGCAGCGTCTGTGGTGGAACGTTTCCCGCCCCTAATCCCTCCAGCACCAACCCTTTGGTATTTTCGTTGTTGATAGCATCAAACAAAGTGCCGTCCATGCCAGCATATGCCTTAATCAAATAGACGCCTTCAACCACCTGGTTAATGTCACAAACCTCAGTTTGAATTAATTCCTGGAAGTATTTTGCCTTGTTTTGGGTTACAATGCCAATTGGCCCAAAAGTTGGTGTTCGAAAAGTCGCCACATTGGTGGTATGGGTCTTGGTGACATACCTCGCCGTGTGGATTTCATCATTCATGACCACGACAACGCCCTTGCCGTAAGATTCGTCAGTCGCGGCAACCAAGATGGCATTTCTAAAGTTGTACAGACCATCCGAGCCGATTTCATTGGATGAACGCATGGCACCAGTAACAACAACTGGAATCGTGTTCGGAAGTGTCAAGTCCAGGAAATAGGCCGTTTCTTCCAACGTGTCGGTTCCATGAGTGATCACAACCCCATCAACCCCTTCGTCAATAGCTTTCATAATTCGCTGCTTAATTTTTAACATCACTTCAGGGGTTACGTGAGGTGATGGCAGATTAAACATTTCATTGGTTATTAAATTAATCTGACCCTTTAAAATCACTTGTTCTTCGGCAATTGGGTTCTCATCGTTGGGAACAACTTCACCCTTTTCGTTTTGGGACATCGAAATTGTGCCGCCTGTATGAATTGCAAGAATTGTTTTCATGAATTTCATCCTCCATCAACCTGTTAATCTATACCATTGTACCGTAAAATGGAACATGATAACTATCAATCAAGAAAGAAGCTTCAGATATGCCAAATTCCGACCGTTATTACACGCCGCAAGATTCAAAGGACGCTATGCGCCAGATCGAAAAATTATTTAACAAATATAAGGACGCCCCACTCACACAAGAACTTGTGGACTATCATCAGAACTTGGTTAATCGGCTGAAAACTGACATTATGACCGCTGCCAAACAAGAAAATATTCCTGCCCGAATTGAATCGATCAACACCATGATTAACACCATGGAACGCTGGCTAAAGGTCCGACTGGCCGGCAATCCCTATAATGGCAAAATGAAGAACTTCAAATTTGTCAGCGATGATTCACTGCCTAAGTTCAAGCGCCACGTCCATAAGATGAATGGCGGATCCGCCCACCGTTCTTCAAGACATTAACACTTTCTCTTTGTAATTTCGACTATTACATTGCAGAAACGTGGGAAATGAAGCAGTTTCCGGCGATATAAGCAAAAAAGCCAAATATCCCGGCCCGGGATATCCGACTTTCTTGCTTATATTCTGGAAACTAACCGCTTCATTTCCCACTCTCAATCGTTATAATTAATTTATCAATCATATTAGGGGGAAGACCGTTGAGCAAAACCATTGTTGAATTAAAGAACGTCTACAAAAAGTACGACGACGGCTTTACAGCTCTCAAAAATATTAGTTTCAAATTACAGGAAGGCGAATTCTACACCCTTCTTGGCCCCTCCGGCTGTGGGAAAACAACGATTCTCCAGTCAATTGCCGGCTTTACGGAAGTCACGTCTGGCCAAGTGTTGTTTGATGGCAAGAAAATTAACGATATTCCTGCCAACAAACGTCAGCTCAATACTGTCTTTCAAGACTACGCATTATTTCCAAACATGAACGTTTTTGACAACGTTGCCTTTGGCCTGGTGGTCCACAACGCCAAAAAGGACGAGATAAAAACTCGGGTCCATGACGCACTCAAAATGGTCCAGCTCGAGCAATATGCCAACCGGGAAATCAGCGAACTATCAGGTGGCCAGCAACAACGAATTGCGATTGCCAGAGCGATTGTTAACCGGCCAAAGGTATTATTACTTGATGAGCCACTGTCGGCCTTAGATGCCAAATTACGCAAGGATATGCAGTATGAATTACGGGAGCTTCAGCAAAATCTTGGCATCACCTTTTTATTTGTCACTCACGACCAAGAAGAAGCGTTGGCAATGAGTGATGAAATTTTCGTGATGAACAAGGGAGAAATCCTCCAGAACGGTTCGCCGGTTGATATTTATGACGAACCGATCAACCATTTTGTGGCGGATTTTATCGGTGAAAGTAATATTATCCCTGGCAAAATGGTGGCGGACTACCAAGTCGCCTTTTTAGGGCATCAATTTGAATGTGCCGACGCCGGCATGCGGCCCAATGAACCGGTTGAAGTCGTCATCCGTCCTGAAGACTTGGTCATCACCACTCCAGAACAAGGCAAACTGCAGGTAAAGGTTGACACCCAGTTGTTCCGTGGTGATTACTATGAAATTCTTGCTTATGATAAAGCCGGCAACGAATGGCTGATCCATTCCACCAACGCCAGTACCGATGACGCAATTGTTGGCCTGACGTTTGGGCCAAACGATATGCATATTATGCGGTATAACGAAACTGAAGCCAAGTTCAATCACCGGCTTGAAAGTTACGAAGATTAGGGGGGCGGAACATGAAGCGAAATTATCGGGGGCTTTTTTTCACGCCCTACGTTTTGTGGCTGGCAATGTTTGTCATCGCGCCGGTCGCCTTAATCATCTATTATTCCTTCTTTAACATTCACCACCATTTCACCTTTGCCAACTACCAGGAATTTTTCTCATCAGGAACGTATTTAACGATGACTGCCAATTCGGTGCTCTATGCCTTTTTAATCACGCTATTTGCAATTTTGATCAGTTACCCAATGGCGTTAGTGATTAGCAAACTAAAGCACCGCGACTTGTGGATCTTGCTGGTAATCCTGCCGACGTGGATTAATCTATTACTGAAAGCATACGCATTTATTGGTTTGCTCAGCCATGACGGGTTGGTGAACGACTTATTTCAGTTCTTTGGCATCCCTGCCCAGCACATGCTGTTTACCGACGCCAGCTTCATTTTAGTCGCCGCCTATATCCAAATTCCGTTTATGATCCTGCCAATCTATAACTCATTGACTGACATCAGCGATTCCTATATCCGTGCCAGTCGTGATTTAGGAGCCACCAAATGGCAGACCCTGACCAAGGTGATTATTCCGATGACCATGCCGGGAATCAAATCCGGCATCCAAATCGTTTTTATTCCCTCATTGTCACTCTTCATGCTGTCACGGCTGATCGGTGGTAATAAGGTGATTACCCTCGGAACCGCCGTCGAGGAACATTTTTTGACAACCATGAACTGGGGGATGGGTTCCACGATTGGTGTGGTTCTGATCATCTCAATGGTCATCGTGATGCTCTTAACCAACACCAAGCGTAAAAGGAGGCGGACATCATGAATGACAAGGCCTCACGAACTGGTAAAATTTATATCACCATTGTCTTTTTGCTATTGTATATCCCAATTGTTTATTTAATTCTCTATTCATTCAGTAAGGGCACCACCATGACGAATTTCCAAGGCTTTTCACTGAAACACTATGGTGAATTGTTTAACGACAAACGGATGCTGGCAATCTTTTTGAACACGATCTTGATTGCCCTTTTGTCTTCGGTTTGCTCCACCATTATCGGCACCATGGGGGCGTTGGCGGTTCACAATGCCAAGCGTCGTCACGAAAGAGAAACCTTGTTGTCTTTGAACAGTATTCTGCTGGTTTCGCCTGATGTCATCATTGGTGCCAGCTTCCTAATCTTCTTCACCGCACTCAAGCTGCCATTGGGATTTTGGTCGGTGCTGTTGAGCCACATTGCCTTTGAAATTCCAATTGTCCTGCTGCTGGTTCTGCCAAGGCTGGATGAAATGAGCCCGTCAATGACCAATGCCGCGATGGACCTTGGTGCCAGTCCGGCACAGACTTTAAGCAAAATTATCCTGCCTTACATTCAACCGGGAATTATTGCCGGCTTCTTCATGGCAATTACCTATTCGCTAGATGATTTTGCGGTCACCTTCTTTGTGACTGGTAATGGTTTCACCACTCTGTCAGTGGAAATCTACTCACGGGCCCGCCAAGGTATCAGCTTGGAGATCAACGCTTTGGCTGGCATTATGTTCATCTTCTCGCTCATCCTAGTTGGTGTGTACTATTGGATTGAAACCAGAAATACGGCCACAACTGGTAAAAAGTCGATTGTGGAGGTGGGTGACCGATGAAAAAATTTCTTGCAGCATTAATCGCCATTTTGGCACTGTGTGCTGGCTTGGCTTACGGCAGTGATCAGCTCACCAAATCAACTGGCGATACCGGCAACAAAGTGCTTAACCTCTACAATTGGGGCGATTACATCGATCCGAGTCTTTTGACCAAGTTTCAAAAAGAAACTGGCTACCACGTCAACGTGGAAACCTTTGATAGCAACGAAGCGATGTACACCAAAATCAAGCAGGGCGGTACCAGTTATGATCTGACTGTTCCCAGCGAGTACATGGTTGAAAAGATGAAGGCTGACCACATGCTGATTCCTTTGGATAAATCCCGACTGGTCGGCATGAATCACTACGGTCATTCATTTCTCAACAAGTCCTTTGACCCTCATAACAAATACTCCATTCCCTACTTTTGGGGAACGTTGGGGATTATTTATAACGATCAATATGTCAAACCAGGATCCTTGGAGCATTGGAACCAGCTTTGGAGCAAGAAATATCGCAACGATATCATGATGATTGATTCGGCACGGGATATTCTGGGCTTCTCGCTCATCTCAATGGGCCAATCGGTCAACACAACCAATTCAGCTGAACTGATTAGAGCAAAGGATAAACTCAATCGTTTATCACCAAACGTCAAAGCAGTGGGGGCAGACGAAATTAAAATGTATATGGCTGAGGGAGAAGCGCCGGTCGCCGTTGACTGGTCCGGTGAGGCATCGGAAATGATGTCCCAGAATTCGCATCTCCACTACGTCGTGCCAACCGAGGGCAGTAACATGTGGTTTGACAATTTGGTCATTCCAAAGACCGCTAAACACTTCAAGGCGATTTATGCGTTCCTGAATTTTATGAACCAGCCAAAAAACGCTGCCCAAAACGCAGAGTACATCGGCTATTCAACACCGAACATGTCCGCCTTCAAGCTGCTGCCAAAAGCAACGCAAGATGACAAACAGTTCTATCCAACCCAAAACCTGATCGACCGACTACAGGTTTACAGTAACCTGAGTCCGCAGAAGGTCCAGGAGTACAACGACTTGTATTTGGAATTTAAGATGCACCATTAAATTCTTAATTGGTCTTTAACCGCCAAATGCATTAAACTGATAACGAGGTGAAAATAATAATGGCAAAGAAAAACATGCGACAAGAAATCATCATTGATATGGACGAATTTATCGTCACATACGCAGCAACCCTCTTGGATCCGAACCAGAACCTTTCCGAGTTGGTATATAACACAGCAAAAGAAGATATCACAAAGTGGGACGACCTGTTCCACGACCAAGGATTTGGCCGTAAAAACAAATTTATCAATATCGGCCGAGGCTATCTGAGAGATGCCCAAAACTTGGACGCCGAAGAAGCGGAAAAGCAAGCCGACCAATTAGCCCAAGAAGCCATCGATTACTTGGGAAAGCACACGGACTTTTTTGAGAGATGGAGAACAGACTAGAGCGCGACGAGACCCGGTTTAACCCCAGAACATAACGCAGAAAATCCAGTAGCGAACGGTTCTTGTTCGCTACTGGATTTTTTGTCTTATGTGGCCGGGGTCAGGGTCGTCGGAGCGTATTTTCAAAGTCGAAGGGAGCTCAAAAAAGCATAACAAACGCGACAGAGCGCGACGAGACCCGGTTAGGACCCACCAAGTAGGCTAAGCCGTTTCCATACGGCCGTCGGAGCGTTTTTTAAAGGCCGGAGGGAGCTCAAAAAAGCATAACAAACGTACCCCACCATACCATTAATTCTTTCCAAGTATAAAACGAGAAAATAAACCCTCCGAAAAATTCCATTGCACCCCAAAAGAACGTCCGCAAGCTTTTTCCATCAATTTCCCCAAGCTTTGCGTCATAATAGACCTAATCAAAAACATGAAATTTCTGGGGGAAGGGCTCAAAATGAACAACACACCTGCACAATCAACGACGCAAAAGAATGGTTGGTGGATTCTGGTTTCCATCGGCATGTTTGCCTTCATGTCGAACCTGGATTCGAGTATCGTCAACATTGCCATGCCCATCATGGCGAAACAGCTGCATGTTCCAATGAATCAAATCGAATGGGTGGTTTCCTCATACTTAATCGTCTTAACCGCGTTACTACTGTTCTTCGGTAAATTAGGCGATATCTATGGCAAAATCAAAGTCTTTCGGATTGGAACAATCGTCTTTTTACTTGGGTCCTTTCTATCGGGGCTGCAAATTAATTTTCCGTTCCTGCTGGTCGGTCGCTTCATTCAAGGAACCGGTGCGGCAATGACCCTGTCCAACACTTATGGCATTACGACGTCCACTTTTGGGATTAAGGAACGTGGTCGGGCAATGGGCTTTGTTGGAACCTTCGTGGCGTTGGGGGCAATCGCTGGGCCTGGGCTTGGTGGCCTAATTCTTTCAAGGCTGTCTTGGGGCTACATCTTTTGGGTTAACTTACCCATTGGAATTATTGCCGTCATTCTCGGCGCAATTGTGATGCCAAAGGCTTACCAAACGGTTCCCGGAACCATCGATTGGGTGGGATTCATTAATTTTTCACTGATGATTATCGGTCTATTCCTCGGCGTCTTTATCGGCCAAGAAATTGGCTATGGTTCCCCCATTGTGCTGGCACTATTTGCATTAGGACTCATTACCTTATGGGGATTTTTCCACACTGAAAAACGAGCGGCCAATCCGTTAATGCCACTCGGCCTATTCAAAATTAAGCCATTTACCTTTGGACTTGGCGCGGCCGTCTTAATCTTTCTGTCCAACTTCTTCACCGTCGTCATTGTGCCATTTTATTTGGAAGATGCCAGGAAACTTTCAGCTGGTCAAGCCGGAGCCCTCTTGATTATCTTCCCGATTGTCATGGTATTTGCCGGGCCATTCGGCGGCTGGCTGGCTGATCACTTCTCTCCGGCTAGGATTGCGACTGGCGGTCTGTTGATTGTCGCCATTGCCCAAGCAATGTACTACTTTTTGACCCTAACCAGCCCAATGTGGGTCTACGTGATTATTACCATCATCATGGCCTTTGGAACCGGACTTTTTCAATCACCAAACAGCGATATTGTCATGTCGGTGGTGCCAAAGGACTCTCTAGGTAGTGCCGGTAGTCTCAACGCCTTGGCACGAAATGTCGGAATGATTTCCGGTACCGCTTTGTCAACAAGTTCCCTATTCATCGCCATGAGTATCAAAGCCGGCTTCCACGTTACCAACTACCTGCCAACGCAACCAGAAGTGTTTATTTTTGGCATGCACATTGCCTTTGCAGTATCGCTGGTCATCATCCTCGGTGCTTGGGTATTATCAATCATGCAGGGACGTTCAATTCGGCCAGGTGATCTTAAGTAGCTCACCAGGGTCTTTCAACACAATTGACCGTAAAAGTGATATTCGAATAACAGAACAGATCTTTGAAATGAAATATTTGGTGATGGGACTCGTTTCATTAGTCGCCATCCCTGTTATCATTGTAATAATTAATCTTTTTTAATCACCAGATCCATTCAAAAGGGACTGCTGATCAAACATCACAATTTGTCAGCAGTCCCTTTTTGTGCTTTAAATTGATTAATTACTTAAGTGTCGTTGCCTGTCCCTTACGTTTTCGGTATTCAATTCGTCCCAGCTTGATAATCTCCGTCACAACCAGCACGATAAATCCGGCAATGGTTGGCACAACCCAGCCATAGAAGAAATCGATGCTGCCAGTGTGGAAAACGTCTTGCATGAACGGAATATAGAACATGGCTGCTTGAAGAACCAGCAAAATTCCGATAATGATAAACGCCATCTTGTTCTCGAAGAAATGCTTGGAAATAATTGGATACGAGTTGCGAATATTGAACAGATAGAAAATCTTACCAAAGATGATGATGTTGACGGCCATCGTACTGCCCAGAACAGCTGTCAAGACACCAGAATCGACAAATCGATCAAAGGTAAAGATACCTAGGGCAGAAATTAGAATGGAAACATAGACGATTTCAAAAACATCCATTTTTCCTAAGATTCCTTTGGCAACGTTTCTTGGTCCACGGATCATGATCGACTCTTCCGCAGGCTCAAAAATGAATGCAAACTGAATGGTCAACGCTGAAACGGTATTAATCCACAGTAATTGGGTTGGGAACAATGGTAACTCTTGGCCCATAATCATACTGAGCAGAACAACCAGGCCTTCAGCAAAACTGGTTGGCAACAGGAAGCGAATGGTCTTTTGAATGTTATCAAAAACGTGACGGCCTTCTGCAACAGCATCAACGATTGTTGTAAAGCTGTCATTAACCAACACCATGTCGGCGGCCTCTTTGGCAACATCAGTTCCTTTAATCCCCATTGCAATTCCAATATTTGCCTGCTTAAGAGCTGCGGCATCGTTCACCCCGTCACCGGTCATGGCAACAATTTTACTGTTGGCTTGCTGAGCCTTGACAATTCTCAGCTTATTAGCAGGAGTTGTTCTGGCAAAAACATTGTAACGGCCAATATTCTTAATCAAGTCCTCATCAGACATCTCGTCAACTTCTGGACCAGTAATTGCATGGATGCTTTCATCCAAGTCCAGTTTGCGGGCGATTGCCGATGCGGTATCTGGATGATCTCCGGTAATCATATTAACCTTAACCCCGGCACGACGAAGACTTCGGATTGATGGAATCACTTCTTCACGAGGTGGATCAATAATCCCGACGACCCCGCTTAATTGAATACCATCAGCAATCTTGTCCTGATCAATCTGAGTGATGTCACTTGAAACGGATTTAAATCCTAAGGCGACGACACGTAACCCTTGTTCAGTTAGTTGTGCAACTCTGTTATACCAAACTTTGTCATCAAAACTTGGGTTGGACTGTTTGACCATATCAAAAATAGTTCCCGGAGCACCCTTAACCATCAATTCATGATGGTCAGATTCTTTAATCAAACGGGCACTGTAACGGTACGCCGAATCAAATGGTAATGTGTCAACCTCATCAACTTCAGGTTCGCGGCCGATCAATTTGTGGAACAACGTTGTCAAAGCGCCGTCAGTTGGTTCACCATTTAATTGCCATTCACCATCTGTTTGGACCAATTCGGCATCAGTAGTGGTTCCAGCAATGTCCACCAAGTCACGGAAATGTTGGTCGTCTTGCCAATTATATTTTTTGCCATCCAACAAGACGTCGCCATCGACACCCTTATCACCCTCTACGAAACCAATTCCGGTAACCTGGTAGTGATGTTCATCGGTAATAACGTCGGTCACGGTCATTTCGTTCTTGGTTAAAGTACCTGTCTTATCGGTATCAACAATATCAACCGCACCCAGCGTTTCAACAGCCGGCAGCGTCTTAACAATGGCCCCTTTCCTGGTCATTACCTGAACGCCACGAGCTAATACAACGGACGTAGAGGCCGGAAGTCCTTCTGGAATGGAGCCGACGACCATGGTAATAATAGCAATGGTCAACGTTGGTAAGCTATAGATTTTAGTGTATAACCCAAGAACGAACAATAAGACAGCAATCGCCACGATGAATACCGACAAATTAACGCCCAATTTATTGAGGTTTTTCATCAGTGGTGTCACTTGAGATTTAACTTCAGCGACACTTTGTTGAATCTGACCAATTTGCGTCTCAATTCCGGTTGCAATCACAATTCCAACCCCTGAACCCTGTGTAACGGCTGTTGAAGCAAAGGCCATGTTGGATCGTTCGGCCAGTGGAACCGAATCTTTGTTAATTGGATCCTCGGTCTTTTCCACCGAGTTACTTTCACCGGTTAACGTCGACTCTTGGGCCCGCATATTATCGGCTGAAATAAGCCGCAAATCAGCTGGCACAGCATCCCCGGCTTCCAAATTAACCAAGTCACCAACCACTAATTCTCGCGCAGGCACCTCAATTTTGTGACCATCACGAATGACATAGTTCTGACTAACCAGTAGTTCCTTAATCTTACTTAATGCATTGTCAGCCTGCATCTCTTGGAAGAATCCAATAAATGCGTTGGCAATAATAACAATCCCAATAACAGCTGAATCTGAGTAATGGTGCATGAACAGCGTGATGATAGCCGCAGCAATCAAAATGTAAATGATACTGTTGTTAAACTGAAGGATAAATTGTAAAAGCTTACTTTTTTTCTTAGCTGTTAACTCATTATAGCCATCTCGAGCTAGTCGCTTAGCCGCCTCTTTTTCACTAATACCATTGTCGGCGTCAGTTTGATATGTTTTAACCAGCTCAGCTGTAGTGCTCTGCCACAGCTTTTCAGCTGGAGGAACCTCGTTCATATTGTCTGACATTAAATGTATCACCTTTCCTTTTATAAAAATAAGATTGTTGTTAAGAATATTATAATATATTCCACACTGCTTTTGGTGAACAAAAATTTTAAGAATCGACCACAAAGCCTGTGATCGATTCTAACCATTTATTCAACTACAACGGACCACGCATTAATTGATTTGCCATTCTTGTCCTTCAAGACCAGCCAACTGTTCGTGCCGGCAAAGTATAGGAAGAGCCCAACTTCATTCACTGATTTTAAAATAATATCCTTAGTGGTCACAAAATTCTGGAAACTATCGGTATGCTCAGATCTTAATTTCTGAGCAAACTTGGCCGAAAAGCCCAGCGAGCCATCCTTATTCAACTTAGGATCAGCTTTCATCACAGCACCCGCTTTAATCAACATTTCGTTACGTTTCTGCCAGTAAACGGTTGCTTTGGCCCCATCATGATCAACGTAGAATGGGATCTTGGCTAATTCTTTAGTGAATTTGTGGCGAGACTTTCCTTTAGGTACCGAGTTTGATTGTTGACCCTCCGGTTGGGCCAAATCAAAAGGCACCCGCCCTTGTGCAACAATCCTTTTCAGTAGCGCATTAATGAGAACTGGCATCGGAATCCCAATGTCATCCAAGACCCGTTTTGAGTCTTCATACAGTGCTTTATCAACTTCAACTTGAATTAATTTCTTATTGTTAGTGCTCTTTGTCATATTAGTCACCTCGGGAATATTATAGTATTGGGTTGCATCAAGCATTCATCGCAGCACATCAAGATTGTAAATCAATAAGCCCACAACTCTTTATTGCGCGGGATTGTGAGCTTATTTGTTATCGAAGAAGTTGAACATTTAACAGATTATTCAGTGGTGAGTTTGTTGGTTAAATTACCGGACCATTTCCAGTTTTGAACTTCCGGAATATCAGTGCCATATGCACGAATGTAGTCATGATGTTTCTGTAGCATTTTGTCCATCTTAGCTTCAAAATCATCTGCAGAAGCGGCAAACTTAGTTCGAGAAACTGCATCCTTAACCAAATGGTAACGATCCAATTCATTGAGTACCCGCATGTCAAACGGTGTCGTAATATCACCATTTTCGCGATAGCCATGGAAACTTATATTGTGATTATGGCGATTGTAAACCAGGCCGCGGAATGTGTTCTCAAAACCATGAAAGGCAAAGATGACCGGTGTGTCAGTGGTGAAGTACTTGTCAAACTCAGCTTGAGTTAAGCCACGGCTGTCTTGGTCTTCATTGCTTGGGCGCAGTCTCAAGACATCGATGATGTTGATAAACCGAATCTTCAACTGAGGGAAAGCCTCGTGCAGCATATCAATGGCAGCCAAACTTTCCATTGTGGCTTCGGTTCCGGCAGTCGCGAAGATCACATCCGGATCACCTTCATCATTTGAAGCCCACGGAATAATCCCTAAACCATCATTGACCAGCTTAGTGGCTTCATCCATTGAGAACCACTGTGGCCGTGGGTGTTTGGAAGCAACAATCAAGTTGATCTTCTCACGGGTCTGCAGAGCAGTATTCATCACCGCCAGCAGCGAGTTGGCGTCAGCCGGAACATATTCATTAACCAGCTCATGACCCTTTTCCGCTAAATGACCGAGCATGCCGGGATCTTGGTGGGTATAGCCATTATGATCCTGCTGGAAGGCGTGGGAAACGTTCATGATGTTCAGTGACGGATAATCATGACGCCACGATTGTTCACTCGCCTTTCTGAGCCACTTGTAGTGCTGGGTCAGCATTGAATCATTCACTCGGGTAAAGGCTTCATATGAGGCAAAGAAGCCGTGACGGCCACTTAAGACGTAGCCTTCAAGCCAGCCTTCAGCTTGATGTTCTGAAAGCTGTGAATCAATCACTCGACCTTCAGGTGCCATGTTTTCATCATTAGGTGTCTTTATTGGCTCCTCCCACTGACGCTTACCGTAATCCAGCATTGAGAAGAACTTATTAGACTTGGTTTCATCGGGGCCAAATACTCTAAATGACTTGCCGTTACGCTTCATAATCTCGGTGTAGAAGTTGGATAATACTTCTGTATCCTGAGCTTCAAGGTCCCCAGGCTTGCCAATCTTCAAGGCATAATCAGCTGGATCAGGCATATCCAATTTCGTTGGGTTGATCCCGCCATTGACAATCGGATTCATCGCCATTCGTTGGTCACCTTCAGGAACTGTTGCTTTAATTTCAGCTTTAAGTGAACCATTGTTATTAAACAGTTTTTCTGGTTCATATGACTTCAGCCAGTTGATTAACAAATCTTTATGATCCATTTGACCGGCATTGACAGGAATTGGTACCTGATGTGCACGGAATGAACCCGCAATTGGATTGCCGTCCAGGTCATGCTTAGGACCTGTCCAGCCCTTTGGTGAACGCAGAATTAACATTGGCCAGTGTGGCAAAGTATCGTCATTGTTCTCACGAGCATGCTTTTGAATGCCCTTGATTTCAGTAATGATCGCATCCATGGTCTTAGCCATCGTCTGGTGAACGCGGGTGTAGTCTTCAGGGTCCCCCTTAGTTTCAACAAAGTATGGTTTCCAGCCCATGCCTTCGAAATACTTGGTCAAGTCGGCATCGCTCATCCGGGAAAGAATGGTTGGATTGGAAATTTTGAATCCGTTCAGGTTCAGCATTGGCAAAATGGCACCGTCATGGATTGGGTTGATGAATTTGTTCGAGAACCATGAGGCAGCTAATGGGCCGGTTTCGGCTTCCCCATCACCAATTTCAACCGCGGCAATAACGTCAGGGTTGTCCAAAATTGCACCGGTACCGTGGGCGATTGAGTAACCCAATTCGCCGCCTTCGTGCATTGAACCGGGTGTTTCAGGAGCTGCATGGGAAGCCACGCCACCTGGAAATGAGAATTGTTTGAAGAGGCGCTGCATTCCCGTTTCGTTCTGGGCAATTTTTGGATAAATTTCACTGTAACTACCATCAAGATAGGAATTAGAAACCATTACCTGACCGCCATGGCCAGATCCCTCAATATAGAACATATTCAAGTGATATTTTTTAATCACACGGTTTAAATGGGCGTACATAAAGTTTTGTGAGGCGATCGTGCCCCAGTGACCGATTGGCTTAATTTTAACATCATAAGCAACCAGATCGCGTTGGAGTAACGGATTGTCTCTGAGAAATAGTTGACCAACTGACAAATAATTGGCGGCTTTCCAGTACAGATTGACCTTTTGCAGGTATTCATCGGAATCAAAGTTCGTCATATTAATAACCTCCTGAATGTAACAGCAATGTCATTACCAATTCGATTATTGAACCGGCCCAAATCAAATTACAAGTTCACTGTAGGCCTTGATTACCGACAATTCAATGGTTTGAAGATTGAGGTATTTAATTTTGATATAGACAAAGTTTATATTAAGCCCATTTGATATAAATATGATGTTGCGGTTGGCCACTCAAAAGCTGGTTGCAGATAATGAGCCCGGAACAATGTATAGATCATGGTAGCTTCCAGGTTGACAGATACAATAATACTAGTCCCTTCTTTGACAGAGCATTTTATGAAAAGTCCCAGTGAAACAATTACGTAGTTATTAGTCATAGTGAAAAAGCAAATTTATTGAACTCACTTCTTATATCATATATGATATAAGAAGTGAGAAGAAAGGACTCCTCTATTGAAATTCCACTATTACGATTATCCAGAATTTCGCAAGTTTCTTGACACGCTTTCAGAAGATGACATGGCTGCCATCATCTCAATGATTGGTCAAGTTGAAAAGCTTGGTATCATCCAGTCGATGAACTATCAAGTCGTCAAGAAACTGGAAGCAAACCTGTTCGAAATTAGGATTCATTTATCGCATGGCATTAGCCGATCAATCTACTTCAGAGCGATTGACGGCCATTATGTAATCAGCAATTCATTTATCAAGGAATCACAGAAAACGCCCCAATCCGAGTTAAAGAAGGCTCGACATCGCAGGAGGAAATATAATGACAGAAACCGAGAACCTGATCAACGACCTCAGTAAAACCCATCCCAATTTAAAAGATAAAATTGCTCACTATGATGAACAACTCAGTTACGCATTTGCGATTATCGATTTAAGAAAAGAACTGGGCCTAACCCAACAACAATTTGCCGATAGAATTGGTGTTCCTCAACCAACAATTGCCCGTTGGGAGACCGGCCATGGTAACATTACGATCAAAAACTTACAAAAGATTGCTGATGGCGCTCATAAACAATTGGTGATTGGCTTTAAATAATGCTTCGATACTAGAAGATAGTAAAAGATCCGCATCACTCCAAATCTGGAATGGTGCGGATCTTTTCTAAAGTGAATTTATGCTAAAGGCTTTCATCACCAATAATAATTAGCTGAAGCGCGCGTGAACCGCGCGTGAACCGATTGATTCTGGATAGTTGGTATTCTTACTATACTTGGCCAAATAGTCAATCAAAACACCCTCTTGACAAACTAATTCTCGCCAAGATAAGGATTTTCAGGCACCCGAACCAAATCGTCAGCAACCAAGCGTTCAGCAATCTGAACCGCGTTCCATGCAGCTCCCTTCAAGAGGTTATCGGAAACGACCCACATGTTAAATGCGCCTTCGTTTTCGAAGTCTGGACGAACCCGGCCGACAAAGATTTCCCGTTTGCCTTCAGCCTCGATTGACTGCGGGTAAAATTGATGTGCAGTGTCATCTTGTAAGACAACCCCATCAGCACCATCTAAGGCGGCTTTGATTTGATCTGCAGTGGCAGTCTTATCAGCAACTTCAAAGTAAACTGATTCGCCATGGGCAATCCGGATTGGTACTCGGACACAGGTTGCCGTGACCTTGATGTCCTTAGCGTCCATGTCGTCCAACATGATCTTCTTGGTTTCGTGGATCATCTTCCACTCTTCATGAGTGTAGTAGCCGTCTGATTCGAAGACGTCAATTTGTGGCAGCAGGTTAAAAGCCATCTGATAATGCAACTTGTCTCCCTTGGTAGGCAGGATTTTAGGATCGGTTGGTTCGCCGTTCAAGACCTGTTGAGATTCTTCCATCAGCTCGTTTAATGCCGATTGACCGGCACCAGAAACCGCCTGATACGTGGAAACAATGACTTGCTTCAAACCATACTTTTTGTATATCGGCTCAAGGCAGACCACCATTTGAATCGTTGAGCAATTCGGGTTGGCAATAATCCCACGATGATCGTAAAGTGCCTTTTCGTTAACTTCAGGAATGACCAACGGAACTTCTTTTTCCATTCGAAAGGCACTGGTGTTATCCACACAAACCGCCCCACGTTTAACAGCTTCCGGCAGGAATTTTTTGGATGTTGAGCCGCCGGCAGAGGACAATACCAGATCAATTCCGTTAAATGAGTCTGGGGTGGTTTCTTCAACGGTGATATCTTGACCACGGAATTGAAGCACCTTCCCATCAGAACGTGATGAGGCCAGTAATTTGACGCTCTTCACCGGAATTGTCGACTGCTCTAATTGTTGAATCATACGAGTACCAACCGCACCCGTAGCACCTAAAATTGCAACGTTGAACTCTTTCATCCTAGTAAATCCCCTTTTCTCTATTTTGTTAAAGCAAGTAAATAATCATTCATTCGATCCATTGCGAGTGTGATGTCTTCATCAGAAGCGGCATATGACATCCGAATCCAGCCTTCACCGCCGGGGCCAAATGCCGAACCCGGGGTAACGCCGACTTTGGCGTCTTTTGCCAAGTGGGTCGCAAATTCAACTGATGTTTCGTTTATTGTATCAGGAATCTTGGCAAAAATGTAAAATGCGCCTTGGGGCATGACAATATACATCCCCATTTTTTCAAGTCGATCAGCAATATAATCACGCCGCTTGTGATAGGCAGCCCGCATTGGCACCGGATCTTCAAGGCCATTGGTCAATGCTTCGGCCGCCGCATACTGAGCGGGATTGGAAGGTGCCGTCACCACAAAGGCATGCATTTTAGATGCGTTGGTGACGAAATCCTTTGGTGCGGCAATATAGCCAATTCGGTAACCAGTCATGGCATGGGATTTTGACAGGCCGTTAATCAAAATTGTCTGGCCGGGAATCATAGCGGCAATTGAGTGATGCTTGACGCCATAAGTCAACTCACTATAAATCTCATCAGCAAGAACGTACATCTTGTGTTGTGAAATAATATCAGCCAATGCTTTCAACTGGCTCTCTGAGTATTCGACACCAGTCGGATTGGAAGGATAGTTCAAAATAATGGCTTTGACGCTATCGCCATTTTCATCAAGAACTTTTTGCAGTTTATCCGGAGTTAAGACAAACCCATCATCAGAAGTGTCAATGGTAATCAATTCAGCTCCGGCCACTTTAATAATTGGAAAATACAGGGCAAAAGCCGGTGTTGGCACAATCACCTTGTCGCCTGGATTCAAAATTGAAGTCAACGCTGAATAGATGGCCTCAGTGGCACCCACTGTCACGACAATTTCAGTCGCCGGATCATAGTAAACACCCGTCCGGCCCTTAAGATAATTGCTGATGCCGTCGCGAAGTCCAGGGATTCCCTTTTGGGCGGAGTAATGAGATTTATTTTCTTCAATACTCTTGATTGCAGCCTGTTTGGCGTGTTCCGGAACATCGAAGTCCGGTTCGCCAATTGTCAATTTGACGATGCCTGGGATAGATGAAATCTCCTGATCAAATTCCCGAATACCTGAAGGTCCAACTGCATTGACATTTTGATTAACAACTTCTGAAAGTTTGCTGTCTAACTGTGGCATATTTTCCTCCTGATTAACTTACATAATATTTTCTAAGCCGACGATTAACTTTGTCGCTTTAGCAGCTGCCGGCACGGCCAGTTTGACGCCACTCATGAAAGAGCCACGGTCAAACGAGTCTTGGCGGATAGTTAAGGCCTCGCCCTGGCTGCCGAAGAGCACCTGCTCATGGGCCACATAGCCTGGCAGACGAACGGAATGAATCTTAATCCCATCGTAATCGCCACCACGAACGCCCTTTAAGGTTTCCTCGGTTGCCGGAGCATCCGGCTTTCCACGAACTTCATCAATCATTTTAGCGGTCGCAAGGGCTGTTCCTGATGGGGCGTCCAGCTTATCATCGTGGTGCATCTCAATGATTTCAACACCTGGCATATATTTGGCAGCTTCTTTGGCAAACTTCATTAAGAGCACCGCGGAGATACCAAAGTTGGGTGCCAGGATCCCACCGACGTTGGTTTGCTGTGCCAACTTTTTGAGCTGCTCAACTTGCTCATCGCTCATCCCGGACGTCCCAATGACTGGATGGATGCCGTGTTCAATGGCAAACTTGGCATTATCAAACGCCGCGGCTGGAACGGTAAAATCGATCCAAACATCAGCGTCGGTGTCGATTTCGTCCAAACTGGCAAACAGCTGAACGTTGTCATCCATTCCCATTCCTTTAAGATGAACGGTGTCAATTCCGGGATTGTAGGCACCGACTAATTCAAAATCAGCGTTTTTGTTGACCATTTGAACCGTCTTTTGACCCATTGAGCCCATGAAACCAGCTACTAAAACTTTAATCATTGAAAAAACTCCCTTGTCTATCTGTGTTTAACGATCGCCAAATCAATTTAGCTGCGGGCTATTTCGGTACCGTCAACTGGAATATCTTCCAGTCGGCCAACGCCTAATTTAGCTGCCAAGGTCGTCTTTTCTTCATCGTTTAATGACAGGATCGGCAAACGGCAATCGCCGGCTCCAAATCCTTGAACATTCAAAATGGCCTTGACGCATGATGGTGATGGGTACATGAAGAGTGCTTGAACTTTAGGCGTTAAGAAACGCATCATGTCCCCAGCAGTCTCGACATCCCCTGATTCAAGTGCATCGTACATCTTCCGCATCTCCCGGCCGTAAATATGGCTGGTAACTGAAATGACACCGTTTCCCCCAACTGCTTTCGCAGACAACGCCTGTGCATCTTCACCGGTGTAAACGTTGAAATCATCCGGCGTGTTTTGAACCAGATACTCCAAGTCTTCCAACGATGTACACTGCTTAACTCCGGCAATGTTTGGGTTATGTGATAATTCGACAACCGTATCGTTAGCCATTGTCACGCCGGTTCGACCTGGAATGTTGTAAATGATCAATGGAACCGGTGACTGCTCAGCAACCGCCGTGAAGTGGGCGATCATCCCGCGTTGATTTGGTTTGTTATAGTATGGCACAACCACCAGGGCGTAATCAATCCCGGGAATATTGCCAACTTCAGCCGTTAAGCTTACCGTTTCGGCGGTATTGTTACTACCCGTTCCGGCAATGATCGTGCCGCGGCCATTCACGATTTGAGCAAACCGGGTATACAAGTCAATTTTTTCATCATGGCTCAACGTTGGTGTTTCACCGGTCGTTCCGCCAATCACAAATCCGCGACTGCCCGTATCAAGTAAATGATTGGTTAATTTTTCCAAACCATCAAAGTTGATGCTGCCGTCTTCACCAAATGGGGTCACAATTGCTGTCATAATATCTGCACTAATCATCATAAATCCCTACTTTCTTTTATTATTTAACGAGTCATTCTGTATTCAAGAAATCTGGTAATTGAACTGATACCCCTTGGAATCGATGATTCTTTGGGTTTCAAGGTTGCTGAATGAAGCTGTGAATCATCATCGACGCCCAGCCAAAACATGGTGCCGGGAATCTTAGATAATAGGTAACCAAAATCTTCGCCGGTCATCGCCGGCTGAGTTTCCACAAAGTCGGTTTCAGGATCCTGCTTGGCAAATTCAATAAATCGTCGAGTGAGATCGTCGTTGTTTTCGACCGGTAAGTAACCACCCTGATTAAAGTGAATATTGACTTCTGCACCATAGCTCACTGCCACGCCATTGGCGACCATTTTCAGCCGGTCAACGATGTGTTCAATCATCTTCTGGGTTAAACCACGGATGGTTCCTTCAATTCTGGCTTGCCCGGCAATCACGTTTCGAATGGTTCCGGCATCCAGTTTGCCGAAAGTAATCACGCCGCCTTCGATTGGATTGACACTTCTTGATACAATCGTCTGGACTTGGCCGATGAATTCGGCTGCAGCAACCACCATGTCGTTAGCATTCTGTGGATATGCCGCATGACCGCTTTTACCAATCAGATCGACGTTGACCTCGGTCGTTCCAGCAAACAAGGTTCCCATTCGACAGCCAATTGCACCAGCCGGCAAATCCGGGTTGTCGTGCAGTCCATAAAATTCATCAAGCCGCCACTTTCCTTCAAAGACACCTAACTCGTATGCAACCTTGCCACCGTTTTCGCTTTCTTCAGCCGGTTGGAAGAAGAAAACCATGTTGTCAACCGGCTGATGCTCGGAGAACCAATTGAGAACCCCTAGTGCCACGGTCATATGAATGTCATGACCGCAAGCGTGCATCACACCGGGGTTCTTGGATGAAAATGGCAATCCGGTCTTCTCACTAACCGGCAGGGCATCGATGTCGGTGCGGTAGCCAATCGTTCGTTTGGGATCAGATCCGTTCACGTACACCAAGAGAGCCGTCGGTAACTTGGAGATTTCTCTTATTTCAATGTATTGTTGATTGAAAGACTGAATGGTTTTCAGCAGGTAATCATGAGTGGTTCTTTCATGCATTGCCAGCTCAGGATATTCATGTAAATGTCTGCGAATTCCAATCAAGTCTTCCTTTGTTAGTTGACTCATTGAATCACAACTTTCTTAAATCGTCTTCCAAACTAGTTTCTGAAGTTGTCTTTTCATCGACGTCTTTAACCTTTCGCGCTGGAACGCCGGCAACCACAGTGCGTGGGGCAACATCCTTAGTGACAATGGAGCCAGCCGCAACTACAGCCCCTTCACCAACGTGAACGCCTTCAATGACAACGGCATTTGCACCGACTAAGACGTTATCGTCAACTCGCACCGGTTTGGCAGATGCTGGTTCAACGACACCTGCTAGAACAGCACCAGCGCCAATATGGGAATGCTTGCCAACGATTGCACGGCCGCCCATGACAACGCCCATGTCAATCATGGTGTCATCACCGATTTCAGCGCCAATGTTGATGATGGCCCCCATCATGATAACTGCGTTGTTTCCTATTGTAACGTGATCACGAATGATGGCGCCCGGTTCGATTCGAGCGTTGATATCCTTGATATCTAATAGTGGAACAGCAGAATTTCTTGAATCGGCTTCGATTTCGTAATCATCAATGGCCGCTTTGTTTTTCTTGAGAAAATGTTTAACATCTTCCCAGTCGCCAAACAGAGTGGCAGTGTGCTTTTCAGCAAATGCCTTAATTGATTTTGGAAACTTGATTTCCTTAATTGACCCTTTTAGGTAAGCCTTAACTGGCGTTTTTTTCTTAGCATTGCCAATAAAATCAATGATTTCTCGTGCGCTTAGTTGTTCCATTATGATTCTCCTTTAGTGAGTTCTTTTGTATGCATTTTCAATTTAACTTTTATTTCAAGGTACCGGAAACCGTGTCACTCGACCTCATTCGAGAAGCACGCTTGTTAGTCTTTTACGCGCTCCCTTCTATCTTGAAATTGCGCTCCGGGAACCAGATGCTAACTTCTAAGCCATTCATGACTTAAGCCCAAGTTCAGGGCTTAAATCATGATTGCCTTAGAAACCGCATCTCCCGGCTCCCTCGTCCAAATACACGTTTGTTAGGCTCTTTTGAAGTCCCTTCTGCCTTGAAAATACGCTCCGGGAGCCAGATGCTAACTTCTAAGCCATTCATGACTTAAGCCCAAGTTCAGGGCTTAAATCATGATTGCCTTAGAAACCGCATCTCCCGGCTCCCTCCGCGCTCTAATCTAATCTAGTGGTTCATCTAATGAGGTCAAATTTTCAAAAGTTTCTCGCTTAATTGCAATTTGTGATTGGCCATTTTCAACAAACACAACAGCCGGGCGGGGATTACGGTTATAATTAGACGCCATTGCGTATCCATAGGCGCCGGTATCAAGCATTGCCAAGACATCCCCAGGTTGAGTTGCAGGTAAATCCTGCTTTTGAATCAGGATGTCGCCAGACTCACAATACTTTCCAGCAACTCGAACGGTTTCCTTGATTGGCGCACTGGGATCTTTAGCCAAAACTGCTTCGTACTTGGCTTGGTACAGAGCTGGACGAATGTTATCACCCATCCCACCATCAACCGTCACGTATGAGCGAATACCCGGTACGTCCTTGCGACTGCCAACTGTGTATAAATTGTAGCCAGCCGGACCTGCAATTGAACGACCCGGCTCAATCCAAACTGCCGGCATTGGCAGATCGACTTCTTCAGTACGCTTCTTGATCGCCTTAACAATTGCGTCGACAAACATTTCCGGAGCAATGGGGTCATCATCTTCCGTGTATTTAATTCCAAAACCGCCACCGACGTTGACCACCTTGGCAACATAACCGATTTCCTTGTTCCATTCTGCTAACGTATCGATCAACTTAACTGCCGCCATTTCGAAGCCATTTACTTCAAAGATTTGTGACCCAATGTGGCAGTGAATCCCCAACATATTAATGCGATCATCTTCAAGAACCAACCCCAGTGCTTTTCTAGCCTGCCCACTTTGAATGTCGAAGCCAAACTTGCTGTCGACTTGACCGGTCTGATCGTACTCGTGGGTGTGGGCAAAAACGCCCGGTGTTACTCGGAGCATGACGTTAATATGTGATTGTTTATCTTCCAAAACCGCTTTTAATAAGTCAATTTCGTGGAAGTTATCCAAAATGATGACGCCAATTTGATGTTCAACCGCCATTTCCAATTCTTCACGGGATTTATCGTTGCCATGGAAACTGACACGCTCCATTGGAAATCCAGCTTTAATGGCCGTGTATAATTCGCCGCCGGAAACAACATCGATATGGCCCTTTTCTTGATTAATCAGCTGAAACATCGCGATGCACGCAAATGCTTTACTGGCATAACTGACCGCGAAATCGACGCCATTATCTTGAAACACCTTTTGAAAATGGTGGATCTGGTCGCGGATGGCTTTAACGTCGTAGACCACTAAGGGTGTTTTATATTGCTTAACCAGATCTAGTGAATCCACTCCCCCGATTTCCAGGTGTCCCGCTTGGTTTGTTGATAACTGGTCGATTTGATTAGTCATGTCTTCTCCTCCGAAAATATCTTTTTTATAAATGGTGATGCTGAGAGCTTTCGGCGCTCCGGGAGCCAGATGCTAACGTGTAAGGGCGGGATGATTTAAATCCAAGTTCGGGATTTTAATCATCCCGCCCTTACACACCGCATCTCCCAGCCCTCGTCGCGCTCTCCAATAAAAAAATCTCCTCATTCGGCGTTCGCCAAACAAAGAGATTCAGAATTTTAAACTCATATTCCGTATCAATTGTCGTTAGCGCCCCGCAGCCGACTTATCCGCCGCGACAGTCCATAGCCTGTTAAGCTAAGTCCCAGCGCGCCAAGTGCTACCTCACATGGTGCTTCGGCAACCGCCCCTTTCATTAGCTTCAAAGTTCAGGTAGGAACTCCACTAATTACTGATGTTGGTTGCAACCTCTAATGATTTAATTGACATAATTTTATAATGATTCTCATAAAGTGTCAACCACTTTTATGAGTCTAGTTGCAAATTCATGCAAACCCTGTGCAATAAACTGGTGACTCTTGCAAATTAATTCAAAACTGCTAAAATTCGATTTAACAATCTCTAACCGAATTGTTAATTAATGGGAATATCCAGGGAGTGAATGAAAGTTATGAAAGTCGTTAAGTTTGGGGGCAGTTCGTTAGCCGATGCCGCCCACGTTCAAAAGGTCATTCAAATCGTTCAAAGCGATCCCGAACGAAAAGTAATTGTCACATCCGCACCGGGCAAACGATTTGCCGAAGATGTTAAAGTGACCGATCTCTTAATCAAGTATGCCAATGCAATCATCAACGGATCGGAGGCCTCAACCACTGTTGAAACGATTTTTGATCGTTACCAGCAAATCGGCAGTGGTTTTGACGTCCCAAAAAGTGTCCTCGATGACATTAAAGCCAAGTTGATTGCTTTACCGACCCAATCGTACCCTAACGATGACTACCTGATGGCAGCATTCAAAGCTCATGGTGAACGGTTAAACGCAGAACTATTTGCGGCCTGCTTAACTGAGAGCGGTACCAAAGCACGTTTCATTGATCCAAGTGAAGCCGGCATCTTATTAAGTGATAATCCCAATGGGGCCACCGTTCTGGAACAAACCTACGCCAATTTGGCTAATTTGAGCTATGGCGAAGAAAGGCTGGTTTTTCCCGGCTTCTTTGGTTTCACGCTTGATGGTAATATTGCGACCTTTGCCCGTGGTGGATCTGATATTACCGGATCCATTTTGGCACGTGGCTTGAATGCTGATCTCTATGAAAACTTCACCGACGTCGACGCCATTTTCTCCGCCAATCCCAAAATTGTACCAGATGCCCAACCAATTCACAAAATGACTTTCAGAGAAATGCGTGAACTTTCATACGCCGGCTTTTCCGTGTTCAACGACGAAGCGATCATTCCAGCCATCCAAGGCCAAGTACCCATTAACGTTAAGAACACTAACAATCCCAATCTCCCTGGAACCCTAATTGTTCCCGAAAAAGATTTTACTTCAAAAAAGCCGGTGACTGGCATTGCCGCATCCAACCGATTCTCAGCCCTCTATCTCCACAGATACCTGCTGAACAAAGAAGTCGGTTTTACCCTAAAGATTCTCCAAATTCTGTATAAATACGACGTTTCATACGAACACATGCCATCAGGAATTGACGACTTGACGATCATATTTGACCGCAGTCAGCTGGACCATGATACAATTAAAAAAATGTGTCACGACATTCAGATCGAACTGAATCCAGACACTTTAGATTGGATCGATGACTACGCCATTATCATGGTGGTCGGCGAAGGCATGCGGGCAAGAGTTGGTACTATTGAAAATATCATCCGGCCATTGGCTGAACACGACATTTCCGTTCACATGATTAACCAAGGTGCGTCACGAATTTCCATTATGCTGGGCACTCGCCAATCCGATGCCGATGCAGCAGTAAAGTATATTTATCAACATTTTTTTAAAGAAGATCCTTCCGTTAACCAACTTGAATACCAGGCGGAAGTGTAGAGGAGGCGCGTGATGGTTCAATTACTCAAAGTTCATGGATCACAAAATAAGTTCTTTATTTTAGACCAAACAGCTTTACAAACTAAATTAAGTCAGCCCGAATTGGTGGCACTAGCCAAACACATTACTGAACCTGAAAGCGGGCTTCTTGATGGTGCCGACGGTCTGTTAGTCGTTGATGATTCCGATCATCCAGACACTTTGGGCAGCATGCAGGTCATCAATACCGATGGCAGCATTGCTTCCATGTGTGGCAACGGGCTGCGAACCGTTTCCCGTTACCTGTCAGACAAATTTGGCGAAGACCAGTTCAAGGTTGAAACCATGGATAGTGATTTACACGTTCACCGTGAAGCAAATCTGGCTGCCAACGTGCCAACCTTCAGTGTGGAAATTTCTCCGGTGACCTTCGCCAAAGAAACACTGCCTTTCGACAATTTAGGCACCGATACATTAATCAACCAGGCAGTTCCAGCCTTTGCCCCCGGTCTTAAATTTACCGCTATTAGCGTTCCTAATCCCCATTTAATCAGTTTTGTGGACGAGGAAACGATGCACTCAAAGACTTTAGGGCGACTGGGCAAGATGCTCAATGACCCAAATCCATATTTTCCAGATGGTGTTAACGTCAGTTTTGCTCAGATTCTCGACCACAACACACTGTTTGTTCGAACTTACGAACGTGGCGTTGGTTTTACCAATGCCTGTGGAACCGGCATGTCGGCAACCAGCTTGGCATTTTGCCTGAACCATCCAGAAATGGCCGATTTTGACGAACTGATCTCAGTTTACAATCCCGGCGGCATGGTTAAGACCAGGGTTCACAGCCGTGAAGACACCTTCTCAATCGACTTGATCGGTAACGCGACTTTCACCCACAAAATTGAAATTCCTGAAGCTGATCTGCATGCCAACGACCTAGATCACGCCCAAGTGACAGAAACTGGTGAACAGCCAGCATACCTGAAATTTGTGGAAAGTTTGAGGAACCAACTAGTTAAATAACAAAAAAATGATTCAGCAGATTTTCTGCTGGATCATTTTTTTGTTTGTTCATTAACCCATACCTGGTGAATTAATTGATTGGACAACACCTTACAAATCATCTCAATCAACTGATCCTGCATGAAGGCTGTTGCATCAAAGTCTGCCGGCCGTCCGTTAATCGCAACAATCTGCATGCCATTGACTTGAATTTGAACGTTATATTTAGCAAACGTGTTAACGATTGCCTGCAGGTTGTCCTCGTTTAACATTCACTGACCTCCCAGCCGCAGCTTTAGTCGCCATTCATCTTGACGTACCTGATTCAACTTAACCCGCAGGTCCAAGTAAGGCGCCCCCACCAACAAGAAATCCTTAACATCTTCATAATGCGACTTGCTTGAGAAATAATGATTGGCTTTGCGTTGCGACAACTTATCAATCTTAACCTGCAACTTGCTTAAATAGCGCTCTACCAACTGAATCGTATTTTCACGAAGACTGGCAATCTCTGCAATCTTTTCGTCTTTTGGATCTTCAATTTCCAGTTCTTCAACCAACCGGTAATTGTTTAACTCGGGTGCATCGAGGTTGATCAGTTCAAGCGCGCCGTTTTTAACCGCGACCTCAAATTCTTGGCTGTCAGTCCGTTCCAAATAGCTCGGCAGCTGGCCACCAGTCATTTTAACCAACAGAATCGCTTTTCGGGTAATTCCCTGGCCAAATTTGATGTGGATGACAAAATTCTTTTTGCCAATATAATTGACGTTATCTAAGATTAATTGTGGATTGTGGGTGACCACTTCGCCGATTACAAAATAAGTCGCCTGCTTTGTTCGATAAATCTCACCAAATTTTGGTGTCACATCACCACATCCCTTCGCTATCGTTCATAGGCACCATTCTACTTTACTTGACCAATTTTTCAAAGTCAGCATTTTCCAAACGTACGTTCAATAATTTTGTATAATAGAGCATAGATGAATCAAAGTGAAATGGAGGGGTAAACATGGCCGTACATCAAGTCGGCATTCGAGAACTAGTGGAATTTTTATTGCGGACCGGCGACTTGAGTCCCGTCATCAGCAGCGAGAATACCGCTCAAGAAGGCAGCCGCATCCATCGGAAAATCCAACGAAGCAGGCCATCCTCCTACCAGTCCGAAGTGGCGCTCAAAACTTCAATCCAGTATCTGGACGATGAGTACGTCATCAGCGGTCGGGCCGATGGAATCGACGACCGCGACGGTAAGCCGCTGATCGAAGAAATTAAAACCTCAGACTTGGAATTCAATTCGGTGCCAAAGTCGACCCTTGAGCTTTATTGGGGCCAGGTTAAAGTCTACTCGTACATCGTTATGCACCAGGCTGACGTTCGCGCAGTCGACCTGCAATTAACCTACGTTCAGACCCCTGATGAAAAAATCACGACAAAAACCCAGACAATCACCAAGACCGAATCAGAGCTCTTCTTCACCGCCTTGGTCACTGAATTTGAACAATGGATTAAACTCCGTCATGAACTGGACGAAAACCGCATCAGTTCAGCGAAAAAACTCACATTTCCTTTCGCAGATTACCGACCAGGCCAACACAAATTAGCAGCCAATGTCTATAAGACCATCCTACTGGAAAAGCATTTATTCGTTGAAGCCCCGACTGGGACCGGTAAGACCATTTCGACGCTCTTTCCGGCAATTAAATCGATGGGTGAACAGCTGATTAATCGCATCTTTTATTTCACTGCCAAACAGAGTACCCGCCATGTAGCTGAAAACACGATTTCAATCATGGCACAACAGGGATTGAAATTAAAAAGTATCACGTTAACCGCCAAAGACAAGATTACCTTTCCAGTAGAAAAGACACTTCCCCCGGAGAACAATCCCTATATGGTCGGCTACTATGACCGGGTTCGACCGGCAATTAAAGATATTATCCAACACGAAAATCAAATCACCAAAGACACCATTCAAGAATACGCAGAGAAACACAAAGTTGACCCTTTCGAATTTTCACTCGACGTCAGCTTATTTTGTGATGTCATCATTTGTGACTACAATTATTTATTTGATCCCCAGGTTCACCTGCAGCGCTTCTTTTCGTTCCCCGACCCAACCAACTGTTTCTTAGTTGATGAAGTTCATAACCTCGTTCAGCGCTCGCGGGAGATGTATTCGGCAACTTTGGAATCAGCACCGATCAATCCGTTGTTGGAACAGTTGGTCAAGAAAAAGGCCGCTAATCAAAAAGTCATCAAACGGCTTGAATCCTTGAAGCGCTCATTTAAACGGTATAGCAAGCCAGCTTCAGAGACGGCCGATAAGCAGATTGCTCAATTGGCACCACTGAATAATTTCAATAATACCCTGGAGAACCTAATCGAAACGATCCACCAGTGGCTGGCCACTCAGACTCCCAGTGATACTGTCGATGCGGTGGTCGACTATTATCTACAATGCCGGCGTTACTACCTCATCAGCACTTTTTATGATGAAACCTACCGCATGCGGATCATCATTGACGATCACACCATCATTTTCCGCCAGTTCTGTATGGATCCCAGTAAGCAGCTTAAAGCCTGTCTAGACCTTGGTCGCGCAGCAATTCTGTTTTCGGCCACGTTGAGTCCGATGGCATATTATCGGCAAGTGTTGGGTAATGAAGAAGACAGTTTGGGAATGATTTCACACTCGTCATTTCCGCCGCAAAATTGTCAGGTCATCATCGCAAATAATATCAATACACGGTACGCGAACCGGGAAAAAAGTCTGCAGCCCATCTGTGAGAATATTTACACAATGATTCGTCAAAAAATGGGTCACTACATGATGTTTTTCCCCTCAATGGCTTACTTAAATGTGACGTTGAGTAAATTTGTCGAGCTGTATCCAGACGTTGACGTCATTCACCAGCAGCCAGAAATGGATAATACGGCACGGACAGCATTTCTGGATACCTTTCGTACGCAAGATCACCAGACAAAAGTTGGTTTCGCCTTGCTTGGCGGAATTTTTTCCGAAGGCATTGATCTAAAAAATGATCAGCTGATTGGCGTTGGGATCGTGAGCGTTGGCCTTCCCGGCATGAACAAGGAATCCGATCTCATCAGGGACTATTTCGATTCGTTGAACGGGCAAGGATTCTCGTTTGCCTACCAGCTGCCAGGCTTCAACAACGTCAGCCAAGCGGCGGGACGGGTCATTCGCACCGACGAGGACAAGGGTGTGATCGTGTTAATGGATCAACGTTTCAATCAGGCCCGTTATCGCCAAATTTTTCCTAAAAATTGGACGAATATTAAAGTCACCAATAATTCAGCCCAATTAAGCGATGCACTGCAAAACTTTTGGCGAAACGGCAATCATTAAGTGTTCTCGTGCCAAAAAAAGCGAATGGGTGTATACTAATAACGCTGTTCGTTAATCGAATTAAAGCCAGGAGGGGTAATCTTGAAATTAGCAATGTATAATCATCAGCCAACATTTGTGGCGCTGCAAAACGGTCAGTTTTGGGGCATTCCAATTACTGGTTACGACTCAATCGACGATATTTTAAACGATTGGCAGAACTTTTTGGCTAACGTACTCATTAATATTAATGACGACAAAATCATCGACAACGACGATGCCGCCCAACTTGATCCAACTCATTTTGAGCAGCCCGTTCGAAATCCCAGACAACTGCCTGCCGTCGGGTTCAATTATCTCGACCATATGAAAGAAATGGACATTGTCAAACCCAAGCGGCCCAATATTTTTAACAAATTTGTCAGTTCATTGGCCGGCCCTCAGAACTCGATTCATTTGAGCGGCGACACCGTTGACTGGGAATCCGAGCTGGTTGTGGTCATCGGCCGCGGCGGCAGAAACATTAGTCGTGAAGATGCTGAAGACGCGATTTCCGGCTACATGGTCGGCCAAGATATTTCCGATCGAACCGTTCAATCAATCGATGGTCCCAGCACCCAGTTCGACCTCGGAAAATCCTACAAGAATTATTCACCAGTTGGCCCTTACATAACCACCATCGCCGACGTGGACGATATCGTTTCTAAAAACGTCATCACCAAGGTTAATGGTGACGTCATGCAGCAGGCAACCATTGATAAAATGATTTTTGACATTCAAACGCTGATTTCATACATTTCCGGTGTCATTGAGCTCTATCCCGGCGACCTAATCTTTACCGGGACCCCGAGTGGTACTGGCGTAGGCCGGGATCCCCAAGTCTTCTTGAAGTCTGGCGATGTGTTTACCAGTGAAATTGATGGGCTGGGAACAATTGAGACGAAGGTCAACTAATTTAGTTTGGTGTCCAAATAACACTAATGGTACAAATAAAGCTGAAGCTAAATCGTTGTGATTTAGCTTCAGCTTTGTTAATTTTAGTTACAACTTATTTAACGAACGACTACTTCTTCCGTAATATCGAAACGCCTTCCGGTACCATAAAGTCCTTTTGAATCATCGTCAACTTGCCAGATTCAGAGTCACGCGTGTACAATGTTGCGTTGTCAGAATTTTGGTTCAAAGCGATCACAAAGGATTCATCGTCACTCAGATTAAAGTCACGCGGAAAATCGCCGTCGGTTGAAATCCGCTGAACCAATGATAAATTGCCTGACTCATCCGAACTGAAGACGGCAATTGAGTTGTTTCCACGATTAGAAACGTACACGAAGCGCCCGTCTTTAGACACCCTGATGGCTGCTGCCCCATTATGTTCGGTCCAGTCATCTGGAATCGTTGAGTGAATGTCTCTTAGTGATAGAACGCCTTTGTCGGCATCGTAGTCCAACACGGCAACGTTGCTGCTTAATTCGCCGACCAGGTAGGCAACCTTCTTCTTGGCATCAAAGTAAATGTGCCGTGGGCCATAACCATCCTGCATCTGTAATTCGCTAACCGGCACTAATTTGCCACTGTCTTCCAAGTCATAGATAAAGACTTTGTCGACGCCCAAATCAACGGCAACAATTCGGCCTTCTGGGGTTAAGTTGATATAATGCGGATGGGGACCGTCCTGCTGTTCTTTACGAAAGCCCAAAGTTCCCTTATCCATGATCCGATCAGCCTTCGAGATTGACCCATCATCGGCAATTCGGTAGGTGTTGACCGTACCGGCATGATAGTTCGCCGTGAACACCAGCTGCTTGTCTTCATCAACCGCAATATAGGCCGGTGATGTTTCCTGATCGTGAACTGAAGCAATTGGCTTCAGTGGGAAGTCATTACTTGTACCGTCCCATTCAACGAAGCCACCAGTGACGTTTCCCTTGTCATCTTTGACTTTGGTAATGGCGTAGATACGCTTTTGAGTTGATTCTGCAACGTAGGTCGGGTCAATCGCACTGCCGACAAACGTTAAGTTTTGTAATTTTTGGTTTTCAGTGTCGAGTTCTAATTGATAAACGCCTTTACTAATTCTTCTGGTATAGGTTCCAAGCAAGTATTTTTCTATCAAAATTTTCCCTCCAATAAAAGTTTATGTCTTCATTATGCCACAGATAAAACCCAACCAAAACACCTTTGAAAGCTTTTTCACGAAAGGAACGAACTTTATGACATCTTTTGAAAAATTTCATCCCGTCCTGACCGCCCATTTAACCCTTGATTGGCTGACCCAGACGCCAGTTAAAGCCATTGACGACCTGTTTTCCAAGCCGACCATTACAACGGCCAAAGCTGAAAAAATGCCCACGCAAATTCTGGACACCGTTAAGGCCATCAATCACATCATGGGCCGCGTCATGAATGACAAAGAGTTAACCTGGGGAATTACTGACTCAAATTCAGACGCTTTTGTCGGTATCATCAGCCTCCGCGGCTTTGAAGACAGGTCCCCCTCTGGATCGATTGAATTCATCATTGACCAGAATTATCGTGCGGACCTGGCAGAAGTTGTCGAAAGAGCAGTCCGGTTCTCCCAGGATCATTTTGCATTCAGTCAGCTTTCTATCACATTTAGTGATGCGTCTGCACAAACCAACAAAGAACTCGGTGGGCTTGGTTTTGAAAGTAACCAAGCAAACACGTTTACCATTCAACTTTAAACCAATTTTAAATTAGAGAATCCCAGCAATCTCTTCTGATTCAGAATTGTTGCATATCTCATCCAAGCATATTAGAATTGTTCTAAAGTGCTGAATGGATTATAATAATATTGAATAATTGAATGCTCCTCATGGAGGTGTCACCTAATGACAAACACAACTTTGAAACGTTCCCTGGGTCAACTTAAAAAGCAGGGGGTCAGAATTACGCCCCAACGAGAAGTGATCTTGGACTATTTGATCACCCATCATAATCACCCGGATGTTGAAACGATTCGTGACGGCATCGAGGACAAATTACCCAACCTCAGCGTTGCAACCATTTACAACACCCTTAAAATGCTGGTCGACAATGGCCTAGTCATTGAATTACCCAATAACGATGGTGGCATTCGCTACGACTACTTCGGCGTTCCCCACTACCATGCCATTTGTGAAAATTGCGGTAAAATTATCGATATTTTCGACGACGACTATCCTGAGTTGGTCAAACACGTACAACAGAGGACCAGAGAAAAAACGGATTTTTTAGTGACCGGTACCCAATTAGAGGTCACCGGAATCTGTCCGGATTGTCAGCGGAAACTACACCTGGCCAAGCTAGCCAACAAATGATTATTACAGGGTCAAAGCATTGATATATCAGTCATTTGTCCAACAATTTAAAACTTTTGTCAAGAACTCTTAATATGATTGACAATTAGTACCACAAAGCCCACGGGTACGCGTTAAATCGCTATCCGCGGGCTTTTTATCTGGTTGAATTGTATCATGCAAATCGTATATATTAGTGGTCGTAGCTAATTACTACTATGTAAAAATAAAATAAACATTTAAAACGAAACTTTAAAAAAATTGCCATAAACACTTCTGAAGGGAATAATTAATTTGAAAAAAAGAGCGATTGTAACTGCCCTTTGCTCGCTGACACTGGCGGCAATCGGCATGTTTGGACTAAGCAACACTGCGGGGGCTAGCAGTGTTAACGACTACATTGCCAATAACAACATCGGCCATGCCAGTGTTACATCATCGGTTTGGAGTGGCTTTCCAAAGAACGCCTACCGTAAAGGAACCGGCAAGCCCGAGGGCGTTGTGGTTCATGAAACTGCCAACCCCAACTCAACCATTTATAACGAAATTGCCTACATGAAGAAGAATTACAATAATGCATTCGTTCATTCTTTCGTTGACGCCAGCCGCATTATCAACATTGCCAACACCAATTACTTGGCTTGGGGTGCCGGTTATCCAGCCAATGCCCGTTTTGTTCAATTCGAGCAGGTTGAGGTTCATAGTAAGTCCGCCTTTGCCCACGAAATTGCCAACGCGGCTTACTACACGGCTTATATTTTGGATAAATATGGGTTGACCCCAAATGATGCAGCCTATGATGGCAAGGGAACTGTTTGGTCTCACGGGGGTGTCTCCAAATATCTGGGCGGTACCAATCACACCGATCCAGCCGGCTACTATGCGTCTGCAGGAAAGAAATATTTCGGCGCCAGCTATACGTTTGCCCAATTCTATCAATTGGTTAAAACAACCTACAATAATTTGGCAGCCGATGGCGCAGCTCATGGGTCGTTAACCGCTTCGTCAGCAAAAACAGCGTATGACAAGGTCACATACGCCAAAGCAGATACACAGGCGTCATTAGGAGACAGCTACAAGTCATACAAATTGTACAATCACGTCAAAAATTCACGATCAGGGATCAAGTCATATTCGTGGTCATCAGTAGATGCTTCTGTTGGTAAGCAGGTTCATATTGATAACATCGGGACTAAATCAAACGGTCACGACTGGTATCGCATTACCTTCTCAACTGATAGCGGTGCAAAAAAATACTGGGTCTACGAAAAAGCCCTTGACCTAATCAATTGACATCATTTCTGAATTAATATATGATGATGTCAATTTAGAAGACCAAGTAGTGTGCCAACAGAGAAAATGTCGCTGGCTGAAAGACATTTAAGAACACGAATCCTATCTTCAATACGATTGCCCTAATCAGGCACGGATTTTTCCGTTATAAATCAAAAGTGTGAAGCCTAGCTTTGAATGAGAATGGTACCGCCCGTTGTGGGTGTCTCAATTTTAAAGTAGGCTTTTTTTATACAAAAATATGGGGTGAGCAGATGGACAAACGCATTATTAACGCAAATCGAATCGTGGTCAAGGTCGGGACCAGCAGCCTGATCCATCCAAGTGGCGCTGTCAACTTAAAGACGTTTGACGAATTGGCATACACCTTAAGTGCACTGAATAATCAAGGCAAGCAACTCGTTCTGGTTTCTTCCGGAGCGATTGGGGTTGGCCTAAACAAAATGCAACTCAAAAGGCGGCCGACAGAAATTGGTGCGCAACAGGCTTTGGCTGCAATTGGTCAATCGGAGTTGATGACGCTGTTTACCCAACGCTTTGACCACTACCTGACAGACATTGCGCAGGTGCTCTTGACCCACGACATTTTTGATTATCCAAAGAGCAATCAATTCGTTATGAATACCTTCAATTGCCTGTTGCGGGACAACGTCATCCCGATTGTTAACGAAAATGATACGGTCGCAACGGACGAGTTGGATCACAAGACCACGTTTGGCGACAACGATCAACTTTCCGCAATTGTGGCCAGTCACGTGGATGCAGACTTGCTGATCGTCTTGTCGGATGTCGACGGCTTCTATGATCAAAATCCTAATCAAGTTGCTGACGCCAAGCTCATCAGCACGGTCAATCAGGTGGATGAAACCGAATTTGGTGTTGCCGGCGGCACGGGCAGCCGCTTTGGTACCGGTGGCATGCAGACCAAACTACTTGCCGCCAAACGAATGCTTGATGAAGACCGGGTCATGGTTTTGGCCAACGGATCCGATCCGCGAATTATTTTTAAAATTTTAGCCGGTAACGACGTGGGAACGATCTTTCAAAAGGAGAGTGTAGCTCATGAATGACAAACTAATCGAAATTGGCAAGAATGCCAAAGCTGCTGCTTACAAACTAAACCTGCTGGACACCGTGACCAAGAATCGGATTCTCAATGAATTTGCCAACGCTTTAACTGAGAACACTGGGACCATCCTTACCGCCAACCAACAAGACTTGGCCGATGCCACCGATATGCCCAGCAAATTTACCGACCGATTAAAGCTGACCCAACAACGGATTGCTGATATGGCTGAAGGTTTGCGCCAGGTGGCTGCTCTTGCCGATCCAATCGGTGATATCGATAAGGGTTGGGAGAACGATGCCGGCTTAAACATTGAGAAAAAGCGGGTGCCCTTAGGCGTCATCGCAATGATTTTTGAAGCCCGCCCCAACGTCACTGTCGATGCTTCTGCCCTGACATTTAAGAGTGGTAACGCCGTTATCTTACGAGGTGGCAAGGAAGCAATTAACACCAACCTGGCACTTGCTCAAGTTCTCCGCCAGGTCCTAAAAGCGAATCAATTAGACGAAAATGCCATTCAGATTCTTCACGATACCAGCCATGAAACGGCCAACGATTTGATGCATCTAAACAAATACGTCGACGTTTTAATTCCGCGTGGCGGTGCTGGTCTGATTAACGCCGTTGTTAAAAATTCGACAGTTCCCGTGATTGAAACTGGTGCCGGCAACTGTCACGTGTACGTTGATCGGGATGCTGAACTACAAATGGCGATCGACATCGTCGTCAATGCCAAAGTTCAACGACCATCCGTCTGCAACGCTGCCGAAAAGCTGTTAATCCACCGGGACGTGGCCGAAACGATGCTGCCGGCAATCGCTCAGGCACTGGAAGATCACGGCGTTATTCTTCGCGGTGATGAGGCCAGCCGAAAAATTGTCTCCTCAATCACCCCGGCTACCCAAGAAGACTGGTCAACCGAATACAATGATTTAATCATGGCCGTTAAAGTGGTTGACGACGAGCAGCAAGCCATTGACCACATCAACGAGTACTCTACGGGACATTCCGAAGTGATTATTTCTGATAACTATCAAAGCGGTCAGGAATTCTTGAATAAAATCGACTCCGCCTGTGTCTACGTGAATGCCTCCACTCGATTCACCGACGGCTTCGAGTTTGGATTTGGCGCAGAAATCGGGATTAGTACTCAAAAGCTCCATGCGAGAGGCCCAATGGGTTTGAACGAATTGACGACCACCAAATATGTCATTCGGGGCAATGGGCAAGTCAGAAAGTAATTCGGTTGATAGCCAAAGACGACAAGCAAAAGTCCAAGAAACACTAACGTTCAATTTAATACGTCACACAAAGAAGACCGGAGCACAGGCAAATCCTGACGTCCGGTCTTCTTTAAGCTCACATAACTTACTTTAGCAGATGATGCTGTATCAGATACGCCTTAGCCACAGCTGCTGCAGAACGATGCTTAACCGTCACTTGATAGTTCATTTCCTGCATGTCGCGAGTCGTAATTTTGTCCGCCAATCGACTGAGAGAGTGAACCACTTCCGGGTGGGATTTCGCAAATTGGTCGGTCATCAATGGTGCTCCCTGATAAGGTGGGAAGAACTGTTTGGAATCTTTCAGTACCACTAAATGATGCTCCCTGATTTGGGGATCAGTTGTATAGGCGTCAGTGATGTCAACCCGCCCATCTGCCAGGGCAACGTAGCGCAAAGAGGGTTCCATTGTTCGAACAGATTTCAATTGGAAATGATAAGCTTTTCGCAGTCCCGGATAACCGTCAGTCTGCTGATAGAAGTCGGGATCAAAGGCTCCCCGCAACTGCTTGCCAGCCTTTTGCAAATCTGCAATTGTGTGTAAGTGATACTTCTTGGCAGTTGCTTTGCGAACGGTGATCGCATAACCATTTTGATAGGCCATAGGTTGTAGATAACGCATATGGAATTTTTGACTTAGTGCGGTTTTAGCATCCTGGTAAGCCTGCTTCGGTTGTGCGTTCATCTTTTTGGGTGAGTGAACCAAGGATTGGAGAACCGTACCGGTAAATTCAGGATAAATGTCAATTTGGCCATTCTGCAATGCTTTGAAGAGAAAGCTGGTTCCGCCAAAGTTAGGCTTGAGCTGGATTTTTGTCCTGGGATTATCGTGTTTCACCAGGTCCCTATACATATTCACCAAAATCTCAGGCTCACCGCCCATCTTTCCAGCAATTGTGATTGTTTGAGCCGGCTTATTGAATAGTGACCAGCCTAGGCCGGCGCCACCAAGGACCAGCACCACTAGGACACCAATTCCCAGCTTTTTGAAAGAGAATTGAGATAACACTTTAATTAACCAACTCGCCACTAATGCCAAGATAGCTGATAAAACTGCCCCGACGATTAACGCGGCATTGTTGTTGGTCTGAATTCCTAACAGAATGTAAGTTCCCAGGCCGCCACCGCCAATCAACGCAGCCAAAGTGGCAGTCCCGATCACTAGAACGGTGGCAATTCGAATGCCAGAAAGGATCATGGGCATCGCTAATGGCAGCTCAATTCGAAATAATTTGAATCGCTTGGTTACGCCCAACGCATCGGCGGCTTCCAACAAGACCGGATCGATGTGAGTAAGACCGGCATACGTATTTTGAAAAATTGGCATAATTGCGTACAGCACCAGTGCAATCACTGCCGGAACCGTCCCAATGCCAACAAAGGGAATTAAAATTCCCAAAACGGCCAAGCTGGGAATTGTCTGAATCACCCCGGCAATTTGTGAAATCAGTTCACCAATTTTTGGCCGGTTCACCAACCCAATTGCTAAAGGAATCGCAATGGCAATCGTAATTAAGATTGCAATCAGTGAGATTTCGATATGCTGCCAAAGTGCTTGACTGATGGCACTGGCATTTTTATCGACGTAAGCCATGACTTCATCAATCATTTGTCGGCCCCTTTCCCAAATCGGCGACATAGGCAATTAAGTCACTTTGCGTGAGAATTTCCCCGTCAACTAACACTAATTGACCGGGATTTTTTTCCAGTAGACCTGCCCACTCGTAGACCGTCTGGCTATTCTGTAATGTAATCGGGTGGTCACTTTTACCAACCGGACGGCCCAAACCTGCATTCAGAACTTGTTTTAACAGTCTGGTGCCAGAATTATCAACGTCAAAAAAGCGTTTGACAAACTCATCAGCGGGGTTAGCCATCAAATAATCCGGCTTACCCACCTGCAGGAGCACCCCGTTATGAATAACCGCCAGTCGATCAGCGAGTAAAAAAGCCTCGTGCATGTCATGAGTCACAAAAACAATCGTGGTGTCAATTTGTTGATGGAGGTTCAAAATAATCTTCTGAATTTGTCGACGGGATACCGGATCAAGCGCGCTGAAGGGTTCATCCATCAGGACTAATTTGGGCCTCGCCGCCAGTGCCCGGACAATCCCGACACGCTGGGATTCTCCACCGGATAACTCATCAGGCATCCGGTTAAGAAATTGGTCCGGATCCAAATTGACTTTGGTCATCAATTCGACAATCCGGTCGTGCTTTTCTTGAGGGGCCCACCCCAGGTTATCAAGTTGAATGGTGGCATTTTGTTCAACGGTCATGTTTGGGAACAATGCGCCCGTTTGAAGCACGTAACCAATGTGGCGGCGTAATTTTTGTAAGTGACTGTCGGCGACGTCCTCCCCGTCAATCTTGACCGTCCCGCTTGTTGGCACCACTAAACGGTTAATCGTCTTTAGAAGGGTTGTCTTACCGCTCCCGGAAGGTCCGACCAACACAAAAAGCTCACCATCGTCAATGGTGAGATTTAAATCTTTTAAGGCGAATTGGCCGTCAAACTTTTTGGAAACACTCGTAAATTCAATCAATGTCGTTCACCCCGTAAAATCCATGGTGTTTTAATTATACTCATTTTGACAATCGAACACAACTCACCGCTTCAATTGCGCCTTATGCAGCCGTTTAAGCTTAAAACTCATTAACCAGGTCGTGACCGGAATCGTTGTGACCACTCCGATTAAGGAAACCACAATGGCAATCAGCTCAGCCGCAAATACTTTATCGTTAAGAATGTCGCCGAACGAATAGTTCAATCCATAGAACCAAATAAACAAGGCCAATGAGCTGCCAAAGAAGCCAAAGAACAGGGTATTGACGGCCGTTCCAATAATTTGTTTGCCAATCACAGTCCCATCCAAAAAAAGTTGATCACTTTTAATGGCCTGGTGTTGCAAAATAATTTCGTCTAAGCCAGAGGCAATCGCAATCGCAGCCTCGGCCACCGCTCCTAATGAACTCAGGATGGCTGTCGCAATTGCAACTTTTGTGAAATCAATGCCAACATACGTTGATAAGCCCTCAAGCTCTTCGCTGTCTTCCAAACCAAAACCGCCTACTTGGGCCCAATATTCAATCGGAATAATAATGATCACAATCAAGATCAGGACAATCACTGAAGCCTGAAAAGCCGTTGTTGAAGCATTATCGCTGGCGCTACTCCAGAAAATTGTAATTGACAGTAAAATCACGCTGGCGACAATCGTGACAATGATGGGCGGGAGATGAAAGGCAATCAACACAATGGTGAAGAACAGAATACCAAAATTAACCACCAAGCTGAGAAACGAGGTAATTCCCTGTTTGCCACCGACAATGATCATCAAAACCAGCAAGACGATCCCTAAGGCTGTAATTGCTCCCATTAGCGCTCATCCCCCTTAATCCAAAGCCCAGCAAAGGCACTTGATAAAATCACCGTCAAGACGATCCCAATGCCGCTAATTAGACTGGAAGTCATCCCCAGCGACATGTTCATCGAAAACGAATAGTGCCAGGTATTGCCATTCTTTAAGTAAAGTAAGGTCATCGCCAGCGTTTCAGCCATAAAAATGAAGAACAGGACATTAATCAGAGGCCCCATAATTGACTTGCCAATCGCACGGCCTGATTTAAAAATCGCCATTGACGACAACTCCGGCCGCTCCTGCTTCAGAGTCGCCAAAGAAGCCACGATATCGGTGGCCTCGTCCATGACGGCTCCCAGAACGCCAATCAAGACCTCGGCGATGAATAGCGGTTTGGGCAACTGAGTGACGTACTGCATCGATTCATAATAAATACCCCGCTCATTGGTAAGTCCGAAGACAATTAACGTAATCAAAATGGTTGCTGCCGTCGCACACAGCACCGCGGACAAGGTCACCAGCATTTTCTTACTCCAGCCCATGACCAGTAGTAAGGTCACAAAGCAAAAAACAACTGCCAAAACGCTAAAGATCCAGATAACGGCGGCCCCATTATTATTGTGGTCAAGCTTGACAGCTACCCAGAACAGAATTGTATTAATCAAGATACTGGAAATCACCGTCACCCCCCGCAATTTGAGAATGACAAATAGTAGACTAATGGCAATCGCAAGTAGAAAGGCGATTGGCGCATCCCGTTTAATATCCTTCACCGTTGCGTGGAGTTTAGGCTGGGTATGTAACGTAATGAAAAGTTTCTGGCCCTTGGTGTATTGATGATCCATTGCGTGAGAATCTGAATAGGCATTTTTAATGCTTAAATGATGACCGGCATACTTTCCGTTTGTGATTGTCCCGAAAAATCGCTGATTATGGTAGTGGTCAACGTTTTGAAACTCATCGGTCATTTTGGTTGCCTTGCCGTTTTGAACTTGATTCACTTGATAGATGGTTTGCTGATACAAGCCGTCATTATGCTGACAAAAAAAGGCGGCTAAAAAACAAAAGGCAACGACCAGAGCAATCTGAAGCCACGTCATTTTACTCGTTAGTTTATCGTTCATATTGCACATCTTTTCAGATTATTTTAAAATTATTGTAACATCTGCGGAAATGAAAGCGTGGATTTATTTAGAATCGTTAGGAAAGTGAAAGGATTCCCTGGATTCATAAAAACAGCTAGTGACAAGGATAACCCCTTCATCACTAGCTGTTTGCTTGGCTTTTTCGCACCACTTTACGGACTATTTTTTATAATCGACTACCATCACGTTAACCGTCGAGTGACGGACCACGTAAGCAGTTGTCGACCCCAGAATTGCTCTGGAGATGCCATTGACCCCTGACTTTCCAATCACAATCAAGGATGCATCGTATTTTTCAGGTAATTCTTTAGCAATTTGAATTTTTGGAACGCCAACAACAAAGTGGGTTTCGACCTTAGCACCCTTCTTCGCGGCAATGTCTCTGGCATCATCTAAGATCTCTTCTGCCCGATCACGGAACGATTCCATCACGTCCTGGCCTAAGGTGACACCGTACTGAACGTAACGCTGGTCACTGGCAACCGAGACAATCTGCAAAGTCGCGTCAAGGGATTTAGCCAAGTCAGCGGCTTCTTCAACCGCCCTCATCGCATTGTCACTACCATCAACTGGAACCAAAATTGTGTCATACATCGCAAGCACCTCCAAATTTGACTATCTAAATTAATCATACCATTGTGTGATGGAATAAACAGAAATCTAGTCTGGCGATAGCTAGGCCAAGTTCAAATGAGAAATAATTGTTTTGTTATCTGCCAATTCGGTGTGACGTTCCTTCAGCCGGTCATGGTAAGTGGCAAGCAGAAACTTTTCTTCTGCTGATTCCCCAACCAACTCGGGAAAATGAATCTCGCTGATTTCATTGGTCACAATCAAAGTGCAAAATGCTATAAAGGCCACTTCAACGTCTTTAGTCTTGGTATCAGTGGTCAAAAACTTGGTAAAAACCTCAACAGCACGTTTGTTGCTGCCGGTCACATAAGAAATACACGTCAAAATATCGTTAGGACGGGCGGGTGACAAAAACTGGACGTGGTCATACCCAGCGGTCACGAATGACAGATTTCCCGGTAGAAATTTCACACCGGAAAGGCCGGCATTGGCGTCTAAAATCCGCAAAGTTTCGCCGCCAAATTGAATTCGACTGTTGTTTAGTTGGGCAGGAAACACATAGCTTTCATGAATTGCCCTGGTGTCTGAGCACTTGATCGTTTCGATGATAATTCCCTCCAAAATCAACGGATTTGTCGTCACTTGCTAATAAAATGGACACATACCATGATAACCTTTTCATGCCTATAATAGCAAGCTTTTTGAGTAGCCGAGAATTGGATTGTGAACAAAATATTAAATTATTCAGCTCCTTATTGTAAGCGGTTTCACATAGGTGTAAACTTAGGGTGTTGATGATAAGATTTTTTTTCATTCTAGGAGGTCATAACATGAAAGCAGTACGTATTTATGGTGAAAAGGATATCCGGGTTGAAGACGTTGAGATTCCAGAACCAAAAGATGATCAAGTTCAAATCAAAGTTAAATATTGTGGGATTTGTGGCAGCGATTTACACGCTTACCTCGAAGGCTGGGGGGCTGCCAACCGTTCCATATCCACTGACCGGCAAAACCGTTCCAATCACCTTAGGCCACGAATTTTCAGGTGAGATTGTCAAGGTCGGCAAAGACGTTGACGACTTACAAGTTGGTGACCATGTAGCTGTTGAACCGCTGTTGGCATGTGGCAAATGTGAAAACTGTCGTGCCGGCAACTACAATTTCTGTAACCGTGCCGTGTCAACTGATGGTGCCGGTAACTTCCTAGGCTTCTCAGAAGATGGTGGGATGGCCGAGTTTGCAAACGTTCAGGGTGTCTTCACCCACAAGATGCCAAAAGATATGGACTTTGAATTAGGCGCTTTGGCAGAACCAACCGCCGTTGTGTATGAGGCTATCAAGAAGAGTCATTTACGTGAAGGCCAAAATGTTGCTGTCATGGGAGCTGGCCCAATTGGTTTGCTGGAAGCGGTCTTAGCAAAAATCGCTGGTGCCAACCACGTATATATCGTTGATGTTTCCAAGGTGCGTTTGGACAAAGCCAAGGAATTAGGCATTGAGCATGTCCTTGATCCAACCCATGACGATGTGGAAAAGATCATCAAGCAAGATCTGCCAAACGGTGTGGACATTACTTTCGAATGTGCCGGCGTGCAGGCAACCTTTGATTCAGCTTTGAAGGTCACTAAACGAACCGGAATCATCCAGGTTGTTGCTCTCTATGCAAAACCAGTTACCATGAATATGACTGATGACCTGATTATGCAGGGTAAAGACGTGATTACCACCCTCTGCTACAACAACTCATTCCCAAATGTATTAGGCATTATTGATAACCATAAAGATTTGTTCAAGAAAGTTGTCACTAAGAAGGTTAGTTTGGATAACGCATTGGAAGACGGAATTAAAGCCCTCGCGGCCGATAAATCGCAGGTTAAGATTGTGATTGATCCCTCCCTTTAAGCATCAATCAAGTTAACAAAAAATTGAAAGAGACTGGGGCAATAGGCGTTTAGATCCCAGAGTTTAACGAGAAAGTGCAACCATTTCTGGTTTTGGAATGGTTGCACTTTCTCGTTAAGCGGAAGGGATCTGCCGTTTGTCGCAGCTTTTGGCAAGATAAAAGTGGGGATCAAAGTTGCCATTACAAACGCAAAAGAGTTATGTCCCATTCTCTTTCTTAGTTGGAGAAGTTGTTCAATTCTCTAAAAAAATATCAAACAGAAATTCAATCCATCAGCGAAAACATATGTTATAATTTTCATATGAAAGGAATGACATATATGGCTGAACGCTCAGTTTCCACCAAACAAACCATTCTCATTGATAATCGACACTTATCGGAATCAGAACGTATTTTTAAATTACTTAGCAACCCAAACCGACTCCAGATGCTTAAAGTCCTAGAGCAGCAGGAACTTAACGTCAGTGAGCTGGGACATTTGCTTGGTCTGGAACAGTCCTATGTTTCCCACCAATTAGCATTATTAAGAAAACATCAGCTGGTGTCATCCCACCGCGAAGGCAAATCAAATTACTATCAATTAGATGATCCCCACATCCTCGACGTCATCAACGAGATGCTCGAGCATGCCGATCACGTTATAAGGGGTAAAAAACATGGCCAGTAATACAGATTCACAAACACTCGTTAACCGCAGCCTACACACTGAATACTTTTCGACCGCTTGGATGGCTTTTGAATTCATCGTCGGATTCTATTCAGGTCTTAAGGCTGGCTCAATTCTTTTAATTGCGTTTGGTTTAGACAGCTTTTTGGAGATCATTTCTGGAAGTACCTTAATTTGGCGCTTGAGAAAAGAAAATACCGGTGCCAGTCCTGCAGAAATTGAACGGGCAGAAAAACGATCCTCATTAATCGTTGGTATCGTCCTGCTATTATTGGCGGTTTATGTCACCGCCGTGTCACTGTTTAATTTATTCACCCACGCAGCAGCGGACACCAGCTACTCTGGAATCGCGATCGCCATCGCATCCGTTTTCCTAATGCCCATTTTGACATTTCGGAAACGGTCCTTAGGAAAAGCGCTGCAATCCGATGCACTAGTTGAAGATGGCATGTGCAACATTACCTGTGCCTATATGGCGGCCACCGTCTTAATCGGTGCCTTGTTAACTGCCCTGCTTAATTGGTGGTGGGCGGATTCCGTTGCTGCCTTGATTCTAGTCTATTTTATTGCCAGCGAAGGATGGGAATCCTGTCAGGAAGGCCGTGGCAAATAAATTGTCTCAGGACACCATAAACGGACCAATGCAAAAGGGAGTACTCCCAATTCATTGATCCGTTTATTATCTGGTATCTGAAAGCAACTTACATTCCCATCATCAATCGAGTCACGCCAAGCGAGATAACGCCCACCACCACGATCACCAATAGGTTTTTGGAAATCACCGCTGAAAGGACGGTCGGGAGTGATGCCAGCAAGTTTGCCCAATCAATCGACGGCAGATGACCAATATGTTGAACAAATAGGTTTTCAAACCACAGCGCTGACATAATGGCGATTGGAACAAAGCTCAGAAATTCCACGACACCCTTAGACAGTTGGAACTTCTTCAATAACACAAATGGGGTGATTCGAGACAGCCAGGTCACCACACCGGTGCCGACAATGGTCAGCAGAACAAAATTAAAAGAAGGCATGTTTCATCACCACCCCAAAGCTGCAGGCCACAAGGGTCACCAGCAAAATTAATAAACTGCTTGGAATGAAAATCAAGCCAAAGTAGATCGCTACTAGAACAAAACCAACCACGATCAGCTGTAAATTAAAGTTGATTGATTTATCGCTAATCAACTGCAGATACAGCAGGCCAATGAACATCGCAACCAGGGCAAAATCCAATCCGAATTTTTCAGGGTTACTGATAAAATTCCCCAAAACGGCACCGACCAGTGACGAAAGGATCCATGTCATGTAAGAAATAACATTAGCGGTGTTGAACCAAGCGAAGTTCAGGTGGTTATCCGAATAATTCAGCTTATTCATTCCTAGCGCAAAACTTTCATCTGTTAGCAGGGTACCCACCAAAATATTCTTGACCATGCTTTCACGTTTAAAATAAGACGCCAACGTCGTACTCATCAAAATCATCCGTGAATTAACTAAAAATACAGAAAATATAATTGAAAAGATGGGACTGTGGGTCACCAGCATACTGACAATGACAAACTGTGCCGACCCAGCATATGTAATAATCGACATCAACGTAACCAATAGTGGACTTAATCCAGCGGCCTTGCCGACAATCCCGAAAGCGACCCCAATTCCTATGTATCCAAATACCGTTGGCAACGTATCCTTTGAAGCGGCGGAAACAGTCAAATCACCATTCATTTAACACACTCCTTCGTTGTTACATGCGGATGTAACTTAGTAGTATTAGTAAATTTTTAATGGCGTTCTAATTTAAAGTCAATGATATTTAGATAATAAAATCCTGAAATTCAGCATAATAACTGAATTTCAGGATTTTACTAGTTAGCCAGTGCGCTTTGATAGGCCTCATACGTTCCGGTATCAAAACACACCATCGTCACATCAAGCGGTGCATCAAACGTTCGAATGGCGTCAATCGCAATCTTAGTGGCTTTATCAAGCGGAAAATCATAGACTCCCGTGCTAATCGAAGGAAAGGCCACCGTTTGGCAATGGTTTTCAACTGCCCGTTTGAGACTATTAACGTACGAATTTCTCAGTAATTGCGGTTCATTGTTGTCCCCACCACGCCAGATTGGCCCTGGGGTGTGAATCACAAACTTAGCTGGGAGTCTAAACCCTGGTGTTACTTTAGCTTCACCAGTTGGACAGCCGTTGAGCTTCCTGCAGGCCTCATCAAGTTCTGGACCAGCAGCCCGATGGATTGTCCCATCGACCCCGCCACCGCCACTCAGAGCCGTATTAGCGGCGTTAACGATGGCATCAACGTGCATTGTTGTGATGTCTCCTTTAATGAGCCTAAATTGTGCCATATAACCACATCACTTTCTATGGGCTTTTTCCCATGCTTTAATTTGTTCCAACCGTTTTTTAAAGCGAACTTCATTGCCTTGTTCAGTCGGCTCGTAATACGTGTGGCCGATCAGTGAATCCGGCATTGTCTGCATGTTGGTCAGTTTATCTTTAAATTCGTGGGCATACTGGTATCCCTTCCCATAGCCCAGCTTGGACATTAACGAGGTCGGCGCGTTCCGCAGCTGAAGTGGAACCGGCTCGTTAATCGAGTGCTTAACATCCGTTTCCGCTCCTATGGTTGCTTTATAAGCGGCGTTAGATTTGGGTGCCAGCGACAGATAAATTGCGCACTCAGTTAAGTGAACGTTACACTCCGGCATCCCCAAAAACTGGCAGGCCTGAAAAACGTTGATTGCAACGTTCAAAGCATTGGTGTCTGCCAGCCCGATATCCTCGCTGGCAAACCGAACCATCCGCCGAGCAATGTACAAGGGATCTTCGCCACCGCTCAGCATCCGAGTCAGCCAATAAACGGCAGCGTCCGGGTCACTATTTCGCATTGACTTGTGCAGCGCAGAAATGATGTTGTAATGTTCCTCGCCGTGTTTATCATACAGAAATGACTTGGTATTCATCAATTGGTGCAAATTATCCGTCGATACCGTCACCTCGCCATTCTCGTTTTGACTGTTATTAACAGCCATTTCCAGGGTGTTCAGGGCAACTCTGGCATCGCCATTGGCAAATTTGGCGACTTCTTTAACGGCTTGGTCATCGATCTCAATTGTTTCTTTTGGAAAGGCTGCTGGATTTTTTAAGGTCTGGTGAATCAGCTGAATGATATCGTCAGTTTCCAAAGGTTGGAGCACGAATACCTTACACCGCGATAGCAAAGCTGAATTGATCTCAAACGAGGGATTTTCCGTGGTCGCTCCGATCAGCGTAATGCTGCCCCGCTCCACGAATGGCAGGAAGGCATCCTGCTGGGCCTTATTGAACCGGTGAATTTCATCCACGAACACAATGGTTTTGCCGCCCATCTCCCGGTTGGCCTCAGCATCTTTCATGATATCTCTGATTTCTTTAATACCGCTGGTAACGGCGCTAAAGGTGATAAACTTGGCCTGGGTTTTTCTGGCAACAATCTCTGCCAAGGTTGTCTTCCCGACACCAGGCGGTCCCCAGAAAATAATTGAGGGCAACTGGTCACTTTCAATAATTTCTCTCAGGACCTTGCCTTTGCCAACCAGCTGATGCTGGCCGACAAATTGGTCCAGTGCCTTTGGCCGGACCCGACTGGCTAAGGGCTGATTGCCGTCCTGTTTGCCAGCAAATAAAGATTCCTGTTTCATGATGCACCTCCTGACAAGTGAAACTACTATGTATATGCCCATTATACGAACGTGTGTTCTAAGCGTCAACTCTACGTTTATTTTAGCGCACTTGGCTTTCATTGGGCGAATTTTGCAACTTATGGCCAGATTTGAACTACTCATCCAAATTTCACTCACAATTCATCTCAAACAGACTATCATGGGCCTATCAAAAGGAGATGAGCACCATGCTGATTCAAACTAAGGAACTAACTAAAACGTTTGGCAACCAAATTGCCGTCAATCACTTGAATATTTCGGTTAATAAAGGCACTCTCACAGCGATTCTGGGACCAAATGGGGCTGGCAAAACGACGGTCATGTCAATGCTGACGGGCCTGCTAACACCATCTTCTGGCTCAATTGAAATGGCCAGGCATACCAAGGTTAGTATGGTTTTTCAGCAAAGCATCCTGGATGACAATTTGACGGTTGAAGAAAACTTGCGAATTCGCCAGGGATTATACCGCAATGCTGCTAATAACAGACTAGATAGGCTGATTGACCAAGTTGAACTCTCCAAGCTACTAAATCAAAATTATGGTAGCTTATCCGGTGGTCAACGCCGACGGGTGGATATTGCCCGGGCACTGATCAACCAGCCCGACATCTTATTTTTAGATGAACCAACAACCGGATTGGACATTCAAACCCGACAAGCTATTTGGCACTTACTACACACACTTCAAAAAGCGCAGCAACTGACAATCATCTTGACCACTCATTATCTTGAAGAGGCCGATCATGCAGATGAAATCTACATCATTGACCATGGCAGGGTAATTGCAGAAGGCTCAGCAGCAACAATTAAACGGCAATACGCCTACAATAAATTAATGATCGAGACCAACCATCCCGAACAAATCAGCCACCTGATATCGGCATCAACGACCTGTCAGGTATCCAAGGGACAAATTATTTGCTGGCCCAAAGATTATCTTCAAGCACTCAAACTATTGGAATCAGTTAAAAGTGATATCACAAACTTTGAGTATCGAAACGGAACCATGAATGATGCGTTCCTTAAACTTACAGGAAGGGAGATGCGTTAACATGCGATCACTTTGCAGTAGAAATTTATTACTCTACTTTAAAAATAAAACCAGCGTTTTCTTCTCTTTGCTCGGCGCCATGATCTCATTTATTCTCTTCGTTGTCTTTCTGAAACAAAACATGGTCCAAGAGTGGCATCACATGCCGGATTCCATTAAAATGATGGACTTGTGGCTAATCGGCGGCACGCTTTCCGTCACTGCGATTACAACTACCTTAACAACTCTGGGGCGAATGATCATCGACGAATCAAGGGGCGTCTTGAATGACTTTTACTTGACTGATGTTTCTCGTTTTAAAATTAAAATCAGCTACATGTTAAGCGCAGCCATGATTGGTTTTATGATGCAGATGATGATGCTTGCTGTCATGCTCGGCTACTTTGCCCTTGCCGATGGCCTGGCAATTCTCTGGCCAAAGACAGTGCCACTGGTCATCTTAGCGCTGATCAGCGCTTTAGTTTCCGTCGCAGTCAACATGCTCATTGTGCAATTTGTCCACAGAGTAGAAACAATGAATGCAATCGATTCAGTGATTAGTGCGGCCGCTGGTTTCCTAGTCGGCACCTATATTCCAATCGGTGTGCTTCCCCATTTTGCTCAAGTCATTATCAAGCTCACTCCCGGCGCATACGTGTCATCCCTGTACCGCCAGATTATGATGAACGACCAAACCCATTCGATTTTTGGCACTGGTCATTCACTGACAGTCTTTAACCAGCAAATGGGTGTCCAGTTGGATTGGACTCACTTACTCGACATTAATCAAACCTACCAAGTCATTGGTTGGATATTTTTAGCTGGCATTTTGCTCATCTTCGTGACAGAATTGATAAGGAAAAGCCACGCTGCAGTCACAATGACCAATTAACGATGAGGGAGCGGTTTGAATGGAAATCCATTTTCAACAAAATGAACATTTGAAGGATGGCGAAACTGAAATCACCCTTTCGGCTAAGACACGTTCCCTCGAGATTGACGAACTCATTGAATACCTCAAGAATTACCGTTCAATGCCCCCAGCGGTCATGCCATTCAAATCAGATGATCATGTGTATTTGATCAACCCAGACAATATCATATTAATTGACGTGTCTGGAAACGATCTAAACGTCTATACGCCAGAAAGAGTCATTCCCACCAAGGGGCGTTTGTACGCACTCATTGATAGGTTGAAAAATCCCAACTTTATTCAGGTATCCAAGCACGCTGCCGTAAACATCAATCACCTTCAGTCATTGGAGGCCAGCTTTACGGGGGGAATGACGGCCATTTTAACCGGTAAATTAAAGACGGATATCAGTCGCAAATATCTTGGCGACTTGGAACACCGACTCGGATTATGAGGGTGAAATCATGAAAAAACAGGCACAATTAATCGGCAAGCTTTTCCTATCAGGAATCAAAACTGGATCAGTCATTTACTTACTTTTACTGGCAGTGGGCGTCCAACCCAGTTCCCCAACTGCCAAAAATATCCTCAGCATCATGCTGATGGCTGGCGTGATTGGCATCTTCAGTGGCCTGTTCAGTCTCGATAGCCTCCGACTTGAATTGCCCATTCATTTTATGGTCACTTTTTTGGCGGTCCTAGCAATGATGGCCTTCAACGGCTGGGTCGAGTGGATAAACCCACTGTTTTGGGTTGAATTCTTGATTGAATTTCTGATCATCTATGCAGTTGCCTGGCTGATTGTCTTCCTCTCAGGTAATATCAAAATTACCCGAATTAACAAGACACTAAAAGAGCGCAACCAATCCCAGAACAAGCAGTGAATTTCCAGGTGATCATTCCCCCTCATGAATAACAAACAGGTTATAATTAAAGCGAACTAATAAGCTGTCTGTTTGTCTTTTTGAGGGAGATGGCAACCATGTCATACAATAAGAACTTCTATCGAGAGCCGGCGTTTTGGCTGAGTGTCTGTGCCGTTGCGGTTGGCTTGATGTCAATTTTTCTTGGCAACGCGGTCGAATACAGCATCATTTGGTGGCTGCAGTTGTTAATCGTCGTCATTGCACTAATTGGAATTCTTTACTTCTTTTCAAAGTATTCAAAGGATCAAGAAGATAGTAATAAACATTTTTAGTACCAAAACAAAAAGCGACCCTACCACCAAATGGCAGGATCGCTTCATTAGGGAAAATGGTACCTTTGGAAAAAACAAACTTACCGGTCAATCGTATCCGCAGTCATATGGAAAACATCCGAAAGTGAAGTTGTCTTGTCAGCAAACTTCTTGTTCAAAATCAACTGACGGAAATCTTCAACCGAGATATTTTCAGTATCTTTGATTGGAAATGCCTGACCGGTATACGAACCGGTTACCAGCGTGATAACCAAGCCATTCTTGCTGTCCAAATGAACTTGGTAGTTTTCAAAGTAGATCCCATCATCATAACTACCGGACAAAAACTTGTGAGTGGCAAAGTAGTCCGAAATAAAATCATTGAACTTCTCTTTTGAACTCAGTGCTTCTTTAAATTGTGTTTGAGTTGCGACTGTCATCGTAAGACTCCCTTTCTCTCAAAATTGTGTCTAATCAAATAACAACGCACATTTATTTCTGTAAATGGTCTTGATTAATCATCTACTAATTTTCATTTTAGCTCGTAGATCGCATTGTGCAAGCTAAAAGACGATGAAAACGTTGCCAGAATGCAATTTGTGACATTAACATTCTGACAACGTTTTCAATTTTACTTTCGCTTTTTTGCTTTTTCCGGCACCTTTTCCAATTCGGCCAGCGCCTTTTCCAATTCAGCCTTCTCTGATTCGGGCAGGTCAGGGTATTTCAATGGTAATTCTTTCATCCGGCGATCAATAATATCCGAAACACACAGTCTGGAGTACCATTTATCGTCTGAAGGGATAATGTACCATGGATTGGTCTTGTTGGCCGTATGCTCAATCGCATCTTCATAGGCCTTTTGATAGTCGTTGAAGTAACGGCGCTCTTTAATATCAGCTGAGGCAAATTTCCAATTATGATCGGGCAGCTCAATTCGCCGTTTGAACCGGTCCCGCTGCTCATCGGCCGACATGTGGAGGAAGAATTTCAACACCATAAAGCCATTTCGGGTTAAATAGTCCTCAAAGAAATTAATATCCTTGAATCGCCCATCGAAGAATTTGTTATCAACCTGATCCAGCTTGGTGATGGCGCCAATCTTGGCGTTAACGATCATCTCCGGGTGAACCCGGCTAATCAGGACGTCCTCGTAGTAAGAGCGGTTGAAAATCCCAATAATGCCGTGTTCTGGCACATGTCGATGAATCCGCCACAGATAATCGTGGCTTAACTCAATTGAGGTTGGCGACTTAAAGCTGGTAACCTCAATTCCTTGTGGATTGACGCCGCTTAGAATGTGGCGAATCATACTATCTTTACCCGAGCCGTCCATTCCTTGAAAAATCACCAGTACGCCAAAGTGGTTTTGTGCATATAACTTTCCCTGCAGATCCTGAAGTGTCGCAATGTTTTTTTCGATGCGTGCCTTGATGTCATCCTTGTTCAAATCTTCAACGGTGGCGGAAGTTGGGATCTTTTCAATTTTTAGATCCCGATCCCCGTTGTATCGAAAAGATTTCTCACGGTCAAAAATTTTCTTCTCGTGCATAGTGTTGCCCCCTAAGGAATCATTAGTAACAACTTTATAATAGCTTAAATCCCAGAAAAATAACTAAGAGAATGTTGATTTCCCACATTTATTTCTCATATTGAGTATACTAGATTACATAGAATTAGTTTCATATAATGCTGTTTTGTGGCGCCTTGAAACATCTATCAACGCTCTTTGAAGGAGGACTTTAATTTGAACTTACTACAAGCAAACGCAACTACTGGTGGTCAATCCGACCAACCGACTGATGATTCAATCGACAAGTCATTATTAAAGGACGATCTGTACAAAGCCGTCAACGGCCGTTGGGAAAAGACGGCCAAGATTCCGGCCTATCATTCATCAACGGGTGGCTTCATGGATCTCAATGACAATATCGACAAACAATTAATGAGTGACCTCGATGATATCATCAAGAAAAACCAGCCCCACGAGGCACCATTCTCCGAATTCTTGAAGTTATACGAACTAGCTCGCAACTATAAGAAGCGGGATGCGGATGGTGGCGAACCACTCAAGCCATATTTGGAAAAAATTGAAAACATCACCAATTTTGATGATTTGAATAAACTTTTGCCTGAGCTAGTTAAGGAAGGCTACCCACTCCCATTTGGTTTCTGGGTCGAACCTGACATGAAAAATACTCAGGTTAATGCCTTGTTTGCCAGTGTTCCGGGCTTGTTTTTGCCCGATCGAACTTACTACGAAAATAATAATCCAGCCTACAAACAATTAATGCCGGTCTTCACCAAGATGGCCAGCCAGCTGTTGGTATTAGCAGATTACAGCAGTAATGAAGCTGACGAGATTGTCGAATCAGCCAAACGCTTCGACGCCAAAATTGCCCCCAACGTTAAATCGGCCGAAGAGTCAGCAGACTATAGCAAAATGTACAACCCCCAGAAGTTTGCTTACTTCTCAGAATCAAGTTCTCATCTTGACTTTGTTAATCTGGCGGACGCTTTGTTTGGCAAGGCACCAGATCAAATAATCGTCACTGAGCCGAAATTCTACGAACGCTTTGACGGCTTGGTTAATAGTGATAGCTTCAAAGACATGAAAAACTGGATGCTGGTCAACATGGTGCGCTCCGCATCCAGTTACTTATCAGAAGAATTCCGTCAGACCGGTTCCGTCTTCAGCCGTGCCCTATCCGGTAAGAAAGAAGCAACGCCACAAAAGAAGTCGGCCTTCTATCTCGCAGAAGGAACCTTCGGCCAAACGATTGGTGACTATTACGCCAAGAAATATTTCGGCCCTAAAGCCAAGGCCGACGTTGAACACATGGTCAAAAACATGATCAATGTTTACAAGAATCGCTTAAGCAATAACACTTGGCTGGGCAAAGATACTCGTGAGAAGGCAATTCTCAAGCTGGATAAGCTGGAGCTTCAAGTGGGTTATCCAGACCATATTGACGAACTGGAATACAAATTCAAGGTGACCCCCGAAAACGAAGGTGGAACCTTATTCGACAATATGTCCAAATTTGGGGCAATCACCGTCCAAGATACCTTCGAGAAATTGGGTAAACCAGTTGATCGAACCAAGTGGGAAATGAGTGCAGCGACCGTCAACGCCTACTATGAACCATTTAAGAACATCATCGTCTTTCCGGCAGCAATCCTTCAAGCACCGTTCTATAGCTTGAAGCAGACTTCCAGCCAGAATTACGGTGGAATTGGCGCTGTCATTGCGCATGAAATTTCGCATGCGTTTGATAACAACGGTTCGTTATTCGATGAATTAGGAAACTTGAACAACTGGTGGACTAAGGAAGATCATGACCATTTCTCCAAGCTGGCCGACAAAATGATTAACGAATTTGACGGCATCCCCTACGCTGGCGGCAAAGTAAATGGTAAATTAACAGTTTCGGAAAACATCGCTGACGGCGGTGGCTTGAGCTGTGCAAATGAAGCCGCTAAGAATGAGGATGATTACAACTTGTATGACTTCTTCATCAACTGGGCTAAAGTATGGCGAATGAAGGCCACAGAACAGTATAAGCAACTGCTGTTGAATATCGATGTTCATGCTCCGGCGGAATTACGAGCCAATGTTCAGGTGAAGAATTTGGATGATTTCTATTCGACGTTTGATGTTAAAGATGGCGATGGGATGTATTTGAAGCCTGAAGATCGGGTCAAAATTTGGTAGAAGTGAGAGCGTGACAAGACCCGGTTAGGACCCAGAACATAAGCAAAAAAATTCAACGATGAACGAAGACCGTTCATCGTTGAATTTTTTTGCTTATGTGGCCGGGTCCTGGGTCGTCGGAACGTATTTTCAAAGCAGAAGGAACCTCAAAAAAGCCTAACAAACGTGTTTTTCAGACAACCGAATAAGCCGATATCGATTCCTAATTTATACTATTCTTAGAAACCGTGCTTCCCGGGTCTCTTCGCACTCAGACCTTGCCCCGCATACACCGCAGCTCCAACCATTCCAGCTTCATCTCCCAGCTGTGCCATCGTCATTTCACAGGCTTCACGCGCGACGGGTAGTGAATGATGCGCCAAGGTTTCTCGCGTATATTTAAAGAGTGGTTCTCCAGCAACCGAAACGCCACCACCCAAGATTAAAGTATCCGGATTATACAGATTAATCACGTTGCCCAAACAAAATCCAAGCAACTCTCCAGTTTCTTTGAAAACTTCAATAGCGGTGAGATCTCCTTTTGCCACCGCTTCCGAAATCAATTTGGTGGTCAATTTCTGCCCTTGGGCCATCCAATCACCCACTATGCTGCTTTTTCCGTCAGCCAATTTTTCCTGCATGGTTTTGACGATCCCACGGGCGGAAACGTAACGCCCCAGACAACCGGTACTACCACAGGCACAGGGGCGACCGTGACGATACATGTTCATGTGACCGATCTCGCCAACACTGTTGGATGCACCATATAATACTTCACCATTAATCAGGACAGCTACCCCGAGCCCGGTACCAATCGTGACCAAAGCAACGTTTCGATGACCTCTTCCAGCACCAAACGCCATTTCGCCATATAGATTAACCCGGACATCATTATCAATAAAGACTGGTTGACCAAGCTTATCCTGCAGCCATTGGACGACCGAAACATCTTTCCAGTCAGTAAAATTAGGCGAAAAAATTGAGATCCCTTTTTCGACGTCCATTTGACCTGGAATCCCAAAGCCAGCGGCAACAATATCATCCGATGTGATTTCCGCGTCAGCCATTAATTGCTGGCAGGCGGTCCAAATCCGGTTCAAGACCACTGTCGGTCCCTTCTCCTCGTGAGTTGGCATATGTAATTTTTTCACCATTGTAAAATCCTCATCAAACAGTCCGGCCTTAATATTTGTCCCACCAAGATCAACACCTTGATAATAGCTTGTCATGTCATTCACCTCAAAGCGTTTCGTATCATCTATTTACTATGATAATAACCGATTAAGCTGCATAAAGCTTCCAAAAACATCCCAATCACCATCAGATACATGACAACCATATTCATGCCCATAAAAAGCAGAATGCCCATTACTAGATACAACAGCACAAAGAACCAACGTAGCCAAATATTATTAACCATTTTAATTCCCTCCCATTTCATTTTAACTCTTACATTAGAATTTTTACAATCTATGAACAAATAATTTGTAAAAACACGGTTTTAATGTAAACTAATGGTTATTAGGATATAATATATGTAAATAGTAATTGGAGAGGTGATACCATGAACTTAACAGAATACCTTCATTCGCAGCTCAAATTTTTAAACGACCAGATGAGTTCCGCTAAGAAAGACAAAGACGAAACGATGCAATATCTGGTAGATTCAAAGATTACAGAAGTCAAATTAATCTTGGAAGCCCTCCAAAAGGGAATCATCGATGGAATAAGTTAAAATCTGGCCGGTTGGCCATTTTTTGTGTTTTAATAGACTAGTGTTTAATAAAGATTAATTAAAAGGAAGTAGAATATTGATTACATTAAAATCACCACGAGAAATTGAAAAGATGGCTGAATCAGGTGCAGTTCTGGCCGGCGTTCATAAGGAACTCCGCAAGATGATTAAGCCCGGTTTGGATACTTGGGACATTGAGTTATTTGCCCGTCGTTACATCAAAGATCACGATGCCTACCCTTCAGAGATGGGCTTTGACGGCTACAAATTTGCAACATGTATTTCCATTAACGATGAAGTCGCTCATGGAATTCCCCGTAAAGGCTTGAAATTAAAGAACGGTGACATCCTTAAAGTTGACATGTGTGTCAATAAAGATGGCTTTGAAAGCGACTCCTGCTGGACCTATGCCGTTGGTGACGTCAGCGATGAGATCAAGGAATTGATGGAAGTTACCCGCAAAGGATTGTACCTGGGTATTGATCAAGCAGTTATCGGCAACCGCCTTGGTGATATTGGTAACGCTGTCCAGACCTACGTTGAAGACCAACACCACATGGGTGACGTCCGTGAGCTGATTGGCCACGGTATTCAACCTTCAATTCATGAAGAGCCTAACGTTCCCGCATATGGTGTTCCAGGCCAAGGTCTTCGTTTAAAGGAAGGCATGACCATCACCATTGAGCCAATGGTTAACACAGGTACTTGGGAAATTGCCGATCGTTACGACAAGAAGGATGACTGGACATACTACGTTTCAGCCGATGGGACCCCTTCAGCTCAATACGAGCACACCTTGGCAATCACCAAGGATGGTCCGAAGATTTTAACTTCACAAGACCCAGACATTGACGCAAAATATCTGCTTTAATTTAATCTAAACAAACGGCTGGGGCTTTCGTTCCAGCCGTTTGTTTAGATTTGAGGACAGCTCCTCCAAGCAGGAGTCTCCTTGTAAGCACCTCGGAAGCAAATCCCCCAAAACCCGGGGAATTTCCTTCCGAGGAGACTTACAATCCGACGGCCGTGAAACGCCTAGCCTACTTGGCGACTCCTAACCGCTTGGATCCGCTCACTTTTTTAGGACAGCTCCTCCAAGCAAAAGTCTCCGCGTAAGCACCTCGAAAGCAAATCCCCAAAACCCGGGGAATTTCCTTCCGAGGAGACTTACGCTCCGACTTTTAACCGCTTGGATCCGCTCACTTTTTTTAGGACAGCTCCTCCAAGCAGAAATCTCCGTGTAAGCACCCCTGAGAAAAATTCCAAAACCGGGAATTTCTCTCAGGGGAGACTTACACTCCGATTTCTAACCGCTTGGATCCGCTCACTTTTACTGGAAAGGAATGATCACATGAACAATAAAAACTTCAAATTCCCCGACACCGCTGCCTACGAATTTGTCACTCAAGCACTCAAAGACCGGGGCGTCACCTATGAAGACATCGCCGAGATGGCCTATAATCTTCAAAAAAAATTCGTCCCCAATATTCAAATGGACGAAGTCAAAAAAGACACCATTGACGTGCTCCATAAACGAGAAGTCCTCAATAACGCCATGGTCGGCTTAGAGTTAGATCGATTAGCAACTGAAGGTAAAATCAAAGAACCACTTGAAGGCATCATCATGAATGACTCTGGTGTTTTCGGCGTTGATGAAGGCATTGCTCTGAACATTGCCAACATTTACGGCACCATCGGAATCACCAATTATGGCTTTATTGACCGCGAGAAGACCGGTATCACAAAAAAATTGGATGAAGCCAAAGACGGCACATCCAATACGTTTATTGATGATATTGTCGGCGCGATCGCTAGTGCTGTTTCAGCAAAGATTGCCCACCGGAACAACTAACGCCAGCCGTATGTGTTTCGATCATAATCCCGCTTTTTTACGCCCGAAACATAGGGGTTGCCCTTCACAAAATACCGCAGTGGCTTGGTTGCCCAAGTCCCTTGATTCGCAACCCCGATTCGATTAGATTCTTCAATCTGAATGGGGCTTTTTTTGTCATCTTGGTGAATATTCAGCTTACTATCACCAAAAATTTGCATGTTCATCTTTTTATCGGCAATCCCCAAAGCTTCCATCAGTTTCCCCGGGCCGTTGGTGAGCTCAACCCCATGCCGGGTCCGGTTCTGTTCCATAATTGCCAAGCCAATCGTTGGTTCAATTGCCCGAATCAAAATCCCTTGGGGAACATCCTTTTTCTGGGCAGCAACATCCAAGAGGTAACGCCCATGGATCGAATAGATGTACACTGTTCCCGGAGGCCCGTAAAGCGGTTCATTGGAAGCCGTCCGCCTGCCTTTAAAAGCATGGGCGGCAGAATCTTGCTGCCCCATGTAAGTTTCAGTTTCAACAATTCGGCCACCCACCAAGCCTTTTGGTGAATCATATGTCAAAAGCATCCCCAACAGTCGCTTAGAAATCTCGTCGGTGGTGCCGTTAGAATAAAATGGGTCTTGGTCCAAATCAACCATCCCTTTCAAAAATAAATGGAGGTTATCAGATGCAATTAAAATTAGAACGAATTTACGATAAGCCACAGGATCTTTCCGGCTATAGAGTTCTCGTCGATCGCTTGTGGCCACGGGGAATTTCCAAAGTTAACGCCAAACTGGACGTTTGGGAAAAAGAAATTGCCCCGTCAAAGGAGCTGCGAACATGGTTCTCGCATGATCCCGAAAAGTTTCCCGACTTTAAGAAAAAATACATCGCAGAGCTTGATGCCAATCCGGAAACCAAAGATTTCATCAAACTAATTAGCGATCAACTCAAGGACAGCAATGTCATTCTGCTTTATGGTGCTAAGGACCGTGAGAATAATCAAGCGGTCGTCTTGCAACAATACTTAACCGATCACTTCGGCCAATTCTGACGAATATTAGCCAAAGTGAGTTCCTTAGTTGATTCAAAGTTAATGTCGGCCATCTTTAGAACTTCCGGGTCACCCACGCCAATCGAAATCACATTGGCTGCGTTAATTGAGGCCACGCCGACAATCCCGTCATCAATGCCAATGCACTGATCAACCTTTAAATGCAGCATGTCGGCCGCTTTTAAATAAACGTCGGGCGCCGGCTTATTGTGTTTGATGTTGGCTAAATCCACAATCAGTGGAAAATAATCTTCTAATTCAAGCTTTTGGATTTCCTTAGGTGCGTTGGCCGACGCTGAAGCAATAATCATTTGGTAGTGATTCAATCGCAACTCCGCCAAAAAGTCGCGAATACCTGGCAAAATATCATCCGGATTCATGACCTCAAGCATTTGCTGATAAATGTCATTCTTTTTATCGGCGAGTGCTTCTTTTTCTTGTTCAGAATACTTGTCAGCAATCCCACCGGCTCGTAAAATCTCATTTAATGAGTCAATCCGATCGCGCCCCTTGATTGCTTCCTCAAGTTCTTTATTCCATTGAATCCCAATCCCTTCAGCCACTTGCCGCCATGATTGGCTGTGATAACGCCATGAATCGGTAATGATGCCATTGAGATCAAACAAGACACCTTTAATATTGGCAAAATCAGTCATTTTAGACACCCCTTCTTACAAAAAAAGACTGAAAACAAGATCTGTGTTTTCAGCCCAGTAGGCAGCTTATATTACTTAACCGCGTTAAAAATCCAAGTGATCCCATACTTATCAACAATCTGGCCGTACTTATTGCCAGAAGATTTCTTTTCAAAAGTGACAATTACTTTGACTTCTTCTGATGCCACTACCTGGTCGTATAAATCCTGGAGTGAGGAAAGAACCTCAGAATCATGCAAATCAACTTCGAACATCAGTGAAATCATCGAGGAAATCACTGGCTTACCTAAAAAGCTGTCCGCACAAAAAAATCGCTTGCCTAAAATGTTGAAACTGGCTTGCATGGTGAGGTCGTCAAGATTGACATCGTCATTAAGCGACATCTCTTGGGCTTGCTTTTCAGTTGGGGATACACGTTGAACATCCGTTGCACCAAAAACAGTTTGATAATAATCCAAAGCTTCTTTGGTGTTTTCGAATGTCAAATATGGTATTAAATTAATATTATTCATTAGGTCAGCAACCCTTACATTTTAATATTATTCAAAGTTTAGAATACCTTTAAATACAATAGTTGTCAACGTCAACCGTCTGTCAATGCCTATCATGATAGGAAATGGCGTCCTTTTTGGTAATAATTTTTGGAAAAGTGATAGACTTAAATTAAACGGATCGGGAGGAACTATTTAATGAAACTTGCAATCACAATTTTTATATTAAACGCGTTATACATTTCGATTAATACCTTCAGAACGATGCTGGTTGTCAAGGGCCACCAATTTTTAGCGCCAATTGTGGCGGTCGGCGAAGAGTTTGTCTACGTCATGGCGCTGGCGATTGCTTTGCAGCATATTGATAGCCCGTTAAACATTGCCGCGTATGCCGTTGGATTTGGAGTCGGGATCTACTTTGGAATCATCATCGAGGACAAGATCGCTTTGGGATATGTCAACTTTGAGGTGACCGTTCAAATTGATCCGACCAACCCAATCCACGCTCATAACGAAGAGCTGGCCGAAAAACTGCGTAATCTCGGCTATGGGGTCACCGTCAGCCGTGCAGAAGGCCGCTCGGGCGCTCGACTGGTACTCAGCATCTTGGCTCCCAGAAAGGCAGATCGCCGCTTGATGGACCAGATTAAGGAAATCTCACCTGATGCTTTCATCATGGTTCAAGAGCCGGTCCAATTATCCGGTGGCTTCTGGAGTAAAGAAGTTGACCGTCGCTACCACTCAACCAATCATATGCACTAATCATCGTCATCATCGAACAAGCCAAGCTGTTTCAGGCTGTTTTCAATGTCCTGAACTGCGGTTGGTGTCGCCGGCGCTGTCTTTTTCTTGGCGGGAGTTGGCTGCCTTTGCGCCGGCTTTTCAGTTGGTTGTGATTTGTGAAGCGGCCGCTCATCACCATCAGTCGACTTAACGATTGGTTTGGATGTCGGCTCCGGCTTACCCATTTGATCCATGGTCTGGTTCAACAGATGATCGACAAAAACGTTTCCTTCATCGTCTGCGTGGCCTTTTGTCCAGTAATACCGGACGATTGGAAAATCTCGGAGATTAGCATCAACTAACTGCCAAAGCTGCTTGTTCTGCAGCTTTGACCCATCACTTTTATTCCAACCGCGCCGTCGCCAACCTGCCAGCCAGCCCTTTTGAATGGCATCCAGCACATATTTGGAATCCATTACAAAATCAATCCGGTCATTTTGCAGGCCCTGACGTTTCAGATACTTCAGAGCTTCCAAGAAGGCCATTATTTCCATTCGATTGTTGGTCGCACCAAACTCGCCGCCAGACTGAGAATATTTTTGGCCGCTGGTCTGAACTAAAAACGCCCAGGCTGCTTTATCGCCAGCCTTGACGTGGCCGCCACGGAAGTTGCCGTGGTTGCGGGAACCGCCATCGGTATACACGATGATTTCACCGTCGGGTCGGACCGAACGACGGCCGGTTGACCCCTTTTTTGAGTGAGATTTACGGTGAACTTTTACTGTTGACGCCTTTGGTGCTGTTCCTCTGAGGTAGGCATTGGCCTCAGCTTCAGTTTTAAAGCTTTTATACTGGGCGCCGGAAAATCCTTTCACTTTCTTTTCGGCTTCATCCCAGCTGGTAAAGATCCCAGTCTCGCGACCTTTTTTGACTGCATAATATTTCATGAAAACAATCGCTCCTCAATGTAAAGATTTCAGAAAAAAGGTTAATTATTAATTATAATGTTTCTATCTACTTTGCAATTAGATAAATCTATGCGAAAATGTTAATAAAAGGGGGCAAATTTAATATGACCCAAACTAAAGCCACATTGATCTCAGTCGATGAAGCAAAAGCGCTTCTAAAAGACCAGTCAGATCAAATAAACGAGCGTTTTCCTCGATTAAAAAAACAGGGCAAGTATATTTTACCTGATTATCGGTTAACAAGAAAACGTGAAGCTTTCAAGATTCGAAAGCATACATTTTTACAGCACCACGCACGCTCTTACGTCGCATTTGATTCCGAGAATGGCCAGACACTTTGGATGCACAACTTTCCAAGCTTGACTGAAGCCTTGTTTTGGTTGGATACCGGTCTTAAACCCACCGACACCGACACGAACACATCGTACAAGTCATGGAAAGACCTGCACCAAGATGACATTAATGCCCTCAAAGACATTTTGAAGGAACGTTCTCGTAAGCGCAAGGAAGCTGCGGCAGCGAAAAAGGCTGCTTCGGTTCCAAAGAAGAAGCCGGCCGCTGTCAAAAAGTCGGTCGTTGCTAAGAAAAAGAAAGCTAATTAGTTCCTATAAGTATGCTTAAAAGGCATGACTGTGAATGAAAGTTGATTTCGCTCACAGTCATGCCTTTTTGTCTTTTCAAACCGGGCTTATTGGTAGTTCCCTGCCACATCGTCTTGTTGAAAGGCAATATTGAATTGGCGGTGATAGGCTTTCTCGTAAGCAGCTACTTTCTGCTGGTAATCCTGTTCGCGCATTTTATCAGCGTCGGCTCGAGATGATTTGGCAGTCTGTTTGACGACTTCTGGGTAGATTGGCGGCAAAATGTGCACCGTGTAGTTGATGCCATAAGGATCCGACTTAGTTGGCGCGTCCACCATTGACACAAAACAGGACACAATTGGCACATTGAATTTAACCGCGTAGTAATAGGCTCCCCTTTCAAGCGGCCGGGGCTTGCGGTAATTGAACCACATTTCCCGTTCGGGGTAAATCAAAATCGACTGCTTTTGTGCCAAACTCCCCTTTAAAAGGTCAATGAATCCTTTGCCCATGTAGTTAACACTGTCACTGACCGGAATGGTATCGGCATAGGTCATCAAAAATCCCAGCATCCCAGACATCTTGAGATTGGTGAGTTCCACCACAATCGATAAGTCCGGCAGATGGAGGGCCGATCGGACTAAAAGACTGTCAATAGGACTGAAATGATTGCAGGTAATGATCGCCGGCCAGTTCACGCCCTTCAAATTTTCAGTCCCATCAACGGACAGATTGGGGCTCATCATCCTGGTGGCCATATTCATAACGGATCGGGCTTCAGCTGCCCGCCAATGGTAGCGTTTGGTTTGATGCAGGTCTAAAAAGTGATTCAACACCTCATGCTGCTCAGAAAGTGTCAGCACGGGATCATGAATTTCAACTTTTTGGTTCAACTTTCCCTCACGAACGTTTTTGGCAATGTTTTGAATTACCGTGTCACGGCCGCCAAGTTTGACTGGTGTAAAGGTCATAAGGCAATTTTTACTCCTTGCTTAGCCATTGCGAAAAATGTGGTCGGTGTTTTGATAATATCGACGGCCAGTTGGATTAAATCCGCTGGGTTTTTTTGATCGCGGGCAACTTCTTTTGAATTCATGTCAGCCAGTTGCTGTTTGAGCAGGCCATCATAGCCGGTCTGGTTGGCATAGGCCCAAAAATAGTCCTGTCTGGGAGCGTCATCATAGCGCCACGGCTTTGCAAACAGGTTATAGTGGATCAGCCAAGGAGTGACGTCTTGGGGAGTCGTGATTTGAATATTCCACGATGGATTCAAATAATAAATGCGGTTTTTGGCAATTGCGTTCATATAATCTTGGTCAGGTGCCAAGCTCTTGAAGTGATACTGATTCAGAAGCTGTAAGAAGTGCTCCGCAAATTTCGATCGTCGCATCTCAGCCAGGTTCATCAACAGCACCCCTGAATTAACGTATTTTTGAGAATCAATTCCGACCGCCTTCTCAGCATAATCAATTGTTTCTGGCGTATGGCCGATGAAATAATCCGGTACTGCCCCAACCAAGTTATTACCAAGTGGCGTATCAAATAGGTCAGCCACGTCTTTTAAAACAATTGTGTCGGCATCCAGGTACAGTGCCTTATCAAGGGTTGGGAACAATTCAGCGATAAACAGCCGAAAATAGATTGTAAAGGTAAAGTAATCACTTCGGAGCTTGTTGTTTTTATCGGTAATTTCTTGTTTTAAGCGGTCGTTAATTGAGACAAAGCTAATTTCGACGTTCGTCGCTTGAAACGATTTGAGTTGCGCTTGATTGTCGGAATTGAGATTGTCACATAAAATAATCACATGATAGTTTCTGGTCGAGGATGTATGGTCAACCAGTGAAGCTAGTGAAACTGCCAGATAAGGTGCATAGTTATCATCAACCGCGTAAAAAATCGGTATCGTTTGATCTAACATGAATGAATCCCCCTAAAATCAATGTGTTTGTTGCTGGTATGTCATATATGAAACGTTACTTTGGCGGCTTCTCACCACCATTTGTGCGTGAATTTGATCGTGTAATTTTTGCTGCCGTTGTTTGCGGGGCAGTGTTTGATCCGGCATAAACGGCCCATCAAAGTACACGACTTGTTTGGGGCGGTGAAACCAGCGGCTCTTTTGATATGTAATCGTCATGCAGTAGCTGGGCAAATTAGCGGCAACCGGATAATGAAAAGCCCCAACCGGAAACGGCCGAATCTTCGTATAGTACGGCCAAACGTGTGCTTCTGGATAAATGAAAATCCGCTGATGCTGGTTCAATCTATGGTTCATTGCCCGCTGAAATTGAACCATTTGAGAAAGCTTGGCCGGCAGGATCAGTGCCCCACCCATCGTCAGCAACCGGCCAATCATTGGAATTCCGAGGTTGGCCGGCTCGGCAATTGGATATGCCCGTCTGGGAATAGCAACCAGCATTGGCAAAAGAGCGTCGCCCAGCGGTTGGGTGTGGTTGCCATAGATAAACGCGCCGCGCTTGCCCTGGGTCGAAAGGCACTGCTTATTTCTAAAGGACGTCCGCAGAAACAGTCGGCAATATACATTGCTGACAACCACCGCTATCACATAGACGACCGTGGCAATCATGCGGTAAAACCAATTTTGATGCAGCCAGATATAGTCATCAGGAATCGTGGCGTTTTGATTCTTGGTAAAGACCACGTCGTCATCAAAACTTCGATACTTAAAAACCTTTGACGCCCGTTTTGCCACTGAGAATGCCGTCCTTTCTGCTTGGTAATTAAATCGATGGAACAGAACCATCTTAACCCAATCATGCCATTATTTTATCACACAGCACGTTGAAAAATGGTAATTCGCTAAAAATCCATGATTTATTGACTCAATTGGTATTAAATTATCGCTTGCTATGCTAGGATATTTGGGATAACAATGGAGAGTGGGGCTTAAAGCGGTTAGTTTCCAGATTGTTTGCTTACATGGCCGGAAACTGCTTTAATTCCCACGTTTCTGCGATGTAACATTTGAAACGACAAAGTACGGGTGAGACGATAACGATTGTTGTCCCAACTCCATTAAACATGTTTAGGGGATAATTTTGATGCAAGCTCGGTCCAACAAGAAAACAACCTTTAATTTTAAAACATTTATGACCCTGATCAACCGAATTCATCCCCGCTACTGGCAGCTGCTGCTCGGATTTTTCCTCGGCGTTGTCGCAACGGCAATGCAACTGATGGTCCCGGGTCTGGCAAAAGGAATCATCAACTCGATTGGCCGTTCAATGAACGTCGAACTGATTGTCGGCGTCATCTTACTGTTTGTCCTAAGTACAATCATTGGTGCCTTCTCCGGCAGCATTCTCGGTTTTTTGGCGAAGATGTGGTTTACAAGCTGCGCACAACGCTTTGGGATAAAATTTTAACGCTGCCGGTGGGGTATTTCGACCAAACCAAATCGGGTGAAATTACTTCCAGACTGGTCAACGATTCCACTCAGGTTAAGGAGCTGCTGGCAAATTCGGTTCCCAAAACCGCCACTTCGATTCTTCAACTGGTGGGTGCATTAGTGTTAATGCTGATTATGGACTGGCGAATGACCATCATCATGTTTATTGCCGTCCCATTAGTCTTAATTTGCCTGTTGCCAATTGTCCGCCAATCTCACAAGGTAGCCAGAGCCAGACAGGATGCCCTCGCGGATTTGAATGGGAAAGCCGGTGAAATGCTCGGCGAGGTGCGGCTGGTTAAATCCTCAACGGCTGAAAACTTGGAACGAACCGCTGGTGATCAACGGATGCATCGCCTGTACCGCATCGGGCTGAAAGAAGCTATCTATGATTCCATTGCCGGCCCAGTGATGGGGATGGTCATGATGGCAATGGTTCTTGGAATCTTGGGTTATGGTGCAATTCGGGTTCGTCAAGGGGCAATCGACATTGGTACCTTATTTTCATTTCTGATGTACCTGGTTCAAATGATTAGTCCGTTCGCCGTCCTTGGTCAATTCATGTCTGACGTCGCTAAAGCAAGCGGGTCAACCACGCGGATTCAGGCATTACTCCAAACGCCGGAAGAGGACCAACAGTCGGGAGAGACCTTTGACGTCAGTGATCAGGTGCTGAGGATGAATCACGTCGATTTTGCATATGATAGTGGTAAACCAATTTTAAAGAATCTGTCATTTACAGCTAGGCCACATTCTGTGATTGCGTTTGCTGGTCCTTCCGGTGGTGGTAAATCAACCATTTTTAGCTTAATTGAACGCTTTTACGAACCCAATAACGGCAGTATTACGATTGGCAATACTAAGATTAAAGATATTCAATTAGCGGGTTGGCGCCAGCAAATCGGTTTAGTTGGTCAGGACGCTGCCATCATGTCTGGAACGATTCGTTACAATTTAACGTACGGTTTGCCAAGGAATTTCTCCGATAATCAACTCTGGCACGTTTTAGATATGGCTTATGCAACTCAATTTGTCAGGACCATGCCACAGGGACTTGATGCGGAAGTCGGCGAACGCGGGGTTAAAGTATCGGGCGGTCAACGCCAACGATTAGCGATTGCCCGGGCTTTCCTCCAGGATCCGAAAATCTTAATGCTGGATGAGGCAACCGCCAGCCTGGATTCCGAATCTGAAATGATGGTTCAAAAAGCATTAGATCAGTTGATGGCCAATCGGACAACGTTGGTGATCGCCCATCGACTCAGCACAATCACCAATGCGGATGAAATCTACTTCATCGAAAATGGCCGAGTAACCGGCCACGGCACCCATCAAGAACTAGTGGCAACGACACCGTTGTATAGGGAGTATGTGAAAAATCAGAGTGCGACGAGCAACGGGTGAGGTGGTGTGTAAGGCCGAAATGATTAAAATCCTGGGTTTGGATTTAAATCATTTTGGTCTTACACGTTAACCTCAGTTGCGTCGGAGCGTATCTCCAAAGTCGAAGGGAGCTCAAGATAATATAACAAACGCGCCACACTCACCAAGTAGGCTAGGCTGTTTTCATACACCCATCAAAGCCTATTCCCGAAGCCTAAGAGATTTCAAAATAAAATAAAAGCGCTATAGGGAAACCAAGAGTACACCAAAACACATCTCAAGAGTCTTCCCACCCAAAAACCCGCCCGACAAAATCAATTGCCAAGCGGGTTTTCTTACTCTAAATTCAATTCCCCTTGAGCGCCCAACTGAGTAACGATCGCCTGATACGCCATTAGAATATCATCATACTCATGCAGGTGAAGCTGTTCATGGACCTTATCCACTTCCCAAGGTTTGACTGAGACTGTATGGATAATCGGCCACAATTTCCAGCGGGTGGAGAAGTGCTGAAAAACAGTGTCTGCCTGAACGTCCTGCTGCTCATTATATTTTTCCGGCGCAAATGCTTTGTGCTTAGCGAGCTTGTTCATGGCAGACTGGTCCGGCATAATCATTGGCCACTTGCGACAGTAATCCCGGCAGCGTACCAGCAATTTATCTTGGCGAATCATCTTCAAGTTCATCAACAGCATCCCGGAATTAATGTAATCAAACGGCTTAAGCTGGTGGTGAAAGAACCAGCGTCCATAATGGTCTAACACCCCAACAAAATCGGTGTCAGCCAGGGATTGATGGTAAAAGTCTTCAAATGGGCGTCGACACACCACGTCCGCATCCAAGTACAAAATCCGGTCGGAAAATTGTGGTACCAAATCACTATACAGCCGCAACATGCTATATGGGGTAAACAATGTGTTGATATTGGCAGTTGGTGGGTCAGCTTCAAATTGGGCGGTCATGTCAAGTTTGGTAACCTGATTATCTTCCCCATTCCGTTTGACTAACTGATCCAAAAATGCAGCATGGTCATCACTCAGCGCTTGAAACTGGTGATGACGATTGTGCAGCTTTCCCGTCAAAATATAAATGTTCAGTGGTTCCTTGGCATGCTTTGTCAGAGAAAGAAGTGAAATAATTAACCCCGAAAACATATGGTCGTCGCCACAATATAAGATATCCAAACTGCATTCATCCCCTAAACTCGTGTGTCCTCATCAAAAGTTTTTCATATTTCGCGATAAATGGCAACCAATGCCCTTTCAGAATCAATCATACGGCAGCAAAAAAGCACCCGGCCAACGCAGTGTCACTGAGCTATCCCCCCAAAGTTAAAGTAAAAACTGTAGCTTTGGGGTATCGCTCACACACGCTTAAAATCCGAGTGCTTTTCAATTAATCTTCAAAATAATTTTTAACCTGCTTGGGTTCAGTTTGAACCAGCACCTTGCCATTATGAATTGAGTAGAGAATTTCAGACCGTTCGTTCAAGGCGTTATAGAAATTATCGTTGTTCATAATGATGCAGTTAGCCGGTTTGCCGACCTTGATGCCATAGTGGCCGGTGATATGCATGGCCTTGGCACCGTTAGTCGTAATGAACTGGTAAGAATCCATGATGTCACCGTACCCCATCAAATGGCCAACGTGAATGCCCATCTCAACGGGATCAAGCATATTACCATTACCCATTGGATACCAAGGATCCTTGATATCATCTTCACCAAAGGCAACGTTGATGCCATCTTCGGACAATTCTTTAACCCGGGTCATTCCCCGACGTTTTGGATAGGTATCAAACCGGCCGCCCAAGTTGGTGTTAACCAATGGATTGGCAATGAAATTAATGTGTGACATCTTCAGCAGTCGGAATAATTTATAGGTATAGGCGTCATTATACGAGCCCATCGCCGTGGTATGGCTGGCAGTCACTTTGTCGCCCATGCCGCTTTCAAGAGCCAAGGTGGCTAGCACTTCAAGGTTGCGTGAAGCTGGGTCGTCAATTTCATCACAATGGACGTCGACCAGCTTACCCTTACTTTCAGCAACTTTCATCAAGAACTTGAGCGATTCAACCCCATAGTCACGGGTAAATTCAAAGTGGGGAATGCCACCAATCACATCAGCACCCATATCGGCTGCGGCAATCATCAACTCTTTGCCGTTGGGGTATGAGAGAATTCCTTCTTGGGGAAAGGCCACCAGCTGAAGTTCAACTTGATCGGCAACCTCATCTCTGACTTCAATCAAAGCCTTTAAAGCTGTTAAATCCGGATCGGTCACGTCAACATGGCTGCGGACAAATTGAATCCCATTTGCAACTTGAATCTTAAGGGCCTTCTTTGCCCGGGTCTTCACGTCGTCGATGGTCAACTTTTTCTTTCGTTCACTCCAAATTCGAATCCCGTCGAATAAGGTGCCTGATTGGTTCCATTCGGGATCGCCAGCAGTTTGGGTCGCGTCCAGATGAACATGGGGATCAACAAACGGCGGCAATAGTAATTTATCAGTGGCGTCAATCACCTGTTCGCCATCACCGGGTTCAATTGAAGCGGCAATTTTGACGAACTTGCCATCTTCAATTTTGACATCGCTGGTTTCTTCAGCGTTTTCAATATGGACATTTTTTATCAGCATCAGATTTATCCCTCTCAATCACGTATTTAATCATATTATAGTCTATTTTGCCGTTGGAGTTGGGCGCAATCGGCCGAATGTGCGATAATACATATGATGTCATCATTAGAAATTGGCGATTCTGCCAAGTGAAAGGTACTGATTCTTTGAACTCGAAAACCAGGTTGGCCCTCCCACAGATTTTAACATTGGGCTTTCTGATCATTATTCTAGTGGGAACCTTTCTGCTGTCACTGCCGATTGCCAGTAAATCCGGTCACATAACCAGCTACATTAACGCATTCTTCACGGCAACTTCTGCCACCTGCGTAACGGGGATGACGGTCGTCAACACCGCCCTGCATTGGAGCATCTTCGGCAAGATTGTGATTTTAATGCTGGTTGAAATTGGCGGTCTGGGATTTATGACCTTTGCGGTTCTGTTATTTATCTTTATGCGGCGGAAGGTCGATCTCACAACGCGATTGTTGACTCAACAGTCTTTAAACTTGCAGTCATTTGCCAATACCAGTTCAGTTGTTTTTTTGGTGGTGCGGATTTCACTGGCCATTCAAGTGCTGGGAACGGGGCTCATCTTCATCGACTTTTATCCTCGGTATGGTTTGGCGAAGGGACTGGGATACAGCATTTTTCACTCGATCAGTGCCTTTTGTAACGCCGGCTTTGACCTATACGACAACAGTTTGGAGCAATTTCAGACCGATCCCCACCTGCTCTTTGTCTTGACCATCCTGATTATTTCAGGCTCATTGGGCTTTCTGGTCTGGAAAGACATTTTATTCTACAGGGAAGATCACCATTTGAGTCTGCATACCAAATTAGCGCTGACCACCTATCTCGGATTGATTGGCTTCAGCTTTGTGGTGTATCTGTTAACTGAGGGCAACTTTGGGCAGGAGAGCCACTTAACCACCTTCCAGCGGATTATGAACACTTGGTTTTTGGCGGTGACGCCACGGACAGCCGGCTTTTATACCATGCCGCTGACGCACATCACAATGGGTGGCATGTTCTTCACCATGATTTTAATGCTGATTGGGGGAACCCCGGGATCCACTGCCGGCGGGATCAAGACAACCACGGTGGGCATCCTGTTAATCAGAGTGTGGTCGACGCTTCGTGGCAAGCGAGACGCCACTTTCTGGGGCCGGCGTTTCAGTAACGATAACGTCACCCGGTCACTATCGCTAGTTTTCTTGGTCGCAGTGGTCTTGTCAATCGCGACAATGATTCTAACTTTCACGGAAACGATCCCGAAAACCCAGGGCTTGGAGTACATCACATTTGACGTTATCTCGGCATTTGGAACCACCGGTTTTAGTTTGGGACTGGTAGCCCATTTAAGTGTCATCGGCAAATTAATCTTCGCGGCCCTGATGTTCATGGGCAGAGTGGGTATCTTTACCGTAATGTATTCACTGCTTAACTCCAAGAGACCCGAAGATGCGTTTCGGTATCCGGAGGAGAATGTGATGATCGGGTAAGAGTGCGACGGGAGCCGGTTAGCTTTTGAGCATTAGTGTGATAACTGAAGTTAACGCTGGTTTTGCGTTGACTTCAGTTATCGGACTAAGCGGAGAAAGCTGGCTCCCGGAGCACGCCTCCGCTAGGTAAAATCCCCCCAAGTACAACACGCAAGGAACAATACAAATCACATTCTCAAGCCAAACAAAATCAACCCTCAACCAAAGGAGCACCAAAAAAATGAAACAAAACTACGCAGTCATCGGCCTTGGCCTATTCGGCTCCAGCATCGTCAACACCTTGCTGGAACACGACCAGGAAGTCCTGGTGATCGATAAAAATGAACAACGGGTCAATGAATTTCGTGACCGGGCAACTGAAGCAATTGTAGCTGACACGCAAAATGAATTAGCGTTAACCCAACTAGGTATCGGCAGCTTTGACAACGTTTTTGTCGCCATCGGTACCGATTTGGAAGCCAGCATTATGACAACCATGATCTGTGAGGAATTAGGGGTCAAAAACCTTGTTTGCAAGGCAGAAAATGCCCGTCATGCCAAAGTCCTCGAAAAATTAGGCGCAGATGAAGTCATTCAGCCTGAACGAGATATGGGCCAACGAATTGCCCTGCACGTGATGGAACCTAAAATCCTGAACGACTTAAAACTAAAGGGTGAATTATCAGTGATTGAATTTGAACTGACTAATCCGAAATTATTTAACAAGACCTTGAAAGAACTCAACTTGACCAATCGTTATCGTATTTCCATGATTGCCCTTTCCCACGCAGATGAGGACGGTGCGATCATCCCAAATCAATCGACGATCACCAAGCCAGGGGACATCGTCACCATTATCGGCACAGAGAAGGATGTCGAAGCCTTCGAGGCAACCGCGACTGCGTAAAAAAGAGCCAAACAACTTTGATAGTTGCTTGACTCTGACATAATGATGTTCAGCAAAGGATGAACGAATTACTTAGCAGGCTTTTGCTTCAAGAAATGTTGCAAGTCTGATAATTCTTTGTTTCGCTTAATATCTTTTTTACGGTTAACTGGACGACGTCCTTGTACGCCGTGTGGATGACAAATTCGCATAATTAGACTCTCCTTATTTTGTATTATGATTTCATAATTCCAATAGACTAAATTATTATAATACAAGTTTAGGTTAGAACGCAAATCAATCTGCAGTTTCTCTATGATTTCTAATGAAATGTGGTATTCTTAATAATTAAATGAACAGTTGAGGTGATTAATTTGACGGAACAATATCCACAAGCACTGACAATTGCCGGTTCTGATAGCGATGGCAGTGCTGGCATGCAAGCTGATCTACATACATTTTTTAGACGACACATTTACGGAACGGCCGTCATGACCGCCGCGGTTGCCGGCAACAGTTACGGGATTCATGATTCAGTCACCCTGCCGACTTCCTTCATCGACCAAGAATTCAAAGACTTGGCTGACGACTATCACGTTCGGGCAAGCAAAACCGGGATGTTGGCTGACACGGAACTGATTCGAACGGTAATCAGAAACTACCAACAATACGATTTTGGACCATTGGTGGTTGATCCGGTGATTACCACCAAGCATGGCAACATGCTGCTGGAACAGAGCGCCTACAAAACGCTCCGTGATGAGCTTATCCCATTGGCAACCGTGATTACCCCCAACTTCTTTGAAGCACAAAAGCTGGCTGAAATGGAAATTAACACCAAAGACGACATGGTCACCGCTGCGCAGAAACTACGGGATCTTGGTGCTGATAACATCATGATCAAGGGCAGTCATCACAAACCCGGGCAAAAAGAAGTATCCGATTATGTGCTCCTTGAATCCGGCAAAAGCTTCTGGCTGACTGGCGACTTCTTCGATACTGACCGTAAGAACGGCACCGGCGACAGCCTGTCTGCATGTATTGCTGCAGAACTCGCCCGCGGTAACGATGTTGAAACGGCGGTTCGAATTGCCAAAAAGTTCGTTGATGTTGCAATTGAAAATGAAATCCAAGTCGGCCATCAATTTGGGCCGATTAACCATTGGGCACCAGGATATCCGGATCCTGAACAATCAAACAATTCCTGATGGCGAAACGCAGCATCAAATAAGTGATATCACACAAAAAATGAATGAAAAGGGCGAGGCAAAACTAAATCTTTTGCTCAGGCCCTTTTTGTTGTCTTAATATTGCCTAGCCGAATAGTGGGAAAATAAGCAGCTTCCGGCCGTCTAAGGTGGATTAGCCAAACATCCAAAATCAGGATATTCGGCTAATCCACCTTAGACTCTGGAAGCTAACTGCTTATTTTCCCACACTGTTTCTATTAACCAATATGTCTTTCAAACTTTTTGAATCCAAATAACTTATCGATTCGCCCAAAGTAATCTTCAGGGATCTCCAACTCAACCGCCTTGAGATTATTCTCAAGTTGGCTGGGTTTGCTTGCCCCCGTGATCAGACTGCTGATGCGCGGATCACGCATTGTCCAAGCTAACGCAAAGGTTGCCAGGTCGGTGTTCAACTCATTTGCCATCTTGATCAATTCTTCAACTTTGTCTAAATTATCCTCAGTCAACAACGCCTGAATTTGGTCTTGATAAGTTGCCCGTGATCCGGCAGGAATCTTGTGTCCCTTACGATACTTCCCAGTCAGTAAGCCTTGAGAAAGTGGTGAAAACGGCACAATTCCCAGCCCTATTTTTTCACAGACGTCCATAAGTTCATGCTCAATGTAGCGATCAAACATATTATATTGAGGCTGAACGACTGACATCGGGTGAAGTCCCAGCTTCTGGATCACTAACTAGGCTTCTAGAATTTGAACCGGACGCCACTCACTGACGCCATAGTAGAGAATCTTGCCCTGGTCAACCAGGTCACTTAACGCCGTTAACGTTTCTTCCAATGGTGTGTTGGGATCAAAACGGTGGCAGAAGTACAGATCCAAATAATCCGTCTGTAAGTTCGTCAGTGACTGGTCAATCGACTCCATGATGTGTTTGCGTGAAAGCCCACGGTCATTAATGCCAGGACCGGTTGGAAAATAAACCTTACTTGACAGCACAATTTCTTTTCGCGGAAATTCTTTGAGTGCTTTGCCCAAAAAGCGTTCAGCCGCCCCACCACTATAGGCATCAGCACAGTCAAAAAAGTTGATGCCTTTACTAAATGCCAGCTTTAAGCTCTGATCCGCTAAATCTTGTTTGGCTGAATCACTAACATCGGTCATCCAGCTGCCTAAGGCCAGTTCACTGACTTTGAGGCCTTGCTTCCCTAAATTACGGTATTTCATGATGTTTCCTCTCTTCGTTTCAAGTTTGATTTTTCATGCATAAGTTGAGTTTAGCTCTTCGAGTGTACTCGAAGTAAAGGAGGATTAGGTAAAAAAATGGGATTCATGATGTTACTTTGCGGAATTGTGCTTCGCAGGCCAGACTCCTCCGCTTAGATGAATAAGTAGCCCTACTATTACTTTGCTGAATTGTGCTCCGACGACCCTGATCGCGGTGCATAAGTACAGAATGGCGGGTGATGAACACAATTCGTTCATCACCCGCCATTCTGTACTTATGCACCGCGACCAACCCAGGTCTCGTCGCACCTAGTCCCTAAACAACTCCATATTCTGCAAATAAGTCATCTCATCGGTTGAAATCCGCGTTTGTAGCTTTTCGGCCAATGTCGCATCAATCTTGCCCGTCTGCAGCGAATCCTGAATCAGCTCATACTCGCTATGGAAAGCACGCATGAACATTTGATAGACGATGTCCATATCAACGTCATGGCCGTTAATTCGTCGGTGTCTGGTTCGATAGAATCGCTTGACCATATTAGTTTCAACACCATTTTGGCCCTGCTTGGTCTTTAAGAAGTCCATCACGGCGTTAAAGCCCGCCTCTTCAATTGGCAGAATGTTCTCGCCATGCTTTTCAAATTGCTCGCGCCAGTAAACCTCTTCCAAAGCCACCGGTGCTGTCAAAAACGCTTCTTGTGCCCGATTCAAATCTTTATACAATCGGCCAACATGTAAGCTAAATCGAATTCTCAATAACACATTTTTCCAGATTTTTTCATCTGCGGAAAAATTATTTAAGCTCAAAAATTTGGTATAGTATGTTAACTCATCCTGAGAGATTTTGCCGTCATCAAACATTTTTTGGACGGTCTTTAACTCCACTTGATGGCTTTCGCTCATTAACTGCCGCCGGAGATGGAAGTTCGGTGTGCTGTCTAGGACTAATTGCTGCTGCAGGGAGTCAATCACAACCTGGGCCTCTGCTTGATGTTCCTTCTCTTTTAGAAGATCGCTAATCGCCGCTTGGATCATCCGCCTTACCCAGCGATACCGTGGTTGTTGGCTGTCTTGGCTTGGAAGGATGAGCGGCACAAAGATAGTTGGCATAATTAAACTGGTTAAGATAACCACCGCCGCAACAAAAATCATAATGCCACGAAATTCAAATGGCTGACCGTTCACCGTGTTTGGCATCGAAAACGCCAGTGAAAGCGTGATCGTTCCGTTCGCGCCACTCAGGGCCATGACCAAACTGTCACGCCACTCGTGGTTTGATTTTACCCGCCGCTTGAGCATGTACCGGCTCCAGATTAATCTCAAAGCCCCTTTTACCGTATAGACGCCGATGCCAATCAAAACTAATTTTAAAATATTCAAATTAGGATTGGGCGACTGATGCAATGCCTGGATCACTTCTGGAAGTGACAAGCCCAAAAGAACAAAGACCACCCCGGACAGGGTTCCGGAAACCACTTCCCAGACGTTGCTGGTCACCAGCTGCATTCGAGACGACGTCAACCGGAGCTTGTCACGCTCAGAACCCTGAACCAAGCCGGCGGCGACCACCGCCAAAATACCAGAGAACGCTAATTTTTCAGCCAGTAGATATACCAGGAATGGCGACATCAATTGAATCAGCACCATAATAATCGGCGTATCATCGTTGTAGCGAATCAAGAACAGCCGGGCACTGACAATGACCACCCCGATCAGACTGCCAAACAATAAGCCGCCTAAAAACTCCCAAAGAAACATCGCAACCGCCAGTTTCAAGGAAAAGGTCCCCGATACAAAGACGGTCAACGATAAATCAAACAGCACAATGCCTGCTGCATCATTAAATAGCGACTCATGCTGCAAAATCCCCGCCTGCTCTTCTGCAATCGGGTTGGCCTCAAAAATGGAATTAACCGCCGAGGCATCAGTTGGCGTGACAATCGCCAGCAATGCAAAGCACAATGTGAGCGGCAGAATTGTCATGACGACGTGAAGCCCAGAACCGACTACCAGGACGGTGACCAGTACTAAGCCAACCGCCAGCGACAAAATGTTGGTGATTGACCGGCCAATCCAGAACCGCGAACTGTTTTGTGCCTCATTGAATAACATGGGTGCAATGATCGCCAAAGCAAATGTCGAGGGATCCAGATGAAAGTCACGGTAGACCGGCAAGACTGCCAGAAGCATCCCCAACACAATCAGAAAAAACGGCAGCGGAATAACCAAAATATGTCGAGCCAAAATATTAGCTAAAACGACTGCCGCCAAAATAATGGTCAACAGTAACACCATGTCCATTTAGTCGTCCCCCTCTACCTATTAATCGTTTCTAGTTTATCACCGAACGCTCCAAAAGTGCTGTGGTGAGACTTCAGAGAATAACAAGTAGCTAGCAACAAAGGAAAAGACGCACGACAAAATTGAAGTGTCATGTTATCTGTCTAGAAGAATCCACTGCAGTCGTTAAGTGCTAACTTCCATTTTACAAGAAAGAATTTCGTTGGTTTAGAGGCAAAAATCCATTGTTCCTCTTCTTAGAAGTTTAGATTATATCCACTTACAATTGAACAAGGCAAGAAAAGTAGAGTTCATGCTAAATGACTAATTGGTTATCTTAATATTTTACGAATATAACGTGCATCAACAAAGGGCGCAAGAGTATTCGAGAGATATACTACTTAATATTACCTACAATCGTTCAACATAAACACTCATTGATGAAATAATATACATTTCGATTATCCATATTCTCTCAGCTTCTTGTCTGTTATTGTAGTGTTCCGTCCTACATGTTTTAGTGTAAACAACCATAGTTAACAATTATTGTGATGTATATCACATTTAATATTTCAATTTTCAACCCGTTATGTCATAACAGGTATGGAACATAAACTGTATGCTTATGTTCACAAATATAACAAATGGGGGATTTTATCATGATTAGAGTTAAGCGATTATTAGTTTTTACTATTGTTCCTTTTGCGTGGGGGATTATCACTGCTATACCTAGTCAGGCCAGCAACTTGTCTGAGTCTTCACCAGTGCCTAACACAGTCTTGATGTCTCATACTACTGCCAACTCCTTATCGAAAGATACGTCTTACTCCACCGATCAAATAGCCAAAAAGTCAGATATAAATGAAAATGTCTGTGTTGAAAGAAAGGCGACTGCATCCGAAGGTGTGAAGAACCAAGAAGACAATTTAGCCCCTTCTTCAGAACCTTCATCCAATCCTACCGTAAATCGTAAGTCAACACAGTTATCCGATTCAAGGGGTAAAATTTTACATTTAAAGAAATCGGTTACACAAGCAAAGAAAAGGACCTCGTCTCAGAAGAGCAACGGTAGTGAAACATTTAAGGTTAAATCTTCAACCATTGTAAAGAACAAGCCGGTAAAAAATAACGGACAAGTATATGTATTAGTCAAAAAAGATGGTACCAATACAACTGCAGATAAAAGCGACAATGGCAAAACTACTGACTCGAGCCAGCAAGCAACTAATAGTTCTAACTCAACGAATAACAACAGTTCTCAGCAGGTACAATCTAGTGCCAACGCTACAAATGAGGAAAATTCTTCAGAGGATGTGAATGATCAGATGGATGATCAAGCAAAATCAGCTAATATTCGACTTCAACCTTGGTACACCGGTACTGCAGCTGCAGCAAACGTTGGTCAGTTATTGTACCATATCACGGGTTCAGTTTCTAACGTTGTTGGTCAGGGAACGTCAATTGTTGGTGCAATAACAAGCATTGTTTCAACACTACGTAATTTAATTTAATATATCATGGGGGGATATAGAAAAATGACTCATATGAGTAAAAATATCATAAGATACAGTATTGTACTTCTTTCCCTTTTTACAGGTACCTATATTCAAAGTTCGAATGCTTTTGCTACCACCGAAAATGTGAGTACCATTAGTAATCAAAGTACTGGTAATACTGAAAACAGCGATAATGACAGTGGAAAGGATACCGGAGGAGGAGGAATAATAATTGATCCAGCACACGGTGGTAACAATGGTGGAGGGGCTTCCACTAATTATCCTAATAATGCCACTGCAACTTCCTCTGCAACCGGATTGGGAACCGGATCATCCACTGCAGCACTAACACCAGTAAAGGGACCTGAGACTGATGTAGGTAATACGGACACCAATGATTCTTATACATTACGTACTCAAGATGCAAATATAACCGAAAGTGAAAGCCCTCAAGTAGGAGATGCAACGTTAACCCTTGGTCAAGAAAAAGAAATCGCAAAGCAGTACGGTATGAAAACTGTTTCAAACGATACCGCAAAAAAGTTAGGCATGACACCAGTTAGCGTTGAGAATGAAGAGCAGCTTAATTATGTTCTGTCAGGAAAGCTTGAAGGCACTCAACCATATCAAGCAACAGCATTTGCAAAGACCACAAAGTCCAATTCTAAATCAAAAATTGTGAGGAAGGGGCTGTATACTAATGGAGTAGAGGTTATTTATGGAAATGTACGCTTTACCAGGAAGGGACATAAGATCAAGAAAATCAAAAACGTTTGGACTGATACTGCCGGGCTTAGCTACCCGGTTCAGTGGGAGCAAAGATCTGCGTGGGTTCATATAAATAAAGGAAGACGATCAGGCATCGTAACCTTCAAGGGGGAACGAATCTTTTCCATTATTATTCCAGGACGTACCATTACACTAGTCAGACCAACAACCTTTAAAATGCGATTTAAGGCCTAAAGGAAGAAAATTACCTTGGAAGGAGAATAAATAATCATGGTAGCAGGCACACCAATCTACTTTGGCGATCTAATATTTTCAATTGTTTCATGGGCGGTTCTAATTGCACTAATTGGATTGATAGCATATGGAGCAATAAAAATTTACAAAGCTATTGTCCATCATAACAATGATTGGTTAATAAATTCAATTAGCTTATTTTCACAACTTCTTAGAAGGAGCCATCAGGTGTTTTTTCGCCAGATGGCTCCTTCTATGTGTTTTCAAAACCAGCAATACTCTTTTGTTTTAATTCAAAATCACACTTTTACATTAGAATCGTGAATATCCGTTGAAACATGCGGCCCGTCAATATATAATTAAAATGATACAGTTTAGTAACTAATATCCAAAGTTAATGAACTTATCCGTCAACTTTAAATTTCATTAACTCTTTAATATATAATTTAAAATTAGATGATCTGAGGTTCTTTTATGGTTAATCTTTTCACGATGCTCAACATACATATCTTTTCTCTTTCGCTTTTTTTCGTGTGCTTATTAATTGCCTTTGTAATTGATATATACAGCTCTTTTCGCCGTCATCGTGAATTGGGAAAACCCGAGAAAGCTAAAAAATATATTCTCAAAGAAAAGAAGCAGAAAATATATATCAGGATTATATGCCTACCATTTCTATTGGTTGCATTAATTGGAATTGTAGAAATGACCCCACCAACCTCAGTTTCAGAGTATACACTCACCCTATTCTATACGAGCGATATAATGTTGGATGCATTAGCACTAATAAACTTAAGAATCAGTTTTTAATCCAGAAAGTTCGATTAAAAACTGATTTCCGTGACAAACCAACAGCTCCCAAAGTAAATTAATCGAATTCACAATGTTGATAATCAAAAGCACCTCGTCCAATTACGACGAGGCGTTTTTTGTATTTGATTGTGGAACAATAGCAACCCACATTGACTATATGATCTCCATTGCGACTACCAAGTCCTCACCACTTATCCGGACTCCAGATTCGCCCATCCAATTCATCCTGCGATTGTTGGGCCCGCTTTTCCTGTTCCTTGGCCAAGTCGATGGCTGCTTGATAGATCGACTTATTAATAAATGACTGGTCGGCTGATTTTAATTGTGCCAGCTGATCGGCCAGCCAGTCCGTTGTATCACTCATCACTATTCCTCCTGATCGCGAATCATTTTGACGTCCTCTTTTAAACTTTCAACATTATTCTGCTGGTCGTCAATTGCGTTAATCACCAAATCGATCATCCGCTGCTGATCATCCGGCTTATCGGCTTTGGTAGCCTGCAGTCGCTGCACCAGCCACTGTTCACGATTAGCCAGACTTAAGGGCATGGTCGCACTCAAGTATGCCAGATAATCAACCAGTAGCTTTTCTTTTTCTGACGGGGTCAAATAGCCAAATTGGTTGACGACAAACGGCTTGAGATAAGTCATCCCCGACTTATTGGCAAACGCCTGAAACGGCCGCAGCAATTCTGAAATTGTAAACTGCTCAGGACCACCAGCTTGAAAGTCAGTTTCAGCATCGCCCAAAGAGACGACAATTCCCAATTCCTTATCTTTTAAAGCATGCTTAGCCACAATGTAGTTTCGCGTGAAAACATCGTCCATAAATTGCTTTAAGCTCGCCGGTGACGAATACCAGTACATTGGAAACTGAAAGATAATTCGGTCGAAGTCCCTCAGTGCGTTTTGCTCCTTATCGATATCGATCGCGTTGGTGGCGGCATATAAGTCATCAATCACTTGGTATTTCACGTCATCCAGGGAATAAAAACTCGTTTTAAGAAATTGTTGTGTCCCAGAATCTTCGAAATGAGGATGAGAGATTAGAATTAGCGTTTTCATTGTGGCCCTTCACCTTTCATAAGTACTTTTGATTTCGCTTCCATTGAAAATCGTCTATATTAAGATTGTAAACCAAATGATAATTAAAAGGAGATTTTAGCAATGGCAATTTATAATGTTCACACGACCTTACGGGATGTTGGCGCACAAACCATCAATACCGCGGGTGTCCACCAATTCATCGCTGATGAGCCCACCAAGTTCCGCGGCACCGATGCCGGGCCCAACCCGGTTCAGTACCTACTGGGAGCCGTTGGTGCCTGCTTGGGGGCCAGCGCAGCTTCATTAGTTAACCGGCCAAGTTCCAACATTAAAGTCAAACAATTTGAAGTCGAAGTGACCGGAGAAACAGAACGCTTCGCCGACAAGTCATCCCGTGTCAAAAGTATTCATGTGAAGCTCACCTGCCAAACCAATTTGGATAAAGAAGGCAACGATCAGTTTATTGAAGACACGATTCACCTATGTACGGTTCACGACACTTTAAAAGATTCAGTCGCTTTTACGTTTGAGATTACCGATTAATTGCGCGAGTCATAAATCGATAATTATTACATTGCTTGTTAGCACTCTAAATTTTAGAGTGCTAATTTTATTCTTGAAATTATGTTATTCTCAACAAAAATCGCTGATGAAACATCATCCCTCAGCTTTACGTCCCCAATCAAAATGCTTGAACGCATTACAAATGCATGATATTATATAGTTGTTCCGAAGGGGAATGAGTGTTCGCCCGCTTGGAACTTTTTAAAAAAATACACGAAAATCATTTAGAATATGGGGGCATAGCCTATGAATAACGATATTTTTGGAACTAATGGCTTTGATGACATTTTTAACGACCCATTCTTCAGGAATGCAATGTCTGATTCCAACGGTCGCCAGCAATCCCGTCAACAACCCATTCAGGTTCAAGAACGCAGGCCTCAGCAAAAGAAAACACTGTTGGACGAATATGGGACTGATTTAACCCAAATGGCTAAAGATGGCAAGTTGGATCCAGTCATTGGCCGTGATAAAGAAATTGAACAGATGGAAGAAGTACTCAGTCGACGCACTAAGAACAATCCAGTCCTCATCGGTGAGGCCGGTGTTGGTAAGACGGCGGTTGTTGAAGGTTTGGCACAAAAGATTGTTGCCGGCGATGTTTCCGAAAAACTTCTCAACAAGAAGATCATCTCAATTGATGTTGTTTCACTGGTTCAAGGAACTGGTATCCGTGGCCAATTTGAGGAGCGGATGAAGAAATTAATTGACGATGTGTCAAAGGATAAGAACGTCATTCTGTTCATTGATGAAATTCATCAAATCATCGGCGCCGGGTCTACTGGTGAAGGTGACAAGATGGATGCTGGTAACATTTTAAAGCCGAAGCTTGCTCGCGGTGACTTCCAGTTAATCGGTGCCACCACCAGCAATGAGTACCGGGATATTGAAAAAGATCAGGCGCTGGCACGTCGATTCCAGCCAATCATGGTCAACGAACCGAGCGAAGAAGATACTTTGACGATCATCAAAGGCCTGGCACCAAAATACGAGAAGTTTCACCACGTTCAATACACCGCAGATGCATTAAAAGCGGCGGTTAGTTTGAGCAACCGTTACATTCAGGACCGAATGAATCCTGACAAGGCCATTGATTTGATTGATCAAGCTGGTGCCAAAGTAGCGATGGGCTCTTCACTGACGAAGGATAAGTCCACCTTGCAGCAAGAGGCTGAGGAGCTGAATAAAGATAAGCAGGCAGCCTCCAAGAAAGAGGACTTCGAACAGGCTGCCAAGCTGCGTGACAAGCTGGAAAAGGTTCAACAACAGATCGATAACATCGACAGCGGCACCAAAGTGACAACACCAAAGGTCACTCCTGAGGTCATTCAATCCGTCGTTGAACGGATCACGGGTGTTCCGGTAACCGACGTTAATAAGAACGAAGTCAACCAGCTGAATCATTTGGACAAGGACTTGAAGAAAGAAGTTATTGGCCAAGACAAAGCACTGGATGCCATTTCAGCCGCGATTCGTCGTAGCCGGGTTGGCTTTACTGAAGGCAACCGGCCAATTGGCAGTTTCTTGTTTGTCGGCCCTACCGGTGTTGGTAAGACTCAAACAGCCAAGGCGCTTGCGAAAGAGTTATTTGGCACCACTAAGGCCATGTTCAGATATGATATGTCGGAATACATGGACAAAATCAGTGCCAGCAAATTGATTGGTTCAGCACCTGGATACGTCGGTTATGAAGAAGGCGGCCGATTAACCGAACAAGTCCGTCGCCACCCATACAGTTTGATTTTGATGGATGAAATCGAAAAAGCGCATCCAGATGTCTTGAACCTGTTACTGCAGATCTTGGATGATGGTCGTTTGTCAGACGCCCAGGGTCGAACCGTTGACTTCAGTAACACCGTCATTATCATGACCAGTAACGCCGGTCAAAGCGATGCGGATAACAAGCAAAACGTGATCGACCGCTTGAAGCCTTACTTCAAACTTGAATTTCTGAACCGAATTGACGATATTATCCAATTCAACTCATTGACCAAGCCTGATCTGTTGAAGATTCTTGATTTGATGTTAAACGACTTGAATCAATTGGTTGATAAGTCACGTGGCATCCACTTCAATGTTACTGCCGACGCCAAGAATAAGTTGGTCGACATGGGTTATAGTCAAGAACTTGGTGCCCGTCCAATGCACAGAGTCATCACGAAAGAAATTACCGATAAATTAACCAATAGTTATCTGCAGAATCCGGACGTCAAAGACTTCAGAGTCGCTGTTGACGAGGATACTATCAAAGTTGAACCAGTTGCTTCCAAGCAAGCAATTGCATCATAATCCCGAAATAATGGCAATCTAATTTGACAAAGGCCTGCGATGTTGGTATATTATATTTAATGTGTTTAAGGGTTCGATTTTCAAAGGTATTTGTTTTGTAGTATTATGAAATAACTCCTTGGAATCACTGCAACTTGATACATTAAATATAATTATGCGCTTAAAGCGCAAGGAGGTTTCATATATTATGAAACAAGGTACTGTTAAATGGTTCAACGCTGATAAAGGTTATGGCTTCATTACTACTGACGATGGTGACGTATTTGTTCACTTCTCAGCTATCAACAAGGACGGCTTCAAGTCATTAGACGAAGGCCAAAAAGTTACCCTTGACGTTGAAGACAGTGACCGTGGACCACAAGCTGCTAACGTTACACCAATTGAAGACTAATTAATTAGTTTAAAATTTGAAAGAACCAGCGATTTTGGTCGCTGGTTCTTTTTTTGTCTACATCTGTTTATTGCCCCCATGCGTTCTTAACCACCATGACATTTGGAACTTAATTGGCATATCCACTTGGCGGCAATTCAACCGCCATCATTTAGAATATTTGTAATCGAAATGATACTTTCACCGTAATAAATAATCAACTATAATAGTACTTGCTTTATTTAATCCATTAAGAAAGGAGAGATCGAATTTGAACAGAGCTAAATGTGCTCCAAGACTGACCAGCTTACTGGCAGTTTTGCTCGGACTATTTGTTTTCCAAACAACTACATATGCAAATACGTCGAACGAAATGACTGATCCTTCGCCTACGTCAGCCAATGTAAGTGACCAACCTACGGCAACCGTTGACGGCCCATCTGTATCGGCCACATCAGATGTTGAAACCGACCAACCGGTAAATGATCCAGCTGCGACTTCGGCATCGACGACAGAAACGGATTATTCAGCTGATGATGCATCAACCGACAGTGGCGACTCGACTACTCAGCCAAGCGACTCAGAATCTAAGGACAATCAGCCAGCCGTTGACGATGTGCAGGCTTCTAAGCAAGCTGAGAACAATCCCCAGCCGACAGTCGAAAATGGGACGGCATCACCAAACTCTACAGCTTCCCAACAGCCTGAAACAACCACTTCGGATAACAATGCCTCTCAAAAGACTGCGACCCCCTCTGCTAATGATCGGATCACGATTGACGATGCTAACAATCCAGATAACCCTGCTTGGAAGCAATCAAGCAACAATCCATTGATCAACTTCATCACTGGCATTACCAGTACGATTGCGGCCGGAGTTGTTTATCCGTTCGCTGCCTCTCGTCAGGGAGCTGCACTATTATCCAAGATTCGGACGTTGATGTCACCGGATCGCTATAACGTTGACCAGATGTGGTCAGATTTGGATAGCAAATACGATCCGGCATTTACCAAAACTTACTATACCGATGCCAAAAATTGGTATGATAACGAGGTTACGCGCCAAATGCTCTCGGTACCATTCGCTGACGGGACCGGAAACGCTTCGGCAACCTATATTGCTCATCCGAATTCCACCAAAACCATTATCTACGGTCAAGGTTGGACCACCGAGCCGGAATGGATGGGTTATATCTCAAAAGTCTTTTATGACATGGGCTACAACGTCCTCATGCCGTACACCCGCGGTCAAAGTACGAGTGACGGCGAATTCTTAACCTTTGGGGCGAAGGATAAAGCTGACTGGCTTAATTGGATCAACAAAATCAACGACCTCAACGGACCCACAAGCAAAGTGGTCCTGTACGGACAGTCTCTCGGAGCCGACAGTGCCTTACAAACAGCTGCACAAAGCAATTTGCCTTCATCAGTTAAAGCGGTGATTGCGGACTGTGGCTTCTCAACCATTCCTTCCCTACTGTTCAGCTTATACACAGGGGCTTCCAACAGTCTCAATAATCTCACCTCAAAAATCGGTTGGAATTTAAATGGGACCATTCCCCTGGTACCATTTGACCAATTCTTAAATGGCTTCAACAATATTAACAAACTACTCCAGGGATTCAGCTTGGACGCCGTTTCTGGTATTACCGCAGTTGAAAATTCAAAGCTGCCGACCATGTTTATAGCAACAGCTGATGACACTTTCATCCCTGACACCCAGACCGAAACATTGTACAACCTGAGTGCTTCAACCCTCAAACAGCTCTGGATCTTGGATGGCAATGTTGGTGGCCACGCTTCAGCCAACAACGCTGTTAAAGATTATACGGCCCGAATTCAAGCATTCTTGAATCAAGTCGACGCGCAAAATTCAGATACCAAATTAAATATTACCAATGATCAGCACGTCGCTGCTTAATCATCATTCTCTTAGGAGGTTGCCTTAAATGTATTTTTAAGCAGCCTCCTTTTTTGGCTTTTAAATGGGTTGCTGAACTGGAGGATCTCATTAACAAGCATATTTATTAGTCACTTGTGAATCTCACGCTCCAATGGCGGATTCAGCGAGGATTTCTGCATGGAGGCAATTAAAATTGACCTAAATCAAGTTTTCACGCTCTCATCCGTGGTATTCTTACATTGATAGGAAAAGTGATTAATTTTAGTTGACATCACTTTTTCCAATCTGTATGATTAACATATTAACTAATTAAAAGTAAGCAACTAACGGAGGAATTTTTAACCAATGAAAGAACAATTATTAGATCTTGCCAAGAACCGTCGCTCAATCTATGCATTAGGACGTAACATCAACCAGACTGAAGATGAGATTGCCGACTTAATTAAGAAGAACATCAAGTGAGCCCCAACCCCATTTAACAACCAGACCACCCGTGCTGTGATCTTGTTTGGTGCCAATCACGAAAAGCTCTGGGACATCGTTGGCAAACGCCTCAAATCAGAGGTTCCTACCAAAGAAGCCTACCAAAAGACTTTAGAGAAGATTAACGCCTTCAAGTCAGCATTTGGGACTGTGATGTACTACACTGACATGGACGTTGTTCACCGCTTTGAAAACGACTTCGCACTGTATGCGGACAACTTCGCCGAATGGGCAGAACAAGCCCAAGGCAACGCCCAATTTACCGTTTGGACATCCCTTGCCGAAAATGGTATTGGCGCTAACTTGCAACATTACAACCCACTAATCGATGACGAAGTTAAGGAAGCATTTGGCATCCCTGACAGCTGGAAATTGCGTGCTCAAATGGACTTCGGTTCAATTGAAGCTCCAGCTGGTGAAAAAGAATTTATGAGTGATGAAGATCGCTTCAAGGTTTTGAAGTAATTTAATTCCAATAAAAATCGGGGCCATCATTAGTCGATTCTGTGTGTCAAATCGTGACAGCTACGGTTTCCCCCCTTATATTGACAAAACTTGGTACAAACGGCTGATCCCGGCCATTTAACGCACTAAAGGCCCTCATTCCAAAACCTGGAATGAGGGCCTTTAGTGCGTTAAATTCTGGGATCAAAACGCCTTTCGTCCCAATCTTATTTCTTCAATTGAGCCTTCACAAGTTCATCGCCGTGACTAACGACCTCTTGCTGCGTGTAATCAGTCTGAACAACCTTGTCACCCTGTGTCAGCAAGACAACCACGGTATCTTTGTAGCCTGCCTGCTGAATCTTGTCACGGTTAAATTCCAGCAGTAAGTCACCCTTCTTGAAGGACTGGCCAGAATCAACATGGTTAATGAAGCCTTCGCCACGCATATTCACGGTACCAAGTCCCACATGAATCAAGACTTCCAAACCATCATTCGAGCGTAAACCAATGACGTGCCTGGTGGTAAACAGCATCAGCACTTGGCCATCAAACGGCGCGTATATCTTGCCTTCCGTCGGTTGAATACCGATTCCGTTACCTGGCAAGCCTTTATGGTCATGCTCGTCAACCACATCTGCCAAGTTAACGCTCACACCACTAACTGGTGCGGCAACGGCAATTGTAGCAGCCTTGGCGCCAGGCATGGTAACTTCCGTTTGAGCCGTGGTGTTGTCTGCAGCTTGAGCTCCGGAAATTCCTTCAGTCGCTAATTTCTTCTGCAATTCATCAACAATCTCAGCATGCTTCTTTTCAGAAATCTTTACCTTAAAGACGTAAATGAACAATGCAATAACGAGCAGGAACAATGCAATCCAGAAAGCAACCAGTTTGAATAATGAAATGCCTCCGGGTGTCATTGAAGCAGCGGTTGCGGTACCGGTCATCCCGGCAGTAACGGCAACCCAACCAACAATGGCGTTTGAAATCGCACTGGACATCTTGTCCAGCATTGGACGGATGGCCAAGGTAACAGCTTCGTTACGGGTCCCATTTTTAAGTTGACCATATTCAATCGTATCAGTCAACGTCAGAATAACGGCCATGAAAATGAAGCCTTGTGGCACGTAATAAAGGATCATGGCTGTGATAACCATCGGTAAGTTATCAACTGACACAATCAGCAAAATGTAGGCTAAAATCATGCTGCACATGCTGACAGCGTAGATGGTCTTTCTGGTAACCCACTTATTGATGATGGGATACAACGGCGAGGTAAAGAAACCGGCAATTGTCGGGATAAGACCGGCAATCCAGAATAACCCAGGCTTATCCATGACGTACTTGAACATGTAGAACATCAGGCCGGCAGTGGAGGCGTTACCAAATCCATAAATTAGGTATGGAAATGCGGTCCACAGCATTTGATCGTTATGAGCCAAAGCCCAGAACATGTCTTTCAAACTTGTCTTTTGTTTAGTAACGGCACGCAAAGCATTATGTTTTTCATGCGTTCCCAAACCAACCACGAACGAGCAAATGATGCCGACAACGGCGATTAAAATGCCAAATGCCGTCCAGCCGGGTTGCCCTTCGTTGTGTGACCCGGTAAAGACAAACGTAACGTATGTGACAACAGGAACAATAATGATGGTCACAATGTTTTGACCAAATGCACTGAAGTTAGCACCGGCAGTAAATAATGACCGTTCATGACTATCTTCAGTCAAAGCGGGCACCATGCCCCAATATGAAACATCTCTGAATGAATAAAAGATATCAAAGGTGATAAAGATCGGGATAAACATGATGGTGAACCAAGTTGCACTTATCCGCGATAAGCCAAAGATCCCGGAAAACAGTAATGCCAGTAATAGACTGGATATCGTCCCGGCACCAATCAGCCACGGCTTAAATTTTCCCCAGCGGGTATTGGTATTATCAACAATATTACCAATAATCGGGTCAATGAAAACTTCCACAAGCCGAATAATGAAAATCAATCCGGTAATCATTGCAATGAGCTTGTTGGCTTGTGCTTTTGGAACGCCGGTAAACATGGCCGAGGTAACATAGACCATAAAGTAGGTCCCGAAAGTCATATAAACCGCTGATCCACCTATATTCGCAAACGCAAAGTTGAAAATCGACCAGAATTTTTTCCGGCGATCTTTCTTTTGTACAGCATCCAATTTATAAAACGCCTCCCAGCGTGCCGATATCCGCCAAATAAATGCGGGTTTCGGTATGAAATATTTGAGAAATATTTGCTTACAAAGAGAGTATATAATGTAAGGGTTTTCACCAATGCCGACTTTTTACCCTAAAATACCCAAATTTAACCTAATTTAACCTAATTATAGTAAAATAAACTAAAAGGGAGTGCTACTATGCGAATTGCATTTAATAAACCTGTGGAAACTATGCCGCTATATTGTGACAGTGTCGGCTATGACTGGGACCAGCCGCCAATTCACCGGCTAAATGGCTATTACGCCTACCATTGGCTGCAGACGCAAAGCGGCAGTGGCGTCATCACGATCGACCACCAAAGCATTTCATTGGAGCCACAACAAGGAATTCTCCTGCGCCCAAGAGTCGCTCATGAATACCACCCAACTGGGGGAAGTCCCTGGAAAGTATCGTTTTTGACCTTCAACGGCACGCTTTGTCGTTCCCTGGCCGACTTTTTGAAACTTGGTGATTATCTGGTGATCAATCAAGTTTCGCCTGAACTAACAACTTTTATTCCGGAAGTCTTGAATGAATTTAACAACAGCCATCCAATTGCGCTGCTCGATCAATCCGTTCAAATCTATAAGTTTATCATGCTGCTCAAACAAAATAATTTACTAAACAATCACCGCTATCAGGATTCCGCCATCACAACTCCAATTCTCAAATACATTGCAAATCACTACGCCGAACCCATTTCCAATGAAAAGCTTGCCAAAGTTACCAGCTATTCGGTCACCTATCAAAACCGGGTATTTAAACGCTTATACACAATGACTCCGCTTGAGTATCTAACCGATTATCGAATGCATAAGGCCAAGGAATTGCTGTTAACCAATCCAACTCTGGAAATTCGCGAGGTCGCCGCAAAAGTCGGCTTTCATAATCCATCACACTTCATTGATCAATTTAAAAAGTTTTATCGAACGACCCCCTCCCACTTTCGGAAATTCATTTAAGAAATCCGATTCAATCAAAACGGCACTGTTTATGAAATGACCACCCATTAATGTTAAAATGTGCCTACAACATTAATTAAGGAGTGATCTTATCGATTCAACTGTTAAGCGTAGCCGTGGCATCACCAACTTTGATATCAAAGTTATTGGGATCGTCCTGATGTTTGTCGACCACGTCCACGAAATGTTCGCTGGTGCAGGGGTCCCCCGACTGGGTCGATTGGTTCGGACGACCGGTTGCGACCATCTTTTTCTTCCTGAGTGTGGAAGGCTTTGTTCACACTCACAACCAAAAACGCTATCTGTCGAGGCTGTTAATCGGCTTTTGGATCATGCAGATTGGTAACGCCGTTCTTCAGCGTTCCTTTAGCCTTGGCAGCTTCGGCCTCATCAATAATATTTTTGGTGACTTATTCGTTGGTGTCTTAACGATGTATGGCATTCAAACCCTTTCCCAAGGGCGCCAATCACATCAAGCCTCAAAAATTTGGGGTGGGCTCTTCATCATCGTGCTGCCGCTGATCTTTGCTGCAATTACCATGGGAATCTTGGCGGCTTGGCACACAAATCCCATATTGACTGGTCTGGCATCAATGCTTCCCAGCCCGTTAATTGCTGAAAATGGGATTCTGCTCTACTTAGGACCATTAATGTATCTTTTAAGAAAGAACCGCAACTGGCAGATGCTGGCAATTATTGCCGTTGCCATTTTATCAACTGGCTTTAATGTGTCCGCCATGTTCACCACCAACTTCCAGTGGTTAATGTTTCTGGCCGTAATTCCCATTTACTTCTACAACGGTCAACTCGGTCGCAGTATGAAAGGCTTCTTCTACGCCTTTTACCCACTGCACATTTGGCTACTGTATATTTTGGCTTGGCTGATGGGCGTTCGTTACTAACTTAAAAAAATGAGACGCTGATTTCCATTTAATTGGAAATAGCGTCTCATTTTTGATTGAAGAGAACCTATTTAGTAATAAAGATGTACAAAGTACTGGTAGAGTACCCCAAGCTAAACAACAGCCCATTGGAATGGAACTTCGGTGCGGTTGTCGAACTGGACTTCTTGGCCTTGGCTTCCTTTTGGAATTTGTTCAAAACATGCTTGGCATTCGCGCCGACGCTGTTTGTTAGAATTGAAAACGACATAATGAACGGCTTTAGATCCTTTTTGTGCTTCAGACTATTAACCGGCACCATCATCGCGATTCCTAAGACTTTATCCCCCGATAAATTGATTCTTAAGGTCATCTTATTGGTATCGATTAAATTGTGGATACCATCTTTGGGGTTGGCTGGTAACAGCTGATCACTGACACTTGCCTTGGCCTTCTTCATTGCTGGGGCAAGCTGTTCCTGGGTTTGTTTCAATTTGGCTGCCTGCTTTTGAAGGGCAGCCGCTTTTTGTGCTTTAGCCTGCATGGCTGCCATGTCGGTTGCTTTTGTGGCTTTCAACTCGGCGGCTTCTTTCTTCAGCTGGGCCCCTTGTTTGGCCATTGATTGGGCTAGTTGCTGATCCTTCTTTGGCAGTGCTGCTCCGGTCAATCCTTGGTTGTATGACGTCCGCATCTTTTGATAGTTGCCAATTACGTTAGTCTTGGCGACCGTAACGACTTGATGCTTGCCATCAGTGCTTAATTTGACCGTTTGTTGATAATTCTTGGTTGGCACACTAATTACGAATGCGCCGCTGTTTGTTTTAACCGTTTGCTTCGTGCCGCCATTGACAGTGTAATCAACCTGTTTTTGATTACTTTTGCCCTTCAATGTCACCGCCAAAGCATTCGCACTCAAATGGTGATCAGACACCGTCAACGTTGGTTTGCCACAGCCACTCAAAATGACCATTAAAGAGGCGGCAGCAACGACTAAAGGCATTAATTTTTTCATCGTAAGCTCCTCCCTAGTTGAACGACACGTCGTCTGAGAACTGACTGTTATAAAGATCGGCATAGAAACCATTTTTGGCCAGCAGTTCATTATGAGTACCGGTTTCAACCACTGCGCCGTGATTCATCACGATAATGTTATCGGCATTTTGAATCGTCGATAATCTGTGGGCAACCACAAAGCTGGTCCGATTCTCCAACAATTGGCTCATGGCGTGCTGAATCTGAACTTCGGTCCGGGTATCGACTGAACTGGTGGCCTCATCCAAAATTAAAATTTCCGGATCGGCAACGAACGCCCGAGCAATGGTAACTAATTGACGCTGGCCTTGAGAAATGTTGGAAGCCGATTCATTTAAGACCGTGTCGTATCCCTCTGGTAGTTTGCGGACAAATTCGTCCACATGGGCTGCCTTGGCGGCTTCGATAATTTCGTCGTTCGTGGCATCTTCACGGCCGTATTTGATATTGTCATAAATTGACCCAGTGAACAGCCAAGTGTCCTGCAGCACCATCGCAAAGTGCGAACGCAGGTCTTCCCGATCCAGATCACGGGTATCGACCCCTTTGAGGCGAATACTGCCGCCTTTAACGTCGTAGAAGCGCTCCAATAAGTTGATGATGGTCGCGTCTTACCAGCCCCGGTTGGACCGACGATAGCGACCTGCTGACCGCGTTTAACGGCCAGGTTATAATCCTTCATCAACAGTTCATCATCGGTGTAGCCAAACTGAACGTGCTCCAATTCAACCAGGTTGTCCGTGTCTTTTTCCACTGGTCGGTCGGCTTTGGTGTTCTTCATTTCTTCTTCGTCAATCACTTCAAACACCCGCTCAGCTGAAGCAATCGTCGACTGAATGGTGTTCATCAGGTTGGCAAGTTGAGAAATTGGCTGGGAGAATTGGTTGGTATATTGCAGGAAGGCCTGAACGTTACCAAGAGTTACCGTTCCGTTGGCAACCTGAATCCCGCCGACAACGGCCACGAAAACATAGCCGATATTGTTGAGGAAAATCATCAACGGCATGATAATTCCGGAAATAAATTGGGCTTTCCAGGCAGCTTGATAATACTTCTTATTTTGAACTTCGAACTGGTCAATCGTGTCCTGTTCTTTATTGAAACTTTTGAGGACAATCTGGCCGGCATAATTTTCTTCAACTTGGTTGTTTAACAAACCAAGGCTCTTCTGTTGGGCCGCAAAATACTTCTGTGATCGTGGGGCAACAATCCCCACAATTACGAGACTCAATGGAATCGTGACCAGGGCAATCAAAGTCAACTTCCAGCTAATTGTGAACATCATCCAGAGAGTTCCGATGAACGTTACAAAACTAGTCACCGCCTGGGTTAAACTTTGCTGGAGGGTGCTGGCAATGTTATCCATATCGTTAACGGCTCGACTCATGACATCACCGTTACTATGGGTATCGTAGTACTTGATCGGCACCAGCCGCATCTTGCCTTTCATATCCCGCCGTAACTTATAAACCGTGTTTTGGGAAATTCGAGTCATAATGTACTGCTGGAAAAAGCTGAAAACGGCCGAAGCCAGATACATCACGATCACGATGAGAATAATTTGAACGATTTTTTCGTAATTGATTGGCAGAGAAGCCACGCTAAAGCCGGCTTTCTGTTGGGCATTTCCCTTCATCAATCCTTTAAAAATTTCAGTGGTTGCTTCACCCAAAATTTTGGGTGTTCGGATTTGGAAGATAACACTGATAATCGCAAAGGCGAACACCAGAATCAGACCGATCAATCGATCCTGCATGTAATCAAGCAATCGCTTAGTGGTGCCCCAGAAGTTGTGGGGCTTTTCAACAACACCTTGAAAGCCGCCGCGACCGCCATGATTTTGATTAGCAGGTTGTGGTGCATTATCTTTATCAGCCATTATTTGTCATCCTCCTCTCGTAATTGTGAGTGAATAATTTCTTGGTAAACCTTGTTGGTAGCCCGCAATTCATCATGGGTGCCCTTACCAACCAGCTTGCCGTTATCAAGCACTAAGATCAGGTCGGCATCAGCAACCGTCGCAATTCGTTGAGCCACAATCACGGTAATACTCTGCTGAATATGTTTATCAGCCCGCAAGGCCGCCCGTAAATCGGCATCAGTCTTGAAGTCCAACGCAGAGAAGGAATCATCAAAGACGTAAACGGCGGCTTGCTTAACCAGTGAACGGGCAATAGCGAGTCGCTGCTTTTGACCGCCGGAGAAGTTATCCCCACCCTGCTCAACCTGAAGATCGAGTCCGGCCGGGTCTTCTTCGACGAAATCTTTGGCCCGGGCAATTTCCAAAGCATGCCAAATCTGGTCGTCGGTGGCATCCGGATTGCCATACTTCATATTGTCACGGATCGTTCCAGTGAACAGCGTCGCCTTTTGTGGGACAAAGGAAACCTGGGCTCTCAGGTCTTTCATCGAAAAGTCATTAATGTTGTGACCATCCAACTCGATCTCGCCCTTATCCACATCATAGAATCGCGGAATCAAGCTGACCAAAGTCGTCTTCCCTGAACCGGTACCACCAATAATCGCCACCGTTTGGCCGCTATGGGCTTCAAAATCAATATCACTTAAGGCCGGCATTTCAGCTTGGCGATAACGATATTCAACATGGTCAAATTTCAAATCATGCTGCTTGGCATCAGGATCGAGTGCTACCGGATGTTCCGCCTGCTTCATGGTTGATTTCAAAGCAAGAACGGTTTGAATTCGTTTAGCTGAGGCCTGTGCCCGCGGGATGAAGACAAACACCATTGAGAGCATCATGAAACTCATCAAAATCTGCATCGCATAACTCATAAACGCAATCAGGTTACCAACCTGCATTGATTGAGCACCAATTAGCTTGGCACCAAACCAGACAATCGCGACGTTGGTACCACTCATGATTAAGGTCATGACCGGGAACGCCAAAGCCACAATTGTGTTGACTTTGATGGCGTTATCGGTGTAATCCCGGTTGGCATATTCAAATCGGTCTTGTTCAAATTGATCCTGCCGAAATGCGCCGGATAACCCGGACCCCGGTCAAGCCTTCTCGGAAGATTCGGTTAATCTTATCGGTCTTCGTCTGCATGGCTCTAGATAATGGGACTGAGAAGTAGAGTAGGAGACCAACAAATATAATCATCACCGGCAAAACAACCAAAAAGATCATGGTTAATTGATGATCCTTGGTGTAGGCCAAGAAGCTGGCACCAATCAACATAATCGGCGCCATCAGCATCATCCGCAGCATAATAATCGCTACGTTTTGAATCTGAACCACATCGTTTGTGGTTCGGGTAATTAATGATGACGTTTCAATCTGATCATATTCATCTTTTGAGAAATTGATGACTTTTCGGTAAACGTCACTCCGCAAGTTCTGCCCCAACTTTTGTGAGGTTCGGGCGGCTAAAAAGACGTTGCAGACCGCTGCGAGAATACTAATGAGTGAAAAGCCAGCCATTTCAAAGCCCACTTTCCAAATATAGCCAATATCTCCTTTAGCAACCCCGTTATTAACAATGTCAGAGGTCAGGCTGGGAAGATTCAAGTTCGCAATCACTTGAATGATCATGAACAGCACTGCCCCAAGAACTGCCATGTACGAGATCCGGTTTTTGGCAATTTTCAGCATTTTCCTACTCCTTCCAGGTTCGTTTTTAAGGTTAATTTGCACTTAATTAGGTACCGAACTATATCACTGCTCTTACATTTAAAATACAAGGATAAGTTGGTAAATAATTAAACAAAACAGATACATTACATTATGGACTTTTCTCCAAATGGTTTCAGCAATGTTAACCCAAAATTTAACTCCGGGCAAAGCTCTCCACCTATTCCAATGACGTCGAAAAAAGAATGGGAGTGGGACTTAAAGCGGTTAGTTTTCAGAATATAAGCCAGCAATCCGAATATCCAGGGCTTGGATATTTGGATTGCTGGCTTATATGGCCGGAAACTGCTTTAAGTCCCACGTTTTTACTATGGAATATTCGAAACGATAAAGTTACAGGTGAGACGACAATCATTATTGTCCAGTCCCATTCTTTCTATATAATGCTAAAAGTATTTAAGCTTGCGCAACATGCTCTTCAGGTGTCTTGACGGCATTCTGCTGATCTTTTTCCAGCACCGATTTCATGTAACCATCAACATCAAAAGTACCGGAGAATTCAGCCAAGTGAACCAGGTTTCTCAAGAAATCATGGGTTTTGGCTTCATAATGATACTTCAGACCAAGATCGTAGATGTAGCCATTAATGTAATCGACTTCAGTTTGGCGATTCTTTGAGATGTCTTGATACATTGACGGGAAGTGCAGTGGGTTGGAAACGGTGCTGACGTACTTCACAGTTTCCCACTCTTCCTGACGGGTGTTCAGCAAGGTGATCCCAGCACGTTCGCAAACATCGAAGGCTTCATCAATCAGTTGAACCCCCAGCTTTTGGGCAACTGGGGATTGGATATACTCACCCATGCGAATCTTGAACATTGTGCAAAGGGTGTTGATGACGGAATTGAAGACCACTTTGGCCATTAAGGTTCCTAGGAAATTGGTCGTTAAGTTTGGATTAAGGCCTGCTTGTTGAAAGTCATCAACAATTCGGTGGGTTATCTCGTCAGGCTTCTCCGTTTCATTAGCAATGTTCATCGAACCAGCACCTTTAGGGCCGATAAAGTCGACATCACCGGCTTTATTTAAAACCGTTCCAATTAAGGCCGTCCCGCCTAGTAATCGTTCCTTGGGGAAGTATTGATTAAGCTTTTCAACGTGGCCCATGCCGTTCATACAGGTAACGACATACTGTTTATCATTGAAGAAACGGGCACAGCGTTTCAAAAAGTCGGCCAGCTGATACTGTTTGGTGAAAACAATCAAGACATCCGGATCACCGTTATATTCTTCAGGATAGTAGACGTTCACTGGCACAAGATGCTTATTTTGCCCATCACGGGAGACATAGACACCACCCTGCTGGTGGACCGTTTCAACTTGTGGTTCCCACGTGTCGACAAAATCAACATCAAACCCGGCTTCCTGCAGCAAAACACCATACCGCAAACCCATTGCACCTGCACCTAATACTGTATATTTCATAAATAAAACTTCCTCTCCATTAATAGAATATGTAATCAACAATGTTTATCAATCCCACTAAAGCAACCCGGCGTACAAAAAAGTCGCCCTTCTGTCACTAAGACAAAAGGACGACAATTGGCCGCGGTACCACCTTCATAGACACTTTTCGTATCCACTCGTTGCTTGCTTTAACGGACAAGTCCGAAACCGGCTAACTTGCGCTCACCGATTTATGGGTAAAGCATGAAAGTCACAATCTACAATTTCATTACCATCTCTCAGCCGCCGAATGGATTTTCTGTCAATAAGCCTGTAGAAAACTTCTTTCAAATTGATAGTTCGTATTATGATAGTTAGATTAGAGTATGTCAATACTTTTTGAGAAAATAATGTGAATAATTGACATGCTGATGTCAGAAAAGCGGCTAGGACATAACCCTTTGTGTGTTTGTAATGGCAACTTTGATCACCACTTCTATCTTGCGAAAAGCTGCGACAAACGGCAGATCCCAGAGTTTAACGAGAAAGTGCAACCATTCCAAAACCAGGAATGATTGCACTTTCTCGTTAAACTCTGGGATCTAAACGCCTATCGTCCCAGTCTCATTTCTCTTGCTTGCGCTTTGCGTAGTAAATTGTTGCGGTTCCTAGCAACCCAACCAGTAAGAACATCCCAATCACCATCAGCAGTGTGTTATTGTCTTCCCCAGTTTGCGGTAAGGCTGATTTACCGGTATACCCAGATGACGGAATTCCCATCGGGCTGTCGAGGCTGCCAGTTTTGCCGGATGTTCCGGTGGTGTCATCCCAATCAAGGGTTCCAGATGAAGCATCATCGAAGTCTTCGCCAGGTAACGGCAACTCGCCTTCATCGTCTTCCAAATCGTTGTGGTAAACAATGCTGTCGTCCTCTTTGGTAGCCGTTCCGGTAACCGTTGAACTGTTCATCACCGCGGTTCGTTTGGTAACCGTTGTCACATAGCCATCGGCTGAGTAATCCTTTTCAGACACTTCATATTTTGCACCAAGTGGAACGAAGAATTTAATCGACTGGCCATGGGTTAACGTGAAGCTGCCGTTACCGCCGTTGAATTGAATCGATCCATCCACAGCTTGACCGTTAGTTGTCACCTGGGTCTTAAACGTTCCGTTAAGTGGATTGTTTGCCCCATCAGTCACTTCGATGTGGAATTCAAACTTGCGGCTTCTGTCTCCCAATTCGTTGACAAATTTACTTACGGGCAGGATTCCCAGCTCCATTTCGCCGTTCTTGGTGTTGATGAAGTCAACGGTTCCCTTTTGATCTTCAGCTAATTTGAAGGTTTGAGTGGTCATCCCTTCTTGAACCTTGGCACCATTTACCCGATAAGTTGGGGCAAAACCATCAACATATTCTTCGCCGACCGCGTAAGTGTATTCAATCGGCAATCCGGTCACTGTCAACGATTCGCTGTCCTTCAACGTGATCACATTGGATTGGCCGTCAGCGAATTTCACAGTCATTTCGTGTGAGTCGCCGTGTTGATCAACCTTAGTCGCCTTGAATTTACCGGTTGCGCCGGAGTAAATTCGGAACTTGAAGTCACGATCATGGTCACTGGTTGTCAGCCCATCACCGGTAATTTGCTTGTTGATCTTCAGGCTGGCAAGTTTTTGGGTCTCCTTGCTGTTGGTGAAGTCAACGTTTACTCGGTCTTTATCAACTAACTTGAATTCTTTGGTCTTGACGCCGTTCTCCATACGGGTTCCGTTGAGTTGGTACTGCGTCTTAAAGCCGGACCCGTTCATTTCAGTAACGGTGTAAGTGTTGTGCTCACTTGGCAAGTCATAAATCAAGATGTTTTCGTCAGCCCTCAAGTTGACAGTGGCTTTGCCATCAGTGAATTTCACCTTCACTTTGTCGTAACCATTTAACAAGGCGTCATATTCGCCGTCAACGCTTGTATCTGATTCAATCACGAACTGGAAGGCCTTGTTCTTGTCAGCATCAATGATCCCGCCGCCTGCCAGATGCTTACTAATCTTCAGCTCAGCTGTTTCGGCTTCAAATTTGGTGTTGGTAAAGACCACCGTGCCTTGCTGACCGTCTTTCAGCGCGAACTGACCAGTTTCGTTACCCACTTTGTCAGCCGTATCGTTAACATTGTAAGTTGTTTCAAACATGAAGCGTTGGTAACGGGTTCTTTCACTGACGTTGTACTTGTAGTCGGTTGGCAGATCCAGGATGTTAAGGGATTCGCGATCCTTGAGCGTGATTGGTTCAGCTCTATCGTCCTTACCAACTATTGAAGCCTGGCCGTCTTTAAATGCCACGGTAACATCAGTAGTATCACCATTCTGGTCGAGTTTCTCAGCCTTGAATGTCCCGTTAAGTTGATCGCTAATGCCGGCTTTTGGCGTCGCAATTACGCGGAACTCGAACTCAAAGTCTTTATCTTCATCATCCACAGGGCCTGCAAGAACTTTCTTGACCTTCAAATTTGTGGATTCAGGCGTTGGTTTGGTGTTGGTGAAATGAACCATCCCCATCTTGTCTTCTTGCGTCACAAATTCAGTTGCGACATTTCCTGACTTCTCGGTGTTTTCGTTCACTTTGTAACTCGGATCGTAGCCTTCACTGCTCTTCTCAGTTTCGGTTACTTGAATTTTGGCGCTGATTGGTAAGCCGAGGATTTGCGCTTTTTGGTCGTGTTTGAGGTTGAACGCAATGATGTTGTTGTCATTAAACGAAACGGGTGCGTCAGTGTATTTACCACTTACTTCGTATTTGCGAAGCGTGAACTCACCGTCTAATTTACCGCCATTCTCATCGGTTCCTTCAACCCTAAATCTAAACTGCTTGTTGAAGTCTTCGTCCCCAGCCGTTTCGCCTTTGACAGTCTTTTTGACTTCGATCCCAGTTGTGAGTGAATGGTTATTGAAGATCAAGTCAGACATATTCTTGTCAGTCGTCAACTCATGAGTATCGCCATCTTCACTGTGGTTACCAAATTTGTGAGTCACTTCAAATCCGTGAGTTTTAGTTTCTTGAGCTTCAAGCAGCAAGCCCTTTGAAAGATAGATGGTGATGCCTTGATCAGCTTTCAATTTGATGGTTTCAGATTTGTACACGCCATTGTCTTCAGTAAACGTGATCTTGCCATTTGCATTGTCCGCCTTAAATTCTTTAGTTTTTGCGCCTTTCCAATTTGCAGGTGGGTTCTTGATGGTTAACACGAACTCAAATACTTTGTCGTGGTCTCCCGGTGCAAGACTACCACTAACAGTTTTTCGCAATGTGAATGGAACAAGGTCAGGAGAAATATTTTCGAACTGGATTGAGTTCTGGAAATTTTCTCTGTTCAATTCAATGTCAGCAACTTTGCTGTCATTCTTCTTTTTCTCGCCATCAACATGCGTGTTGGTGTCGTAGTGACCCTTGCTTAATTCAGTAACTGTAAACTTGGTTGCGTCTTTTGGCAATCCAAGGATCACCAACTTCTCGTTGTCCTTAAGAGTGATCTCCTTGATCCCAGTTACGCCATACTCAATTTCAGTTACGGCACCTTCATCGTCAAATGTGATCTCACCACTGTTGATAATTCTGTCAGTACTAGCGTTTTTAACAACTGCTTTGTATTTCTGACCTTTAATCGCATTACGAGTGGCATCATCATTTGCCTTCACTTCAAATTCGAAGTCAACGACGCCCTCTGGCATATCACCAGCAACAATCTTCTCAAATTCAAACTGGTTCACAACTTGACGGTTAATAAATTTGACAGTTGAATTATCTGCAGTGACTGCCCCGGCAGCTTTCCAGCCGTCTTCGTCCGAGTCGCCTGCTTCGTTTTCATCGCCGTCGCCAACCTGATAATGAACTTCAGTGTATCGGTCATGCTGCTTTTCATACACTTTCACCCTGACGTTAGCAGGTAGCTTGATGTTACGGTAACTTTCAGCAGTTTTCAATTTGATTTGGTCAGTACTGCCATCGGTGTACTTAACATGAGTGGCTTGACCGTTTGTGAAATCAAATTTGACAGCAGCATCCCCGTTGGCAGTGTGTTTAATGCCTTCGACTTCACCCTTAAAGCTGGTATCGACATTGCCACTTGCATCCATGATTTTCATCATAAATTCAAATTCTTCGTTCTTATCAGCATTCGCATTTGGCCCTTCAATCAGCTTGGAAAAGCCAAAGTGAGTGGTCTTTTCTTCATTGGTAAATTTAACAATTCCCACCGCAGCGTCCTTACCTTGAAGCATCTGGAAAGTATCGGTCTCGTTGCCGTCATTACCATCTACTTGGACCGTGGTGAGGTTTTCGAGCGTATGAGTTGCACGATAAGTGCCATTGGCTGATTCAATCACCCGGTAATACTTGTCCTGTGGTAATCCTTTAATGGTAATCACTTCACCGTCTTTAATCCTGCGGAGATTCGTCGATACACCATCCTTAAAGGTTACAACACTCTCAGCACCATCGACATCGTACGTAAAGTCGTCGTTAAACGCGGTATCTACCTTGCCATCCTTATCGGTCGCATACACCTTGAATTCAAACTCAGCATCTTTATGAACACCAAGTGCATTTACGACCGTTTTCTTGATCTTCAAAGCATTGGTCCGCTGATTCTTCGCAGTCATGCAATAAGTGTTCTCATTGCCATCTTCAGCTTCTTCTTGGGCATCAGTAATCGTAAATTCTTTTGAAACCCATCTATCGTCGTAGTTCTCAAGTCCCTGAACTTCAACAATTTGGTAAGTTGGTTTGTCATAAAGGCCATCGAATGACACGAAGCCGTCTTTGTCGGTGGCTTTGGGTTCGCCAACATTTTCCCAACTACCATTCCGTTTCATTTGAAGTTGGAACTTGACGCCTTCAAGTGGCGCACCAGTGACCGCATCAACTTTCTTAATGTTGGCCGCAAAAGTTGTATACTGCCCCGCAACTTCAGCGCTTGACTGAACTTCTTCCTTATCTTCGAAATCTTTTAACGCAATTGTCAGTTTAACTTCATTACTGTAGGTGGTGCCAACTGTTTTTGAAGTCACTGTGTGGTACTCAACTAACAATGGCGTTTTTACCTGGTATGAGCTCTTCATTTTAATCGTCATTGTGTTCAAGGTGTCTGAATACACAACATCATAATCATGTCCTTCAATTAACGCACTATCATCTATCTTGAAATATTCCACTTTACCATTCACCAATGAACGTTTGGCTTCGTAGATCTTTAGCTTGTAACGTTCGTCATTGGTCTTCAGATGATAGTGACCACCGCTAAGTGTATCGACTAATTTGACCGGTGATTTAAGTTCATAGCCATTCCCATTGATCGCCAGGCTCCATTTAACCGCCCCAACCGATCGGGTTTGACCATTACCTTCATCTAATTCAAGGTTGTCTTTAAGCAGCTTCCCACTCTTGTTTAGCAGGTACCCACTATCAGCATAGGATACGCTAGCATTGGCGGTGAGGCTGTGTTTTTCCTTATCTCCGGCATTCTTTTTCCATTCGGCTGTGACCTTATTATTAAATGTCCAAGATTTGAGGTGCTCATATGTCGTATCTTCATTAGCTTTAAAGTTCTGAACCTTTGATTGATACTTCAGCTCGAAGACCCGTTTACCAATTTCGCTTTCGCCGTTTGCGTTTTCATGATCCAGATAAATGTTTTTGTAAGCCTCTTCAGATAATTTCAGATTAAAGGTCACCTTGTGGTTTTCATTGATATCAACATCAATCGCATACTGATCTGCAGTCAATTTCTGCGTGTCGGAAATTCCGCGACCATTTAGATTGATTTTCGCCAACGAAACTACTAGCGATTCTTTTAAGCGGTCCTGAATATCTTGGAGGTTTTTATTAGTTGGATGCCCAGTCACATCCTTGATCACGTCCGGCCCCACCTCATCAGTGATATCAATTCCATTAGTTACCAAGGCAGCGTATTCATCTGATCCCAGGTACTGACGGTAATTGAAGCGGGTTGTCCAGTTGATGAGACCATTGTTGAGGAAGTCTTTGTCTAACTGGCCTTCTTTGGAGATGTTTTTCCGAATTTGATCTCCTTGGCCCACACAAGTAGACACCGTTGGTTTTCCTGAGCCTTGGTAATCTATTTCAGCGTAATTACAAATCTGTTTCAATTCATCCGGAGTTGCCTTTAAAATCTCTTCTTTATTCAAAGGAACATTGTTTAGATAAATAATAAATGAGTTTTCATCCTTTGGTAAATTTAGAACGGTAATGTCAATCTGGTTCCCAGAGAGTGTTACTTTAAATGCTTCTTGAGTATTGCCCTCATCACCTGTCCAATATGTTTTACCGCCCACAACTTTGTAATCCCAAGTTGGGTCGTTTGCCGTCTTTGAAAACGAGATATGATTCTTAACTTCGTTAGTCAACCCAGCATTATTATTAAAGCTTTCGTAAAACTTCTTAAAATCTAAGAAATTCAGATTTTTTCCTTTGACGGGTTCCGTAATCTTGAATGAGCCATCAACTTTTCTGTTAATTTGGTTAACGTGAATTGACCATGAACTCATCATTTTTTGCCAATCGAGACTTACGCTATTCTTACTGTTGATTGTTGGGTCAAGCTTATGACCTTTCTTTTGCCCATTAATCTCAACGGTATTGGTAATCTTGTAATCTTGATCGATTACATTTGCTTTCGGTTTAATGGTATACGTAAGTGTATACCTTTGTGAGGCTCCCTCATCCGTTGGAACGATTGCATCGCTAAATTTGATGGTAAGCGTCCGATCATTAATAACCGGTTTCCCATTCATCCATTTGTCAACATGTGGGCTTAACGTATAGTCCTTCTCATCAGTACTAAAGTTAAATCCCGCGTTGCTTAAAGTATCTTTCAGCACAATGTTTTGTTGACCGTGTTTCACCTCAAAAGAAACCGTATATTTAATGTTTCCGTCCTTATCAATATCGGCCGTCTTTTTAAGTTGATCGTCCTTTCGGGTTATAGTCGCCAAAACATACAGTGTCTTGGCATCATCTTTTACACCCGCAAGTTCTACCTTTATGGCACGAACTTCATTCTTGTATTGATCATAATCGGGTCGTGTAACGGGAGTTATCATCTTAACTTCAATCTCAACAATATTGTCCGGTAACTTTAAATTTCCAACATTAAAATTAAAGTATGGACTACTCCCCACAATCATTTTATAGTCGTTGCTATCCTTGTCATTGATCGTCGTAGTACTACCATCAGCTGTTTTGATGGTGAACACATAGTCCACATTCTTGTTAGCCGTTTCGTAGCCACTGTGGAATTTGTCGTGAAGAACAACATTAGTGGCTTCCTTGCCATACCTCACCTTAAATGTCGATGTCCACTCCAGCATATCTAAATCTGTTACGCCGTTGGACTCATGGAAGTCACCAACTTTTTCAATTGAAACGAGATCTTCTTCAACCTCAATGCCACTGTCACCAACCGTCGTTTCCCCAAACGAGATTTCTTCGGAGTGCGCATTGATTTCAGTCTTTAATTTGGCCTTGTACTCAATGTTTGTCACACCTTCTAATTTGCCAGGCAGAAAAATAATCTTAACTTTCTGAGTATCTTCATCGGCACCAGGTGTCATGATGAACCGTCCAATTGTTCGGCCATTATACTTAATATATTCGTCAAACTGATTAGATTGGCCATAATTATACTTCATCCCTTTAAGATCAAAGGTGTAAAAGTCACCATCCTGAATATCAACGTCGGTGTTCTCCTTGATGGTATCAATATCCCAAAGATAGGTAATTTCAATGTTCTTATGAACACGAAGAATATCTGGAAGTTCGATAATCTCCTCAAGCACAGCAGGAACTTTTTGGTTTTGCGTTTTACCATCTTTATCTGTATAGGTAAAATCAATTGAGGTAAAGAATTGTGGCTTTTTAGCAGCTTTGATTGCAGACGTGATATCACGCTTTCCTTCATTCACATCGAAAACGCCATTAACTGGTAGATTGCGTTTCAAGGTGTTGGCAGTCGGTTCCTCACCATCCGCATCATCAGCATCCGCTACGGCTTCCTTACTACCCACCAGGTCCGATACATCAGGTGTTTGTGGCGTCTGGGATTCCTTGGTTTCCCCCGTCGCCTTCACTGCCTGAGAATCAGCTTGCGAAGTAGTTTGTGCCTGCTGATCGGCTTTTTTACTGTCTTCAATCGCCTGACGACTATTTTCTTCAGCCTTCTTCTGATCAGCTTCACGTTTTTCTTTCAGCAGCGCTTCAGCTTTCTCACTGTTGGATTGCTTTGGCTGCTGAACGTCATCTGCTTGAGAAGAGTTCTCATCAATTTCAGTTTCCTTTTTTGGTTCTGCTTCTTCTTCAGTCTTAACTTCGGCTTCCTTCTTGGCCTCTTGTGCCTCACGGGCAGATTGGGCCTCATCAGATGCCTTTTCGTCAGCCAGGGCTTCCCTCAAGATGTCGTCATCCTGCAGGTTGCCATCCGGCTGATTGGTTGTCTCTTCCTGCTTCACTTTTTCATCTTCATCAAGCACCGTCAAAGTCGGCAGCTTAATCTTTTCATCGTCCACTACAAAGTCCAACTCGCGGTCATTCACCGTCCGGTTGAATTTCACCGGCAAAATCACCTCGAGGTCGGTTTTATCGATGGCGTTGGTCCATGAAATGGTTGATTCTTTACCATCAATGTCAACGACGACCTTAGTGTCACCATTGGAAAACTTGAACTGTTTCTGCTTCACTTTGAAATAATCCGCATTATAGTCAAATTTCACAGTGCCGGCCTGTGATAGCCCGCCCACTGTCAAATCAAATGCCAAGTTGGCGGAGTCGCCAACTTTTGATTTCGTTACTAATGCACGTTTATCATCAATCAATTTCGCGTTATCGACGACAACTTCCCTAGTCGAAATCACGTCGGCTAAAGCGGTCCCGGCAGTAAAGAAATTCCCCAGAACCAGCGTCAACACGCCAATTGCTTGTATCCAAAAGCTTGTCCTTTTCTTCATTGTTGTCTTCCTCCATATGATTGATCGTATCCGTCTCTTATCGACAATATAAGAAGAAACTGTGAAGATTCCGTATTTTTTGTATCTGTTGACAGGCGTGGGGTTTGGGTGATTTGTTCAAAACAGCATGGCGTTAAGCATTGAACAGTCTTATACTGATTTTTCCTTAAAAGATTCAAATATTGTTCATCGCTTAATTGGCTGTGAAACACTACTCACAAAAAAATCCAAAGTTAAAGTTTTTTACTTTAGCTTTGGATTTTCTAAGTGTCGATTATATTGATCATTACTAACAACTAGGCGTGGTCGTTGCTTCTTCATTTCAGTCCCTTTGCAGGATTGAGGTTAATAAAAACCGTCTCCTTGATTCAATATCATTAATCAAACTCCTCCGACCCGACATCTGAACCCCAATCTACTTCAGGAGTATCAACTTTGCCATATTTCTCTTCTTGTTCATCAACTATTTTCCAAAAGTCGCTTTCTTCAGGAGATGCCTTTTTGACGGTAACTTGTCCGTCAAATCCTACTTCCCATTCAATTTCATCTGACGCTTGTACATTCAGAACCTCACGAACCGTTTTTGGAATTGTGACTTGGTTGTTTGCGGTTATTTTTGAAACAATCACAACGTTAGTATCACTTTTTGCCATTACATTTTCTCCTTACTTTTCCTTAAGTGTATTATCCCTCACACGAAGAATGTAAGCCAACCGTAAAGCCTACTTGACATCTTTCCATAAAATTTATGGTCAAATCAACGGTTCATAATTACAAGGAATTGATTTTATGACTCAACAATGCCATATTGAGATTGTGGAATTGGCGTATCCTAGATAACTTTAACAATTAGTCTCTAAGGAGGAAATTCTAATGTGTGGACGTTACATGTTTGAACCCAAACGTAACAGTGAAATCGCACGAATTTATGAGTTGGCAACCCAAGCTGGCTACGAGCCGACAACCGGTGAAATCTTCCCATCCGATCAAACTGCGCTGGTCATTGCCAAGCAGCAACAAGTTCAAGTCGTGGCGATGAAGTGGGGCTTCCCCGGCTTTCATACGGGCCAACTCATTATCAATGCACGATCGGAGTCGGTTACCGAGAAGAAGATGTTCGCCAAATCGTTCCAGTCTCGCCGATGTGTTTACCCGACGAGCGGCTTTTTTGAATGGACGCCTGACAAACAAAAGTATTGGTTCAATTACAAGGACCAACCTGATCCTTTATACATTGGTGGTTTCTATAATATTTTTGATGGGACACCGCAAAGTATTTTAATGACGACCGTACCCAATGATTCCGTCAGCGTCATTCATAACCGAATGCCATTGATTTTGAAGAAATCGGAGATTAGAGCTTGGCTGATGGATGATCGTTTTGCAAACGACTTTTTAACCCGGCCGATGCCGATGTTGACGAGAGAGAAAGTGGCTGTGGAATGAACACCTCGATTTATTATGTTAATTTGTCGTATTTCTTGGCTTCAATGCAGAAAGACACCTTACAACCTGTATGGAATCAGGTTTCAAAGTGTCTTTCTTGTTATGGATATATCAGTCAATATCAAATAACAAACTGTATTGGTAAATGATATCTTTAAGTTCTTGTCTCAAAATATGCTCAACAACGCTACGATCGTCAACGCCACGTGCATTTAAGTCTAGTGCAATGGTTTGATCTAATAACACTTGTCCATAGATTTTCGTTGTCGTTTGTAGTCGATGATACATTGGATAGTGTCTTGCAGTACTGCTGATTGGAGCAACAATTGTCATGTTGCTCGTTTCAGTGACAAGATCATTGCTCAATGCAATTGCTGGGCGTTGTGATTTTTGTTCATGTCCTTTACTAGGATTAAAGTTCACCATAAAGATGTCGCCCTGTCTTACCATTTCAGCTCATTACCTTTACTTTCTCCCCAATCTATTTCGGTATCGCGTTTTCCATCGTCTTCCCAGCCAGCAAATAGTTCATGGATATTGCTCGGGCGATCTGAGATTGGTTTCAGAACTAAAGAATTGTTCTCGATATTAATAGACAAATCCTCGTTATCTTTCCAGCCCAACTGTTCAACAAGGTTTCTGGGTATTCTGGTAGCATTCGAGTTGCCCCACTTGGACAATTTTGTTTTGCCATCTTCACTTAAAGTCTTAGCCATAAAAATACAACCTCTCTTCTTGGTAAGCAAAGTATATACAATGTATCTACCTGCGTCAAGAGAAAGGAATTATAAAATTCAAATTTTATAAGTAAGATCTTACTTCTTAGCAAATAATCCAGATATTCCTTGGAATTTAACATAGTGATGATTGGTACTTAATTTAATTTTCCCGGTATATAATCCCTGCTTGTACTGATAAGTATGGTAACCAACATATCGATACTTAATTGACTTTACAGGAGAAACTGATGCTCCACCATACGGGATCACATAGATTAATTTGCTGCTTATTTGGAGCTCATCTTTAGCTTTATTATTATCCCAGTAACCTCTCAATACCCGTGGTGTTCCTTTATGCCAACTTAAGGCATTAGCATTCGTACTGATAGCACTTAATCCTAATCCAGCAGTTAATAAAGCCGTTGCGATAATTCTTTTTGTCTTCATTTGAATACCTCTTTGTTGCGAGTCGCTAACTCTTATTAATAGTACCTATGAAAAACGATAGTTCCAGATGTGTATCCCTTAGAATATCCATACTGAATCAGTTTGTGCCGGTTAGTATATTTAAAGTAGCGTCCACTAAAGCTTCCCCAGCGATCATGTGCGTACACCAAATAAAGATGACGCTTAACGGCTTTATATTTGACGTTATTCTCTGGCAACCCAAACCTTGCCCCACCAGTTGGACCCCAGAAGGCGAAGCTTTGACTACCAAAAGTCAACTTATAACTTGGGTGTTTTGCTTGGTACCATTTGGTATGACGCAAGATAGATGGTAAACCTTCATGCCAACTTGAAGCGCTTACAGGTGTTCCTAGCGCACCAATTCCTAACCCAGCAGTTAATAACGCCGTTGCGATCATCGTTTTTGTTTTCACCTGACTACTCCTCCTTTAATACCAAGATGGAACCCCAAACTTATTAAAGCTGTGTGGCACTTTTGTTTTAAAGTATCGATAGTACATAGTTCCAGTTCTAAATTGAAGCGATTTATGAAGTCGTCCGTTAATTTTTTTCGGTGAATACTTGTACATTTCTGGAGCACCCATTTCTTTCTTGGGGCTTCCAATCGTATACCATCCTTTATGGTGCGATTTATAGGCGTTTACCGCAAACCGTTGCATACTCCAACTACCATGGCCTTTGTATTCCCAGGAATAAAACATGCGCTTAGTAAATTTAATTCGATAATACTTACCATGCCCTTCGTAGTAGTACCAGTATCCTCGCATGTTAGATGGAACGTTACGAGAAGATGCACTAACAACATTCAGACTACCAGATACAAATAATAATCCGAGAAACAAGGCAACTGTTCCTAACAATATCTTCCATTTTTTCATTCATGTATTACTCCTTTAACAGTATAATTAACAAACTAATTATACTGCTATCAGAATTGGATAAAATAAATATTTTATAATTCATCAAAAAAATCTCGATTCTCATCGAGATTCCCATTTGAACCTAGTATCTGCCTTGAATAACCAACCTCTTATTTGCACTGACATAATCACCATTGGTTAACTGATACCGGGTAGTTAAATTGTGCTTAACAATCTTCTTAACAGTTAAGTTGATCCCCTTTCTATAGGCCCTAGTGCGTTTTGTTAGCGTTTCATTCTTATAAGCGTGAATTCCATTCTTACCAATCACAGTAATCTGCTTATTCTTTGGCATTGATTGGTAATATGCTGGTACAACATATTTGTGGTTGGCGGTAATATAACCAATCTTTCCTGCCGATTTACTGTTATGGTTGACGTCTTTTAACTTATATCGTAATGGGCCACCTTTTGAACGGGCATAGTCTGTGATTACAAACATTGGGCGATTAATCCGTTTTTGTTTCGGATACTTAGCAATTCGTTGAGTCTTGATGAAGTTGGCGGCCTTGTACATGTAGAGCCCCTTAATTGCATGAACTGTTGAACCCTTTTTGTCCACATAATTTGGTGATTCCACCGTTGGCTTGTCAGGGGCTACTGGGTCAGTTAGTGTTGGAGTATCCGTTGGTGGGGTTGGGTCTACTGGTTCTTTTTCATTTTCTCCACCAGGATTCGTCGTTGGGGGAGTCACGGGAGGAGTCACCGGTGGCTTTTCAGTCAAACTAATTTGAGAATGAATACTATATTGTAATCTCGGGGCTTCAATGGATAAATAAATAGGATTTACCTTTTTTGGATTAGAGATAGTTTGCTTGTCATTATCAACCGTGACACCTCGTGCTTTAATGTTGATATTTTCTGGTGTTAATTGTTCGACTCCACCTATCTTGAATGATAGTTTTTGTGATTCCAGAACGTCTGAAAATTTCATTGGGTCGATTTTAGTTGCTTCTGATTTTCGTCGGTCATCATTATATTGTTCCATGAATGCATGGTCTGTAATTGAGACCTTGTTTGGCAGACTAATATCATATAATTCGTTGTTATTAAATGCCCGTCTCCCAACCTCCGTTAACGAAGGCAAATCTAGTGATTTAATTTGATTGTATGCAAACGCATGATCCTCAACATTTGTTGCTGATGGCAATTCAAGTGATTTAATTTGATTATTGTAAAACGCGTAAGAACCAACAATGATTGCTGACGGCAAATCTAATGATTGAATTTGATTGCTTTCAAATGCAGCAGGACCAACATCTATTACCGACGGTAATTCAATTGATTTAATTTGATTTCCGTGAAATGCATAGGGATCTATTCGAACAATTCCTGGACCAGATACTGAAGTGATTCCCGGCCGCCCAACATGGCCTGCCACTGCTTCAAGCTGATGCAGGGCGAAGGCATGGTGTCCAATCCCAGTGGCTAATCCTTTCGGAATAACAAGCTTCCCACCATCTATCAGCTTCTGAGCAACAGTATGGCTTATCACACCTATGATTGTATCCCCTTGCATTTCAACATCGCCCTGCTTTAACTCTACAATGTTCATTTCTTGTTGGTTCTGTATTCGAGTCTCAGAATTAGTTATGTCAGCATTCACAACCTGTGCTGACAATCCTCCTCCAAGAATAATACCTGCACACAACAATCCTAATATAATTCGTTTTGGCTTCATGAAATTGTCCTCCTTGAAATTTCGTGAGTCGATTCCGCTTCTTTTCTACGGCTTTAGAATATCAGAATTTGTGTTCAGAATGTTGCTGTGGTGCAATTATTCACACATTTTTCGGTTTTTGTTCATAATTAGTAACTTTTGTTATTAATAAAATATTGATTATTCTATATGTGATAATTTTAGGAGGTAAAATACACATTTTATTCACCGACGAAAAAAGACCTCAATTTTGTTATTGAGATCTTTCCTATCCATACATTTCAATAATAATGAGCTTGGGTACCAAGTTTGAAATCTAACCTTTCAATACAATAAAGCACTGGTAAATGAGGACTCAATTTCCCGTTAACTTTCACATTTATTGATCAAGCACTATAATCAACATGCTTTCCGTTCAGCTCTCCAAAGCCTATTCGCTCTTCTCAAAACTACTCATCAAAAAGTTAGTCAACTGATCCTCATCAACAGTCTCAATCCCAGCCTTCTTAACCGCGCGCTTAACATTCCACCGACTGGGTTTCTTCCCACTCAAGGCAGCTTCAACGGTATTCAAATCACCATCAACCTTGAAGAACGGGTTGAACTTCAGATGGGAAAGCTTGCCGTCATCAATCGTCCAATTGATCCCCAGTTTACCCTGGTCAAATTCAGTATCGGCGTAATCATAGTAGCCGGGATTGTGACCAAAGTTCCAGGCATCGGTACCATAGGTTTCCTCAAGCCGTTTGTCCGCATTATCCCAATCCTCGTCCGTCATGTGATAAGTCTCAATATCATCTAGTGACTTGACGTTGAAGATTTCTTTTAATAAATATTCCCGGAAATCGGCCATCGTCATCCCATCAGGAAGAAAGTCCTTCAAATTAATAATCGGACTGCGCTTGGAGCGGACTCCGAGCCCCTTTTGAATCTCCATCTGGTCTTCAGTGAGAACCTTTCTGGCGTTTTCAATATTCAGATCATACATAATCGTGCCGCCGGCAGCCAAGCCTTGCCCACTCTTAAACATGGTCATGCCAGACCATTTCTTACCGTCTAAAATCAGATCACTGGAGTTCTCCTTCATTTTAACGTCAATGTTCAATTTGCGAAGCGCTTTCAAAACTGGTTCTGCAAAATGCCCATAATCGCCAAAATCATCAGCGTTATCCGTCAGAATGTTTTCAAAGATAAAGTTCCCCAGATCGTGGTAGACGGCCCCGCCACCCGACGTTCGCCGAACCAACTCAATGTCGTGTTCGTGCAGATAGTCAACGTCGACTTCGGCCCAAACGTTCTGATTACGGCCGATAATCACTGATGGCTTGTTAATATAGAACATAAATCCGTGTCCAGGAAGTTTAAGATCGTTCACAAAATAGTTGTCCAACGATTGGTTGACCCGCGCGTCATAACTGGGTTTGCCATTTCTAGAAATATCAATGAGGTACATCTGACATTCCCCCCTTGTTCAAATTCTCGTACATCTCTAATTATACGGTATAATTGAGGTAAATAATATCGAGGCGGTGTCGTTATGGCAAAAATTTCCATTTGGCAAAAAATCATTAATTTCTTCACTGGCAAAAAGCAATCGGTGCAAGCTCCCGCTGAGGTCAAAGACGGGATTTGGTACCGAAAGGAAGCTGACGGTAACTACCTATTGGGCATCGACAAATCGGTCTATGATTTGATGGGTAAGATTACCTTCGCCGATTTTCCCAACCAATTAGATACGATTGAAGTCGATGACGATCTATTGGATATCGAGGGCGATAAATCGGTGGAAACTCTGAAATCACCAATTTCCGGCCGCATTGTGGCGCGGAATAAAGAAATCGGCAAAGATATCCAAACCCTCAACAAGCCCGACCCAGAGGTCAATTGGATTGCCAAAGTTCAACCGGCAGCCTAGTTATTCAAATAAATCGAACAAATCTTTAGCCACTTTCGAAAAAAGAACTATAATGAAGTTAGATCAAATAGAAGGAGGTAATTATTTATGGCTGAAGAACCAGGTGCAGAATCTCCATTATTGAACCAAATGATGTCTGAGGCATTCGACTGGAGCGATCAAAAATTACCAGTCCGTGATGCTATTTGGGACTACTACATGGAAAAGAATGACCACGATACTCTCAAGACCGAAAAGGATGTTGAACCTTACATGAACATGTCAACTGACGATCTCAAGAGCAAAGCTGAAGCATTACTCAAGAAGTAATTTTCGGTGGTTAATAAAATACCCGCACTAGTTTCGTGCTAGGCGTTCAAATGATCTTCAGGCTGTGATGGCTTGGGGGTCATTTTTTCAGAGTGGGACTTAAAGCGGTTAGTTTCCTGCCATATAATAGCAAAACTTAAAAAGTCGAGGATAAGATAATCACTACTTTGCCTGCGCCTCCAAAAATACTTTATCGTAGCAAGTACCCCCCATCAACCGGCAGCATCACCCCTGTGACATAATCTGATGCCTGACTCTCCAGAAAGACAACTGGCCCCATCAACTCTTCGGGCACACCCCATTCCCCAGATGGAATATGGGCTTTGATTTCCGGTCCACGAATCGGGTCCTCCTGCAGAGGCTTGGTCATATCCGTCTTAATATAGCCCGGCGCAAGACCATTGACCTGAATATTATAGGGTGCCAGTGCGTCGGCGTATGCTTTAGTCAACCCTAGAACTGCGTGCTTACTTGCAGTATACGGGAAAATGAACTTACCAGCCCGATATGATTGCATCGAACCAATGTTAATAATCTTGCCGCTCTTTTGTTTAACCATCACCTTGGCTGCCTCGTGTGATAAATAATAGAGGGCGTTCAGGTTTAGGTCAATTACCTTTTTCCAATCTTCATCTGAAAAATCAAGGACATCATTGCGAATTTGCATCCCTGCATTATTCACTAAAATATCCAAGTGCCCAAACTGATCCAAAACAGCTTGAATGACCTCAGCCGCTGCGCCATCTGCCGTAATGTCCTTCTGCAGAAAACCGATTTGTTGGCCATTTCCTTCAACTGCTTTTTGAGCTTCCTCCCAGCCCTTTTGTGATCGGCTCACAATAAACACATCGGCCCCATACATAGACAGAGCAATTGAATAGTTCAGGCCCAATCCGGATGCACCACCGGTGACCAATGCAACTTTGTTCGTAAGTGAAAAGCTATCTTTGTCGAATGCTGTCATTTGGAAATCCTCCTCTAAATTAAACAAGTGATGAGTTGACCTTCATTGTCTATCATCTTACTACCGGTCAGTTAGGGCATGTAGAACGGGCAATTTCATAATTAAACCCGGCATCCCCACCAAATGAGTATTGAAAGCCCATTACAATCTCGGAACCACCTGCTTAGCATAATTAAAAACTAGCGCCTTCTTCACGGAAAATTCGTTCACCATGTATGAACCGTCACCAGACAGGTAGGCTTCCTTATAAGGAATGAAATAATGCGGGTGTCGATAGCCACTTTCCAGCTTTGGGTTACACTTAACTGCCAAAGCCGGGTGCCCGGCAACGGCAATCCGCACCCGCACTGATCCCTTTGGTGACAATGAAATAAGGGCAACGAATAAGAAAATGCTTACGATTAAAATGCCAATATATTTAAGGATCCGCTTCAAATAACGCATGGTCTTCCCCCTTGGTTAGCCCAAAAATTGATTTAGTGGCGTCGCAACATGAAAAGTCCCCATGAAACTTCTGATAGCAAACGCCGATACCCGTCCACCAGCTTGTTGATCCGTGTAGGCATATTTAATTGGGATCGAATAAACCGGCATTTTGAAAAATTTACTTTCCTTTGGGTGATACTTTGGATGACACCTGATCACGCTCATTGGTGAAGCACCATTAATAATCATCGTCGTTCCCACCGCATTCTTTGGTGGTAACGTTGCTGCTAAAAACAGCAACATGATTAGTCCCAGAATTGAATAGGTGACAATTTTAAACTTGGATCTGTGTCGAACTTTTTTCCCCATCCTTAAATCCCCCAATTTTCCTGAATAGACTACTTTTCTAATTTCGCCTTGCCAGCCGCCAAAACGGCATCTGAGACATACTCGCTCGTAAACCGCTGGAGCGGCGTGTACTGGTGGCGATCCTTGAAAGCCACCGGAATTGCCTGGACAATTCCGACCATCAAATTATTTTCGGTGATAAAAATTTGGCCGACCTGCTTAAACTTCCCCTTGGTGTGTTTGCCGGTCCGCCAGCTATGTAGCTTAAAATCCCCGGATTCATCGCGTTTAATGCGATATTGTCCGGAGTCATCGGTCTCAAGTGGAACGCCGATGAATTGGTTCACTTCGTACTTGCCTTTCATGAATTTCCGCCCTTTCATGACTAAATTGTGACTAAAGTTAGAATTAAAATCTAATCTTTTTCAAAACACAACAATTATACTAATTTATACTATACAATAATAGTATAATAATTTTTTCGAGTAATGGGGTGAAATAATGAATCAAATTAAATTGGTAACCGACTCGGCGGCCCATCTGTCAAAGGCAGATCTTCAGGCGTACGGTATTTCCGTGCTCAACCCGCCAATCGTCATGGACGGCAAGCTGTTCGGCTACGTCAATAAAATTAGTAGTGAGAAGTTTTTGCAATTATTTGACCAGTGTTCAAATAAACCGGTCATTGGCGACATTTCGGTCGGTGAAATTACCCGGCTGTATAACGAACTGGGGGCAGATGGCAGTCAGATTCTCTCCATACATTTAAGCGATAAATTATCCAACACTTATGCAAATGCCAGAACCGCTGCCAGCAAATCAACCAGTCAAGTGACCGTCGTCAACAGTCAAGTCACGGCGGCCGGTCTATCCTATCAGGTGCTGGAAGCTGCCAAGCTAATTGCGGCCGGCAAATCCATCCCAGAGATTTTGCCTCAGTTGGCAAAGATTCGAAACCGGACCCGGATCTTCTTTTCAGTCCGCAACAACCAACAAATTGTTAATAATCGGATCATCGGCAAGCTTCGCGGTTTCTTGGGCAAACACGCCAACACCGCCTACATGATTAAATTTGGCGATAATGATTTCGACTTGGTCGCCCACGGCTCCAAAGATGAATCCCTTAACGACTTCTGGCGGACCCAGATGCAGGTGATGCACGACGAATGCATTGTTAAGCTGACAATTCTACACTCCGGCACCAATGCCCGTGCTCAGTTCCTCCGGGAAATGCTTAACGATGAGTTCCCATTTGTTCCAATTTCAATTGTGCCGACCAACCCGGAGATGACCACCTTTATTGGCCGGGAATCGACTGGTGTTACCTATCTGTTGGGATAATTGTCTTCAAAATCTTCGTAACTTAATAACGGCCGCTAACGCAAATTTCGTGTTAGTGGCCGCTTTTTCATGTATTTTAAAATTAATCAGCTTCGCGAATCGGCTTCCCTGTGTGGACACTTTCCCGCTCAATCAATCGTGTTGCCACAACGACTTTCTCCGGGGTGTGCCCATCATTATCCAGGTTATTGTCCAACAGTCCCAGCAGACGAACGGCAACCGCCCCCATCTTGCTGGTATTAACCTTAACCGCTGTCAATGAAGGGATCACGTACTTGGCAACCGCGGTATCGTTGAAGCTGACCAAGCTGACATCCTCGGGAACCTTAACGCCATTGTCATGGAGCGCCTTCAAAGCGCCGACCGCCATGGCGTCATTAGACACAAACAGCGCATTTGGAAACGATTCTTTGGACCGTTTGAGTGCCTGATCGATGATGTTGTAACTTGACTGCATCGTGTAATCACCAACAAACACGTTTGCCGGATCGTACAAGGACTGTTTTTCGAGATAGTTTTTAAAGACATCAAAGCGGTGATCGGTAATCTTTAACTGCTGATCGCTGCTGTATTCAACTCCGGAAATCATGCCAATGCGCTTCAAGCCATTTTCTATGAAGTAGGCCAACACTGATTTGGTCGAACTATCAAAGTCAGTCACCACACAATCGTGTCCCTTGGCTAACGTATCAAAGTCAACGAACACCAAATTGTCACTGGCTTCCTGCATGATCTTGATCTGGTCATCACTGAACTTACCGATGGCAACGATCCCGGATACGTCGTCAATCGCAGTCAGTGGATCGCCGGCAAAGTACCGTTTAACCTTATAATGATCCCGTTCTGCCTGCTTCTTAACCCCCATGCGGATCGATAAATAATACAAATCGTCGAGTTCCTGCTGCTCAGTGTACCATTCAACGATGGCAACCGTGTCCCGAGTCGTGCTTGAACGTTTCTTCTTGGTATAATCCAAGGCTTCAGCCGCTTCAAAAATCTTTTTACGAGTCAGGTCACTGACAGATAATGATTTATCGTAATTCAGTACTCGCGAAACCGTGGTAATTGAAACCCCAGCCTTCTGCGCAATGTCCTTAATTGTTGCCATGATCTCACCCCTCCATCAAATCATTCAGCTTTTATGTATCCAATCGTTTTAGTTAATTTACTAAAATAAATATATGTTCTTTACCTTGATATGTCAAGGATATTCCGTTATATTGGCGTTTTTGGCTAGTAAACTTGTTGACGTGTGCCTGCTAAATTTCTATAATTAGGGTGATTTGAAATATAAGGAGGGTCATGTCGTGGATGACAAAATTGAAGACGCTTACCAACAATGGACCAATCAATCTCATTTACCAGAAAATCTTGTGCTTGATTTAAATAAAATGAAAAATGATTCAGACCAAAAGAAGGATGCCTTTGGAACTGTTCTCTCGTTTGGAACTGCCGGAATGCGTGGCGTGCTTGGTGCCGGAACCAACCGGATGAACATCTACACCGTTCGCCAGGCCGCAGAAGGACTCGCCTCATTCATGGATACTTTGGATGAAGCAACCCGCAAGCGGGGCGTTGCCATCAGCTTCGATTCCCGTTACCATTCAAAGGAGTTTGCCCATGAATCGGCAAAAGTTTTGGGGTATCACCATATCCCAACCTTTGTCTTCGACGACATTCGCCCCACACCGGAGTTGTCCTTCGCTGTTCGTCACCTGAACACCTATGCCGGGATCATGATTACCGCATCCCACAACCCAAAACAATATAATGGCTTCAAAATTTACGGCCAAGACGGCGGTCAAATGCCACCAAAGGAATCTGACCTGATTACGTCATACATCCGCAAAAGCAGCGATCTGTTCGCTATCAATGTTACCCCTGAACAGGAACTCCGTGAAGCAAAAGTCATGAACCTGATCGGCGAAGCAGTTGACCAAGCTTACCTTGCCAAGGTTCAGACTGTCAACATCGACCACGATTTAATCAAAAACGTCGGTGCCAACATGAAATTCGTCTACTCACCACTTCACGGAACCGGTAAAGTCATCGCTCGCCGTGCCTTGGAAGCAGCTGGCTTCAAGAATTACGTCGTCGTGCCGGAACAAACCATCGCCGATCCCGAATTTCCAACCACACCCTTCCCAAATCCTGAGTTCCCACAAGCCTTTGATTTGGCCCGGGAACTTGGCAAGAAGGTCTCAGCCGATGTCTTGATTGCTTCTGATCCTGACGCCGACCGATTAGGCTGTGCCGTTCGTCAGCCTGATGGCGACTACACCCTGCTAAGTGGTAACCAGATTGCCAGTGTCCTCTTGAACTATATTTTGGCTGCTAAAAAGAAAGCCGACGACCTGCCGGCTGACGGCACCATCGTCAAATCAATTGTCTCAACTGATTTGGCACCTAAAATTGCGGCTTCATATGGCGTCGCAACCAACAACGTGTTGACCGGCTTCAAATTCATTGCCGAGGCCATTCACCACTACGAAACTGAGCACGATCACACCTTCCTGTTTGGCTTTGAAGAAAGCTTCGGGTACCTGATCAAGCCGTTCGTTCGTGATAAAGACGCCATTCAAACGGTGCTCTTACTCGCTGAAGTGGCTGCCTACTACAAGAGTCAGGGCAAGACCTTGTACGACGGTGTTCAAGAAATGTTCCAGAAGTATGGCTACTACGCTGAAAAGACCATTGCCAAAGAATTTGACGGCCTTGACGGTAAAGACAAGATGGCACACATCATGGCAGAACTCCGTGAGAATCCGCTGACCGAATTTAACGGCCACAAGGTCTTGAGCCACGCCGACTATCAGTCATCTGAACTGACTGATCAAGCTGGCAAACAGACCACAATTGACCTGCCAAAGTCTAACGTCTTGAAATACTGGCTGGATGATGAAACTTGGCTGGCTGTCCGTCCATCGGGAACTGAACCCAAAGTGAAGTTCTACTTGGAAGTCGATGATAAGAGCCAAGACGCCGCTGACAAGAAACTTGCCGGCTACGTTGATGCTGTTGATAAGATGATTGACCAATTAATTAACAACTAAATTTCTAATCAAAAAGCTGCCTGATCTGAAAGGATTGGGCAGCTTTTTTGCGATGTAAAATGCTACAATTAGTGGTATAGGTCGTATCAAAAGGTCCATTCAAGGGGGAATCGCAATTGAAACGCACAACTCAACTCATCACGGGGGCACTGCTGATGTTTGGGGCCGCATTGATGCAGGCTCAACCGGCCCACGCCACTGTGGTCAAGAACAGCTTTTTGAAAACCCAACGCACCATTCGTACATACAATATCAATAAGCACGCCAAGCTCACTTTGCCCAAAGGGACGGTGGTTCAAGTTGCCGGCACCAAACATCTTCATGGCAATAAATACGTCGACGTTTATGTCGACCGGTTAAGTTATAACATCAGAAAGCCACTGCTCTCAGTGAAAAAGCCAACTATTTACAGCCACTGGATTCGGGCGAAAGGTGACAACTTTAAGCAGATCCACAAACCAAGCTACCTGAGCTACTATGCCGCCCAATCCGATGGTAAGCAATCTCACGGTAAGATCAGAACGGAAACCGGCAACCTTTGGAAGGGCACCCGTTTGCCTGTTGATTACGCGACTTCGGTGGCCGCACGACTGCGGGTCACCACCAACGGCTACCTGGAATACGACGCCAGTTCGCCCTTTGTCTTCAAAATTTCGCCAAAACCAACCACCAGCTTGAAAGTGGCAAAAGCCAGCCAGCCCATGGCGAGCGGCAAGACAATCCTGACTTTCAAGTCGCGACTCAAGCAACTCCCCTTTACCAAGAAGTCGAAGGGCCATTACCAATTGACCATCACGAATGCAGAAGCCGGCACGATCACCGTGGTTCCTAATACTTCCAAGGTTCAAAAGATCTTAACCAACTGGATTTTTAAGGTTGGTAAGCAGTCCTGGTATGAAAATAACAGCGTCACCACGTTTAAATAAGGGGGGGGACCACACCATGGTAAAACTCAAATTCCAATTCTGGTTGTTTGCGTTGGGGATTCTTCTGGCGGTCAGCGTCGCGGTACCGGCAAATGCCACTACTTATCTGTCCCATTTTTCCAAGGATCAATACCTGATGACCAAGAAGACGATTCACACCACAAACAGCCACTATAAAAATATCAAAATCACAATTCCAAAGGGCACTGTGCTCAAATCGAGCCGCTTGACCAAGAGCAGTAAGACCAAACATCCCTACTTAACCATTAACTTAAACCGGCTGCACTGGTCGCTGCGAAAAGCCATCATCCAGTCATCACACAACGTGACGTCCACCAGCGGGATCTGGGCAAAGACCAGCACCTTTAAAAAGGTCCACGCCCCGGCTTACCAAACTTATTTTAAACAGCCCTATACCGGCACCATTGGCGGACTCATCTGGGAGGTTACTAAAGCTTTCCCCTTGCGCCAGCAGTATAAGATCGAAAACTGCCTGAGGGTCACCGATGACGGCTACCTGGAATATTTTACCGGTTACGACTATTGGGTCAATAAGATGCCGGCGCCACACTCGGCTGCCAAAGTTGAAAAGTTCGTGAAGAAGGGCAAGGCTGACTATCTCTATACCGCATCAAAGGTCAGCGGCTTGAATATGAAACAGGTCGCCAAGAAAGGCCAGCACCGTTACCGGTTGAAGATCACTAAAACCGACCAGCACATGGCAACCGTTAATCCCGCCCAAGACAAAAAGTATGACGAAAGTGTCACAATTTCGATCCGTTATTACGTTGGCGGGAAGAAGTTTTACGTTAATAGCCAGGTGATTGAGCCATGATCAGATTTGACTGAAATTTTTGTTGCAATTTAACAAAATTAGGCTATGATAATGTCAATTCAATGTTTCTCAGTCACTGATTGCGAGGCGATCGCATTGCAAGCTAAGTCAAAGTTATCTGCGGCCAAGATCCTCAACTCTAACCACGAACGTAATCTAGGGATTCTGATTGGTGCTGGCGGTGGACTGTTTCTTGATGCACTGGTTAGCTTTCAAGATTGGGGCTTCTTCACCATTCTTGGCTATACCTTGGGGCAACTGGGAATTCTAAGTTCCGGTCATCCTCCGTTGGTCGGAAATAATCGACGATAATTAAAAACTCACAACTGTCAAACTGACGGCTGTGAGTTTTTTTAATTGCACAATTCTCTCATGATTCATTAATGATTCCTGGTGTAATTTACGGTATAATTTTCACTTGTAGGGTTGTTAAAGCGGTAGCAGTCATTTTTGGAATTGAGGTGTTGCCAATGCAACAAAAATTCATCCAAGAAAGGGTTGCTCTAAGTCTTAATGCTGTGGGCGGCAATACTGTTTGGTATCGCTGCGTGCCTCAAAGCAGTTGCCTTTATAATCTTCGCGATCGCGGATCTTATCAAGGCAATCAAAAAGAACCGCTCATAAACTTTAGGCAGTTTAGCGGTTCTCCGTAACTACTGAGCTATCGCTCTACAACTTTACCACGACTCAATTGTACCATGAGTCGTGGTAATTTTGTATTTGAAAGTAATTCATAATTACACTTTTTTGGTCGACCTAAAGTTCATTAGTGTCTAATTCCACCGGACAGTGATCCGACCCAAACACATCAGTCAAAATCTTTGAATCCTGAATATCATCTGACAACCGATCACTCGCCACAAAATAATCAATCCGCCAGCCGGCATTCCGGTCGCGGGAATGGAATCGGTAGCTCCACCAGGAATAGATATCTGTTTGGTCAGGATAAAAATGTCTGAAAGTATCCATAAAGCCGGCATTTAGCAACTTGGTGAAATCTTGACGTTCCTCGTCAGTGAACCCGGCATTGTGATGGTTAGACGTTGGATTCTTCAAATCAATCTCATTGTGAGCCACATTCAGATCGCCACACAGGATGACGGGTTTTTGCTTATCCAACTGATTTAAATATTGGTAGAAAGCCTTGTTCCAGCCCATCCGAAAGTCAAGCCGCTTCAGCCCAGCGCCAGAGTTTGGAACATAGCTCGTGACCAAGTAAAAGTTAGGATACTCAAGGGTGATCGCCCGCCCCTCGTGATCGAACTCGTCGCTGTTGATGCCATAGGTGACATTTACCGGTTCATGTTTAGTGAAGATGGCCGTTCCGGAATAGCCCTTGCGTTCAGCATAATTAAAATATTGCTGGTAGCCAGGCAAGTCAAGCTCCAGCTGCCCTTCCTGCATCTTGGTTTCTTGAATGCAGAAGAAGTCGGCATCTAATTGATTAAAAGTGTCGGCAAAGTCGTATTTTACCGCCGCTCGCAGTCCGTTGACGTTCCATGAGATGAATTTCATTTGATCATGTCCTTTTTTGGTTTGATGGGTTAATTATAACGTAAACATTGACATTATATCTGTTAAGTACGAGATACTGTTCAACTGCATATAAAGAAGTGTGTGATCAGAATAACCTCCTAACCTATATGATTTATGAGGAACAGCCCTTAAGAAGTACCCTTGTTTATTACACATCTATGCCTCTACTAATCTCTAACATTCTTAGATTATTGTCAGTAAGATTGGATTCAAGATGCTGATTATAATTTAATAACATTTACCGATTGTTAAAATTATGTAGCAACTTAATGCTATAATTATTATGTATTGGAGTTGAGTACTTTTATAGCAAATTAATTTTATATTTGGGGGCATTTTTTCATGATACAAAAGCAGAAATATGTTTTGAACCATATTTTCCGTACAATCCTTCTCATTACAACTGTTTTACTAATTGGCATCCTTTATGGAAATCTTCATAATGTTAATGCTGACACACAGTTAAAGCCGACTCTTTCGTTCACTGGTGTCAACCAGGCAAATCAGAAGACAGAAACAATCGCAACAATTACACATGAGTCTACAAACAAAGCCGTAATTTTAAATACCTTGAATTGTCAAATTAAGTGCAACACTACATTAAAGAATATTTCATAAGGCGTTTTCCATCCGAGACATTTACGGGGACGATTATTCATTTGTTCTGCATATGCTTGTATCCGGCGGTCAGTAATTGAATCAAG